>NZ_JBXARE010000003.1:0-674967 GCF_058807935.1 Pseudoduganella sp. GW821-FHT11H04 | reverse complement strand
GAGATCGAGAACACGTCTTCCACAGGCATCAGGAAGGCGCCGTCAACTGCGCGCTCTGGGGTTGGGATGTAGGTGTCGAGGGCTTCAGCCAGGCGCTCGATGCAAGCTTCGCCCATTTCGCCAGCTTGGCCTTCCAGTGCCATACGTGCCGAACCTTTGATGATTGGCAGGTCGTCGCCTGGGAATTCGTACTTGGACAGCAGCTCGCGCACTTCCATTTCGACCAGTTCCAGCAGTTCTGCGTCGTCGACCAGGTCGCACTTGTTCAGGAACACAATGATGTATGGAACGCCAACTTGGCGGGCCAGCAGGATGTGCTCGCGGGTCTGTGGCATTGGGCCGTCAGCTGCGGAGCAAACCAGGATCGCGCCGTCCATCTGCGCAGCACCGGTAATCATGTTCTTGATGTAGTCGGCGTGGCCTGGGCAGTCAACGTGAGCGTAGTGACGGTTTGCAGTCTCGTACTCAACGTGGGCGGTGTTGATGGTAATGCCGCGTGCTTTTTCTTCTGGAGCAGCGTCGATCTGGTCGTAAGCTTTAGCTTCGCCGCCGAATTTCTTCGACAGGACGGTTGCGATAGCAGCGGTCAGGGTGGTCTTGCCATGGTCAACGTGACCGATGGTGCCAACGTTCACGTGCGGCTTAGTCCGCTCGAACTTTTCTTTTGCCATTTTAGACTCCTAACAAATGTGAGTTGCTGGGCACGCGCCCGACTAATCAGATGGATACTGCAGAATTCTGGTGCCCTTGACGTGGATTGAACACGTGGCCTCTCCCTTACCAAGGGAGTGCTCTACCACTGAGCTACAAGGGCTTATTTTTACTACTGTGCTGCATGGAGCGGGTGAAGGGAATCGAACCCTCGTCATAAGCTTGGAAGGCTTCAGCTCTACCATTGAGCTACACCCGCGAGGTTCCGACTTCTTTCGACTACAACTTCACTCAGCTTCCTGCAAGCTTTGGTGGAGGGGACTGGATTCGAACCAGTGTACTCATAAGAGGGCAGATTTACAGTCTGCTGCCTTTAACCACTCGGCCACCCCTCCGCGAAGGAACCGCAGAGTATGAAGCAACTTTCTTACACTGTCAAGAACGTTATTTGCTTATTTCGCAAACGCTGCATGACGTGCGCTTCGGGGCGAGATTGTAATGGCTACTCCTGCAAATTTGCAAGTGTTGTTTTTGCGTTGCACATTTTGCTTTAGAATCGGTCAACTTATCCCGTGCTCCGGAGCGCTTATTCTGTGAAGAATCCGTCCCCCAGCTGGCCACGCACATTGGCCGCCAACCTGCTGCTCGTGGCGGTTTATTCGGTTGTGGGCCGCTTCTGCCTCTACCTGTCGCTGGCCCCAGGCTATGCCAGCCCTCTCTTCCTGCCAGCCGGGATTGCGCTGGCCGCCGTCGTCACATTCGGGCCGCGCCTGCTGCCTGGTGTCGCCATCGGCGCCCTGCTTATCAATTTCCTGCCCCTGCCGGGCGCTCCTAATCCGCTCAGCCTGCCCCCCCTGCCGCAGGGACTCGCTGCTTTCGCCGCCGCCGTGGGCTCGGCGCTGCAAGCCTGGCTGGGCATGCTGTATTTCCGTCGTGCGATCCGTCCCGAAATCGGCGCCGGGCGCGACGTGCTGCGTTTCTTGCTGCTGTCGGTGTGCGTGACGCTGGTCAGCTGCACCGTGTCGAATGGCGTGGCCGTGGCTGTCGGTGCGATTGAACGCAACGGTTTGCTGACCAGCTGGCTGACCTGGTGGATTGGCGATGCCATCGGCGTGCTGCTGGCAGCCCCGCTGTGCTGGGTGATCTTTGGCCGGCCGCGCGCGCTGTGGCAGCGGCGCCGCCTGCTGGTAGGTTTGCCGCAAGTCCTGCTGGTGACGCTGTGCGTGTTGCTCTATGTGCTGGTGGCGCGCTGGGAAACGCGGCAGCACCTGGAAGGCTTCCGGCTCAAGGCGCAGCAAGTGGGCGACTTGCTGCAAGCGCGCTTCAGCGAACATGAACGCTATGTATTCGCCATGGCGCGCGCCATCAATCGTTATGGCCGCGTTATGTCGGCGCAAGGCTTCGAGAATATCGCGCACGGCTATCTCGACCAGCGGCCGGAGCTGCTGTCGATGGCGTGGCTGCGCCCGGTATCCGAAGCGGAACGTCCCGCGTTCGAGACCTGGGCGCGCGAGCAGATCGGGCCCGATTTCCGCATCATCGCTCCCTCCAGCGAGCCCGGCCACACGCACAAGCATGGCGGCCACGGCCATGCGGCACCCGCGGCCGGCGCGCATATGGTGACGCTTTTCATCGAGCCTGCTTCACGCCGCCACTATCTGGGCATGGACTGGCTGGCAGAGCCGGTGCGCGCCCATGCCGTACGCGATGCACTGCGCACCGGCAAACCGATTGTCAGCGCACCGGTCATGCTGTCGCAGCCTGGCGAAGGCAGCGGCGTGGTGCTGCTGCAGGCAGTCGATCCCGGCGATGGGCAACCGGCGGCCGGCATGCTGATGCTGGCAATGCAGATTGACTCCTACGTGACGGGGGCGCTGGCCGGCGCCGACTTCCCGCATTTGCAGGCGCGCCTGGTGGACCGCAGCCTGCCAGGACCGACCACGCTGGTCGACCAATTATCGCGCGCCCCGAACGATGACGACTATTGGCGCAAGCTCAGCTTTGGCGGGCGCGAATACGAACTGGTGCTGGCGCCCTCCGCCGCTTACATGGTGCACCAGCACGGCTGGCAGAGCTGGCTCGTGCTGAGCGCAGGCCTGATGCTGACGGGCCTGCTGGGTGCGCTGATGTTGCTGACCAGTGGCGAGCGGGCGCAGATCCAACTGCAGGTGCAGGAATCCACCACCCGCCTGCGCGAACGCGAAGCGCGCCTGCAAGCCATCCTCGACAAAGCCGCCGACGCCATCCTGACCATTGGCGCCGACGGCTCGCTGGTGTCGGCCAACGGCGCCGCCTGCCGACTGTTCGGCTATCCGCAGGAAGCACTGGTTGGCATGCCCTTGGCCAGCCTGTTGCCGGAAGCGGAAAGCGATAGCGCCGCACGCCTGCTGAGGAATATTGCCATCGGCGCGACGCATGAGCACGAGTCGAGCGGGCGCCGCCAGGACGGCAGCATCTTCCCCATCGCCGCTTCGGTGAGCGAAGTTGAGCTACCAGATGGCAACGTCTTCGTCGCCATCCTGCACGACCTGACTGAGCAGCAGCGTGCGCAGGAACGCATCTACAAGCTGGCCCACCACGACCCGCTGACCGGGCTGGACAATCGCCTGTCGCTGAACCTGCGGCTGGACCAGCTGCTGGCGCAAACCCGCCGCGCGCAAGGCGCGGCGGCCGTGATGTTCCTCGACCTCGACCACTTCAAGAAAATCAACGACACCCACGGCCACGCCACGGGCGACCAGTTGCTGGTCGCAGTGGCCGACCGCCTGCGCGACCTGCTGCGTGAAGTCGACACCATCGCGCGCCTTGGCGGCGATGAATTCATCGTTGTCACGGCAGGTACAGTCACACCGGCCGATGCCGCCCAGATCGCGCAGCGCGTTGTAGCTGCGTTAGCTGAGCCATTCCAGCTGTCTGGCAAGACCATCCACACCGGCACCAGTGTCGGCGTGGCGATGTTCCCGCCGGATGGCCACGACAGTGCTACCCTGCTGCGCCACGCCGACACGGCCATGTACGCCGCCAAGAGCCAGGGGCGCGGCAACTTCCAGTTCTTCGAAGCGGCCATGAATGCGGCAACGCATGAGCGCCTGCTGATGGAGAACCGTTTGTGGCAAGCACTGGAGCGCAAGGAGTTCGAGCTTTACCTGCAGCCGCAAGTGGAACTGGCCAGCCGCCGCGTGATCGGCGCGGAAGTGCTGCTGCGCTGGCACCATCCCGAGCTGGGCATGGTGAGTCCTGACCGCTTTATCCCGATTGCGGAAGAATCGGGGCTGATCTTGCCGCTGGGCGAGTGGGTGCTGCAGCAGACGGTGGATTTGCTCAGCCGTTGGGAAGGCTCGATGCGGCTGGCGGTCAACCTGTCTGCGCGCCAATGCAATGGCAGCGCCTTGCTGCCTTTACTTGACCGTCTGCTGAAGGAGAGCGGGATTGATCCTTCGCTGCTGGAGCTGGAAATTACGGAGTCGGCGGCCATGCAGGATCCTGAGCGCAGCCGCGATTTGCTGCGCGAACTGCGGGCGCGCGGGATCAAGGTGGCGATCGATGATTTTGGGACGGGGTATTCGTCGCTCAGCTATCTCAAATTGTTTGAGATTGACCGGATCAAGATTGACCGGGGGTTTGTGAAGGATATCGAGAGCGATCCGAATGATGCGGTGATTGTGTCTGCGACGATTGGCTTGGCGCATTCGCTGGGGCTGGGTGTGGTGGCCGAGGGCGTGGAGACTGAGGCGCAGCTTGAGTTCTTGCGCGGGAAGTCGTGCAATGAGGCGCAGGGCTATTTGTTTGCAAGGCCGATGCCGGTGGGGGAGTTTGAGGCTCTTGCTGGTAGCTTGCCCGAACCCGCCTGAAACCCCGTACGGTCTTACGGCCGCGGGGTTGGTTCCAGGCTTTTGACTTTTTGAAAAGATCAACGGCGCACAACCTACACATGCGGCCGTTGCGCTGACGGGGTCCGACCCTGCGGGTCGTACCCTGGTTTACCGGTTTTAGGGTGACAAAGCCGCCAACACCTGCGCCTTCAACGCCCGAATCAAGGAAGTCTCATCCGGCGGCACCCCTTCCGGCGCCGGCTGCGACCTATCAGCATAGAACAAGCCGAGCTGCACGCCCTGCACCACCAGCGGCAGCACGATAAAACTGCGCGCATCCGGCAGCAATTCCTTATGCCACTGCGGCAGCAGATCCTGGATCTTGGCCGTGCTCGCATCCGCGATCATCAGGTCCGCATCATTATCCAGCGCCAGATGGAACAAATCCTTCCCCTGCAAGGGAAACACAAAACTATCCTGCCGAGCCGCCAGCTTATCCCCCAGCGCAATACGCGCCCGGAACTGCCCCGACTTCGGATCCTTCAGGCACACGGTGGCGAAACGGAAACCCATGCTGCGGTACAAAGTCTCCAGCACCGCCTGCACCAGCTCGTTAACCTTGGCCTTGCCCTCGACCCGCATCTCCGTCAGCTCCTGCACGCCCGCCAGCAAACGCTCGCGCGCATCGTAAGGCTTGCCGCTTGGATAAGCGCCCTCCTTCGACCCTGAATCCAGGCTGGCCAGCGCCAGCACGCTTGGCAAGGAACCCCCAGCATCCGCCTCCGCCGCAGCTGGCTGCTTTTCCGATTCCGCATAAGGATCGCCTGGCTCACCATACTTGCCGCCCACGCCGCCATCCAGCTGCATACTGTTGAGCAAAGCATCCATGCCGCTGCGCGCACGCGTCAGCACAGCCGTGATCTGCTCGCGTTCCAGCCCCAGCGAGCCGCCGAAGCGCTCGCACAGGGCGCGCACATCATCGGATTTCACGCCGCCCATCCGGGTCAGCGCTCGCGCCGCTTCGATACTGAAGGTCACCACCTGGCGTATCCATTCCGCGCGGTCGGCCGGCGGACGCAAAACGCTGCCAAAGATCGGTTGCAGCGAGCGGATGATCACCTCGGGAATCTTCCATTCACGCAGCACGGTCGCCGTCAGCGTGTCATAAGTGCTGCCCAGGATCATTTGCGAAGCCTGGCCATGCGAATGCTCACCCGACTCGATCAGTGCATTGATTTCACGGAAGCGCTCATGTTCGCGCGAAGCGATCATCAACGGTCCGAGGTTCTTGAACAGCGCGCCGATGGAAGCTTCCTCAGCCTTTTGATACGGGCTGTAACGCGCCAGTTCGCGCCCCACCAGGCTGGCGCACAGCGCCGCCTCCAGTTCCACCCGCACGCTTTTCGCATGCTTGCTATTGGACATGGTATCCACCAGCATCATGGCCAGCGCCGTGGTCTTCACATTATCGAAGCCAAGCAGCGAAATCGCATGGGAAATGGTGGTGACCGGCGCGCCGGAAGCCTGGCGGAATTGCGGGGTATTGGCCAGGCGCAGGATTTTCTGGGTCAGCGCCACGTCGGACAGCACGTGGTAAGCCAGGCTTTGCGTGCCCTGGTCGTCCGAATCGGCCATTTGCACCACGCGCGCCATCGAAACGCCAAGCGCAAACAAGCCCTCGTCGTCGCTGCACAGTTTTTTCAGCAGGTAGGCGCGGACCGGGCGTTCTTCGGGTGTGTGGCTAGTGTTCATAGCCCATTGTAGCGCCAGCAGCTATCAGATCGCGAGGCGTACGCCAGACTCGCGCCGCGCAACAGGCCGGATGTTGTATTTCTTCAATATGTCCTGGTGCAGGCCGGCAAGTGCATTGAGCTTAGTGTTGCCCGGATCGAGGCGCCGCACCGTGGCAACCAGCGCCAGCGCATGGCGGCCCAGCTTTTCGTCCCAGCCCTCGTTCTCCAGGCATTTCAGGATAGCCACCGCCGCATTGAAGGCAACTTGCGCATTGTCCGGCAGCTTGGCGACGGCCTCCAGCATCAGATCCACCGCACCGCGGAAGTCGCCCTGTTTCGCCAGCGCGGCGCCTGCCGCCACCATCTCACCCACCTCGTTGCGGCTTTCATCGGCCAGGCGCTGCGCCAGTTCGCCGCGGCCCTTCTGTTCCAGCATGCGTACCGCGCGCGCCATGGCGCCCGGCGTAGCGGAGTTGCGCATCACGTCGCGCATGATTTCTGTGGCCTGCTCTTCCTTGCCCACATCCAGGCAGGTGCGCACCAGTTCCATCTTCAATTCATTCGACAGGCCGTTGGCCTCGCGCACGCCGTGCAGCGCCGAGTCGATCGACGCATTCATGCGCACCGTATTGCCAGTGAATTCATGCAGCGCTGCCGAAGCGATGGCGCTGCACACTTCGGTATTGGGCGAGCCGGCCATGGACTTGTCCAGGTCGCGGATCACGGCGGCCGCCTGCACCGGGTCGCCTTTCTTGACCAGGGTTTGCGCCAGCTTGGCGTGGTCTTCCGGCGTGCGGAATTCAGAGTAGCGGGTCTTGCTGACTACCTGCTTCATGGCGCGTTCGGCGCCGTCGACATCGCCCGCCTCCAGCGCCACCTCGCCCAGGCGGCGCAGGCGACGCACGGCGTGTGGCGAGAGCTCGACCGCGTTGCCCAGCACGGCTTGCGCTGCCGCCAGGTCCCCGTTCGCTTCATGGGTGCGCGCCAGCCAGTCGTAGGCATCGAGGAAGCGGCTGTTCTTGCCCAGCAGTTCTTCCAGCAGTTCGCGCGCCTCGTCATAACGGCCGCGCAAATACAGGGTCTTGGCCTGGCCCAGGCGCGCCCAATGCACCTGGCGGCCAGCCCACAGCTCGGCGTAGATGGGCTCGGCCAACTCCGGCTCACCGGCCTGGATGTGCAGCTCGGCGCGCAGTCGGCGGAAATCCATGGCAAAACGCGGCTTGGCCGCCTCGCCCGCCTCGCATGCTTCGATAGCGGCACGCAAGTCGCCCATCTCAACCAGCTGGTGCGCTGGCAGCAAGGCATTGCGGCGGTCGAGGGCGCGCGAGATTCGCTCCAGCATGGCGTCGGCGGCAAACGGCTTCAGGATGTAATCGTTGGGCATCAGCTCAGCGGCGCTGACCACCTTGCTGAACTGGCCTTCGCCAGTGACCATGAAGAAGATGGTGGTGGCATTGATCAGGCGGTGATGGCGCAAGTCTTCCAGCATTTGCTGGCCGTCCTGGCCGCCCTCGAGGGCGTACTCGCAAAAGATCAGGTCGTAGGTCCGGTGTTCCAGGGCGCGGATCGCCTGGTTGGAGCTGGCTGCGTCTTCAATACGGTCCAGCCCGCACAAACTCAGCATATTGTGCAAGCTGGCGCGCATGCTCGGATTGGGCTCGATGACCAGCGCTGTCAGACCCTTTAGTTCATTCATGGCTTTCGGCGTAGGACAAGGGCTGCCCTTATTTTATACGCGCCGTGTATTGTTGTGAGAATGAACGCGGCAGCGCGGCGCGGCTGCCTCGCTGCCATGTCTTAGGAGCTGTGTCCCAGGCCGGGCGTACGTTCGACGACCTCGTTCAGGGCTGCCACCACTTCCGGATCGAACTGGGTGCCAGAGCGGTCGCGGATATAAGTCATGACTTCCGGATAGGGCCATGGTTCCTTGTATGGGCGCTCGTGCAGCAGCGAGTCGAACACGTCGACCACAGCCACGATGCGCGCCGACAGCGGAATCTGCTTGCCCTTCAGCTGGTTCGGGTAGCCGCCGCCATCCCAGTGCTCATGGTGGCCGCCGGCGATTTCCGCACCATAAGTCAGGTAGCTGACGCCATCGACCATATTGGCCGCGCGTTCCAGCACGCTGCGGCCGACAGCGGCGTGGGTTTGCATCAGGGTGCGTTCTTCATCCGTGTGCGGGCCCGGCTTCAGCAGGATATGGTCCGGCGTAGCGACCTTGCCCACGTCATGCAGGATGGAAGCCAGGCCGATCATGTCGACCAGCTGCGGCGTCAATTCGTCGTCGTAAGTGCCGCGCTCCTTCATGCGCGCCGCGATGGCGGAGGACAGCTGCTGCACGCGCCGCACATGGCCGCCAGTGCAGCCGTCGCGGAACTCCGCCAGGTCGGCCAGGGCCACCACGGTGGCTTCCTGCGCCTTGCGCAATTGGCCGAACATATACAGGTTGTCGAAGGCCGCAGCGATACGCTCGCAGAACACTTCCAGCAAGTCGCGCTGGATCTGGGCCAGCGGCCATGGCGGCGTGACCGAAATCAGCACGTCGCGGTTTTCCTGCGTGTGGATATAAAGCACATTGGCTGGATGCTCAAACTGGCTTTTCTTTTCCTTGAAAGCCTTGTGGATGGTCGGCCAAAGCGGATGGTTATCCGGCATGCGCTCGGATTCCGCCAGCGGCGCGTAGCCGCCGGTGGCAGCTACCACGGTAGTCTCGCCGGTATCGACTTGCATCAGGCAGAGCACGCCGTCCGCTCCCACGTCGAGGATGGCGGACACCTGGTTCAGTACGCCGGAGGCGAACTCACGCAGGGAATGGATCTGGTAAAGGTTGGTTGCGCCGGCCAGGATCTTTCCCAGCCCAATACGCGAGCGCTCCAGCATATTCAGGCTCTCGTAAGCGCGCAGCGCCGAGATGACCGTGGTGAACAGCTTTTGCGTGGTGAGTTCGGTCTTGGCCTTGTAGTCGTTGATATCGTATTCGATGATCACGCGCTGCTCGGGCGCCTGGCCCGGCTGGCCGGTGCGCAGCACAACGCGCACGATGGAGTTATGCAGCTCTTCGCGGATACGGCGCGCCAGCAGCAGGCCGGCATCGTCGGTTTCCATCACGACGTCGAGCAGGACCAGGGCGATATCGGGCGTGTCGCGCAGGATTTCAAACGCCTCGCGGCCGCTGTAGGCCGAGAATAGCTCGAGTTCGCGTCCCTTGAAGCTGACGTTACGCAGCGCCAGGCGGGTGACCGCGTGCACGTCCTGGTCGTCATCCACAATCAGCACGCGCCACAGGCGCTGTTCAGGGGATCCGGCCGATGTTGGCTGCTTATCTTCTTCGTCTTCTTCCAGCAGCCAGTTATCATCGACGGCTTGGGGGTCCGCCATGAAGTCTCCTTGATTTAATTGCGCTAATCTTTACATCCAGCATAATCAGATTTGACTTAGCTAGCAATTAAAAATTACCCCCTCGTAAATCACTTTGCACTCTGATACGCTTTGACAACACAGATTTTGCTAAAGGAAAAAAAACCATGCAAGTTACTGCGCAAGAAGACGCTAGCCAAGGCAAGGAATTCCTGGCATTCAAGCTGGGCGCCGAGGAATACGGCATTGATATTTTGAAAGTGCAGGAGATCCGCGGCTACGAAGCGGTGACCCGCATTGCCAACGCGCCCGAGTTCATCAAGGGCGTGATCAACCTGCGCGGCATCATCATCCCGGTGGTGGACATGCGCATCAAGTTCAAGCTGGGCGAACCGGTGTACGACCAGTTTACGGTGGTCATCATCCTGAACATCAATGGCCGTGTGGTGGGCATGGTGGTGGATTCGGTGTCCGACGTGACCACGCTGATGCCGGACCAGATCAAGCCGGCGCCGGACATGGGCACGGCCTTCAGCTCGGAATACATGATCGGCCTCGGCACGATCGACGAGCGCATGCTGATCCTGGTGGACATCTACCGCCTGATGACCAGCTCCGAGATGGGCCTGAGCGAAACGCTGGCCGCCGGCGCTGCCTAACCTTTGTGCGCGCAGCCGTTCTGGCCTGGGCCGAGGTTCAAGTTCTGGTAGCGGATTTCGTATTTGCCGTTCGATAGCTGGTCGACCACCAGCTTGTCGTGCGGCTGCACATAGACGTAGCGCACATTGGAGCGACGCTCCAGATCGTACACCTTGATGAAGACCGCCGACGCGTTGGAGCTGTTGTCCAGCGTGAGCTGCATGTCTTCGCCTTTGTTCCCGACCGGGAAGCCTTCCACATAACCGGATTGCGCCGGCCATGGTTCGCCGTTCGGCGCGACCGGCGGCGCGACATCGGCTTCGCAGTCGACGGCTGCGCTGGGCAGAACCACCTGGGACAAGGCCAGCACTTTGATCGGCGGTGCCGCGGCGGTAGTTACCGATGGTTCCGGCGAGTAGGGCTTGGCGACGGCCCAGCCATCATCCGGGGTGACTTTTTCCACGCGCGGCGGGTGGATTTTCGGGGTGGCGGAAGCCGTGGCCGTCAACTCGGCGGGAGGCTTGCCGCCCCAGGCGCCGGCCAGTACGCTGGACATGGCGCGCGGCTCGGTCACCGTCAGCACGCCGCCCAGCCAACCGGCGGCAGCGGCGCCGCTGACCGTGCCCCAGAAGCGCCAGGATTTGAGGACCCGGCGCCGGCGCGGCAAATCGAGCTGGTCCGACCAGCCCGGTTCATGGGCTGGCTCATGCTTGGTGCTTTCCAGCCACTCGATTTCAAATTCTTCCTGGGTGATCCACTCATCGTGCTCTTTGCGGCGTTGCGGATCGGACAGCGTGCCATAGGCCGTGTTGACGATCGCCATGATGCGGGCCGCCTTCTCATCCCCGGGATTCTTGTCAGGATGATATTTCTGGCTCAGAGCCTTGTAAGCAGCACGTATGACTTCCTGTGGCGCGCCACGCGCGACCTTCAGGTTGTCATAGTGAGTATGTATCTTTCCCATCTCTCAATCATATTACAAACGGTGGCTGCGGTCGCTACGCAGAAGCCGCTCAGGCAACTCGACACCGTGGCCAATCACCAGCACCTTGAATAATTCTCCCATTTCGGCGGGAGAAAGCAATTTCTGCAGTGCGTTGGCGTGCGGCAGGTAGTTCAGGGCGTCGGCCGGGTCAAAGCGCTGCATCAGCTCGCCGATGCCGGCGCCGATCAGGAAACCGGCCTGGCTGTTGTAGGCCATGACGTCGGCGCCGGCGTCCTGGGCGGCCAGCGCCATTGCCGTGAAGTCGACGTGGGCGGTGATGTCCTGCAGGCCCGGCAGGTAGAACGGTTCGGGGTGGGCGTGATGGCGGTAATGGCACATCAGGGTGCCGGTGGCGCGGTCGCCCAGGTAGAACTCGCGGGCCGGGAAGCCGTAGTCGAACAGGAAGGCTGCGCCCTTGCCTTGCGCCAGCATGCCGGCCAAGGTGGCCATGAAGCCGCAGCCGGCGCCGTGCACTTCGGTGACGTAGCCGACCGGCAGCGCACCGGCGTCGGGAATCTGGCGTTCGACCTGCGCCAGCAGCGCGGCGTCGGCTGCCGTGAGGCGCCAGGCGAAGCGCGCGCCGCCCGCATCGTCGGCCGCTGCGGCCACATACAGCGACTGCCAGCCCTCTTCGGTCAGGGTGACCACGTCGACCGGCATCGCATCCAGCACTTCATTGCCGAATACGGCGCCTTCAAACGAGGCGGGCAGCGCGTCGAGCCAACGCACTTGCGGGAACTCGCGCAGCAGCTCCTGCTGGCGGGCGCGCAGTTCGCCGGACAATTCGACAATGGAATAGCTCTCGACCGCGATGCCGGCGCTCGCCGCCTCGGTCAGAATATCCTTGGCCAGCTTGCCCGTGCCGGCGCCAAATTCGAGGATGTGCGGCGCGCTTTGGTCCATAATAGCGGCTGCGGCATGCGCCAGCGTTTGCCCGAACAGGGCGCTCATCTCGGGCGCGGTTGTAAAATCGCCATCTTTGCCCAGCTTGGCGGCGCCGCCGCTGTAGTAGCCCAGGCCCGGCGCATACAACGCCAGCTCCATGAAGCGGGAGAACGGGATGGCGCCGCCTTGCCGTGAGATTTCATCGGCGATCAGGCGCTGCAAGGCTTGGGACGCGGCCAGCGCGTCAGGAGAAGGTGCTGGTAAAGACATGCCGGCATTGTAGCGGTTCAGCGCTGCCCGGCGCCATTTTGCGCATATTGACTATGACTACTTCTGAAGAAAAACCGCGCGTGGCCCTGGTGACCGGCGCCGGCCGCCGACTGGGACGCGAGATCGCGCTCGGCCTGGCGCGCGCCGGCTGGGATATCGCCGTCCACTACCGCAACTCGCACGACGAAGCACGTGAAGTGGCGCGGGAAATCGCCGCCCTCGGCCGCCGCGCCGTCACGCTGCAATGCGAACTGTCCGACGAGGAAGCCGTGGGCGGCCTGCTGCCGCAGGCGATCGCCGCACTGGACCGCGTGGACTGCGTGGTCAACAACGCCTCCCTGTTCGATTACGACAGCGACCTGAATTTCACGCAGGCCCGGCTCGACGCCCATATGCACGCCAACGTGGCAGCGCCGGTCCAGCTGGCGCGCGCCCTGTACGACGCCACGCCGGAAGGCGGCCAGGCCGTCGTTGTGAACCTGCTGGACCAGAAGCTTTATAATCTCAACCCTGATTTCCTGTCCTACACCCTGTCCAAGGCGGCGCTGGCAGCGGCCAATACCATGCTGGCCCAGTCGCTGGCGCCCAAGGTCCGGGTGGTAGGCGTGGCGCCCGGCATCACGATGGTGTCCGGTGACCAGAGCGAGGAAGGCTTCGAGAAAGCGCATACCCAGACGCCGCTGGGTCGCTCCAGCACTCCCGAGGATATTGCCAACGCCGTGGTGTATGCGGCGGGCGCGCGTGCGATGACCGGCACTACCCTGCTGGTCGATGGCGGCCAGCACTTGCTGCCATCGCCGCGCGACGTGATGTTCCTGGCTAAATAAATACTTTTGAAAGATTAGCACCATGCTGTCCGCCCTGATTCACCCGCAACTGCAAGACTGCCGCCGGCTGTTCCTGCGCAACTATGAAGTGCTGATCAACATCGGCGTGCACGATTTCGAGAAGAAAGGCGAGCAGCGCGTACTGATCAACGTTGACCTGTACATTCCGCTGTCCGTGTCGACCCCGAAGGCCGACGAGCTGCACGAAGTGGTCGACTACGACTTCATGCGCGAGACCATCGCGCGCCGCATGGCGGAAGGCCACGTGCACCTGCAGGAAACCCTGGTGGACGACGTGGTGCAGGCCATGCTGGCCCACCCGAGCGTGCGCGCGGCGCGCGTGTCGACCATGAAGCCTGACGTCTACCCGGATTGCGAAGGCGTGGGCGTGGAAGTCTTCCGTATCAAGGACGCAGAATGAACGCAGTAGTGGACACCAAGGCCGAGGACAAAGTCGCCTACGAAAACAACAAGCTGCACAAGCGCCTGTGCCGCCTGGTGGGCCAGGCCATCGGCGACTTCAATATGATCGAAGACGGCGACAAGGTGATGGTCTGCCTGTCCGGCGGCAAAGACTCCTACGCCCTGCTCGATATTTTGATGACGCTGCGCGAACGCGCACCGATCAACTTCGAGATCGTCGCGGTCAACCTGGACCAGAAGCAGCCGAACTTCCCGGCCGACATACTTCCGGCTTACCTGGAAAAGCTGGGCGTGCCGTTCCATATCGAGAACCAGGACACCTACTCGATCGTGAAGCGCCTGATCCCGGAAGGCAAAACCACCTGCTCCCTGTGCTCGCGCCTGCGCCGCGGCATCCTGTACCGCGTGGCCGATGAATTGGGCTGCAACAAGATCGCCCTCGGCCACCACCGCGACGACATCCTCGAGACCTTCTTCCTGAATATGTTCTTCGGCGGGAAGATCAAAGGCATGCCGGCCAAGCTGGTGTCCGACGACGGCAAGCATATGGTGATCCGCCCGCTGGCCTATGTGAAGGAAGAAGACACCGAGCGCTATGCCGCGGTGAAGAACTTCCCGATCATCCCGTGCGACCTGTGCGGCTCGCAGGAAAACCTGCAGCGCAAGCAGATCAAGGCCATGCTGCGCGAATGGGAGAAGAAGCACCCGGGCCGCGTGGAGAGCACCTTCTCCGCCCTGTCTACCGTGATTCCTTCGCACCTGATGGACCGCGAGCTGTTCGGCTTCACCGACCTCAAGACCGACGGCATCGCCAACCCGCTGGGCGACATCGCCTTCGATGAGGAGCCATGCTCCACGCCAGCTCCTACGACGATCCCTCTCGTCAATTTGCAATAAAAGCAACTCCTCCGGTTAGAATAGGTCCCTTCATGAACATTGAAGGGACCTCCCGATGCGTCGTTTCCTTGGCCTTTGCGCCGTCTTGCTGATGTTGTGCGCTGCTCCGCTTGTGCATGCGGAGGAACAGCCTGGGCTTGCCGTGGCGGTGGACGTGCACCATGTGGCGAAAGACCTGTGGCGCGTGGATTACCGGTTTGCGCAGCCTGTTACGGCGGTCAAGCTTCATTCCATCGGCAAGTTCCGGCAACAGGAGTGGAAGGTGCTCACGCCCGGCATGGGCATGACATCCGACGAGGACTCCGATGTCATTGCGGCCAAGGGCAAGCCGTTCAAGACGGCCAGCGTGCAGATCAAGACTTTCGATGGCTGGTCGCCGAAGGAGTATGTCTCGTTCAACCGCTTTGGCGATGGCGGGACGACGGTCTACCTCGGCCACTTGCAGGGCGACGTCGAGCAAGGCAAAAAGACACGCTCCATGCACACCGATATCAAGCTGTTTGGCCTGGCGCAGGAGAACCTGATCGCTCCGCCGGCCAACCGCCTGGAACCAGGTTCAGCGCGTGGCTATGCCTACTTTGGTCCGGCGCAGGCTGTCCCTGCCGGCGCGGTAAAAGTTCTGATCGATCCACGAACCCCGCAGTGGCTGCGCGAAACGATTCTCGATGTCGGCGCGAAGGTCTCCGCCTATTACGAAAAGGCCTATCAGCGGCAGCTAAAGGACGAACTGCTGATATTGATTTCGGTGGACAACTTTGAGTCGTCGGGCTTTTCGATGAAGGGAGGCGCCATTTTGGGCCAGGGCCAGGTTTCCTACCGGCTGGAAGGCAAGCAGGTGCTGCTCGACCATCCGAAACTGCGTGAGATGGCGGCCCACAACGTTGCACACGAGATGGCGCACGTTTGGCAGTTGGCGGTCGCCCGGGGTGGCATGGGTGAGCAGGATCCGTGGATCCATGAGGGCGGTGCGGAGGCCATGGCCCTCGATGCCCTGCTCCAGACGGGCGTTTATGGCGAAGAGTCGGTGAAGGCCTACCGCGCGAAACAGCTTGCGACCTGCGAGAAGCTCAACAACACAGTCGATACCTATGATGGCATTTATGCCTGCGGCCTTGTGCGCTTCGATAAGCTGAGCGTCGGCATCGTCCCGCTTTGGCGCTCCATGATGGAGGCGACCGAAGCGACGGGCGCTGCCTATTCCCAGCAAATGATTGACACTATCGTTTCGGCGAAGTAGCCGCCGCTTCGGCGCGCGAGAACGAGTACGGGGCATCGGCCGCAGCGGTGCCGCGCTGCTGGTTCGGTTGCGCCGACATCTCCACATCAAAGGTCGCGCCGCGCAGCATTTCGTCGTGGCCCAGCCAATTGCGTTGCATGGCGCGGCCATTGAGTTTGGCTGAGCGGATGTAGCGCTTGTCGGCGCCGTTGCCCGGCGCGTTGATGCGCAGCTGCTTGCCGTTCTCCAGGTGCACGGTGGCGTGCTGGAATAGCGGCGCGCCCACCACGTACTGGCCGACAGCCGGCGTCACCGGATAAAAGCCCAGCGCCGAGAACACATACCAGGCCGAGGTCTGGCCATTGTCTTCATCGCCGCAGTAGCCGTCCGGCGTCGCCTTGTACATGCGGTTCAGCGTTTCGCGGATCCAGTACTGCGACTTCCACGGCGCGCCTGCGTAGTTGTACAGGTAGAGCATGTGCTGGATAGGCTGGTTGCCATGCGCGTACTGGCCCATGTTCGCCACCTGCATTTCGCGGATCTCGTGGATCACCGAGCCGTAATAGCTGTCGTCGAAGGTCGGCGGGGTGCTCATCACCGAATCCAGCTTGTCGACGAAGGCGGTGCGGCCGCCCATCAGGTTCACGAGGCCGTCGATGTCGTGGAAAACGGACCAGGTGTAGTGCAGGCTATTCCCTTCAGTGAAGGCGTCACCCCATTTGACCGGATTGAATGGCGTCTGGAAGCTGCCGTCCTTGTTACGGCCGCGCATCAGGCGCGTCTCCGGATCGAACAGCTTCTTGTAATTCATGGCGCGCTGGGCGTAGATGCCGATTTCCGATTCCGGTTTGCCGAGCGCTTTGCCCAGCTGGTAAATCGCAAAGTCGTCGTAGGCATACTCCAGCGTACGGGCGGCGTTCTCGTTGATTTTGACGTCGTAAGGCACGTAGCCAAGTTCGTTGTAGTACTTAACGCCGGCGCGGCCGACGGCCGACATCGGGCCTTCGTTATTGGCGCCTTTTTTGAGCGCTTCCCACAGGGTTTCGATGTCGGGACCACGGCTGCCCTTGATCCATGCATCGGCGACAACGGAGGCGGAGTTATTGCCCACCATGATGTCGGCATAGCCCGGGCTGGACCACTCGGGCAGCCAGCCGCCTTCGCGATAGGCGTTGGCCAGGCCGGCCTGCATTTCGCGGTTGATCGATGGGTAGACCAGGTTCAGGAACGGGTACAGGGCGCGGAAGGTATCCCAGAATCCGGTACCGCCGTACAGGAAGCCAGGCAGCACCTTGCCGTTGTATGGGCTCCAGTGCACCGGCTGGCCGGCTGCATCCACTTCGTAAAGCTTGTTCGGGAACTGCACCATGCGGTACAAGCTGGAATAGAAGGTGCGCATCTGGTCGATGGTGCCGCCCTCCACTTCCACTTTTGACAATGCGTTGTTCCAGGCGGCTTTAGCGCGGGCGCGGGTGGTGTCGAAATCATCCTTCGCCAGTTCGCGCTGCAGGTTCAATTCAGCCTGCTCCTGGCTGATGAAGGAGGATGCGACCTTCATGTGCACCTGTTCGCCGCGCTTGGTTTTGAAGCCGACGATGGCGCCACTGTGCTCGCTTTGCATTTCCAGCTCACCTTCAACCAGCTCCTTGCCGCGCCACACATCGGTGGAGGTGAATGGCTTGTCGAACACCATGACGAAGTGCAGGCGGAAAGAAGATGGCAGCGGGCCGCGCGCGTAACGCGTGCTGTAACCGATCACCTTGCGCTGCTCGGGAATGATCTTGATGTAGGAGCCTTTGTCGAAAGCATCCACCACCACGTAGCTCTTGTCCGATTCCGGGAAAGTGAAACGGAATTGCGCGGCGCGTTCGGTCGGCGTCAGTTCGGCGGTCACGTCGGCATCGGCCAGGTACACGCTATAGTAGTAAGGCTTGGACGTTTCGGCCTTATGCGAAAACCAGCTGGCGCGGTCGTCTTCCGTGAAGCGCTTGGCGCCGGTGACCGGCATGACCGAGAACTGGCCGTAGTCGTTCATCCAAGGCGAAGGCTGGTGCGTCTGCTTCAGGCCGCGCATCTTGTCGGCGTCGTACTGGTAGGCCCAGCCATTGCCCATCTTGCCGGTTTGCGGGGTCCACAGATTCATGCCCCACGGGACGGTCACCGCCGGGTAGGTATTCCCGTTCGACATTTCTGGCTTGCTGGCGGTGCCCATGAGCGGGTTGACCCACTCCACCGGGTCGCTGACTTTTCCGACGAATTGCGCGGACGCCAGCGGCATGGCCGCGGCCATGACGAGCGCCAGGCTGGCGCGGAAGATGGTGTCACTCATTATTGATACCCCGTTTGGCTATATGGACGGGCGCTGCGTTCGCGGCCCCACTCTTTGTTCGGCGTGGCCTGCATGCGGAACGTCAGTTCGCCGCCGGCCATGATGTCTTCGTGGCGCAGGAAGCTGCGCGCCAGCGGCTTGCCGTTCAGCGTGACGCTGCCGACGTAGGCATTGGCGGCGCCCAGGCCCTCGGCGCGGATAGTGAAGCGCTTCCCGTTCGGCAGGTTCATTACGGCCTTCTCCACGAAAGGACGTCCGATCACGTATTCATTGCTGCCCGGCGCCACCGGGTAAAAGCCCAGCGCGGTGAAGGTCAGCCACGCCGACATCTGTCCCAGGTCGTCGTTGCCTGCCAGGCCGTCCGGCTTGTCGTGGTACTGGCTGGCGACAATCTGCGCCAGGCGCGCCTGCGTCTTCCACGGCGCACCGGCGTAGTTGTACAGGTAAGCCACATGATGCGAAGGCTCGTTGCCGTGGGCGTAGTGGCCGATCAGGCCGGAGATGTCTTCCATGTGGGCATAAACGTTCTCGTCGACCTTGGCGTCGAAGACCTGGTCGATCTTCGACTGCAGGCCGGCGTCGCCGCCCAGCATGCTGACCAGGCCCGCGTTATCGTGCGGCATATACCAGGAATACTGCCAGGCGCTGCCCTCGGTGTAATCGCTGCCGAAATTGGACTGCACCGGGTTGAACGGCTCGCGGAATTCGCCGGTCGATTTACGGGCGCGCACAAAGCCGGTCTTGGTATCGAACACATTGCGGTAGTTCTGCGCGCGCTTGTAAAAGCGCGCCGCGATTTCCTTCTTGCCCATCTTCTCCGCCATGCGGGCGATGGTCCAGTCGTCGAAGGCGTACTCCACGGTCTTGGAGGCGGCTTCTGGCTCCAGGTCGATCGGCACATAGCCCAGCTTCATGTAGTGCTCAAGCCCGCCATATGGGCCGTATTCGGCGCTGGCGACCATGGCGGCCAGCGCCTCGTCGGCGTTGATGCCCTTGATGCCCTTCATGTAGGCGTCGGCGATCACCGGCACGGCGTGGTAGCCGATCATGCACCAGGTTTCCAGGCCGTGGAAAGCCCATACCGGCAGGATGCCGTAAGGGCTGTGCTGGCGCGAGGCGACAAGCGAGTTCACGAAGTCGGCGTTGCGCTGCTCCGGCTGCACCAGCGTCAGCAGCGGGTGCAGGGCGCGGTAGGTGTCCCACAGCGAATACGTCGAGTGATAGCGGAAGCCGTTGGCCTGGTGCACCTGGTTGTCCGGGCCGCGGTATTTGCCGTCGCGGTCCATGAACAGGCTTGGCGCCAGCATGGCGTGGTACAGGCTCGTATAGACCATGGTGCGCATATCGGCCGGCGCTTCGATTGCCACCGCGGACAGCGCATCGTTCCAAGCAGCGCTCGCGCGCTGGCGTTCAGCGTCGAAATCCCATCCCGGCATTTCTTCGAGGTTGGCCAAGGCGCCGTCTTCGCTGACGGCGGACAGGGCGACCTTCACCAGTAAGCTGCCATCCGCCGGCTTGCCGAAGTCCAGCGCGGCCACCAGGGCCTTGCCTTCCACCTGTGCCTTGTCGGCGGCCGACTTGCCCGGGCCGGCGAAGCCCTTGTACTCAACGCCCTCTTCGCGGTTAAGCAGCACGCGGCCAGCCATCGGATGCGAGAACTTCATCGCGAAGTAGACCTGACGGCCTGGCGCCCAGCCGCGCGTGACACGCATGCCGGTGATGGTGCTGTTGTCGCGCACACGCATGGAGGACCACAGGTTCTTGCCGCCGTAGTCGTAGATGCTCTGGCGCAGGTCGAGAATGACCTTGGCGTCCGCGCCCTTGGCGTAGCGGTAGCGGTGCAGGCCAACGCGCTCGCTGGCGGTCAGTTCGACATTGACGTCGTGGTCCTGCAGGCGCACCGCGTAATAACCCGGCTCCGCGCGCTCGTCTTCGTGGCGGAAGCGGGAGCGGTAGCCGCTGAAGGGCCGCTCGGGGTAGCCTGGTTCCAGCTTGGTTTCGCCGGAATATGGCATCAGCAGGATATCGCCCAGGTCGGAGTGGCCGGCGCCGGAAAAGTGGGTGTGGGAGAAGCCGAGGATGGATGTGTCCTCGTAGCGGTAGCCTGCCGCCCAGGGATAGCTTTGGCGGAAATGGCGCACCTGGGTATCCGGGCTCAGCTGCACCATGCCGAATGGCCTGGTGGCGCCGGGGAAAGTGTGGCCGTCGCCGCCGGTGCCGATAAACACGTTGACGGCGGCGGCTGGGGTGCCGGGGGACGCCGCCAGCGCTATATTGCCGGAAGCGGCCAGCAGCGCGCCTGTGCACAGCGCCACGAAAGGTCGAATACCCATGGTGTCTCCTTTTATAGTGCTGCTTTTATAGCGCTACTGCATTTTCCCCCGCAATCGAAAACCGCTAAAACACCCCTAATTTAGGTCTGTTTAGTAAACAACACTGCTGCGGTAGACCGGATACAGGTTGTGGCGCTCGTCCCACGTCGGGTGGCGGCGGGCGAAGAAGTCCAGGCGCGCACGGGGGTTCTTCGCGAAGGCCGGGTCGTTCTCCAGCTTTGCCTTGAAGGCCGCTGCCAGCGCCGGATCGGCGGCCAGCATCTCGCGCGCCGCTTCTTCGGCCACGTACTCCTCCATGTACTCCTTGCGTTCCAGATAATTATTGAAGAAGCCCCAGGCCGCCAGCGAGTCGGCACCGGCCGGCTCCAGCATGGTCATAACGAGGCGCGATTTTGCCTGGGCGATCGGCACAAACAGGGCGCCCTTGCCGACTTCGCGCAGCTCCGGTTTCCACGCGCCCTTCCACGTGGCCAACTGGTGGCCTTCGAAGGAATTGGCGGTCAGCTTGGCTTCATCGGCGCGGAAGGTTTCCACCGCAACCTTGCCCGGCGCAGTTTTGAGAACCTTGTAACTGATGCCGTGCACCTTCAGTTTCGGCTCGACCAGCGAAGCTTGCGCGGCCGGCACCAAGTAGCCGCCAGCAGGGGCGATGGCCACCATGTCCGGCACCACTTCGTCACGCAGCGGGACGGTCCATTTCTGCGGCTTACTTTCGTCGTACCTGGTCCACGTGCCGCCCGATACGTCGGATGGGGTGCGCGTGTATTCGTAGCCAGGGAAGTCGATCATGGTGCTGCGCTCGGTGGTCTTGTAGCTGAGCGCCATATTTTCCAGCCTGGCAGCGCGTGCGTCGGCTTCGGCTACGGCATTGGCCCAGGCAGCGCCGTGCAGCGCGAACTGGTCCATCAGCGAGACGATGGTGTTGCGCGTGACCTTTACGCGGTGCGGGTAATCGCGCCAAGAGTGCGTCTCGACCAGCATGGCGAAGCGGTTACGCAGCGGGAAGTAGCCGGTCGAGAAACGCGGCGTGGACATGCTGTCGACGAAACCGGAATCCGGCTGGTCGGTCTTGTCGAAGGAAATGTAGAAGTGGCGCGGGTCGGAGCCCTGCTTGCGCAAGTCGGCCATCACGTTTTCGCGCAAGTCCTTGCCCAGCGCCAGCAGCGCTGCATCGCCGCCATGCACCGGCTCCACCTGGATCGACACGTCCGGCTGGAACTTGGCGCCGTCGGTCACGTGCAGGTCGATGTAGGCCAGCGGGTCCCACTCGTTGACCAGCTTGAGCATGGCCTGCATTTCCGGCGCATCGGCCTTCACATAGTCGCGATTGAGGTTGTAGTTCTGCGCGGTGACGCGCCAGCCCATTTCCACCGGGCCGCGCTGGTTGGGACGGTTGTTTTTGCCGAAGCGCTCGTGGCCGTCGACGTTGAAGACGGGGACGAAGAGCACGACCTGCCTGTCCAGCGCGCCGGCGGCGGCCTTGCCATCGAGCGCTTCGCGCAACGCCCAGAAGCCGGCGTCCTTGCCGTCGATTTCACCGGCGTGGATGCCGCCTTGCACCAGCAGCACCGGCAGTTTGCGCTGCTTCGCCGCTGCAGCGGTCAACGCGCCTGTGCGCGACGCCGCCAGCGCCAGCATCGGGCGGCCTTCCGGCGTTTCACCGAAAGTAAAACAGCGCACGGCTTTCGGATACGACTTCTGGTAGTCGGCGCACAGGCGCTGCACTTCATCATAGCGGCCGGTGGCGTGGTAGCCGGAGCGTTCGGCGACAGTGGTGAGATCGGGCGCAGCATGCGCCAGAGGGAATGCGGCAAGAAGAGAAAGCAGTACAGCAGGACGAATCATCTCAATGCTCCGGCGGTTGTTGGAAAACGCCGGAGCATTATAGTGCGCTTCAGGAACGCAGGTATGGGCGCTCGCCGACGAACAGCATCAGGCGCGCAGTCTTGCGCCAACGGGCCGGCGCAGAGGGTCCGGCCACCACCACTCCAGCGCTGTAAGCCAGGATGCGGACCTCCATCTGGATTGCGCCCAGCTCCTGGTCTGCTTCCATGTATTTGCCGGCTTTGGCGGCTTCCAGGAAGCGGCGCAGCTTTGGTGCGTATTCGCGCAGCGCCGTGGCGTTGGCCCAATAAGGCTCGGCATTTCGGCCATAGCGCATTGCCAGTGCGCTCATGATCAGGGTGTCCGGATTGCTCCCGTCGGCCATAGGCTGGTCCAGCGCGGCCTGTACCTGGGTGGCAGTGGCGCCATCCGATGCCGCAACCAGCAAGCGCATGCGCGCTGCCTTCGCTGGGTCAGCCCGCGATGCATCCAGCGCCTTGTTCAAGTCACCGTGCGCAAGGGCGGTAAACGGGCTTTCAGGGTCGCTTTCCATTTGCACCAGCGCGAGGGCACGTGAACCATGGCGCTGGGAGCGCGACTTCACTTCGCCATCCACCATACGCCGCACGCGCTCGAGCTCCACCTCCAGTTCCTCGTTCTCATACGGCAGCTTGCCCTGCACCTTGCGCAGCGGTTCCAGCGATTCTTCCCAGGCGCCGATGTCCATCAGTTTGTGGGCTTGCAGGAACGTCAGCCATGGATTGTTCGGGAAGCGCACGATTGCAGCGGCGATTTCCTCTTTGCTGGCGCTCTTATTGCAGCGCAGGGCCAGGTAGAGGCGGTCGCCGTCATCGGGACGGGCTTTCGACCGCTCGTTCGCCGCCGCGCAAATTTCCGGCGATTCGTTCGCAAAGCGCTGCTCCATGCGGCGCAGCTGCACATGTTCAGGATTATCCTTCAGGCGCTGCGCCAAAGCATCGCCAGCGCCATTTTCGAATGCGATCCCTAGCCATTCCGCGGTCGCTGGCAGTTCGAGCTTGTCCCATTGCGCATGGTTAAACAGCATGGCTTTGCGCTGAGCTTCGTCCTTGACATTACTCCACATCGATTGCGGGTCCAGGCCCGCTGCGGCCACAAGCACCTTGCGCCAGCTCTTCGTCTTGCTGCTCACCGACTGTGGCGGCTCCTGGAAGATGACGTCGGCATCGTTCTGGAACCAGCGCGGCGCGCCGAGCAACGTACTCTGCTCGTCGCCACCCTTGCCGCCGTAGTGGACGACGTAACTGGCCATGACAGTACCGCTGCCAACGTTGTAAATCGACTGGCCATCGCCGTCTTCCCCGCTGAAGCTTTCCAGCAGGCGGCCATCCGGCAAGTGCGCTTCAACCTTATGCCTGGTCTCCAGGCTGGCATCGATCCTGGTGTCATGGCCTGGTTCAACGGTTTTGGAGTTGCCATCGATCGTCACGCGCACAGGAGTAGCAAGGCCGTTGTAAACGATAACGGTCGACGAGCCGAGCGAGACGCCCATGCCCAGCACGCTCACCACGATGCCGCTGGCGACGGCCAGGCGTGCACCGCCGGCCAGCCAGCCATCCGCGCGCTGGAAGCGCGCCCACCAGTCCAGGGAAGTTTGCAGCTTGCGCTCTCCGCCATGCAGCAGCACGGTGTAGTCGCGCGGGACCTGGCACGGTTCAGGCGCAGCGGCAATGGCCTGGCCGCTGCGCGCATGGCTTGCGAGCAGGGTTTCGCACACCAGCAATTGTTCGAGCGCCGCGGCACGCAGGGCGCCCAGCCAGCCAGTGGTGTGGGACGTCCAGCTTGCAACGCCCTGCAGCCAGTCGTTGATGTTCTCGCGCGTGACCGGAGGCAGGGTGAATTTCTGCAGCGTGACCTGCCAGCTTTCGGTCATCTCCAGGCGTTCCATCAGTTGCGGATCGAGCTGCACCGAACCATTGCCGCGATAGACTTCGTCCAGCACCACGTACAGGGCGCCGCAATCGTCGATCAGTCGGCGGATATTCGATTCGCTCTGGTGCGCTACGGCCGTGACGACGGCGCGGGTGTTCAAGACCAGTTCCCAGGCGTCGCGCAAGTTGGCGGCCGTGTGTTCAGCGTAATGCAGGACGTCGAGCAGGCTATCCAGGTAAGCCGGCCAGCCTTCGCCCAGTTTCTGCGCCGCCGTGTAATGCCAGGCGCGGACGCTAGCGTCATGTCGGCGCAGCTTCTCTTCCAGATGGTCGATACGTTCATCTGTTTTCTGCATCGCAGCCGGCAGCTGGTTCAACTTGTATTCTTCGCCGCCCAGTTGCACGCGGTTGCCCTGCACTTTGGTATGGCCTTTGATCAGTGCCGACAGCTGCGCATGCTCCTCCTGCAATTGGCGCAGCTGGCGCACATCGTCCTTCAGCGAGACAGGGTAAAGCGCGTTGGCTTCGACGGCAGGCTGCGCATCGCGGGAAGCGCGCAGCTCCGCGGCTTTGGCGGCATGGCGCGTCAGCGAACGGCCAAAGTACACGCCGCAGTAACGGCTTTGGAAATGTTCGCGGCGGTATTCCTTGGCCAGTCGCTTCAGGCTTTCTTCCAGTTCGACCGGCTCGGCCTTGCCGTCCTGCCCTTCCAGCAAATGGGCGGTCATGCGTTGGCGCAGGCCGGCGGCATCGTCGAACAGCGACCACGCGCTGGACTGGTCGATGACGGCAGGCAAGTAGCGGCGCTTGGCGTTTTCCTCGCGCTCATGGTTTTGCGGGTGGGTTTGCCACATGCGCGGCGGCTGGCCCAGTTCCACCTTGAAGACGCGGTGCTGTTCCGGTAGCTGCTCCGGCAGCGGCGGC
Source organism: Pseudoduganella sp. GW821-FHT11H04 (assembly GCF_058807935.1). Classification (NCBI taxonomy): domain Bacteria; kingdom Pseudomonadati; phylum Pseudomonadota; class Betaproteobacteria; order Burkholderiales; family Oxalobacteraceae; genus Pseudoduganella; species Pseudoduganella sp. GW821-FHT11H04. The sequence goes on along the minus strand of NZ_JBXARE010000003.1, from coordinate 649,952 downwards.
ACCTTGCCGTAGAACGGATCGTCCAGGATGCCTGCCATGCGCGCCGTGATGTGGTTTTGCACTGCAAAGGCGTCGCTTGTCGCGCGACCAGAGCCATGTTCGCCAAACACGAAGCCGACAGTGCGCTCCCAGGCGTCGTCCGCCGCGCCGAGGCGATGCAGCGCGTGCACCAGCGCGTCGCTGCCGGTCAGGGAAACCGCTACCAGGTCAGCCTGCATTTCCATCTCGCGCGACAGGGCCCTTTGCATCAGCACCACCAAGCGGAAGGCTTGCTCCACCAGGGAGCGCAACGACCAGACGATAAGCTGCACCACCCAAACCGCCAGGCGCAGGCGAATATCGACATTGCCAACGCGTTCGATGAATTCGTCCAGCGCATCGCGGCGCGCCACCATCTCCTGCACCACTTGCTGCGCCACATAGGCCCAGCGGCCTACCGCCATCGAGCGCTGCGCGAAGTGGCCGAATTCGTGGGCCAGCACGGCACGCAGCTCGCCCAGCGGCAAGGCGTTCACCAGCGGCAGCCCGATTTCCAGGTTTTTCTTGGATGGGAAAATGAGGTTCAGCAGCGACAGGTCGTAAAACACCGCCGCATTCACGCGGTTCGACAGGAACACGCGGTGCGGGCGCGGCGCGCCGGCCGTATCCGCAAGGGCCATCAGGTAATCGAACAGGCGAGGTTGTTCTTCCCGCTTGACTTCGACCATGCCGGGCGACATGGAGTTGCGCACGGCGAAAATTGCCTTCAGCATGACCACCGCCAGCAGCACGGCGATGATGGCGGTACACCAATTGACCAGGGCATTACCACCATGCAGGGTGGCCTGGATCATGTGCCATGCACTGTACAGTAACCAGCCGGCGAGGCCGAAGTACAGCAGGACAAAGACCAGTAGACCGGCCACGGCCAGGCGGGCGCTGCGCCGGTACCCGGCAGTTGGACGGGTCAGTTCAGCCAGTAATGCGGGCTGGTTCGGAATGGCGGTTTCGATGATGAACTCCATAGAATTATTGCATGCAACGATTCTATGGAGTAACTATTTGCTTGTAAATATAGTAATCATAATTTACAACAAGGCAGCGTATAAAAAAGCCGGGGACTTGCCCCGGCTTTTTACGCAAGCACTAAAACTCAGGCTGCGTGTGTTGCGACAGCCGGTTTGCTGAATTCAGCCAGCAGCGATGCTTCTTTCTGCTTGGCTGCCTTCAGGTGGCGCTCCTTCACGTGGCCATAGCCGCGGATGTCTTCTGGAATACGCGCGATCGCCGCGGCGGTTGCCACGTTATCGGCAGTCAGCTTGCCCAGCAGGCCTTCCACGGTCTTGCGGTATTCGCCGATCAGGGCGCGTTCCATCTTGCGCTCCGCGGTGTAGCCGAAGACGTCGAGGGCGGTGCCGCGCAGGCCTTTGAACTTGGCCAGCACGCCGAAGGCTTTCATCATCCATGGACCGAATTCCTGCTTGACCAGGTGGCCTTCCTTGTCCTTCTTCGCCAGCAGCGGAGGGGCCAGGTGGAATTTCACCTTGTAGTCGCCTTCAAACATGTTTTCAATCTTGGCGCGGAAGGCCTTGTCGCTGTGCAAGCGTGCCACTTCGTACTCGTCCTTGTAGGCCATCAGCTTGTAGAAGTAGCGGGCTACCGCTTCGGTCAGCTTCTTGCCGCCGACCTTGTCTTCCGCGGCCTGCACTTGCGCCACGAAGTCGCTGTACTGCTTGGCGTACGCGGCGTTCTGGTAGGCGGTCAGCAGTTCCACGCGCTTGGCGATCACTTCTTCCAGCGACTGGCTGCGCTTGAATTCGATCACGGTTGCAGGGGTCGCCAGCTTGGCGACGGCTGCGGTGTCGTGCGCGCAGTAACGGCCCCAGTTGAAGGCTGCCTTGTTGAACGGCACGGATACGCCATTCAGTTCGATCGCCTTCATCAGCGAAGCTTCCGACAACGGCACGTGGCCTTTCTGGAAGGAGTAGCCCAGCATGAACATATTGGTGGCAATCGAATCGCCCATCAGCGAGGTCGCGATCTTGCCTGCATCGACGAAGTCCACATTGGACTCGCCGCAGGCGCGCTTGATCTCGGCCTGCGAAGAAGTGCCTGGGAATTGCCAGTCAGGGTTCTTCACGAAAGCTGCGGTGGTAGCGCCGGTCGAGTTGATGGCTGCGTAAGTGCGGCCTTCGCCCATGCGCGACAGCGCGTCTTTCGATGCGGTCACGATCTGGTCGCAGCCGATCACCAGGTCGGCGCTGCCGGTACCTACGCGGGTCGAATGCAGGTCGGCCTGCTTGTCGGCCAGGCGTACGTGCGACATCACAGGGCCGCCCTTCTGGGCCAGGCCGGACATGTCCAGCACGATGGCGCCCTTGCCTTCAACGTGGGCAGCCACGGCCAGGATCTGGCCAACGGTCACCACGCCGGTGCCGCCGATACCGGTGATCAGGATGCCGTATGGGTTCTCGGTCGAAGGCAGTGCAGGTGCTGGCAGGGCTGGCACTTCACCGCCGCCGGCTGCTGCGGCTTTCTTCGGCTTTTTCAGGCCGCCGCCTTCCACCGTCACGAAGGACGGGCAGAAGCCGTTCACGCAGGAGAAGTCCTTGTTGCAGCTGGACTGGTTGATCTGGCGCTTGCGGCCCAGTTCAGTTTCCAGCGGCTCCACGGACAGGCAGTTGGACTGCACGGAGCAGTCGCCGCAGCCTTCGCACACGGCTTCGTTGATCACGGCGCGCTTGGCCGGGTCAGGGAACTCGCCTTTCTTGCGGCGGCGACGCTTCTCGGAAGCGCAGGTCTGGTCGTAAATCATGGCCGACACGCCCGGCTTGTCGCGCAGTTCGCGCTGCACGTCCATCAGCTCGGAGCGGTGACGCACGGTGACGCCTGGCGCCCAGTTGTAATCGTCCGGATATTTTTCAGGTTCGTCGGTGACCACGATGATCGGGGTCACGCCTTCCGCGGCGATCTGGCGCGAAATCATGCCTGGATCCAGCGGGCCGTCCACGTTCTGGCCGCCGGTCATTGCCACGGCGTCGTTGTACAGGATCTTGTAGGTGATGTTCACCTTCGCCGCAACCGCCGCGCGGATCGCCAGGATGCCCGAGTGGAAGTAGGTACCGTCGCCCAGGTTGGTGAAGACGTGCTTCTCGTTGGTGAACGGCGCCTGGCCGACCCAGGTCACGCCTTCCGCGCCCATATGGGTGAAGGTGGACGTTTCGCGGTCCATCCACAGCACCATGTAGTGGCAGCCGATACCTGCCATCGCGCGCGAACCTTCCGGCACCTTGGTCGATGAGTTGTGCGGGCAGCCGGAGCAGAAGTAAGGGATACGGTCGGTTTCCGGGTTAGCCTTGGCCGGCAGGTTTTTCAGCGCGGCTTCTTTGGCTTCCAGGAAGGCGATACGCTCCTTCACGCGTGCCGCTACCGGATGGTCCTTGCAATAGTGCTCGATACGGGAAGCGATGGCGCGTGCGATCTGGGCTGGGTTCAGCTCATAGGTCGCGGGCAGCAGCCAGTCGCCGTGGCCGGTTTTGCCCTTGTTGCTCCACTCGCCGGTGTCGTCGAACTTGCCGACCACGCGCGGGCGTTCGCCGTCCGGCAGGTTGTACAGCTCTTCCTTCAGCGCGTATTCCAGGATCTGGCGCTTTTCTTCCACGACCAGGATCTCGTCCAGGCCCTTGGCGAATTCGTGCACGCCGTCCGCTTCCAACGGCCAGGTCATGCCAATCTTGTACAGGCGGATGCCGATATCGGCAGCGGCTTGTTCGTCGATGCCCAGGTCGGCCAGCGCCTGGCGGGTGTCCAGGTAGGACTTGCCGGCGGTGATGATGCCGATCTTCGGCTTCGGCGCATCCCAGATGATCTTGTTCAGCTTATTGGCGCGGCAGTAGGCCAGCGCGGCGTACCACTTGTAGCTGTTCATGCGGACTTCCATGTCCAGCACGGTGTCCGGCCAGCGGATATTCAGGCCGCCGGCCGGCAGCTCGAAGTCGTCCGGCATCTGGATCTGCACGCGGTCAGGGTCGAAATCAACCACGGCGCCCGACTCGATAATGTCGGTCACGCACTTCATCGACACCCACAGGCCGGTGTAGCGGCTCATGGCCCAGGCGTGCAGGCCGTAGTCGATGTATTCCTGCACCGAAGCCGGGTACAGCACCGGAATGCCGCAGGCGTTCAGGATGTGGTCCGACTGGTGGGCGGTGGAGGACGATTTTGCAGCATGGTCGTCGCCGGCCAGCACCAGCACGCCGCCGTGCTTGGAGGAGCCGGCGTTGTTGGCGTGCTTGAAGACGTCGCCGCAGCGGTCAACGCCTGGGCCTTTGCCGTACCACATGGAGAACACGCCGTCGTACTTGGCGTCTTCGAACAGGTTGGTTTGCTGGGTGCCCCAGACGGCGGTCGCCGCCAGGTCTTCGTTCATGCCAGGGTGGAACTTGACATGGTGCGCGTCGAGGTGCTTCTTGGCCTTCATCGCCGTCATGTCGACCGAGGTGACTGGCGAACCGCGGTAGCCGGTGATGTAGCCGGCGGTATTCAGGCCGGCTTTCAGGTCGCGCTCACGCTGCAGCATAGGCAGGCGGATCAGGGCTTGCGTGCCGGTCATGAAGGCGCGGCCGCGCTCCAGGGTCCACTTGTCGTCGAGGGTGATGTCGTGCGCGGGCGATAGCTCGCCGCTCTTGACGGGTGCGTTCATCAGGTGTGTCTCCAAAAACTTTTCAAAAATTTAGAACGGCGCCCTGTCTTAAGTGCGGGGCTGCCGGAATTCTTTAAACCCGGTAAACCTGGGTACGACCCAAGGGTCGGACCCTGTCTGCGCGGCTTGCAGTGGCTGGATCTGACCCTTGGGTCTGACCCCGCCTTACTGGGTTCAGGCGGCCGACTTCGAAGGATCGTCCAGCACGCCGCGGCGGATCTGGTCCAGCTCAATCGATTCGAACAGCGCGCGGAAGTTGCCTTCGCCGAAGCCCTGGTCGCCCTTGCGCTGGATGATCTCGAAGAAGATCGGGCCAATCACGTTCTGGGTGAAGATCTGCAGCAGCAGTTCGCGTTCGGATTCGTTCGAGTGGCCGTCGATCAGGATGCGCAGGCGGCGCAGTTCCTCAACGTTCTCGCCATGGTTCGGCAGGCGGCGGTTCACCAGCTCATAGTAGGTCTCGATCGTGTCCTGGAACACGATGCCCTGGTCGCGCAGGCCCTGCACCGAATCGTAAATACGGTCGGTCCCCAGCGCGATGTGCTGGATGCCTTCGCCGTGGTACTCGTTCAGGTACTCGGCGATCTGCGACTTGTCGTCCGACGATTCATTGATCGGGATACGGATCTTGCCGCAAGGCGAAGTCATGGCCTTCGACTTCAGGCCGGTCAGCTTGCCTTCGATGTCGAAATAGCGCACTTCGCGGAAGTTGAACAGGCGCTCGTAGAAGTCAGCCCATTCCTTCATGCGGCCACGGTGCACATTATGGGTCAGGTGGTCGATATAGGTCAGGCCATTGCCGACCGGGTTGGCTTCGGCGCCTTCAATGGCCACGAAGTCCGCGTCGTAAATGGAGATATCGCCAATCGCGCCGGTCGGCTTGCCGTCGGCCGAATTCTTGCCGCGCCAGCGGTCGACTAAATACAGCAGGGAGTCGCCCACGCCTTTGATGGCAGGGATATTCAGCTCCATCGGACCGGTTTTGTTGTCAAAACCCCACGCACCAAGTTCCAGCGCGCGCTTGTATGCGAAGGCCGCATCGTCCACGCGGATCGCGATGGCGCACACGGAAGGACCGTGCTGGCGGGCGAAGCGCTGGGCGAAGGAATCCTGCTCGGCGTTGATGATGAAGTTGATATCGCCCTGGCGGTACAGCGTCACATCCTTGTGGCGGTGACGGGCGATAGCGGTGAAGCCCATGTTTTCGAACAGCTTGCCCAGGGCTTTTGGATCGGGTGCCGCGAACTCGACGAACTCGAAGCCGTCGGTGCGCATTGGGTTTTCCCAGGGGGTGAATTTCATGGTGCGTCTCCCATTTAGAATTGCGCACAGTATAGTCTTCACCCTGCGACATTAAATTGCAAATATTTCCCAGTGGCGACCGGATTGAGCAATAATATTGCCAGAACCAAGAACATATGAGGAATTTATGACTAAGATTGCGCTGGATAAAACGGATCGCAAGATTTTGTCCATTTTGCAAACCGATGGGCGCCTGTCCAATCAGGATGTCGCAGAGCAAGTCAACCTCTCCCCCTCCCCCTGCCTGCGCCGCATCAAGCGCCTGGAAGAGGAAGGCGTGATCCGCCAGTACGTGGCGCTGCTGGACCCGGACAAAATCGGCCTGGGCCTGCTGGCCTATGTGAACGTGCGCCTGGAAAAGCACAGCGACGCGGCGGCCCATAGCAACGCACGCGCCCTGGGCGTGAACCCGACCGGCACCTCGCCGCGCGCCGATTTCGCGGTGGCGGTCGAACAATGGCCGGAAGTCGTGGCCTGCTACGCCATGACCGGCGAAATGGATTACCTGCTGCGTGTGCACGTGGAAGACATGGACCACTTCTCGCGCTTCATGATGGCGACGCTGCTGCGCCACCCGGCGGTGCTGGACGTGAAGTCCTCCTTCGCCCTGCAGCGCATCAAAGACACCACCGCCCTGCCGCTGGTGTAATCATGAGCCGCCTTTTTTCCCTATTGCTTGCGGCACTGTGCGGCATGGCGGCCCTGCCGGCCGGCGCCCACGATTTCGAGCCCTACCTGCAGGCCAGCAAGACCCTGCAGGCCATGCGGGAGTTGCCGCGCCTGAAGGATCCGATCGGTCCGGCCCTTCTGGATATCCTCGGCGACAGCGCAACCTTCCTGGACAAACATCCTTTTACTTCGGCTGATATGGCGCCGTTGATGGAAGTCTGCGGCGTTGCCAACCGCATCGGCGTGTCCTACATGCTGCACGGGCTTGATAAAAGCATGGCGGGCATCGACAAAAACGACGTGCAGGCTGCGGCGCGCGCCATGCAGGCGGTGGCGATGCGCAACGTCTTCGAGTACCAGGACGAATTGGCCCTCGTCATGCCCTTCACCCTGCGCTGCCAGGCCAGGATGGCGCCGTTGCTGGAGGACTTCCTGCGTACGCTGCCGCCGGAAGAATTCACCGACATCCGCAAGGGCGGCGTGCGACAGGTCCAGAATGGCGCGTTCAGCGCCTATTCCGGTTATCTCACCATGATTACCGGCAGCGGCATCAAGGACGCCAACCTGCGGCGCATGTCCGGCACGATGGCGGAAGTGGCGCCGGCCTACGCATCCATCATGCAGTTGGCGCAGCGCCGCCAGCTGCGCCAACTTGCGGCTGCGACGAAAGCAAAAGTGCCTGCGGCGTTTGCCGCTGACCTGGACAAGGTGATCCAGGCCATGGACAGCAGCAATTGCAACAATATGTGTTCCGTGCAGTGAATTATTCGTGTTCGTGCTGGCGCACCAGTGACTGTTCCAGCCGCTGGTAGTCGGCCGTAGCGCGCACCTTGGCGATGGCGCTCCACATCGCCTCGAAACGCTTGGGGTCCTTGTCGTAGGATTTGCGGCCCGCCATCAGGTGGAAGTCGAAGCTGGCAAAGGGTAACTTTGCCAGCACCACACGGCCCTGGTAGCGCGGGTCTTCTCTCAGCAGGTTTTCCGCCTCGCGCCCCATCAATACGGCCACGTCGGCGCTGCCCGCGGCCAGCAGGCGCAGACCATCTTCCGCCGACTTGGGCGTATCGATAACCTTCTGTCCCATCGCCTGCAGCATGTCCACAATGTAGTAGCCGCGCTGCGCCACCACCAATTTGCGTGGATTGACCAGGGTTTTGCCATCCCAGCTTGCGCCGCTGTCTACGCGCAGGTAAAGGTCGACATGGTCGCGGTACATGGAGCGCTCAGGATCCTGGGTACCGTCCGGCTTGCGCGGCGGGACGCTGTAGACGCGGCGGCGCGGATTGTCCGAGGGGCCGACCATGGCGTCCATCACGCCGGTGCGGGTCTCTTCCTCGCAGCGGCGCCAGGGGCGGGCAATGAAGTTGACCTGCTCTCCGGCCAGCTTGGCGGCACGCTTCAGCAACTCGATATTCAGGCCGCTGCCGTCGGGCATGGTCCACGGTGCCTGGGGGATGTCTTCGTAACAGAAATTCAGAGGCGCGCCCCAAGCCGGCGCCTGGGCGGCGGCAATTGTCACAGCCAGAATTATGCTGCGCAGGGCGAACGGCATGAATGCCTCCTCTTTATTCGTCCAATTTTACGCCAGGAATCTTGTCGAGGAGTTTGGTGGCTGCGCGAACGTTGGCTTTTAGCGCGTAATCGAGCGAGGCAAGCTGCTCTTCCATCGCTTCCTGCAGCACGCTGGCCGGGTCGGCGGGGCCGAGCTTGAGGTAGGCGTCCGCTTCGCCGTAGTCGCGATGGATGGCCATGCCGGCCTTCTTGGCGATGTGCATCATGGTCGCGTTGGAAGACAGGCAGTGCATGTACAGGGTATCGACGTCGTTGTTGCGGCAGGCGATATTGGCGCGTTCAAACAGCTTCGAACCGATGCCCAGCCCGCGCGCGGACTTGGAGACGGAGACGCCGAATTCAGCCACCTGGTCCTTTTCCGTGGCCTTGTGCTTGTCGGCGTCGCGGTCGGCAAAGGCAAGGTGGCCGACTGCCACCAGCTTGAACATGCGGTTGTAGACGCCGAACACCAGGTCGCGGTCGAAGTCGATACCGCCCACGTAGCGCGTAATCTGTTCGTCGTTGACCGGGCTGCCGAAGCGCAGCAGGCGATCGCGCTGCTCCAGCGTGAGGAAGTGCTTCAGCATGCGGCGCCGGTCACGCTCGCGCAATTCCTTGACCGGCACGGTCGGCCGGTCCTTGCCGCCGAACAGGCCGCGCAGGGGATTGCGGAAGAAGTTAAGGCTCGTCATCGTGCACCTCCTAAACGCCAAGCACCTCATGCACCGCTTGCACGCGGGCTGCGCGTACCAGCTCGGGAATCTTTTGCGGCTGGTCCGACGAACGCTGGGCGATCTCGCCGGCGTTCACTGCGCGCGCGGCGTCGAGCGCCTTGGCCAACAGCTCGCGCTGCGGAGACAATGCGGCGCCGGCGCATTCGGCGGCGGCCACCATCTGCGCGAAGCGGGCGGGCTTGCGGTAGCCATCGCTGCGCTCGAACAGGCTGACCAGGGCAGCGGCGTCCAGCTCCAGCGCCCTTTCAACACTGGCGCGCTCGCGTGCCGTCATCACCGCCAGGTCGCGGCATTCGGCCGGCACTTTCAGGCGCTTGCTGGCTTGCTCGACTTGCGGCACTTGCAGCGCGAGCGTCAATGCGGCGAAACGCACGGGCAGTTCGGCGCCCTGCGCGGCGGAGCGGTCAACCACCGGCTCCACGGCCAGGCCGTCGCCGATTTCCGGAATGATGTGCGACAGCGCACTGCATTCGCGCAGCACTTGCAGCATGCGCGAAGGCTTTTGCTCCATCAGGCCGCGCGCGATTTCCTGCCAGACGCGTTCAGGCACCAGGGCATCGACTTCGCCCTCTTCCACCATGCGCTGCATCAGCGCATTGGTTTCGCGTGCGACGCGGAAATCCGGGAATCGCGAGGCGAAGCGCGCTACGCGCAGGATGCGCACCGGGTCTTCGGCGAAAGCGTCGGACACGTGGCGGAAAATGCGGTCCTTGATATCCTGCCGGCCCTTGTAAGGGTCGACCAGCGTGCCATCATCGCCGCGCGCGATGGCGTTGATGGTCAGGTCGCGCCGCACCAGGTCTTCTTCCAGGGTGACGTCGCTGGAGGTGTGGAACACGAAGCCCTTGTAGCCAGGCGCCGTTTTGCGTTCGGTGCGCGCCAGGGCATATTCTTCCTGCGTTTTCGGGTGCAGGAAAACCGGGAAATCCTTGCCCACGGGGCGGAAGCCGGCCTTCACCATTTCTTCCGGCGTGGCGCCTACCACCACATGGTCATGGTCTTTGACGGGCAAGCCAAGCAATTCATCGCGCACCGCGCCGCCAACCACGTAAGTCTTCATCACCATCAGTCGTCCGGCATCTCCGCGTCGTGCAATGGCGCGGTTTCGGTTTCGGCCAGGGCGCCCGCGATCCAGGCGTCGACGGCCGGATGATTGCGCATGCGCTCACAGTAAGCGGCCAGCGCTGGCGGCAGCACCACGCCGTAGGTCTTGAAGCGGCAGACGACGGGCGCAAAGAAGGCATCGGCAATCGAGAACTCGCCGAACAGGAAATCGTTATGGCCGAAGCGGCTCAGGCACTCTTCCCACATTTCGCTGATGCGGCCGATGTCGGCCTGGGTGGCCGGCGTGCGGCCCTTGCCCGGATAGCTGCCCTTGATATTCATCGACATGGTGGTGCGCAAGCTGCCGAAGGAGCTGTGCATCTCGGCGCACACCGAGCGCGCCAGTGCGCGTGCAGCGACGTCGCGCGGCCACATTGGCTTGTCGGGGAATTGTTCGGCCAGGTATTCGCAGATTGCAAGGCTGTCCCAGATCGCCAGTTCGCCGGCCAGCAGCACCGGCACACGGCCGCTTGCGCTGTACTTGGCGATATTGTTCGAGGTGTCAGGCTGGTCCAGCAGAACGCGCACTTCGGTGAAGGGGATATTGAAGGCTTTCATCGCCACCCAAGGACGCATCGACCACGATGAATAGTTCTTGTTGCCGATGATGAGAGTCAGGCCCGGTTCGCGCGCAGCGGCCAGGGTTTCGGCAAGTTTCGGGTCGAGTTCTGTGGTCTGCATGGTTCTCCTCTGGTTGCTTAACGGCCGCCGTAAGCGGCTTCCTGTTGTTCTGTTTCGGTGTAGCCCTTTGGCGTGACCGTGCTGCCCAGGCGCGCCTTCAGCGATTGCGGACGGCCCTCGAACAAAGCGGCGTAATAGGTGGCGTTGACCATCACGTTTTTCACGTAGCCGCGCGTTTCAAAATAGGGAATCGTCTCGATGAAGATGGTGCTGTCCATCGGCTTGGTCAGCTGCGTGCGCCAGGAGCGCAGGCGGCCCGGACCCGCGTTGTAGGCGGCAGTCGCGAGCACTTGCGAGCCATCCATGCTGCCCAGGACCATATTCATATAGTTCGCGCCCAGCAGGATATTGGTCTTCACGTCCGACAGCATGCCCTGCACGAAGTCGGTCAACCCGATCTTGCGCGCCACCCAGCGGCCGGTGGATGGCATCACCTGCATCAGGCCCGAAGCCCCGACGGCCGATTGCGCATCCATCACAAAGCGCGACTCCTGGCGGATCAGGCCATACACCCAGGCGCGATCCAGGCCGAGCGTGCTGGTGGTCGGCTGCATGATGTCGTCATGCGGCACCGGGTAGCGGTGCGTATAGTCGGCCTGCACACGGGTCTTCTCGGAGGTGTACACCATGCGGTCCAGCACATGCTTTTCGCGCGCAAATTCGGCGGCGGCGATCAGCTGGCGCTCGCTCAGGCTGCGGGTTTCCCAGTTCCACTCGCGCGTGCCTTCGAAGCGCAGGCGCATCTCGAAGAATTTGAGCGCGCGCTGCAGGCCGGGATTGGCGGCGATGGCGGCCATTTCGGCCGGCGTCGGCGCGACGCCCGGCGGCGGAATGGTCACCAGCGTGCCCAGCTCCTCGCCGGCGAGGATGCCGTAATAGCTCGATTGGTCGGCGATGCTGCGATAAGCAGCCAGCACTTCCGGCGTGTTGCTGCCCGCTTCGGCCGCGGTGGCGCGCGCGTTCCAGTAAATCCAGGCCGGGTCCTTGCGCAGCTGCTGCGGCATGGCGGCGATGGTGGCCTTGACGGTTTTCCAGTCGCGCTCACGCAGGGCGATTCGGGTCTTCCACTGGATCTGCTCCAGCGACAGCGGGGCGCCTGCGGCCTTGGCCCAATAGCCCGAAGTTTCCGGCGCAAACGAGTAGGACGAGACCAGTGCGATATTGGCCCAGCCGATGGCGCGTTCCTGCGGCGTCAGTTTCGGCGAGTTCTTTTCCAGCGCCATTTTGGCCAGGGCCATGCTGGTGCGAGCGCTGCGGCCCACGGCCACCAGGAAGGTTTCATGTTCGGCGCGCGTGGCGCCTGCGCCCTTGGCCAGCGCCAGCGTCGGCAAGTCCACGGCTTGCGCCATTTTCTTGTCCGAGCCGTTCAGCAGCAGCACGGTGCGTTTGGCGGGGCCGGTGGAATTGGTCTCGCCGGCCAGGCGCACCTGCGTCCACAAGTCGTCTTCCGTGAACTGGCCGGCTTGCGCCAGCGAGGCGATCAGGGAGCCGCAAGCTTCGCCGTAATAAGGCGGGAAGACCAGCAGCGCGCGCGCATCGGCGGCGACGTTCTGGCCTTTCGAAAGCTTGGACAGCAGGTTGTAGCATTTGACCTGGGTGTCGTCCTGCAGAACGAATTGTGGATACTGTTCGTCGAAGGTGGCCCAGTCGCGCTTGCGGCCCAGCTCCAGCAGCCAGTCGTTGCGCATGCGGTCAGCGATGGCGCTGCCCTGGTATTTGCTCAGGAAGGCGCGCACTTCAGGATTCGATGCGTCCTTGAACCGTGCCTTCAGGCGGTAATAATCAACGTAGGAGGGAATTGTGTAATCGCCCAGTTGGGCGGCGTAGAACTCCGCCTTGGCGGCATCGTCGCGCCGAACAGAATCGCGCAAGAGAAGGAAAGCATCATCTTCCTTGCGGTTGCCGCTTGCGTTATCCTGCGCCAAGGCCATCGGCGACGCGGCGCATGCTGCGACCATCAGTGCGCCGGCTATCCATTTCGAGGTGGAAATCAATGTACGACTCTCAAGGTAATTCACGATATGTCCAGCCCAACTAGCATACCACGCAACACCGACGGCCAGCCAGCCTCCAGCAAGGCGGAACTGCGCAAGATCATGCTGGCGGCACGCCGCGCGCTGGCGCCGGAAACACGCGCGCAATGGGACAGGGAAATTGGTGCGAAGGTGGTCCAGTGGTGGCGTGAATCCGGTGTCGGTGCGGTGGGTGTGTATTGGCCCCTGCGCGATGAACCGAACCTGCACGCCTGTTACGCGGAGCTGGCGGATCTCGGTGTGAAATTGCTGTTGCCGGTGGTACTGGAAAAACATGCGCCGCTAGCGTTCAGCGAGTGGTCGATCGGGGAACCGATGGTGAAGGATTCGATGGGAGTGGCGGTGCCGGCCATGCTGCGGATTGTAGAGGAATATCCGCCGGCTTTATTGATCCCCTGCCTTGGGTACAATCCGCAAGGCTACCGGCTTGGCTACGGTGGCGGGTTCTACGACCGCACCTTGGCGCGTGAACCGCGCCCGGCCACCGTGGGGGTGGCGTATCGGTGCTTAATGGCGGAGTTTGGATCGGATGGGCATGATGTGGCGCTCGACCGTATCATTACTGAAAACTAAAACCGGCAACCCGGTGTCTGACCCGCAGGGTCAGACACCGGTCCGCGGCGGCCGCGGGCAAGTGTCAGGCTCTTGTGCCTGACACTGGTTTACCGGTTTCAGACCAGACGGTTCCACAAAGCCGTCGTGGCGACGGCCTGGTTCATGGAGTAGAAGTGCAGGCCCGGCGCGCCGCCGGCCAGCAGGCGTTCGCACAGGTCCGACACCACGTCGAGGCCGAAGGCCTTGATCGACGCCGAATCGTCGCCAAACGACGCCAGCTTCAAACGCACCCAGCGTGGGATCTCCGCGCCGCACATATCCGAAAATCGCATCAGCTGCGTGTAGTTCGTGATCGGCATGATGCCGGCCACGATAGGCACATTCACGCCGGCCTTCTGCGCGGCATCAACGAAATGGAAATACGCGTCGGCGTTGTAGAAGTACTGGGTGATGGCGGCATTCGCGCCGGCGTTCACCTTGCGGACAAACGCTTGCATATCATCCTGCGGCGAACGCGCCTGCGGATGGATCTCAGGATATGCAGCCACTTCAATATGGAACCAGTCGCCCGTTTCGGCGCGCACGAATTCCACCAGCTCATTGGCGTAACGGAATTCGCCCGACATGCCGTAACCGGATGGCAGGTCGCCGCGCAGCGCCACCAGGCGCTTGATGCCGTGCGATTTGTACTGCTGCAGGATGGCGCGGATCGATTCACGCGTACCGCCGATGCAGGACAGGTGCGGCGCGGCGTCTTCGCCGGCAGCCATGATCTCCAGCACGGTGTCCAGGGTGCCCTGCTGGGTCGAACCGCCGGCGCCGAAGGTCACGGAAAAATATTTAGGGTGCAGCTCGGACAGTTTGGCGCGCACGGCGCGCAGCTTTTCTGCCCCTTCCGGCGTTTTCGGCGGGAAGAACTCAATACTGAAATTATGGTTAGCCATCATTGTCTTTCATCAGGAGGGTAGACAAGGCCCAGGAAATCACGCTGTACAAAAGCGCGCCGAGGATGGCAGAGCCAAAGCTGTCGACGTGGAAGCCTTCAACCACTTTCGCCACCAGCCAGAACATGAAGCCGTTGATCACGAAGATGAAGAGGCCGAGCGACAGCACGGTAACGGGCAATGTCAGCAACAGCAGCACAGGACGCACCAGGGTGTTGACCAGGCCAAGCAAGAGGGCAGCAACCAAAGCGGCGCCAATGCTTGTGACATTGACGGAATGCATCAGGAAAGGCACCGCGAAGAGCGCGGTGGCATTGATTATCCAGGTGAGAACCAAACGCATAATATTGCTCGATTTGTTAACCCGGTAAATCTGGGTCAGACCCAAAGGTCTGACCCTTCCTTTACCAGAGCCGCAGAAGGGGTCTGACCCTTGGGTCTGACCCGCGTTTACAGGGTTTAGTAACGGTAGTGCTCAGGCTTGTAAGGGCCTTCGACTTTAACGTTGATGTATGCTGCCTGCTCTTCGGTCAGGGTGGTCAGCTGCGCATTCAGCTTCTTCAGCTGCAGGCGGGCGACTTTCTCGTCCAGGTGCTTAGGCAGGGTGTACACGCCGACCGGGTACGCCTTGGTGTTGGCGAACAGTTCGATCTGCGCGATGGTCTGGTTCGCGAACGAGGACGACATCACGTACGATGGGTGGCCAGTGCCGCAACCCAGGTTCACCAGGCGGCCTTCGGCCAGCAGGATGATGCGCTTACCGTCAGGGAAGATCACGTGGTCAACCTGCGGCTTGATGTTCTCCCACTGGTACTTCTTCAGGGAAGCGACATCGATCTCGTTGTCGAAGTGGCCGATATTGCAGACGATCGCCTGGTCCTTCATCTTCAGCATGTGCGCTTCGGTGAGGATGTGGTAGTTGCCGGTGCAGGTCACGAAGATGTCGCCGTGTTCAGCGGCGTAATCCATGGTCACCACGCGGTAGCCTTCCATTGCAGCCTGCAGTGCGCAGATTGGGTCGATCTCGGTCACCCAGACTTGCGCCGACAGGGCGCGCATCGCTTGGGCGGAACCCTTGCCCACGTCGCCGTAGCCGGCGATAACGGCGATCTTACCGGCCACCATCACGTCGGTAGCGCGCTTGATGCCGTCCACCAGGGATTCGCGGCAGCCGTACAGGTTGTCGAACTTGGACTTGGTGACGGAGTCGTTCACGTTGATGGCTGGGAAGGCGAGCTTGCCTTCCTTGTGCATCTGGTACAGGCGATGCACGCCGGTGGTGGTTTCTTCGGTCACGCCCAGGATTGCCGGCAGGCGCTTGGAGTACCAGGTCGCGTCCTTGGCCAGGTGGGCCTTGATGGAGTTGAACAGGCAGATTTCTTCTTCCGAGCCTGGGTTGTTCAGGACCGAGATGTCTTTTTCAGCGCGCGCGCCCAGGTGCAGCAGCAGGGTTGCGTCGCCGCCGTCGTCCAGGATCATGTTGGAGTACACGCCTTCACCCGGCCATTCGAAAATGCGGTGGGTGTAGTCCCAGTAGTCGGCCAGGGTCTCGCCTTTGACTGCGAACACCGGGGTGCCGACGGCTGCGATGGCGGCTGCGGCGTGGTCCTGGGTCGAGTAGATGTTGCAGGATGCCCAGCGCACTTGCGCGCCCAGTGCTTCCAGGGTGCGGATCAGCACTGCGGTCTGGATGGTCATGTGCAGCGAGCCGGTGATGCGCGCGCCTTTCAGCGGCTGCGCAGCAGCGAATTCTTCACGGATTGCCATCAGGCCTGGCATTTCCGTTTCGGCGATCTTGATCTCTTTTTCGCCCCATGCGGCCAGGCCGATGTCAGCGATGATGTAGTCTTGGGAATCTTTGAGTACGGCGTTCATCACGCCCTCCTTTCAGTGTGTTGAAAAAAGTAACGTGAGCGCGGTGTTGATGTTCCGAGCCTGGCCAGGCTTGCTGGTCGCAGCGCTCCTCGGAGGGGGTAGATTGTATCACTGTGCCGGCCAGAACCGGTAAACCAGTGCCTGACCCGCAGGGTCAGGCACTCGGCCAGCGGCAGCCGCGTAACGGTGCCTGACCCTGCGGGTCAGGCACCGGGGTGTCGGTTTACAAGCCAGCAGCAGCGCGCAGGATTGCCGCCTTGTCGGTACGCTCCCAGCTGAACTCAGGCTCTTCACGGCCGAAGTGACCGTAAGCCGCAGTCTTCGCGTAGATCGGGCGCAGCAAGTCCAGCATCTGCACGATGCCTTTCGGGCGCAGGTCGAAGTGTTCCTGCACCAGCTGTGCGATCTTCTCGTCGGAGATCACGCCGGTGCCTTCGGTGTACACGGTGATGTTGATCGGGCGTGCCACGCCGATCGCGTAGGACACCTGCACCTGGCACTGGCGCGCCAGGCCGGCAGCCACCACGTTCTTGGCCACATAGCGGGCAGCGTAGGCTGCCGAACGGTCAACTTTCGAAGGATCCTTGCCGGAGAACGCGCCGCCGCCGTGCGGAGCTGCGCCGCCGTAGGTGTCGACGATGATCTTACGGCCGGTCAGGCCGCAGTCGCCCTGCGGGCCGCCGATAACGAAACGGCCGGTCGGGTTGACCAGGAATTTGGTGTCCTTGATCCATTCGGTCGGCAGCACTGGGCGGATGATCTCTTCGATCACAGCTTCTTCGATCTGCGAATGGCTCATCTCAGGCGCGTGCTGGGTCGACAGCACCACGGTGTCCACCGACACTGGGCGGCCATCGACGTAGCGCAGGGTGACCTGCGATTTCGCGTCAGGACGCAGCCATGGCAGGCGGCCGTCCTTGCGCAGCTGCGACTGGCGCTCGACCAGGCGGTGCGAGTAGTAAATCGGCGCTGGCATCAGTTCCGGGGTTTCGTCGCAGGCGTAGCCGAACATCAGGCCCTGGTCGCCGGCGCCCTGGTCGAGGTCGATACCTGCACCTTCGTCGACGCCCTGGGCGATATCCGGCGATTGCTTGTCGTAAGCAACCAGCACGGCGCAGCCCTTGTAGTCGATACCGTATTCGGTGTTGTCGTAGCCGATACGCTTGATGGTATCGCGGGCTACTTGAATATAATCCACGTTGGCGTGGGTGGTGATTTCACCTGCCAGCACGACCAGGCCGGTGTTGCACAGGGTTTCTGCGGCAACGCGGGCAGTTGGGTCTTGGGTGAGGATAGCATCCAGAATCGCGTCGGAAATCTGGTCGGCTACCTTGTCCGGGTGGCCTTCAGAGACGGATTCAGAGGTGAAAAGGAAATCATTGGACATCGCAAGCTCCTGGATTGGTTCAAAAAATAACGTTGTCGCAAAACCAATAAAGCTTGCGACGCTTTAGCGAAGTTTGTATCCCGCCTCGCAAGTTGTCTGTTAACTCAGCGGCTACTGCAACGTGGTATTTTACGCTTCTTAAAAAATTTTTGTGCAGAGCAACGTATAAAATGCTCTTATATACTTATAAATGCTGTTAAGAATATTCCGCTTTTTCTCCATTTTCCCCCTGCCAGTACTGCACGCCATCGGCGTAGGGCTAGGCTGGCTGGTCTATCTGCTGTCCCCTTCCTACCGCCGCCGCATGCGCAGCAATATGGCCCAGGCCGGGTTTTCGGCCCACCTGGGCAGCGCCGTGGGCGAGGCCGGCAAGGCCATGTTTGAGCTGCCTTTCATCTGGTGCGCCGACCCGCAGCGTGTAAGCCGCAGCGCCACCGTGGAAAACTGGGACCTGGTGCAGCAATACCTGGATGCCGGCAAGGGCATCGTCTTCCTGACCCCGCACCTGGGCTGTTTTGAAATCACCGCCCAGGAAATTGCCCATCGTACCGAACTGATGGTGATGTACCGCCCGCCGCGCAAGGAAGCCCTGAAGCCGCTGGTCGAAGGCGCGCGCGCCCGCAAGAACCTGCTGCTGGCGCCAGCCAATATGGGCGGCGTGCGCATGCTGGCCAAGTTCCTGAAGAAAGGCCAGCCGATCGGCCTGCTGCCCGACCAGGTGCCGCAGGAAGGCGAAGGCGTGTGGGCCGACTTCTTCGGGCGCAGTGCCTACACCATGACCTTGCCGGCCAAGATGGCCCAGCTGGGCGATGCCGTGGTCCTGATCGTCTACGCCGAACGCCTGCCGGGCGGCAAAGGCTTCGTGGTGCGCTTCGTGCCGTTCGAAGGTTCGCTGGAAGGCGATTCCGCCACCCAGGCGCGCGCCATCAACGCTGAAATGGAAAAACTGATCGCGCGCTGCCCGGCCCAGTACTACTGGAGCTACAACCGCTATAAAGTACCCGCCGGCGTCGCAGGCCCTGGCGCCGCTGCGCAGGAGGCATCGGCATGAGGCTGCTGTTGGGATTGATGTGGCTGCTCCACTGGCTGCCGCTGCCGGTGCTCGGCCGTATTGGCAAAGGCATGGGAAGCCTGCTGTTTATCGTGATGGGCCCGCGCCGCGAGATTACCCTGACCAACCTGCGCCTGACCATGCCGGAACTGACGGAAGAGCAGCGCCGCGAAATCGCGCGCCAGCACTTCCAGGCGTATTCGCGCAGCGTGCTGGAGCGCTCAATCCTGTGGTGGGCGCCGGAAGCGCGCCTGCGCAAGCTGATCAAGATTGAGACCAGCGCCGGCATGCCGCCGGGCGCAGTCCCGGTCGCTGCGATGACGGAAAAACCGACCATCCTGCTGTGCCCCCACTTCGTCTGCCTGGACGTGGGCGGCGCCGCCATCGCCATGGAAGCATCGGCATCTTCCATGTACGTCGCGCAAAAGAATAAGGTGTTCGACGAGGTGCTGCGCATGGGCCGCGCGCGCTTCAAGCCGGTCAAGCTGTTCACGCGCCAGGACGGCATCAAGCCCATCTTCCGCGCACTGAAGGAAAAGCTGCCCTACTTCATGCTGCCGGACATGGACTTTGGCGACAAGGATGCCGAATTCGTGCCCTTCTTCGGCATTCCCGCCGCCACCTTGACCGCTACCGCGCGCATCGCCGCCTCCACCGGCGGCCAGGTGATGCCGGTGATTGCGACTTTCCTGCCTAATTACGAAGGCTATCGTGTGAAGTTCTACCCGGTGTGGGAGAATTACCCAGGCCCCGATATGGTCGCGGCAACGCGCCGTATGAATGAATTTATTGAAGAACGCGTCAAAGAAGCGCCGGCCGAATACTTCTGGACCCACAAGCGCTTCAAGACCCGCCCGGAAGGCGAACCTTCCTTCTATTCGAACAAACGATGAAACTCAAATTCACCAAGATGCACGGCGCCGGCAATGATTTCGTGGTCATTGACGCCATCAACCAGAAGATCGACTTCACTCCAGCCCAGTGGAAGCACCTGGGCGACCGCCGCTTTGGCGTGGGCGCCGACCAGATCCTGGTGGTGGAAAAGTCGGACAAGCCGGGCTGCGATTTCCGCTACCGCATCTTCAATAACGATGGCGGTGAGGTGGAGCAGTGCGGCAATGGCTCGCGTGCCTTCGTCAAGTTCGTGGTTGAAAAAGGCCTGACCTCGGCGCGCAAGATCACGGTGGATACCATGGCCGGCATCATCGCGCCGAGCCTGGAAGAAGATGGCAGCATCACGGTCGACATGGGTGCGCCGGTGCTCGAAGCGGCGCAAGTGCCGTTCGATGCTGAGGGCCTGCAAGGCCAGCCGGAGGGCCGCGAAACCCTGTGGCCGCTGGTGCTGGAACTGGGCGGCCAGCGCGAGTCGGTGCAGGTGTCCGTAGTGTCGATGGGTAACCCGCACGCAGTGCAGGTGGTGGCGGATGTGGATACCGCGCCGGTGGAACTGGTGGGGCCGCTGATCGAGCACCATCCACGCTTCCCGAAGCGGGTGAATGCCGGCTTCATGCAGCTGGTCGATCGCAAGCATGTGAAGCTGCGCGTTTTCGAGCGCGGGGCCGGCGAGACGCTGGCCTGCGGTACGGGGGCTTGCGCGGCGGTTGTGGCGGGGATTCGCCGCGGCTTGCTCGATTCGCCGGTGCGCGTCGATGCGCGCGGCGGGCAGTTGTCGGTCGCCTGGGCGGGCGAGGGGCAGCCGGTTTATTTGACGGGGCCGGCGGTGACTGTGTTTGAGGGCGAG
The DNA here is from genome assembly GCF_058807935.1 of Pseudoduganella sp. GW821-FHT11H04. Lineage (NCBI taxonomy): Bacteria > Pseudomonadati > Pseudomonadota > Betaproteobacteria > Burkholderiales > Oxalobacteraceae > Pseudoduganella > Pseudoduganella sp. GW821-FHT11H04. The sequence goes on along the minus strand of NZ_JBXARE010000003.1, from coordinate 629,644 downwards.
ATCAACATCTAAACCCGGTAAACCTGGGTCTGACCCTTGGGTCTGACCCAGATATGCCGGGTTCAGGCAGCCGCCATCAAATCAGCGCCAACCCAACTCTTCAGCCGGTACAGGCGCTGCCGATAATTCCCCTCCACATCCACCCCCACCTGCTCGAACAGCCGCACCATCCGATCCAGCTTCTGCCGCTCCGCCGCAGTACGCACCAGCACCAGCCTGCGCTTGCTGCGCCCATAACTGGCGCGGATATCCACCACCAGGCAATGCCCCTGGTCTGCAGCCTTCAAATCCAGCAGCAAGGCCTCCGCCCGCGTCAGCCGGAACATGGCTGCCAGCTCAATACGCGCCGCCAGCAAAGGCTGGCTGCTCAGCAAATCCCGCGTCAACAAAGGCAGCAGGGGATCAGCCCAGCCGAACGACGATGGCTGCGGGCAAATCCGGTCCAAGGCCTGCTGCGCCTCGGAACTCCCCTGGGCCGCCGCCTTCTGCAGCCAATACACGGCCCGCACATCATTATCCTCGGCGCCGCGCCGCGCACGCCAGGCGTGGATGCCGCATTCCAGCTGCGCCCCGCTATGGCCCATGTCCGCCGCGCGTTCCAGGCAAGCCTGTGCCTCGCTTGCACTGCGCTGGGAAAACTCGGGACGGACATAAATACGCGACATGGCAAACCAGGCATCGGCCAGCCCCTGCTCGCCAGCCTGTGCCAGCCAGCGCAATGCACGCTTGAAGTTGACAGCGCCGCGGCTCGATTGCACACGGTCGCCTTCGCTATTCATGCGCGCCAGGTCCAGGCCTAAGGCCAATTGCGCATCGCGGTCCCCGCTTTGGGCTGCCAGGGTGCGCAAGCGCAGGAGTTCGCCCGGATCGGCGTCCGCTTCGCACGCCAAGGTTCGCCAGGCATCCTGGTTGGCGTCCGCGGCTGGCGCAATGGTCATTTTGTCCACGGTAGCCACTGCGGTCGCTTCATTCTGCGACGAAGCCGGCTCCGGCGCGACGGCCGTCGCACAGGGTTCGATTTCGCGCAACTGCGCCAGAACCTGTGCCGCACCGGGAACCCTGCCCTGGGCGGCCAGCACATACCACGGCAACGCCTGGGCACGCGCCCCCCGCGCCACTTCGAATGGGATATGGGCGCCAATCAGCTGCCAGGCCTCGTCCCCCCCCTGGGTCGCGGCACGGCAAAGCCAATGCAAAGCAGTCGGCACGTTTTGCGGCAGGCTGGCCCCGCCAAACAGGTAGAGTTTGCCCAGAGCCAACTGGGCTGCGGCGTCTCCTGACCGCGCTCCCCTGATGATCACCAGCTCTTCTCGATTCGCCATCGATCTATCCGGGTCCAAGGAATAAGCTGCTTGTCCAGTTTAGCCGCCGCACAATCCAAAGGCACGCGACTCCCGGACTTTTTCATATGTGACCAATGTGACAGGCTGAGCTTTCGGCTTCCTTACAGCTCTTGCACTATCTGAGCAGGCTGACAAGCGTTTCAAAAATACAACAGAGCAAGCCGGTTTAAGCGGTTTTAACTGCTTTCCGTGCGGATAAATGACCAAGTGGCGCGAATCGCGCGCTATATCCACTTATCGTATAACCATCCCTGTACCCGGTTTGACTCATAAAAAGGAAGAACACATGAAGAAATCGTTATTGGCCCTGGCCTTGATGGGCGCCTTCAGCGGTGCTGCCTTTGCGCAATCCTCCGTCGTTGTGTACGGCACTTTGGATGCCGGCATCCTCAAGACCACCAATTCCAGCAACACGGCAGTGCAAGAGGGCAAGCGCGACAACAACAAGCTGGGCTTCCGCGGCGTGGAGGACCTGGGCAGCGGCCTGAAGGCCCTGTTCCAGCTCGAGATCCGCTTTGACGCCGACACCGGCATCATCGAAGGCGGCAACCGTCCGCTGTTCCAGGGCCAGAGCCGTGTCGGCCTGCAAGGCGGTTTCGGCACCGTGCGCCTGGGCCGTGGCCTGACTTCGCTGCAAGAAACCAGCACCATGTTCGAGCCATGGTCCGGCATGCCTAACCAGGCTGGCTACCAGACCGACATCATGGTGGCCGGCTACCGTACCGCGCTGCCAGGCAGCGGTTCCGACCCACTGGGCGCAACCGGCAACTCCGGCAACCGCTTCGCCAATGCAGTCTGGTACAACTCGCCGGTGTATAACGGCTTCCAGCTGAATGTGACGTTTGCCAGCGGCGAGAGCAATGGCTTCACCGTGCCTATCGTCGGCCGCGGCACCAATGCTACGCCACAGTACCCGGTCGGCTCGACCGCCGGCGACCACCCTTACTCGGTCAGCGCGACCTATATGGCGCCTGGCAACCTGCCGATGTACGCCGTCTACATCGGTACCGAGCGCAATGCGACCGAGGTCAAATGGCATTCGATCGGCGCATACTTCCGCCCGATTCCGGACCTGAAGCTGATGGCCAGCTACGGCAAGCAGGATTTGAGCAGCATCGCCGCCACCAACGACTCGATCAGGGCCTGGATGCTGGGTGCTAACTACACCTATGGCCCGGGCATGTTCCGCCTCGGCTACGGCCAGAAGGATACCGATGGCCAGCTGAAGACCAAGCAGTTCTCGGTCGGCTACGAGTACAACCTGTCGCCGCGTACCTACCTGTACCTCGACTTGTCGCAGAAGAAGCTGCCGCTCACCCCGGCCGCGACGACCGACTCGAACCAGAACCACTACGCGCTGGGCATTCACCACAACTTCTAAACCCGGCAAAACAGTGTCAGACCCGAGGGTCTGACACTATCTGCACTATTGCCGCGGGCTTCAAGACCGTTGAGGGTCTGACCCTATGGGTCTGACCCTGCCTTGCCGGGTTGGATTCAGTTAAAATGTCCTCGCCTGCAACATTCGATGTGACATCAACAATGACCGACACCCTGGATTCCGCAATCGTCGCGCAGTACCTGGCCGACAATCCCCACTTCTTCGAAGAACATGCCAACCTGCTTGGCGACGTTCGGCTGTCCAGCCCCTTGACCGGCCGTGCCGTCTCGCTGCAGGAACGCCAGATGGAAGTCATGCGCGACAAGTACAAGGCGCTCGAACTGCGCATGGCCGACTTGACCCGCCACGCCGAAGCCAACGCCGCCATCGCCAACCGCTTCCACAGCTGGAACCAGTCCATCTTGCAGACGCGCGCCGATGCCGAAGTGCCACGCGCCGTGGTGCAAGGCCTGATCGACAGTTTCCATGTGCCGGCCGCCACCCTGCGCCTGTTCCAGGTCGCGCCGGAGTTCGCCGGCGGATGGTTCGCCAGCGGCGTATCGGAAGATGCGCGCCTGTTCGCCAACAGCCTGATGGCCCCTTACTGCGGCAGCAATAACGATTTCGAAGCCGTGCGCTGGCTGGACGACGCGGAGCACATCAAGTCCGCCGTGATCCTGCCGCTGCGCAAGCCGGGCGCCAAGGGCGCTGCCTTCGGCCTGCTGATCATGGGCTCGCCGGACCCTGAACGCTTCACCTCCCTGATGGCGACCGATTTCCTGGTCCACATCGGCGAAACCGCCAGCGTTGCGCTGGCCCCGTTGCTGGCCTGACGCCATGACAGGCGCCGGCAAGCTGGAACAGGCCGACGCCTACCTGGCCCACCTGGCCACGCAGCGCAAGCTGTCCGCGCACACGGTCGCCGCTTACGGCCGCGACCTGCGCGAACTGGCCACCCTGTCCGACGGCAAAGCCTGGGACGCCCTCACCCACTTCGATATCCGCCGCTACGCGGCCCAGCTGCATAGCCGCGGCCAGGACGCACGCACGATCGCGCGCAAGCTGTCCGGCTGGCGCGGCTTCTTCGCCTGGCTGGGCCAGCACAGCACCTTGCCCGCCAACCCGGTGGAAGGCGTGCGCGCGCCCAAGCGCGCCCAGACCCTGCCCAAAGCCCTGTCGGTAGATGACGCGGTACAGCTGGTGGCGCCGAACATTCCAAGCGCCGGCGACGGGGAACCGGCTCGCCTGTGCAACCGCGCCATGTTCGAGCTGCTGTATTCAAGCGGCCTGCGCGTCTCCGAACTGGCCGGCCTGGACCGCGAATTCCGCAAAGCCGTCGACGGCCAGCCCGCCTCGCTGGGCTGGCTGGAACTGGAAAACGCGGAAGTGGTGGTGACCGGCAAAGGCAATAAGATGCGCCGCGTGCCGGTGGGCAGCGCCGCCCTCGAGGCGATGAAAGCCTGGCTGGACGTGCGCCCCGCGCCGACCGATGGCAGCGGCGCCCTCTTCGTCAACGAGCGCGGCAAGCGGGTCAGCACGCGCGTGGTGCAGCTGCGGCTGAAGGCGCATGGCATCCAGTCCGGCGCGCCGGTGGCGGTGCACCCGCATATGCTGCGTCACTCATTTGCCTCCCATGTGCTGCAATCTTCGGGCGACCTCCGGGCCGTCCAGGAGATGCTGGGTCACGCCAGCATTACCTCGACCCAGGTCTATACCGCCCTGGATTTCCAGCACCTGGCGCTGGTCTATGACAAGGCCCATCCCAGGGCTAAAATTAAATAACCGGGAACTTGATCCAGCTCAAGTTTTCCCATTTACCAGCATTTCTGGAATTCCGGCATAATCGACCGATTCCCAACGCTTTTCCCAAGATTATGGCAATGATCCCAACTACCATTTTGACCGGCTTCCTCGGAGCCGGCAAAACCACGCTGCTGAACCGCATTCTGCGTGAAGAGCACGGCATGAAAATCGCCGTTATCGAAAACGAATTCGGCCAGGAAAATATCGACAACGAAATCCTGGTGCAGGAATCGCGCGAGCAAATCGTGGAAATGAATAACGGCTGCATTTGCTGCACCGTACGCGGCGATTTAATTATCGGCCTGAGCGACCTGGCCAAACGCCGCGCCGCCGGTGAAATTGAATTCGACCGCGTGGTGATTGAAACCACCGGCCTTGCCAACCCCGGCCCGGTAGCGCAAACCTTCTTCGTCGACGAAGAAGTGGGCGCCAACTACCTGCTCGACGCCGTGGTGACGGTAGTCGATGCGCGCCACGCCATGCAGCAGCTGGACGAGCACGAAGAAGCCCAGCGCCAGGTTGGCTTTGCCGACAAGATCCTGCTGTCCAAGACCGACCTGGTGGATGCTGCTGCCGTCGACGCTCTGATCGCCCGCCTGAAGCGCATCAACCCGCGCGCGCCGATCAGCCGCTCCGATTTCGGCAAGGCCCCGCTGACCGAGGTGCTGGACCTGCGCGGCTTCAATCTGAACGAAAAGCTGGAAATCGACCCCGACTTCCTGGCCGAAGACGATCACGATCACGATCACGAACATTGCGACCATGACCACGAGCATGGCCATGTGCACGACGAGCACTGCGGCCACGACCATAGTCACGATCACCACCATGCCCATCACACCGACGATATCGCAGCCTTCGTCTTCAAGAGCGAACGCCCGTTCGATCCGGCCAAATTGGATGAATTCCTGGGCGGTCTCGTTGATGTGTACGGTCCTCGCATGTTGCGTTACAAAGGCGTATTGTTGATGCAGGGCGCAGAAAGGAAAGTTGTATTCCAGGGCGTACACCAGCTCATGGGCAGCGACCTTGGTGCAAAATGGGGCGAAAACGAGACACGGGCAAGCAAAATGGTGTTTATTGGCAAAAATCTCCCAAAAGACATCTTTATTACTGGCCTTGAACAATGTTTGGTATAAACTAAGGCGTTTTTTTTGACGCCACCCAAGCTGAAATTTGAAAACTCTGTCGTATCGAAGGTAAGCGAAGTCATGACAAAAGCAAATAAATCGACCCCCGCCGCAGACGTCCTGCTCACCGAAGAAGAAATTCTGAAGATGAGCGAAAAGGACTATATGAACCCGGCCCAGATGGCGTTTTTCAAGAATAAACTGCAAAACCTTGAAAAAGAATTGCTGAAAAACGCTGGCGAAACCACCGAACACCTGCGCGAAACCGTGCTGGTGCCCGATCCTGCCGACCGCGCCACCATCGAGGAAGAACACGCACTGGAACTGCGTACCCGTGACCGTGAGCGCAAGCTGCTGAAAAAAGTCCAGCAATCGATCGCTGCCATCGACAATAACGACTATGGTTATTGCGAAGAAACCGGCGAACCGATCGGTATTCCACGCCTGATTGCACGTCCAACGGCTACCCTGTCGCTGGAAGCACAACAGCGCCGTGAACTGAAACAGAAGCTGTACGGCGACTGATTTGCCACAAATCAAGAAAAAGGCACGCTAAGGCGTGCTTTTTTCTTGTCTACTTTCCTACGGTACGCCCTTATAATTTTCCATTGGGCTACACTAGTGATCCTATGGGACTGTTCTCGATTTTTAAAAAAGGCAAGGTTGACGAAAACGCCGTCGAAGATGACGACGTCGACACTGCACGCCTGGCCGCGAACAGCGAACTGGAGCGCCAACGCGCGCAACAGTCGGACCTGCAACGCGAAATAGCACGCGCCACCGCCATGAAGATCGACGCGATCGAGGCGGCGATGGCTGCGGACATCTTTAACGAACCGGAACCAGCCTGGGCCCGCAAGCCGCGCCCGCTGCAAGCCGCCCCCGCCGCCAATGGCGAGGCGACCCTGCCGATGCTGGACCAGTACACCACCGAGCTCCTGGGCGACGAGGATATGCCTCTCGAAGCGGCGGCCGCCGAAAGCGCGCCGATCGTCGAAGAGATCGCCATCCTGTATTCCAATGGCCAGGCGGAAGTGGCCGAGCAAATGCTGCTGGGCAGCCTGCCGGACGCTACGCAAGACCGCACGGTGTGGTGGATGCTGTTCGACCTGTACCAGGTGCTGAACAAGCAGGAGTCGTTCGAGAACATTTCGATCGACTACGCCAGCCAGTACGAGACTTCGCCGCCATCCTGGATACCGCCGGCGGCGGCGGCCAGCGCGGCCCCGGTGGCCAAGGGCGGCTATGCCGGTTTGGCGCCAACCCTGGGGCTGGCCGGCACGCTGAATGCTTCGGTTGCTCCGCAGCTGGAGCGCTTGGAAGACATGGACAAGAAGCAGCCGCTGCGTCTGGACTTCTCGCGCGTGAATGGCGTCGAGACGGAAGGCTGCGCCCTGCTGCTGGCGGCCCTGAAGAAGGTGCAAGCCGGCGACCGCGACCTGATCGTGGTTGCCGCCGCCGAATTGTCCGAGCAAGTGCGCTCCATCCTGATCATCGGCAACCGCGATGTCGGCGAAGCGCCGTGGCTGCTCTATCTTGAGCTGCTGCGCCTGCTGAACCGCGAGAAGGAGTTCGAAGAGTCGTCGATGGATTACTGCGTGACCTTCGAAGTATCGCCGCCGCCATTCGTGGCGCCGAAGAAGGTAGCGAATGCACCGCGCCAATCCACGGCCGCCGCCTCCGACCGCTTCATGCTGCCGGCGGTGATCGAGGGCGACGTCACGGCCCTGCTGGGCGCCATCGACAAATACGCAAGCCAGGCGCAAGCCCTGGTGTTCGACTGCAGCCGCCTGGCGCGCATGGAATTCGGCGCCGCCAGCGCGCTGCAATCCAAGGTGATGGAACTGTCGGCCGGCGACCGCCGCATTGAATTCCGCGACCTGAACCACCTCGTCGCAGCGTTAATGCGTTTGCTGGGGTATGCTGATATTGCTCGCTTGTTCCCACACAAATACTGAGCAGTTGAATTTTGGGGCCTCGGCCCCAAAGTACCGCGTTAATCCCAACCCAAAGGCATTAACATGGAACAATTTCACGGCACTACCATCTTGTGCGTGCGTCGCGGCAACGATGTCGCGATCGGCGGCGATGGCCAGGTAACCCTCGGCAACATCGTCATGAAAGGCACCGCTCGCAAGGTGCGCAAGCTGTACCAGAACAAAGTGCTGTGCGGCTTCGCCGGCGGCACCGCCGACGCCTTCACCCTGCTCGACCGCTTTGAAGCCAAACTGGAAAAGCACCAGGGCCACCTGCTGCGCGCCTCGGTCGAAATGGCCAAGGACTGGCGCACCGACCGTGTGCTGCGACGCCTGGAAGCGATGTTGCTCGTAGCCGATAAGGATTCCACCCTAGTAATCACGGGCAATGGCGACGTGCTGGAACCGGAAGGCGGCATCGGCGCCATCGGCTCCGGCGGCAGCTATGCCCAGTCGGCCGCCAAGGCCCTGATCGAAAACACCGACCTTTCCCCGGTCGACGTGGTGAAAAAATCGCTGACCATCGCCGGCGAGCTGTGCATCTACACCAACCTGAACCACATCATCGAAACCCTGGACCACGTATGAACATGACCCCTCAAGAAATCGTCGGCGAACTCGACAAGCACGTGGTCGGCCAGGGCAAGGCCAAGAAGGCCGTCGCCATCGCACTGCGCAACCGCTGGCGCCGCCAGCAGGTGGAAGAACCGCTGCGCCATGAGATCACCCCGAAAAACATCCTGATGATCGGTCCGACCGGCGTCGGCAAGACCGAGATCGCGCGCCGCCTGGCCAAGCTGGCAGACGCGCCCTTTATCAAGATCGAAGCCACCAAGTTCACCGAAGTAGGCTATGTGGGCCGCGACGTGGACACCATCATCCGCGACCTGATCGACATCGGCGTGAAGCAGACCCGCCAATCGGAAATGGCCAAGGTGCGTGCGCGCGCCGAAGATGCGGCGGAAGACCGGGTGCTCGACATCCTGCTGCCGCCGCCGCGCGATTTCGGCTTCGCCACCGGCGGCAGCGAGCCGCGCACCGACGATGCTACGCGCCAGACCTTCCGCAAGCGCCTGCGCCAGGGCGAGCTCGATGACAAGGAAATCGAGATCGAACTGGCCGAGCAAAGCCCGACCATGGAAATCATGGCGCCGCCGGGCATGGAAGAAATGACGGAGCAGATCAAGTCCATGTTTTCGGGTATGGGCAGCGGCCGAAAAAAGGCGCGCAAGGTCAAGATCAAGGAAGCCATGAAATTCCTGCTCGAAGAGGAAGCGGCGAAGCTGGTCAACGAAGACGAGATGAAGAAGAAGGCGCTCACCAACGTGGAGCAGAACGGCATCGTCTTCCTGGACGAGGTGGACAAGATCGCCTCGCGCTCGGAAGCGGGCGGCGCCGACGTGTCGCGCGCCGGCGTGCAGCGCGACCTGCTGCCGCTGGTGGAAGGCACAACCGTCAACACCAAGTACGGCATGGTGCGCACCGACCATATTCTGTTCATCGCGTCGGGCGCTTTCCATCTGGCCAAGCCGTCGGACCTGATCCCTGAGCTGCAGGGCCGTTTCCCGATCCGCGTGGAGCTGGAGTCGCTGTCCATCGCGGACTTCGAACGTATCCTGACCAGTACCGACGCCTGCCTGACCAAGCAGTACCAGGCCTTGCTGGCGACCGAAGACGTGCACCTGGAGTTCGCGCCGGACGGCATCAACCGCCTGGCGGAGATTGCCTTCCAGGTCAACGAGCGCACCGAAAATATCGGCGCGCGCCGCTTGTACACGGTGATGGAAAAGCTGCTGGAAGAAATCTCCTATACGGCGTCCGAAACAGGCGACAAAACTGTTACCATCGATGCGGCTTATGTGAACCAGCGCCTCGATGCGCTGGCCGTCAACGAGGATTTGTCACGCTACGTACTGTAATGGCAAACAAGCAGCTGGCTACACGGCAGAAGATGCGGATTCGCGTCGAGCCCTCGCAAAACTTTGGCAAGCCCCGCAATCCGATTGCGGCGCTGGCCAAAGCACGCGCCGCGGGCCCGCACGACAAGAACCGAACGACTGCCGACCGCCAGTCTGCGAAAAAGCTGATCGACAAAAAACTCAGCGGGTCCGATGACGAATAAGCCGGCCGCCACGCTGCGCGTGGGCGCCTGGACCCTCGACCGCCTCACCGGCGTATTGGCGCGCGATGGCGTTTACCAGCGGCTCGAAGAACGCACCCTCCTGTTGTTGACCTTTATGGCCGACCGTGCCGGCGAGGTGCTGTCCGCCGACGAATTGCTGGCCCACGCCTGGCCTGGCGTGGTTGTTTCTCCCGATTCGCTGTACCAGGCCATTACGCAGTTGCGCCGCGCGCTCGGCGACGATGCGCGCAATCCAGCGTATATCGCCACTGTGCCGCGCCGCGGTTATCGGCTGGTCGCACACGTCGCGCACGACGCTGCGCCAACGGAGATCGCGCCCGCCCCTGCTGGCGATCCTGCCGAACAGACGCTGACGCCGCGCCCCGAACGCGCGCCGTCGCGCAGCCGCCGCATAGCCATTGGCGCCGGCATCGCGGCGCTAGCTGGCGCACTGGTTGCGCTGCCGATGGCGCGAACGGGCAGCACGCGCTCCGTCGCCGTGCTCCCCTTCCTCGATTTGACGGACGAAATGAATGAGGAACCTTTCGCCGACGGCATCAGCGAAGAACTGATCGGCAAATTGAGCAAACTAGCCGGGCTGTCAGTCGCCCCGCCCGGCGCCTCCTACTACTACAAGAACAAACACGACGCCGCCGCCGAAGCGGCACGTGCGCTCAAAGTGGCCTACGTACTGGATGGCAGCATCCGCCGCTCCGGCAGCGCGCTGCGCATCTCCGCCCGCCTCACGCGCGCCGCCGACGGCTTCGTGGTCTGGTCCGACAGCTACGACCGCACACCAGGCGACAAGCTCGCCATCCAGGACGAAATCGCCGGCGCCGTCTGCCGCGCGGCCGCCGCCAAGATTCAGTGAGTGCCGTTCATCGGCATTTCCTTCGGGGCGGCGGTGTCAGGTTCCACCGCCGCCTCCAGCTGGATCTGCACCGCAATCTCATCGCCCACCAGGTCCATATAGGCATCCAGCCCGAACTCGGAACGCTTGATCATGCTGCTGGCCGTGATGCCGACCGACGGTTTGTCGCTCACGCGGTTCATGCCAACCTTATTGACCTTCATCATCAGCGCCACCGGCCGCGTCACCCCAGCGACCGTCAATTCGCCATGCAGCACGCCGTTCATGGCGTCCTTGCGCTCGACGCGGGTGCTGCGGAAGCGGATGTCGGGCTGCTTGAATAGGGCCATCCAGGATTCATCGCCGCGGATCTGGCCATTCCAAAGGCCATCGCCCATGTCCAGCATACTGGTCGGCATGCTGACCATCACTGAAGACTTCGACCAATCCTCGTGGTCGAACACAAAAGTACCCGGCGCAATTTTCAACGTGCCCGATACCGGGATAAAGCCCTGGTGCTCCAGGCTGAAGTTGATTTTCGAGAGCTTGCTGACGATGGTGTAAGTAACTGGCGCGGCTTGCGCGGCGGTTGCGACGAACAAGGCGGCGCACAGTGCGGCATGGCGGAACATACGGACTCCCTTCAAGTGGTTGGAGCCCACTTTTTACCCGCCACCCGCCTGCAAAGTCCTGAAAACGGCCTGAAAAGTTCTGAATTTTGCTGAATCACCAGATCGGGCCGAGGAAGAGATACAAGGTTTCCTCGCCATGGCGCGTGACGCCGGTGCCCAGGAACAGCGGGCCAAAGCGCGTTTCCACCGAGAGGAAGGCGCTGCCTGCCTGCTTCAGCGCGCGGCCGGTTGCTGACGCATCGCGGTCAAAGCCGCCGCCCGTCTCCAGCGAGAAGCCGGCGCGCATGGTGCCGCCGAAGGCGCTCGGCAGTGAGGCGATACGCCGTGCCAATACCACGCGGCCCAGCATCACATTAGGCGCCTGGATGGAATCGGTCGGCGTTCCCGACAGGCGAAGGAAGCCGCCCAGCGTCACCGGCGAAGCGCCGGTCTGCGCCTTGGCCCATTCCGCTGAAACATGTCCGGCCCAGTCATTCCACAAAAAGGCTTGCAACGCCGTGGCGCTCCAGTTGCCCGCCGTGCCGACGCTCTTGCCGCTGCCCGGCGTCTGTTCGCGGCCAATCGTCACCAACGTACCGCGCGTCGGGAATGCCAGCGAATCAAGTGTGTCGACGCGGAAGCGGGCGAAAGTCCGGGTGTTGTAGATGCGGTTGACCGGCGCACCTGGGTCCTGCGGGATCAGCGGCCGCACCGAATAGGCCTGGCGCGCCACGCCCACCGAGAGCTCGCCCCAGTTGCCGAATTGCCGCCCCAGCGCAAACGAAGCAGCCCGCGCGCTGTAGGACACGCGCGCCATGCGGCGCTCCTTCTCGAAGATATCGCCGGCGATCTTGCCGATTTGCGCGGCCGGCATGACAAACCACTGCGAGCCCGGCCCCAGCGGTTGCCACCACTGCATGCCGATGCCGCGCTCATTGCCCAAGCGGCCTTCCGTGCGAAGCTCGCCGCCCCAGCTGTTCAAGGCCGAGCGCACATGCATGACCTTGATCGCGAAGTTATTCGAATCGCGAAAGTCGCTTGCCAGCTCCAGGCCGACGCGCATTCTGCTGCGCGCCCATTCGGCCTCGGTAGCACGGATGGTGACGGTGCGGTCGCCATCTACGTCATCGATATCGGTTTCCACGCGCGCCATGTCGCCGCGCCCGTACAGCGCAACGGCAGCCTGGCGCACCTGCTCGCGCGTGGTCGGCTGGCCTGTCTGCAAGCCGGATTGGTTGACCAGCACTTCCGGATTGACGTCGCGCGTGCCCTGGATCTGCACCTTGGCCAGTTTCACCGGACGGTCGGAATCGACCGGGGTGGCCAGGCGCAGGCTTTCCAGGGCGATGAATTCGCGCTCTGGCATGGCGAGGGCGGCCAGGCGCGGAGCCAGCTCGCGCGCCGCGGCCTCGCCGGCGGCGATGGCTTTCTCGTGCGTCGAGAAATCGAGGAAACTGACGCCGTCAAGCTTGGGCGCGATCAGGATATCGTCCTTGCGCAATTCGCTGAGGGAGCGCTGCACGTTTTGCTCGGTCAGGATTTGCAGCATCTGGTTGGCGACGCCCAGGGCGCTGTGCAGCTCTTTTTCGGGGGCCAGCGGTGTGCCGACGTTGACTGCGATAACAATATCGGCACCCATCGAGCGTGCCATGTCGACCGGCAGATTGCGTACCAGGCCGCCGTCCACCACCAAGTGGTCCTTGATGCGCACCGGCGCGAAAACGCCCGGCACGGCCAGCGAAGCGCGGATGGTCTGGAACAGCGGAGTGTTGTCGAGCACCACCAACTCTCCAGTCAGCAGGTCGGAGGCGACGGAGCGGAATGGCAGCGGCAACTGGCTCACCGGCATGTCCCGCGTGCCGCGCGGCAGCAGGCGTTGCAGGGCCATTTCCAGGGCGGCGTTGCCGGCGGCGCCGGGCGGGCCTTGCACGCCTTTCAGGGTAATGCCGAATTCGATGCGAGACGGGATCAGGATATCTTCGTCGCGGCGGCGGAAGTGCAGCTGGTCGCGCGCGGGACGGTCGGCTACCACGCTGTCCCAGTCGGTGGTGGCAGCCATGGTCTCGAGGTCTTTGACCGAGGCGCCGGCGGCATAGGCGCCGCCGATCACGCTGCCCATGGAGGTGCCGACGACGATGTCGATGGGGATGTGCAGGTCCTGCAGGGTGCGCAGGACGCCGATGTGGGCGAAGCCCCTTGCTCCGCCGCCGCTAAGGACCAGGGCTATTTTGGGGCGCTTTGAACCCGGCAAACCTGGGTCAGACCCAAGGGTCAGACCCTCGGCCTGCGGCGGCCGCGGATACTGGGTCTGACCCTTGGGTCTGACCTCGCCTTGCTGGGTTTCAGCAGCGCAGGCGAAACCGGCGCAAAGGAAAAGGATTAGGGCGATCCGCCTCATCGCGCCTGCGGCGGCTGCGAAACCGTCGGCGGTTGCGCCGGCGCCATCTGCACCGGCGGCCCGGTCATCGGCGTGGCCGGCTGCGGCAGTGGAACAGGCGGCGGCTCTTGCGGCCCGCTGACGCCAGGTGGCATAGGCGTCACCATTCCGCCCGACGAACTCACGCCCTGGTCGTTCAGCAAATCAATCCGTTTCTGCATGCCGCCTTCCATCAGGATCACAAAGCGCGGCTGCACATCTTTCACGCTCACGCCAGGCCCCACTTCCGAACCAACAGGATAAGCCTTGGCCGGCTGATTATCCGCCGCAATGATCGCCACGCTGCCGCGACCGCGGGTATCGGCCACCACGCCACGCAGCTGGTAATTGCTGGCCACCGCCACTGCGGTATTCCCACCGAACAGGCCGCGCGCCGCATCCATGTTCGCTTCCGGCTGCTGCTGCACCGGCATCGCCGCGATCGGGCGCTGCTTCGGCTTGAACAGCTGCATGCCCCAGTAGGCCAGCGAGGCAGACAGCACCGCGACGGCGGCCACACTGCAGATCAAAGGCAAACGTTTCAATTCAATTCTCCAGGTTCAGTGCACCAGCTGGTTGATCTCGATGATCGGCATCAGCACGGCCAGCACGATCAGCAGCACCACCACGCCCATGGCCAGGATCAGCATCGGTTCCAGCAAGCCGGCAATGGTCAGCGTGCGGCGCTCGAGGTCCGATTCCTGCGCGCTTGCGGCGCGGTCCAGCATGGCGGGCAGTTCGCCGGTGATTTCGCCGGCACGGATCATGTGGATCAGCATCGGCGGGAAGTGTTTTTGCGCGGATAGCGAGCGGGCCAGGCTGGCGCCTTCCCGCACCGAGTCGCTGGCCTGTTCCACCAGCTGGCGCATGGCTACGTTGGACAGCGTGTCGCGGCTGGTCTCCAGCGCGCGCAGGATAGGCACGCCGGAGCCGGTGGTAATGGCTAGCGTGCTGGCGAAGCGCGAAGTATTCAGGCTGCGTTCAAACTTGCCGTACAGCGGCGCCGTCAGCAGCCAGGTGTGCCAGCGCAGCTTGACGTCGGGGTTCTGCAGCATCTTGCGCACCATGACGCCGGCCGCAACTAAAACACCAAGCATCACGAAACCGTAACTGCGCACGAAATCCGAAATGGCCAGCATGATCACCGTCAGCAGCGGCAGTTTCTGCTTGGTGTTGGCGAACACGGACACGATCTGCGGCACCACATAGGTGAGCAGGAAGATCACGATCAGGAACGCCACCACGGTCACGATGGCCGGGTATGTAAAGGCCAGCTTGACCTTCTGCACCAGCGCATTGCGGCGCTCGATGTAATCGGCAAGGCGCGACAGCACGCGCGACAGCTGGCCGATCTGCTCGCCGGAGGCGACCAGCGCGCGGTAGATTTCCTGGAAGTCGCGGGGATGGCGCGACAAGGCGTCCGACATCGACGAGCCGCCCATCACTTCCGAGCGGATCGAGGCCACCAGGTCGCGCACGTAAGGACGCTCGGCCTGTTCCAGCAGTGCGGTGAAAGCTTGCTCCAGCGGCAGGCCCGCTTCCAGCAGGCTGGCCAGCTGGCGCGTGAACAGGGCCAGCTCGGTTGTGCTCAGTTTTTCGCCGAAGCCGCGGCGCGCGGTGGCGCCGCTGGCGTCGACCTGGGACGAGATCGCGTCGACCTTGATCGGCACCAGTCCCTGCGAACGCAGGTCGGCGCGGGCGGAGCGGGCGCTGTCGGCGTTGACGACGCCCTTTTTGCTGGCGCCTGTCGCATCAACGGCTTCATAACGGAAGGCCGGCATCGCTTAGTCCTTCGTCACGCGCAGCAATTCAGCCGACGTCGTGACGCCCTGCTGCAGCCAGCGCTCGCCGTCTTCGCGCATGGTGGCCATGCCATGCTGCTGGGCGGTCACGCGGATCTCGGCTTCCGAAGTACGGTCGTGGATCTGGGCGCGGATATGTTCATCCGTCTGCAGCAGCTCGTAAATACCGACGCGGCCCTGGTAGCCCGTGTTGCCGCAGTTTTCGCAGCCGACGGCTTTCCACTGCGTGCCGTCGAAGGTCTTGCAGGTCGGGCACAGCTTGCGCACCAGGCGCTGGGCCAGCACGCCGAGCAGGGAAGACGAGAGCAGGAAGGGTTCGATGCCCATGTCCAGCAAGCGGGTTACGGCAGCGGCGGCGTCGTTGGTGTGCAGGGTCGCCAGCACCAGGTGGCCGGTCAACGATGCCTGCACCGCGATCTGCGCGGTTTCCAGGTCGCGGATCTCGCCGATCATGATCACGTCCGGGTCCTGGCGCAGGATGGCGCGCAGGGCCTTGGCGAAGGTCATGTCGATACGGGCGTTGACCTGGGTCTGGCCCACGCCTTGCAGGTCGTACTCGACCGGGTCTTCCACCGTCATGATGTTGGTGGAGGTGTTATTCAGCATGGACAGCGCAGCGTACAGCGTGGTCGTTTTACCCGAGCCGGTCGGGCCGGTAACAAGAACGATGCCGTGCGGCTGGTTGATCAGGCTATTGAACTGCCCCGTCATCTTTTCGCTCATGCCCAGGTGGGACAGGTCGAGGCGGCCCGCTTCCTTGTCCAGCAGACGCAGCACGGCGCGCTCGCCATGGCCGGTCGGCAGGGTCGAGACGCGCACGTCCACCGGCTTGCCGCCCACGCGCAGGGTGATGCGGCCGTCTTGCGGCAAGCGCTTTTCGGCGATGTCCAGCTGCGCCATGATTTTGATACGCGAAATCAGCGAACCGTGGATCGCCTTGCGCGGACGCACCACGTCGCGCAGCGCGCCGTCGACGCGGAAGCGCACCACCGAAGTCTGTTCGAACGGCTCGATGTGGATGTCAGACGCGCTGTCGCGCAGGGCTTGGGTGAGCAGCGCATTGATCATGCGGATCACCGGCGCGTCATCGGACGATTCCAGCAAGTCCTCGATGGCCGGCACGTCCTGCAGCAGCTTGGTCAGGTCCAGGTCGGAATCGAATTCTTCCGCCACCTGCGACGCATCGCCGGAAGCGCTGGCGTAGGCCGCGGCAATCGCAGCTTCCAGGTCGGCACGCGACATGTGTTTCAGGTTGATGCGGCCGAAGCGGCGCGACACTTCCGCAATCGCGGAAGCGGGCGTCGCGTTCGACATCATCACATCAACCGCGTGCTCGGCTTCGGCGCTGGGCTGCGCCAGCACCAGGAAGTCGCGCGCGAAGGCGTAGGGCAGGAGGTTCGTCATTGCTGGCTTTTACTGTTGCTGTTTCTGTTCGGGCACGGTCGGAGCGGCAGGCGGCACCGGGCGCGCCAGCTGGCCGCCCGTGGTCGGCTGGCCGTTCTGCAGCGCTGGCAGCATCGGCGCGCCCAGGTTCTGCACCACGATGCTCGGTTCCGGCGCGGACGCTTCCTGCGTGGCGCGCATGTAGTCGTAACGGTCAGCGGTCAGGCTCATGCCCTGTTCGCGGTTGCGCACCACCACTGGGCGCAGGAACACCATCAAATTGGTTTTCCTGCGGTTGCGCTTCTGGTATTTGAACAGGTTGCCGATCAGCGGGATGTCGCCCAGGCCCGGCACTTTTTCCACGCCGTCGCTGGTGTCGTCCTGGATCAGGCCGCCGAGCACCAGTATCTGGCCGTCGTCGGCGATGATATTGGTTTCGATGGTGCGGTTCTTCAGGATCAGGCCAGTCGAGTTCGAGGCCACGGAGGTGTCGATGCTGGAGCTCTCGTTGTAGATCGCCAGCTTGATGGTGCCGCCCTCGGAAATCTGCGGGCGCACTTTCAGCGTGATGCCGATGTCCTTGCGGTCGACCGTCGTGAATGGGTTGCCGGCGCTGCCCGCGGTGGTGGTGAACGAACCCGTCACGATCGGCACGTTCTGGCCGACCTTGATGGTGGCCACTTCATTATCCAGTGTGAGCATGTTCGGGGTGGACAGGATATTGCTGTCGTCGTCCGCGCCCAGCGCATGGGCGACCGCGCCCAGGCCCAGTTTGCCGTTTGCCAGCTGCTTGAAGATACCCAGGGTCAGGCCCGAACCCGGCGGCGTCGGGTCGGCGGCGCCGCTCAACAGGCCATTCAGGCTCACGATGCTGTTGGCGCCGCCGACATTGTTGTAGGTCGTGCCGCCGCCGACCCGGTAGGTGTGGCCGCTGCCCTGCAGGCCGGCCCACTGCACGCCGAACTCGGACAGCTTGGCTGCATTGACTTCGACGATCATCGATTCGATATAGACCTGCGCGCGGCGCACGTCCAACTGGTCGATCACGGAACGCAGGTTGCGGTAGACGGCTTCCGGTGCGGTGATGATCAGGGTATTGGTAGTGGCGTCGGCCTGGATGAAGCCAGCCGCACCGCCGCCCAGCGATTGCTGCGAGCGGTTGCTGCTGCCGCTTTGCAGCGCCGGGTTGCTTGGGCCGACTGAGCCGGTGCCGCTTTGCGAGGTCTGGCCGATGCCGCCCTGGCCCATCTGGCTGTTGCCGGTGTTCAGGCCCTGCGAGGACAGGCTGCCGTTGCCGGACTGGCTGCCGCCGCCGCTGTCGCCCGACACTACCGAGCGCAGGGTCTCGGCCAGCTTGGTCGCTTCCGCGTTCTTCAGGTAGACCACGTGCACATTGCCCGCCTGCGCGGTCGGCTGGTCCAGTTTGGAGATCAGGGACTTGGCCAGGTTGGCGCGGGCTGCCGACGGTGCGCGCACCACCAGCGCGTTGGTGCGCGGGTCGGGCACCAGGGTCACGCGGCCGGCGTCGCCGCCGGCGCCTGGTTCCATCAGCTTGTTGATCATGGCCGCCAGGTCGCTGGCGATGGCGTAGCGCACCGGCACCACGTCCATGTCGGCGCTCGACGGCGCGTCCAGCGAAGCGATGATCTTGGCCAGGCGCTTCAGGTTGTCCGAGTAGTCGGTGATGACCAGGGTGTTGTTGCCCGGGTTGGCGTTGATGGTGTTGTTCGGCGTGATCAGCGGGCGCAGCACAGTGACCAGGTTGGCCGAGTTTTCGTGGTTCAGGTGGAAGATCTGGGTCACCACCTGGTCGCCCTGCGGGCTTTTCTGGCCGCCGACCACGGTCGGCGAGGCCTGCAGCTTGGCTTCCGCTTCCGGTACCACTTTCGCGTAGCCGTCGCCGCTGACGATGGCGTAGCCTTGCAGGCGCAGGGCGGAGGCCAGCAGCTGGAAGGCTTGCGACTTGGTGATCGACTTTTCCGACACCAGGGTCAGGGTGCCCTTGACGCGCGGGTCGATCAGGAAGGTGATATTGGTGTAGTGGCCAACGGCCTTGATCACCGATTCGATATCGGCGCCGACAAAATTCAGCGCGGCTTCGTCATTGGGCTGGGCCCAGGCCGTGACCGGTGCGGCGGCGGGCGCCAGCGCGCAGCACAGCAGCGCCGCGGCGCTCAGGCGGCGCAGTGCCGGGAAGGTGTTTGGGCTTGCAGTGTGTGTTTTCATTATCGGAACTCTAGTGCAATGACGTTTTTACCGCTATTTGGCTTGGGCTGGCCCAGCATGCTCAAAAGGCCGCCCAACTGGTCTTCAAATCCTGTTGCCGCTTGCGCCTGGCCGGAAAACTGCAACCGGCCACGCTCGAATTTTCCTGCGCCGCTTAACAGCAGCGGGCCGCGCTGCGAATTCAGCGCCAGCCCCGCTTGCTGGCCTTTCCAGTCGAACGCCAGCTGGTAACTGCCCAGGGGCTTCAACGGCGAAAGGCGCGACGACATGTCCTGCATTTCCAGCGTGGTGCGGCCTTGCAGCGACACCGCCGGTCCTTCGCGCAGCAGTTGCAGCGAGGACCAGGACAGCTTCAGGCGGCCGCTCGGCGCCAGCGTGTTCAGTGGCGCGCCCAGGCCCGCCAGGCCGTCGGCCGGCAGCATCAGGGCGGCCGGGCTGACGTCCCAGCTGCTCAAGCCGCCGCGCAATGTGACTGGCTGCGTCAGCGCGTCCGGGTTTTGCAGCTCCACGTCAACGCTGCCGAACACGATCAGCGGCGACAGGCGCCAGCTGAAACGTCCGGGCAGCAGCGGCGTTACCGCGCCATCCTTGCTGGCGGCGCCGCCGATAAAGGCGGAACCGCGCCACAGCGTACCCTGCGCATCACCCAGGGTCAAACGTCCGCCGCTCTGGCTTTCGACGATCTGCCCCATCCAGCTGGCCGGCAAGAATGCCAGCACGGTCACACCCGCACTGAGCACGATCGCCAGCAGCCACAAAACGACGCGCTTCATCGGCCTGCGGACTCCTGGCGCAGCGTCAGGTTGGCATCCACCTGTCCGGCCGGGCCTTGCTGCGTCACGCTGCCTTCCTGCACCATCACCCGCTGTTCGCGACGCATCGCATCGAGCCAGCTCACCAGGCCGGCGAACGGCACGCCTTTGAATTCCACTTTAATGTAATCGCCCGTGACCGCCAGGTTTTGCGTGGTCAGGCCGATGGATTGCAGCCGCGCCGCAACGCCATCCTTGGACAGCGGTTGCGCCTGCGCCACCGGTTGCTGCGCCAGCTGGGCCGCTTCACCGGCCAGGGCCTGCATTTCAGCCAATTGCTGGTTCTTCATCGGCAGGTCTTTTTCCAGCCTGGCGCGGCCAGTCAGCGCGGGGTCGATCAGCACGCCCCACACCAGGCCCAGTGCCAACACGGCGCCGCCGATCGACAGCATGCGCTGCTCCTGTTCGGTGCGCGCGCTCCACCAGACTGCAGCGTTGGCGCGGACTGCGTTGATTTTGTCGTTCAGGCCCGCCATCACTTGCCTCCCGCTTTCACCGTCCACACGCCCGGGCCGCTTTCGCTGGCGCTCAGCTTGCGCTGGGACAGCGCGGACTGCATCTGCGCCAGGGCGTTGGCGTCCACGCTGTTCGGCTTGAACTTGACCGTCATGCTGCGTTCCTTGTATTCCATGCCGGCCACCGCTTCGCGGTTGGGCAGCACGGACAGCGCTTCGCCAAGGGCGGCGCTCATATTGGTGAATTCACTGGTGTCGGCGCCGCCGCCGGCAGCGGCGCGCGCGCGGGCGATATTCTGGCGCATCTGGTCTGCAGGATCGCCAATCATCGGCTGGTTCGGATAGGCGGAGCGGAAGACCTGCTGCATGTTCTGGCGCACGGCATTTTCTTCACGCTTGAGGCGGATCCATTCCCAGTTCAGGCCCACGATATTAACCACCACGGCCGCGACGGCGATGCGCAGCGGCCATTTCCAGCGCGCCCAGGCGCGGGCGGAGGCGCCGCTGACCGCGCCGAGACCGGCCGCCAGGTCGAAAGGCACCGCTTTCGCTGCAGCGACGCGGTGCACCCAGCTGTCTTCTTCCAGCGTGATGCCCTGCACATTGGCCGCCAAGGCGGCATATTCGGCATGCTGGGCCGGCGCCACGTACAGCGTCACCGGTGCGTCGCCTGCCAGGGCGCGCAGGGTGTGCAGCGCGGCTTCGGGCGCATTCGGCAGGGTCAGGCCCAGGCCTTCATGCGGGGCGCTGCGCAGGGTCAGTTCGAGGCCGGCGTCGTCCAGGCCCAGGGCGGCGGAGGCGCTGCCAGGCGCCAGCGGCAGGCTTAGTTGCACCGGCACGGCCGATACGCCGTGCGCGCCTTGCGCCACCAGGGCCTTGACCAGCACTTCCAGCCAAGCGCGGTTGGCCACGGCCACCACGCGTTCGTCGCTGTCGCCGCTGGCGGGAGCCAAGGCCATCACGCAGTCGAACGGATCGCCCAGCACTTGTTCTTCCGCCAGGTTGGGCAGGGCCGCTTTGAGCTTGGCGCCCGACAGCGGCGGTACTTTGACTTTCAACAGGGAGACATCGGCGGCGGCCAGCAACAGCACCACGCGGCGCGCGGTCGACACCAGCTCGCCCAGGTTGCCCAGCGCACCGGCGCCCTGCTGCATCACATTGCCGCCATCGCCCACCAGCGCAAACTGGCAGCTGGACGGCACGCCGTTGTCGGCGGCTGCGGCGCGGGCCGGATAGCGAATGTAGAGTGTTGTCAAAGCTTGCCTTCCCTATTCCTTAAATTTCCCGAATCCAGACTACTTTGGTGCCTGCCGCTTCACGCTGGATCAGGGACCAGGACATCAATTCCGCGCGATCCAGGCGCACCCGGCTCAATACCAGGAAAAAGTCGCTGCGCGTATCCATTTCGCTATCGGCCAACACGGCCTGCTTCCCCATCGACTGCAGATAACTCTTGAAGTTATTCACGTCGGTGAACGGCGTGCGCTTGCGCGCCACCACCAGGTTCTGCCCTTCCGACACCGAACTGTTCAGCAGCGCCGCCAGCAGTTCCGGCGATGCGGTGTTGACGTTGATCGGCGTCTGCTTCGGCAGTACGATCACAAATTCGCGCAGCTTCTCAATGGCTTGCTGGTCAAAGCCCGATACCGCCAGCAAATCCTCCACCCGCAGCATCTTCATCGGCTGCCCGCTGCCCGGCGGCACCGGCTCCACGTCCGGCGATGGCGGCTGGCCTCCTTGCTGCTGGATCTGGCCGGCGCCTTCGCTGCGCGCCACCTGGGTCGCCACCACTTTGGCCAGCGTCTGGTTCAGTTGCAGGTTTTGCAGCAGGCGTGCAAAGACCGCCAACTGCTTCTTATTGATGCCGCCCGCGCCCGCCGTACTGGCCAGATTCGCAAGATTGTAGCGCGACTGTGCGTCGTAAGTCTGTCCGGAGATGGCGGCGTCGAAGCTTTCGCCCTCTACCCGCTCGCGTTCCACGAACTGGTCGAGCCGCGTTTCAGCCAAAGGCGTGGCCCAGATACCGTCGGCGCGCGTCATGGTACGGCTGTCCATCATGTCCTGGCGCAGGATAAGCCGCACCAGATCAAGGCCGCCGCGCAAAATCCAGCGCGTCTGAAAGTGCAGGCGCTGGTTTTCCATCGAACGCACCTGCACCTGCTGCTGCCAGAACAGGCTGGCCACGATGGACACTGCCAGGGTGGTCAGGAGTAGCGCCGTAACAACAGCGACACCGCGTTGGCGGGCTCGGGAGCGCATTTTCATACGGCCCCCAGCAGGAAAACTTTGGTCAGCGGCGCGGGCTGGCCCTGGATTTGCAGCGAAATTTCCAGCCCGGTCGGACCAGTCGGCTGCGGCACCTGGGCCGGCAACGGGGTCTTGCCAGGCGGGTTGCCGGTGCCGGTCGGGTTGCCCTGCGCATCGCAGGCGCCCGGCTGCGGATCGGCGCACACCACATTAGGCTGGGCACTGCTGAACGAAGACGAGGAATTCTCCGGCAACTTCCAGCCGCCACCTTCCCACACCCGCACTTGCATGGCGCTCACGCCGGAATGGAGGGCCACCGTCGCCTGCGCGCCAGCTTGCCCGATCGCGGCCTGCCATATGGAATCGAGCTGCACCAGGTCGCGTGTCACTGGCGACTCGCTGCGCGACAGCACGCCTTCGCGGATCACGTAGCTGACCACTTGCAGCTGCGTCGCCGAATTCTCGGACATCACATTACGGATAAAGACCAGGCGCGAGTTATCGGCCAGGATGTTCTGGTGGTCGCGCAGCAGGCTCTTGTCGGAAATCTGTTCCAGGTCGCTTTGCAGCTGGGCGAAGGTGAGCTGGATGCCGCGCGTCTGTTCCATATTCTGGGTCAGCTGCTCGCGCGAACGCACGATGGTGTCCAGGCCGCGCCAGCCCATTACGGCGACAATGGCCAGCACGGTGATCGCCACCAGCAGCTCGATCAGGGTAAAGCCGTGCGCGCGCTTCATTCCTGCAGCACCAGTTGCACCAGCTTGATGATGCGCCGCTCGGGCGTGCTGGCTTCAAATACGCTCACTTCGACCCGGCGCATGCGCGGGTTTGGCGAGGCGATAACTTCTTCTTCACATACGAAGTGCAAGTCGGCTTGCGGGCATTCAAAGCTGGTTTTGCCGGTCGCAGGCCAGTTCTTGGCCAGGCGCACCTGCACCAGCCGGTTCTCGGCCGACCAAGTGGCCATCATGGACGTGCGCAGGCCCTCGCTGTTCTGGGTCAGGCTGCCCATGGCGCGCAGGGCCGCGCCCAGCGCCGTGCCGACGATCAGCAGCGCTACCAGCACTTCCAGCAGGGTAAAGCCTCGTTGCCGCATTCTTCAGTCCACAGTGAAATGACCGACGCCGTCGGCGCGAATGGTGGCGCGCAAATCGCCGCTGGCCAGGGTCAGCGAGAATGGGCGGTCGACCGGTTCGCGGCCGAATACGATGCGCATATTGCCCGGCACATTGGTCGGCGGGTCGAGCATCAGGGTCACCGGCGCCAGGTCGAAGCTGCGTTCGCGCAGCATATCGTCCTTCGATAGCGGCTCCCAGGTCTTTTCATTACGCACCAGGAAGCGGTAGCTGTCCGGTCCCGCCTCGAAGGCGACTGGCCGGTTGCGCACGATAGCTTCATCGCGCGCCAGTTGCAGCAGGAGCGCGATGCGCTGCGCATCCTTCTGCATGGCCTTGGCCTGGCTCGGGGCGACGCTGATCACGGTCAGGCCAAGTGTGATGCCGACGATGACCAGCACCACCAGCAGCTCGATCAGCGTAAAGCCGCGCTGCAGCCGCTTAGATTTCCCAGGAGCCGATATCAGCATCATCGCCGGTGCCGCCTGGCTGGCCGTCGGCGCCATACGAGAACACATCGATTTCACCCTTCACGCCAGGGGACAGGAACTGATAGTTGTTACCCCACGGGTCCTTAGGCATTTTTTCCAGGTAAGGAGCTTTCCAGCCATTGGCCGCAGGGCCGGTGGTCGGCTTGGCCATCAGGGCTTGCAAGCCCTGTTCCGTGGTCGGGTAGCGCTGGTTATCCAGCTTGTACATCTTCAGCGCCTGCATGATCGTGGAGATCTCGACCTTGGCGGCGGCAGTCTTGGACTCGCCTACGCGGTTGATCACCTTCGGCAGAACCAGTGCGGCCAGAACGCCCATGATCACCACCACAACCATGATCTCGATCAGCGTAAAACCGCGCGAGCGGCGTTTGCTTGATATTTGCATAAGATTCACTAAAAATTAAACTGCTGCGAGTATAAGTGATTCAGTCGTGCTTGCGGCCAATTGCGCCGATATGACGCAACACCGCGTCGTTTGAGCCCGCAATATTCGACGGCACGGCCTCCAGCGGCTTCACCGCGGGCGCCCCGGAAACGAAAGGCTTGATGCCCAGCGCTTCGTCCACTTCCTTAGGATAGACGATCTGGCCGCGGGTGATCACAGCCGAGACCTTGCGTACATCCTCGATATCCCTGGTCGGGTCGCCGTCCACCAGCACCAGGTCGGCCAGCTTGCCGGTCTCGATGCTGCCGCGTTCCGCACTGGTGCGGGTGTAGCGCGCGCCGTTGCGGGTGGCGACCTGGATCGCCTGGGCCGGCGTCAGGCCGGCTTTCACCAGCAAGGCCAGCTCCGAATGCAGGGTGAAGCCCGCCAGGTCGTCGGTGCCGGCCACGATAGGCACGCCGGCCTTGTACAGGATGCCGACGAACTGCACCATCTTGGCGAAAGATTTGTCGTAGCGCGCCTGGGTGGCGGCGTCCGGAATTTTCATGGTGCCGACATGGAAGCCGCGCGCCACGTCGGGAGGCATATTGCCTTCCAGGGCAGCCCATGGCTCGTTGACATCGCCGTCTTTCTGCTTCAGGAAAGCGAAAGCAGCCAGGGTCGGGTCGATCACGATCTGCTTTTTCTTCAGCGTGGCGATGAAGTCTTTCACTTCCCTGGAATTGAAGTCCAGGCCCGCCACTTTTTCAGCCGGCAGGTAGAAGCGTTCCAGGCTGCGGGTTTCCACGCCCGGCTTGAACAGGAAGTTCAGCATGACCTGGTTGATGTGCTGGATCTCGTCGTAGCCGGCGTCCAGCGCCTGCTGGGCGCGCAGGCCCGCCGGGATGTGGCCGGACACGCGCATGCCGCGCAGGTGGGCGTAAGCCACGGTGTCCTTCAGGATCTCTTTCGGGAAGGAGTTGTAAATTTTCAGCTGCGGGTAGCCATGCTCGGCGTACCAGTCGATGGCGCGCTTGGACTGGTCCAGCGTCTTGACCACGAAGCCGCTGATGGAAGAATACGGGCTTTCGCCTTCCAGGAAACCGGCCGGCACGATTTGCGGCGCCAGCAATTTGCCGCCCGCAGTCTCGTCGATCATCATCTGCAGCTGGGCGTTGTCGTTGCCCATATCGCGCAGCGAGGTGACGCCGGCGGAGACGTGCAGCGCGCCTTCCCAGCGCGTGATATGGCCGTGCATATCGAACAGGCCTGGCAGCACGATGCGGCCGCCGGCGTCGATTTGGTTGGCGGCGCCGCGCACCTCGGTACCGGCCGGCACGATGGCGCTGATGCGGCCGCGCAGCAGGTAGATGTCGGACGGTGCGCCGACGGTGGCCTTATTGCTGTCGAAGATGCGGGCATTCTTCACCACGGTCAGGCCGGGCAGCGGGTGCTGCAGCTTGGCGGCCATATCGTTCAACAGCTTGGCTTCGGCGATTTTCTGGCGCTCGGCCAGCAGCTTGCCGTTATCCTGCCAGCCTTCAATCGCAAAAACGAACGTGCCCGGCGCTACCGCCGCGAACAGGGAAGGATTGGCGCCCTTGGTAATCCACAGGAATTTCGGGCTCAGTCCCAGTCCGGTCTGCGCCACCAGCTGCACCTGCTGGCTCTGGCCATTGGGGCCGGTGACCTGCGCCTCGTCGAGCACCATTTGCTTCAGGGTGCCGTTAGGCAGCAGGGAAATGCTGGCCGACGGCAGCTTGGCCAGTGCGGCGATGGCGCGCGAATCGGATTCAAAGCTGCCGTTCAAGGGCACGTACACGGCCGGGCCGGCGACATCCTTCGCGCCCACCTCGCTGGTGGACTTCCACTGCGCCTTGCCGCCCTTGCGTTCAAAGTGTTCGTCCACCACGGCGCCAAAGGTTGAATTGCCTTTGACGTGGTATTCCGACATGGTGCCGTCGGCAGCCAGGCGGAATTCCTCCGTCAGCTCGGGGCCGCGGCCGTTGTCCTTGTAAATGTAGCGAACCTTGGTCAGGCCGTCGTCATGGTTTTCCACCACTTGCTCGCCCATCTGCTTTCCATTGTTTTCGGAAATAAAGACGTAGCGGGTGGTTTGAGTCACTGCTGCTTGTGCGAATGCACTAGCGACAGCCAGCGCCATGACGGCCGAAACTCGCTTCATTGAGGGATCTCCAGTGTTATTAGTGTGGGGCGCCGCAGACCGGGCAGGCTTCATTGCGGCCGATGCTTATGCTGTTCCACTCCATGCGCAAGCCATCCAGCATCAGCAAGCGGCCGGACAGGGATTCGCCAATGCCCATCACCAGCTTGAGCGCTTCGGCAGCCTGCATGGCGCCGACCACGCCGACCAGCGGCGCGAACACGCCCATGGTGGAGCAGGCCACGTCCTCGAAAGGCTGGTCTTGCGGGAACAGGCAGGAGTAGCAAGGTCCTTCGGTGCGCGTATCGAACACGCTGACCTGGCCGTCGAAGCGGATCACGGCGCCGGAGACAAGCGGCACGCGATGCGCCACGCAGGCGCGGTTGACGGCATGCCGGGTCTTGAAGTTGTCGGTGCAGTCGAGCACCACATCGTGCTGCGCCACCAGCGCGGCCAGGCGCGCATCGTCGACGCGCTCCACCAGCGCCGTCACTTGGCATTCCGGATTAATCGCATTCAGGGTGGTGCGCGCCGATTCCGCCTTGGGGTGGCCGACACGTTCGGTGGTGTGGGCAATCTGGCGCTGCAGGTTGGTGAGGTCGACGCTGTCATGGTCGACGATGGTGAGCTGGCCGATACCGGCCGATGCCAGGTAGAGCGAAGCCGGCGAACCCAGCCCGCCCGCACCGATCACCAGCGCCCGGCCGTTCAAGATCGCCTGCTGCCCCTCGATGCCGATTTCATCGAGGAGGATGTGGCGCGAATAACGCAGCAGCTGCTGGTCGTTCATTTCGCCGCGAGTTCAGGCTTGGCGGTTTTCACCGGCAGTCCTTTGAAATGGCGCAGCGCCTGTTCCAGCTGGAAGTCATCCTTGCCGCCGAACTCGAACGGCTTCTGCTTTTTCGCAGCGGCCAGCAGGCGCTGCTCTTCTTCCAGCTCGTCGCGGCGGATGCGGCCTTGCGCCACCTCTTCGCCGTCGCCATTGGCCAGGTGCTTTTGCAGGTCGGCTTCACGCAGGCGCAGGCTGTTGATGGCGTCGCCCTCAGCGGTTTCATCGACCGCCACGTCCGGCACGATGCCCTTGGCCTGGATGGCGCGGCCCTTCGGCGTGAAGTAGCGCGCGGTGGTCAGCTTGACGGCCGAATCGGCGGTGATCTGGCGCAGCGTCTGCACCGAACCCTTGCCGAATGTCTGGCTGCCCATGATGATGGCGCGCTTGTAGTCCTGCAGCGCGCCTGCCACGATTTCGGAAGCCGAGGCGGAGCCGCCATTGACCAGCACCACCATCGGCACCGACTTCAGCGCCGCCGGCAGCTTGGAAAGAGGATCGCTGCCGCTGCGGAACGAATAGTTTTCGGCATTGGCGTTGAAAGCCTGCTTGGAATCGGCCAGTTGGCCGTCGGTGGACACCACCAGCGAGTCTTTCGGCAGGAAGGCCGCCGACACGCCGACCGCGCCCTGCACCACGCCGCCCGGATCATTGCGCAGGTCCAGCACCAGGCCTTTGATATTAGGATCCTTGGCGTAGAGGGCATTCAGCTTCTTCGCCATGTCTTCCACCGTCGGCTCCTGGAATTGCGAGATGCGCAGCCAGGCGTAGCCCGGTTCCACCATCTTCACCTTCACGCTTTGTACGCGGATTTCTTCGCGCACGATAGGAATCAGCAGCGGCTTGTCTTCATCCTTGCGCGAAACCGTCAGCACCACCTTGGTGCGGGGCTCGCCGCGCATTTTCTTGATCGCGTCATCCAGCGACAGGCCTTTCAGCGGCTGGCCGTCGAGACGGGTAATCAGGTCTCCGGGCTTGATGCCGGCGCGCCAGGCTGGCGAATCCTCGATCGGCGCCACCACCTTGATATAGCCATCTTCCACGCCCACTTCGATGCCGATGCCGACGAACTTGCCGTGGATGGACTCGCGCATTTCCTTGAATGCGGCTTTATCGAGGTAGGTGGAATGGGGATCGAGCGAGGAAACCATGCCGGCGATGGCGTCCTGCAGCAGCTTCTTGTCGTCGACCTGTTCGACGTAGTCGGACTTGATCAAGCTGAAGACTTCGGTCAATGTGCGCAGTTCTTCCAGCGGCAATGGCGAACCTGGCCTCTGCGCAAGGGCGGAAAACTGCATCGAGACGGCGATACCCGCCGCCATACCAAGGCCGACCAGGCCCAGACTCTTCGTTTTGTTGCCCATTGATTGCTTTCTGCCGCTAGAACTTGACCCACCCGGCCGGATCTATCGGCTTGCCCTGGTGGCGCATTTCAAAGTATAAACCCGATTCTTCGTAACCGCCGGTATTTCCGACGGTGGCGATCACCTCGCCCGCCTTGACCACGTCGCCGGCCCGTTTCAGCAACGTCTCGTTATAGCCGTAGCCGCTCCAGTACTGGCCGCCGTGGTCGATGATAATGAAGTTGCCGTAACCGCGCAGCCAGCTTGCGTGCACCACGCGGCCCGCCGCCACGGCGCGCACTTCGGCGCCGGCGCCGGCCTTGACCACCATGCCCTTCCAGGCCACGCCATCGGCATTCTTGCTGCCGAAGCGCTTTTCCACCTTGCCGGAGACCGGCATCGGCAGGTCGCCCTTCAAACGGGCGAATACGCCGTCCGCCACCACGGGCGCAAGCGCCACGTCGGATGGACGCGGCGACTTCTCGTCGCGCTGCCCGGACGGCTCCGGCCTGGAGGCCAGCTTCGGCTCGTCCTCGGCCGGCAGCGGTTTCGGCGCCGGCTTGCCGGCTTTTTTCGCTTCCTGCGCCAGGCGCTCGCGTTCGGCCTGGGCCTTGGCGCGGGCCAGGGCGCGTGCTTCCGCTTCCGCCTTCGCTTTGGCCGCACGTTCGGCGGCCAGCTTTTCCTGGCGGGCTTTTTCAGCGGCGGCGATACGCGCCTGTTCCTCGATCAGTTTGTTGAGCTTGTCGACCAGGTTGTCCAGGCGCTGGGCATCCTGCTCCATGCGTCCGGCTTCCTTGCGCTGGTTGACCAGCTTCTTGGACAGGGTGGCCAGGGTTGCCGCGCGGCGGCCCTTCTCCTGCTCCAGTTTGTTCTTCTGCTGCTTTTCTTCGTCCGCGATTTCGTCCAGCTCCTGCTTGGACTCCTGCGCCTCGGCCTGGTTTTCCTCGACCTTTTTCAGGTTGGCGCGCAGCGAATCGAGCAGCTTGGCCTGCGATTGCGACACATAGGCCATCAGCTGCAGTTCGCGGTTGATACGGTTCGGGTTGTCGCCCGATAGCAGCAGCTTGATGCGGTCTTCATTGCCGGCCAGGTACTGCTCGCGCAGCAGCTTGGCCAGTTGCTGCTTCTGCGCCGCCACGGTGGCGGACAGGCGCAGCTGCTCGGCGGCCAGTTCGGCCACCCTGCTATTGATCTGGGTTTGTTCCGACGCCAGCTCGCGCAAGGTGCGGTTGGCGTCGGAAATGGCGGCCTCCGACTCGGCCAGCGTGTCGGCCGCGTCGTCCTTGGCGCTCTCGGTCTTGCCGATTTCCGCCTTCAGGTCGGTAAGCTTGCGTGCCAGCGCCGCCCGTTCCGTCTCGGCCGCAGCTTTTTGCTTGCTGCGTTCAGTCGGTTTCGGTGCGGCATAGGAACCGTGCATGGCGCCCAACAGCAGCAAGATTGCCAGCGCTGCGCCACGCAAGGCGCGGCGAGTCGGATAAACCGCCACGGGGATTACTTGGCCTTGCCCTGGTTGGCCACGGCAGCCTGTGCGGCGGCGATGGCGGCTGGGTCGCCCAGGTAGTAGTGCTTGATTGGCTTCAGGTCGGCATCCAGTTCGTATACCAGCGGCTGGCCGTTCGGGATATTCAGGCCGACGATTTCTTCGTCGCTGATGCCGTCCAGCATCTTGATCAGGGCGCGCAGGCTGTTGCCGTGGGCCGAAATCAGGATTTGTTTGCCGGCCTTGATGGCCGGGGCGATGTCATCGTTCCAGGCTGGCATCACGCGCGCCACGGTGTCTTTCAGGCATTCGGTCAGCGGGATGGAATCTTTCGGCAGGCCAGCGTAGCGCGGGTCGTTGAAGGAGGTGCGGTCGTCGCCGGCTTCCAGCGCTGGCGGCGGGATGTCGTAGCTGCGGCGCCATACCAGCACCTGCGCATCGCCAAACTTGGCGGCGGTTTCGCCCTTGTCCAGGCCTTGCAGGGCGCCGTAATGGCGCTCGTTCAGGCGCCAGTCGTGCTTGATCGGCACGTACATCTCATCCATTCCGTCCAGGGTCAGCCACAGGGTGCGGATGGCGCGCTTGAGCACGGAGGTGTAGCACAGGTCGAAGGAGAAGCCGGCATCTTTCAGGATTTTGCCAGCGGATTTGGCTTCGTTGACGCCTTTTTCAGTCAGGTCCACATCGGTCCAGCCAGTGAAGCGATTTTCCAGGTTCCAGGTGGACTCGCCATGACGCATGAATACGATTTTATACATAGAGCTTTAACAATAGAGTTGGAAATGGGTGAAAATCGCCGCCGAAGCCACGAACAAGCATCTATTTTATAATGATGGGATTGAGTTCAACCATTTGAATAACTGGAATCCTGTGAAATTCATCCTCGACAATATTTTTCTGATCGCCATCGTCCTCCTGTCCGGTGGCGCCCTGCTCTTCCCAATCCTGACACAGCGCGGTAAAAAGGCCTCCCCAGCCGAGGTGACCCTGCTGATCAACCGCAGCAAAGCCACGGTGATCGATGTGCGCGCCAAGGACAAGGCCGAAAGCCGTATCATCGACTCCAAGCACATACCACTGGCCGAACTGGGCAACCGCATGGGCGAACTGGAAAAGTTCAAGAACAAGACCCTGGTGGTGGTATGCGATAAAGGGATCAGCGCCTTCAGCGCCGCCCGCATGCTGGAAAAGTCCGGTTTCTCCGACGTTGTCGTGATGGAAGGCGGGATCGATGCCTGGAAGGCACAAAACTTGCCGCTGACCAAGTAAAGGACCCACCATGACTGCCAACGTAACCATGTACAGCACCCTGGTGTGCCCGTATTGCGTGCGCGCCGAACGTTTACTGGAAAGCAAGGGTGTCACCGCCATCAATAAAATCCGCGTCGACCTCGACCCGGCCCAGCGCCAGCTGATGATGGAAAAGACCGGCCGCCGCACCGTGCCGCAGATCTATATTGGCGACACCCACGTGGGCGGTTTTGACGATTTATATGCGCTGGACCAGGCTGGCGGCCTCGACCCCTTGTTAAAAGGTTAAACGTCCCCAAATACAACGGACAGGCTGGCAAAACATTTGAAAATAAACCAGTTTTGCTACAATTGCCGTCGCGTTTGACTTGGGCTAATCCCTGTGGCCTGGACAAGCATTAACTATATAACTCATTCGAAAGCGTTCCATGTCTGAAGAAAACCTGCAACCTGTGTTCCAAATTCAACGCGTCTACCTGAAAGACATGTCGCTGGAACAGCCGAATTCCCCAGCTATCTTCCTGGAACAGGAAGCCCCTGCTATCGAAGTGGCGCTGGACGTGAACGCTGAGCCGCTGTCCGAAGGCATCTTCGAATCCACCGTGACCGTCACCGTGACCGCCAAGGTCAAAGACAAGGTCGCTTTCCTGGTTGAAGGCAAGCAAGCCGGTATCTTCGAAGCCCGCAACATTCCAGCTGAACAGCTGGACCCACTGCTGGGCATCGGCTGCCCGAACATTGTGTACCCGTACCTGCGTTCGAACATCGCCGACATGATCACCCGCGCTGGTTTCCCTCCGATCCACCTGGCCGAAATCAACTTCGAAGTGTTTTACCAGCAGCGCCTGGCAGCCATCGCCCAGCAGCAAGCTGCTGAAGCCGGCGCCACCGCCGTCGAAGGCTCGGCAACTGTGCAGTAATACTTCTGCGATACTATTGGGGGACCACGGTTCCCCGGCATGCAAAGGCCCCCGCGGGCCTTTGCGCATTTTTAAGGTCTTTTTGCATGAATTTACGCCGCTTTGTCGCCCTCGCCGCCGCGCTGCTGGCTTGCGCCAGCGCCCAGGCAATCGACTTCCGTTCGGTCGGCGCCAATCCCGCCGTGCTGTACGGCGCGCCGTCGACCAGGGCTGCCAAGCAGTACATCGTGCCCTCCGGCGCCCCGCTGGAAATCGTGCTGACCTATGGCGAATGGGTCAAGGTGCGCGATATGAGCGGCGACCTGGCCTGGACTGAAGCAAAAGGCCTGAGCGCCAAACAGCGCAATGTGATCGTGCGCAGCGCCAACACCAAGGTACGCGGCTCCGCCGACGATGCTTCGCCGGTGGTCTTCATCGCCGATAAGGGCGTACTGCTGGAACTGGCCGAGCCCGCGTCCAACGGCTGGACTAAGGTCAAGCACCGCGATGGCCTGGCCGGCTACGTACATAGCAACGACATCTGGGGCTTTTAATGAACAAGATCAGTGTGCTGGGCGCCGGCGCCTGGGGCACGGCGGTTGCGATTGCCGTCGCCGCCCGCCATGACGTCGTGCTGTGGGGCCGCAATGCCGAAGCCATGGCTGAAATGGCGGCCACCCGCGACAACACCGACTACCTGCCAGGCTACCCATTGCCGCCAGCGCTGAAAGTGAGCGCCGATTTCGACGCCGCCGTCGCCCACGCAGGCCAGGACGGCTTGCTGATCGCGGCCTGCCCGGTGGCCGGCTTGCGCCCGCTGCTGCACGCCTTACAAGGCAAGGCGATCCCGAACATTGTCTGGCTGTGCAAGGGCTTTGAATACGACACCGGCATGCTGCCGCACCAGATCGTACGCGAAGTGCTGGGCGATGCAGTACCGGCCGGGGCCCTGTCCGGCCCATCATTCGCGCAGGAAGTGGCCAAGGGCCTGCCGTGCGCACTGACCATCGCTTCCAGCGACGCTGCCCTGTGCGAGCTGGTGGTCGCAGCTGTCCATGGCGGCAGCATGCGCGTCTACTCCAGCGACGACATCGTCGGCGTGGAAGTGGGCGGTGCGGTGAAGAACGTGCTGGCGATTGCCACCGGCGTAGCCGACGGCATGGGCCTGGGCCTGAATGCACGTGCCGCGCTGATCACCCGCGGCCTGGCCGAGATTACCCGCCTTGGCACTGCGCTGGGCGGACAGATTGAAACCTTCATGGGCCTGACCGGCATGGGCGACCTGATCCTCACCTGCACCGGCGACCTGTCGCGCAACCGGCGCGTGGGCCTGGGCCTGGCGCAAGGGAAGTCGCTGGAAGCCGTCGTGAATGAGCTGGGCCATGTGGCCGAAGGCGTGCCTTGCGCCAAAGCCGTGCGCGAACTGGCGCACCGCCTCGGGGTGGAGATGCCGATCACCAATGCCGTGGCCAGTGTGCTGTTCGACGGCTTGAAACCGCTTGACCTGGTGCAGGGTTTGCTGGCGCGCGACCCGCGTGCCGAACAGGCGACTGGCAAGTAGCCGCAGCGGCGGCCTCCGCCTATAATCGCCCCATGTCTTTTGACAAGAGGCGATTATGAACAGCTTCGCAGTAGCGACCACCAGCCTGCCCATCGATACCGTGGTAGCGGAGAAGTGGCAGCAGGTGCTGGACTTGATCGCCAGCCTGGTGCGCGTGCCGGCAGCCCTCATCATGCGGGTCGAGCCGCCGCATATCAAAGTCTTCCTGTCCAGCCGTTCGGCCGGCAATCCTTATGAGGAAGATGAGGAAGCACCGCTGAACACCGGCTTGTATTGCGAAACCGTGATGGCGCGCCGCACGCAGCTGCTGGTGCCGAATGCGCTGAGCGATCCGGACTGGAGCCAGAACCCCGACATCAAACTCGGCATGATCTCCTACCTGGGCCTGCCCCTGCTCTGGCCCGACACCCATGTCTTCGGCACCATCTGCGTGCTCGACCGCAAGGAAAACGCCTATTGCGACCTGCACATGCGCCTGCTGGAACAGTTCCGCGGCGTGGTCGAGCGCGACTTGAGCCAAATCTACCAGCGCGAACAGCGCACCCTTGAAGACGCCCTGCTGCGCGCCGACGAAGCGGAGCGGGTGCGCGCCGAATTTGCCGTGCTGCGCGCCGGCGAACAGCGCGCCTTGCACCAGCTGCAGCAATTGAACAACCACCTGGAGGAGCGCGTGGCCGAGCGCACCGCCGAGCTGCAAAAAGCGATGGAGCAAATCCTGGTGGCGGAAAAGATGGCCACGGTTGGCCGCCTGGTGACCGGCCTCGCCCATGAGCTGAACACCCCGCTGGGCAATATCATGCTGGGCGCCACCTCGCTGGCCGACCGCCTGGGCGCGATCAGCATCCAGGCCAGCGAGCAGCGCCTGACGCAGGCCGGCCTGCGCCAATTATTGGACGATGGCCGCCAGGCTTGCGCGGTCATCGAACGCAACGGCAGCCGCGCCGGCGAACTGATCGCGAGCCTCAAGCAGGTGGCGGTCGATCAGGACCGGCAGGAGCGGCGCAGCTTCATGCTGGACGACACCATCGCCAGCCTGCTGCGCGCGCTGGCTCCGGCCATCCAGCGCGCCGGGCTGCAATTGGACGTCGCGGTACCGCCGGGCTTGAACATGAACAGCTATCCCGGCCATATCGAGCAGATCCTGGCACGGCTGGTCGACAACGCGATCGTGCATGCCTTTGCCGGGCGCGGCGAGCGCCGCCTGCGCATCGCCGCCAGCGCGCACGGCGATGCGGTGGAGCTGGTGGTGGAAGACAATGGCCAAGGCATCGCGGCGGACATCCTGCCGCGGGTGTTCGATCCCTTCTTCACCACGCGGGTTGGCGCAGGCGCCCAGGGACTGGGGCTGGCCGTCGTGCTGAATGCGGTGCAGGCCATCCTGAAGGGCAGCGTCAGCCTGGACAGCAAGCCAGGCGAAGGCACGCGCTTTACCTTCGTGCTGCCGCTCAATCCGCCAGCAGAATAGTCAGCAGCAACAGGGAGTCGGCGTTGGCCCGCAGTGAATGGGGCGCGCCGCCTTCCAGGAAAAGCATCTCGCCCGCACGCAGGATCGCGGTACGGCCATGGGCGTCGAACGCCACTTCCCCTTCCAGGCATTGCAGCGTGATCTGGCCGCGCACCGCGTGTTCCGCCAAGGCGCGGCCCGCGGGCACGGTCATGCGTATCAACTCCATCTGCTGCGTCTTGGCCAGCGCGATGGAAGAAAACTGCGACAGGCTTTCACCGGCCTCGCGGCCAAGCCGGACCACTTGGCCCGATGTTGCATGCGGTAGCGCCATATGCCCTCCCTGGATTGATCCAATGATAGCAGCAGGCGCCCCGCCGCCTTATTTCTCTTCGCCGCCGATGAAGCGGTAGATGCCCGCGCCGATTGCAGCGCCCAGCAGCGGCGCCACCCAGAACAGCCACAGCTGCGCCACGGCCCATCCGCCGACATACAGCGCCACGCCGGTGCTGCGCGCCGGATTGACCGAGGTATTGGTGACAGGGATGGAAATCAGGTGGATCAGGGTCAGGCACAGGCCGATGGCGATCGGCGCGAAGCCGGCCGGCGCGCGTTTATCGGTCGCGCCCAGGATCACGACCAGGAAGAAGGCCGTCATCACGATTTCCGTCACCAGCGCGGCGACTAGGCCGTAACCGCCCGGCGAATGCTCGCCATAGCCGTTGGAAGCGAAGCCGCCCGCCACGTCAAAGCCGGCCTTGCCGCTGGCGATCAGGTAGAGCACGGCTCCCGCAGCCAGGCCGCCCAGCACCTGTGCCACGATATAGCCAGGCAAGTCCTTGGCCGGGAAACGGCCGCCCAGGCACAAGCCCACCGAGACTGCCGGATTCAAATGGCAGCCGGAAATATGTCCGATGGCGTAGGCCATGGTCAGCACCGTCAGGCCGAAGGCCAGCGACACGCCATGCAGGCCTATCCCCACGCCGGGGAATGCCGCCGCCAGTACCGCGCTGCCACAACCGCCCAGCACCAGCCAGAACGTACCAAAGAATTCCGCACCCAGTTTCTGCATTTCTGCCTCCGTTGACAGTTAGTAATTGTGCAAACAGACTAACTATAAATAGCGGAAATGACAACAGTATGATGTGTTGCGCTGCAGAATGTAAGGCTTGCACCTATGGAAATTCAATCGTGTCGACGCCTATAATGGCTGAGCGCACCGGCACGCTTTTGCCGCCCTCGGAGAATTGCATGAAACACCTGATCGTCGCCACCATGGCCCTCGCACTGACCGTCCCTGCATTTGCCAAGACCACCACGCACGCAAAGACCACCACCGCGCACCACAAGGCCCACACCACCAAGCACCACGTGGCAAGCAAGAAGACTGCGCACCACAAGACTGCAAAAGCTGCCGCCCACAAGCACGCATGATCTTCGTCTGGGGCAGGAAGCCGGTCTACACCCACGCCGGCTATGTCGCAGACTACTGCCCTGTGTGCCGGGCGGCCCGCGCGTTCTCAGTGCAACGCATCGGCATGGCCTGGCACCTGTACTACATCACGGTCACCAAAGGCGAGCTGGCGGGATACCAGCGCACGTGCTGCGATTGCGGCATGGTGCTGCCGATGGAAGTCGGGCACTACAGCCACCTGAGCCCCGAACAACTGCCGCTGCTGCCGCTGGAACAAGCCACCAATCCCCATTTATCGATCCGCCACGCCGATGCGCTGGCCGCCGCCGCGCGCCTGCGCGAAGCGCCGCTGCTGCTCGACGAAGCGGAACGCCGGCGCCAGATCGATGCGGCGCTGCGCCTGCAGGCCGACGCGCTCGAAGTTTACGACGCAACGATCCAGCTCGACCGTGAAGTGTGGTGGTCGATCGGCGGCGCGTTCGCATTCTGCGCCGTGGTGCTCGCCGCACTGAAGCAGCAGGCGCCGGAAAACCTGGACAAGGGTTTCATCATCGCCTTCTTCCTCGGCCTTGGCGCCGTGGCCTGGCAACTAAGCCAGATGGGTGAACGCTTCCTGCAACGCGCGATCTTGCCCAAGCTGGCGCGTTCGCTGGCGCCGCTGCAACCGCGCCCGGCGGAACTCGACGAAGCGTTCGAGCGCCTGCGCGAGCAAGGCCGCAAGCTGGCGCAGCGCGTCGACAGCGCCCGCGTGCAGCAAGCCATCGCCGACCTGCGTCAATAAACCACTTTCGTTTCTCCCTTTCGCGATTTCTGTTGCGTTTACTTTCGCGAAAGCGTAGTTTACCTTTCGCTTAACCAATAATATGAAAGGATACGGAGATGAAACGAAGGATTTATTTGCTATTACTTGCGTTTTCCGCTGCCAGCGCCCTTGCCGCCCAGCCGGCAAGTTTTGACGCCATGCTGAAAAAAGCCACCGTGGCGGCCTCGGGTTCCGCGGTTGCCCTGGCCGGCAACGGCTTTGTCACCACCGCCGGTACCGGCGCCACGGAAGTCATCAACAACAACGGCCTCACCAACTGGACCAGCGCCAGCACCGTCACCAGCGTGTGGTTCCGCATGTCCGCCGCCGGCAGCGCCACGCTGACGCTGGATGCCAGCCTGACGGGCGGCAAATCGAGCAAGATCCGCGTGACCGCCAATGGCACGCCGTTCGAGGTCAACCTGAGCAGGGGCGGCACGCAGACCTATGCCGTCGGCACCATCAATGTGCCGGCCGCCGGCTATGTACGCGTTGACCTGCAAGGCATCAGCAAATCCGGCACCTACTTTGGCGAAGTGGCTGCGGTACGCGTCAACACCACCACGGCGCTGAACTATGCCAACGACTCGGCCAATTACTACTGGTCGCGCCGCGGCCCTTCGGTCCACATGGGTTACACCGTGCCGGCCAATACCGAGTACTTCTACAACGAAGTCACGGTGCCGCTGGGCGAAGACAAGATCGGCTCCTACTTCATGTCGAACGGCTTTAACGGCGGCTACTTCGGCATCCAGGTCAATTCGCCGACCGAGCGCCGGGTGCTGTTCTCGGTATGGGACGCCGACAACGGCGCCAAGACCACGCTGGTGCGCAAGGGCCCGAACGTGAACGACAACAGCTTTGGCGGCGAAGGCACCGGCGGCCAGTCCTACCTGCTGTACAACTGGGTGGCCGGCAATACCTATCGCTTCATCACCCGCATCCTGCCTGACGGCGCTGGCGGCACCGACTTCTCGGCCTGGTTCTATGCCCCGGAAACCAATGCATGGCGCTTCATCGCCACCTGGAAGCGTCCAGCCACCACCACCTACCACGCCGGCGTGTACTCCTTCCTGGAGAACTTCATCGACACCAACGGCTACCTCGGCCGCAGCGTACAGTTCAACAAGCAGTGGGCGCGCAGCACCAGCGGCACCTGGAGCGAACTGGTCACGGCACGCTTCACCGGCGACGCCACCGCCGCCAACGCCCAGCGCATGGACTACGCCGGCGGCCTGCAGAATGGCAGCTTCTACCTGCGCAACGGCGGTTTCTTCAGCCCGAGCGTGCCGATCAACCAGAACTTCACTCGACCAGCGACCGGACAGGCGCCCACGGTTGACGTAAGCACCCTGCCTTAAACATTTTTGTATCCCTGTGTATCTGGCTCCATGCCAGATACACAACTTCTACTCTATCGACACAAGCGGTACACACCGCCCCCGTAATCTGGTCGCACCTAACCAAGGAGACCAAGATTATGAAGACCACCTACGCGGGAATCGCAGCCACCCTGGCCATCGCACTGTGCGCATCCGCCGCACACGCCGCAGAACCAAAGAAAGAAATGGAAAAGTGCTACGGCGTTGCAAAAGCCGGGCATAACGACTGCGCCGCGGGCCCAGGCAGTTCCTGCGCCGGCACTTCCAAGGTCGACTACCAGTCCGACGCCTGGATGCTGGTCGAAAAGGGCACTTGCACCACCATCAAAACGCCAAAGGGCTTCGGCTCGCTCAAGGCTAAGTAACACCACCCCACCACCACCGCAACTTCACTCAAGGAGACCTACCATGTCCATCACCACCAAATCCCGCGCCAGCCTGGCCGGCGCCGCAGCCCTCATCGCACTGGCTACCGCATCGCTGTCCACGCCATCTTTCGCCGCCGAAAAAGCCAAGGAAGAACCAAGCCGCTGCTACGGCATCAACACCTGCAAGGGCAGCAGCCTGTGCGCTACCGCCAAGAACCAGTGCAAAGGCCAGAACGAGTGCAAGGGCATGGGTGTGCTGCTGAAAACCCCAACCGAGTGCAAGGCGCTGGGCGGCACCCTGACCGAAGCCAAGTAAGCACACGACGGAGGCACACCATGCACGCCCATCGCTTTGGCCTCGGCCTGCGCCGCGAGCACTACCGCGACTTCCTCGAAGGCGAGGTTGACGTCGATTTCGTGGAAGTGATTTCGGAGAACTTCATGGTCGCCGGCGGCCAGCCGCGCGATATCCTGCGCCGCGTACGCCAGCGCCATCCAGTGGTGCTGCATGGTGTGTCGATGTCGCTTGGTTCGGCCGATGGTTTGCGGCCGGACTACCTGGCCCGCTTGTGCGTCCTGGTGGAGGAGATCGAACCGATGTTCGTATCCGATCACCTGAGCTGGACGCGCATCGGCAGCTTCAATTCCCACGACCTGCTGCCCCTGCCATACACGCAGGAGGCGCTCAACATTGTCTGCAACAATATCGACCAGGCGCAGGAAGCGCTGGGGCGCACCATGCTGGTCGAGAATCCCTCCAGCTACCTGGCGTATGCCGAGTCGAGCATGACGGAATGGGAATTCATTTCCGCCATGGCCAAGCGCACCGGCTGCGGCTTGCTGCTGGACGTGAACAATGTCTTCGTCAGCGCCAGCAACCATGGCTTCGACCCGCTTGATTTCCTGCGCGGCGTGCCGATGAACCGCGTTTGCCAGATCCACCTCGCTGGCCATAGCCAGGGCGATGGGCTGCTGATCGACACGCACGACAGCGCCGTCAACGACGCGGTCTGGTCGCTGTATGCGCAAACCATTTCCCGCTGCGGGCCGGTGGCCACCATGATCGAGCGCGATGGCGATATTCCGCCGCTGGCCGAGTTGCTGGCCGAACTCGATGTCGCCCGCAGTCTTGCAGCGCACAGGGAGGCAGCATGAACCTCGCCGATATCCAGAGCGGATTCCACGCCATGCTCGCAGCCTCCGCGCCCGCCACCGGCGTGCCGGACGGTTTGGGCCGCGCCGTCTACCGGAACAACTACCGCGCGCAGCTGCTTGGCTGCCTCGAAGAGAGCTACCCCTTGCTGCGCGCCTTCATCGGCGAAGAGGCCTTCCTGCAAGCCGCCGTCGCGCACGTCACCCGCCGTCCGCCGCATTCGTGGACGATTGACGCCTACGCCGACGATTTCTGCGACACCCTGCAAGCGGTCTTCCCCGACAACCCCGACCTGCACGAACTCGCGTGGATCGAACACGCGCTCGGACAAGCCTTCATTGCCCCCGACGCGTCCCCCGTCGCGGCTGACGCGCTGGCCGCGATCGACTGGGACGAAGCGCGCTTGCATTTGACGCCCACCCTGCAACTGCGGGCGTCCACGACGAACGCCGCCGACCTCTATTTCGCCCTGCGCGACGGCGAACCTGCGGAAGCCGAAATGCTTCCAGCCCCCGGTGGCCTGCTGGTCTGGCGGCGCGGCTTCGTCTCCTGCCTGCGCACGCTGGACACCATCGAATACGCGGCGCTGACGCAGCTGCAACGCGAAGGCAGCTTCGTCGGGCTCTGCGCACTACTGGTGGAAAGCCTCGGCGAAGAACAAGGCATCGCCAACGCCGGCGCATTGCTGGCCGACTGGCTTGGCAGCGAATTGATCACGGGAGTCGAAAATGAATGACTCCCACCGCCTGCTCCTGCTATGCACCCTCAGCGCGCTCGCAGGCACCGCGAGCATCACCTTCGCACCCACGCTGATCAGCGCCGCGCT
Source organism: Pseudoduganella sp. GW821-FHT11H04 (assembly GCF_058807935.1). NCBI lineage: Bacteria > Pseudomonadati > Pseudomonadota > Betaproteobacteria > Burkholderiales > Oxalobacteraceae > Pseudoduganella > Pseudoduganella sp. GW821-FHT11H04. Next base: position 588,201 of record NZ_JBXARE010000003.1, on the reverse strand, counting down.
GCCGACCAGCAGCGCCACAGAAACCCTGCGCGCCGTAACGACCGCCCAGCCAAACCAGATGGCACGGCTACACATCACAACACGGAGACCATCATGAACACCAACGCCGCCACCGCAAGCCCGGCCAGCCGCTCCGCTCCACAGCGCATCGCCGCGCTGCAAGCCCTCGCCGCCCGGCTGCTGCCCGCATCCGTGCAACTGCTCATCGCCCGCATCGCCGTTGCCGCGATCTTCTTCCTTTCAGGCCGCACCAAGGTCGAAGGCTGGTTCACGCTGAAAGACTCGACCATCGACCTGTTCCGCTATGAATACATGCTGCCCCTGGTCCCGCCCGAAATCGCGGCCCCGATGGCCGCCTTCGCCGAACACGCCCTGCCCCTGCTCCTGGTCGCCGGCCTGTTCACCCGCTGCGCGGCCCTCGGCCTGCTTGGCATGGCCGCCGTCATCGAAATCTTCGTCTACCCGCAAGCCTGGCCCACCCACCTGAGCTGGGCCGCCCTGCTGCTGCCCCTGATCGCCCAAGGCGGCGGCAAGTTCTCGCTCGACCAACTATTGCGTCGATGAATATTTGCAGAATTACATCAATTTTTACATTTTTACCACTACTTTGATCCCCAAATAGTTGCGATTGCGCTAAGCTGTCGGGATGAAGACAGAATTAAAGCCGAAGCCTGAAACACGTCGCAATGCGGCACCGGCCGTGGTGGTCGGTGGCGGCCTGAATGCCCTGGGCGTAGTGCGCAGCCTGGGCATGGCGGGCGTGCCGGTCATCGTCGTCAATGACCGCCTTGGTTCACCTGCAATGCGCACCCGCTATGGCCGCAAACGCGTGATGCCTGTGCTGGAAGGACAGGGCTGGGTCGATTCCATGCTGGCCCTTGCGCGCGAAATCGGCGGCCCCGCCGTGCTGTTTATCACCGAAGAAAAGACCGTGGTCGCCGCCTCGCTCTTCCGCGAACAGCTTGCGCCGCATTTCAAGATCCGCATGCCCGGGCATGAACGCCTGATGGCGCTGATGCACAAGCAGGGTTTCCAGCAATTGGCCGAAGAAGTTGCAGCGCCCGTTCCGCGCACCGTGCAGCTGGAATCGCAGGCCGACCTGCCCAAGGTGGCGGGCCTGAAATTCCCCTGCGTTTTCAAGCCAAGCAACAAGAACTACGAATACGGCGCGCGCTTCAAGAAAGCCTACAAGGTCAATTCGGTGGAAGAAGTCGAACGCCTGTATGCCGAAATCGCTCCCGTGCAGCCTGATATGGTCGTGCAGGAATGGATCGAAGGCCCGGACAGCGAAATCTACTTCTGCCTTCAGTACGTGGGCGAGGACGGCACGCCCGCAGCTTCCTTCAGCGGCCGCAAGATCCGCTCCTGGCCGCCCCGGATCGGCGGCACGGCCAGCTGCACCGCGGCGTGGGAGCACGACGCCAAACTCAGTGAAATGACGGCCGCCTTCTTCCGCCAGGTCGGATTTACCGGCATGGGCAGCATGGAATACAAGCGCGACACGCGCGACGGCAAGTTCTACATGGTCGAACCGACCGTGGCGCGCACCGACTTCCAGGAAGAAGTTGCCACCGTCAACGGCGTCAACCTGCCTTACGCCGCCTATTGCTATGAGCTGGGACTGGAGCAAGCACCGGTGGCGCGGGCCGGGAAAATCGTGATGTGGCGCGACCCCGTGCCAGACCGTTGGTCCTTCGAAGAAGGCGGCCGCGAAATCGATACCGCTTCCGCCAGCCACCAGGTATGCGACGCCTACTGGCGCTGGAACGATCCGCGCCCCTGGGCCCATTTCTTCCTGGCGCGCCTGGCCGGTAAGCTGGGCCTGCAAGGCTGAACATGTACCGTCTGAGCTACGCCGAGTGGGGCGCCGCAGAGTATTTCGCCGTCCTGCGCTCGGTGCTGGGCGGGCGCATTGCGCACGGCGCGCAGCCGCAGCGCCTGGCGGAAACGCTGGCGCGCCGCTACGCGCCTTCCCGCGCCTACCCGGTCAATTTTGGCCACGTGGCGATCGGCCTTGCCTTGACCGCATTCGTGCGGCGCGCGCCCGAACGCAAGCAGGTCGTCGTGCCAGCTTTTATCTGTCCAAGCGTGCCGCAGGCCGTCCGCGCGCAGGGCCTGGAAGTCGTCTGGGCGCCGGTTCGCGTCGACCTCAACCTCGACCCGGAGCGCCTTGGCGCCTGCATCGGCCCCGGCACACTTGCCGTCATCGTCCCGCATATGTACGGCTGCCCCGCCGCCATCGGCGAAATCGCGGCCACCTGCAAAGCTGCAGGCGTGTTCCTGGTCGACGATGCCGCCCAATTGGCAGGCGTCGAGCACGAGGGCCGCTTGCTTGGCACCTGGGGCGATGTTGGCATCCTCAGTTTCGCCCAGTCGAAAGGCGTGGTGACGGGCATCCGTGGTTCCGGCGGCGTGCTGCTGGTGAATAACCCGGAGCTCGATGCGGAACTGGCCGCTGCCGTCGCCGCCCTGCCCGTACCGCGCGGACGTTTGCGCGCCCTGACCGAATTCGTGTGGAACTATCTGTGGGAGGGCTACACCGGCAAGTCCGGCTATTACCTGGCGCGCCTGTTTGCCAAGCTGGGACTGCAGGCGCCGCAGGTGTCCGGACCCGCCCGCATCAGCAACCTGGAAGCAGGCATTGCGCTGGCCCAGTTCGAGCGCCTGGCCCGATTGAATGCAGCCCGCGTAGCGACCGTGGAGCGTTACCGTCAAGCCTTGCAGGCAATCGGAGTCGAGTTCCCACAATATGGACCGGGACGCTGCCTGTCGCGCGTAGTGGTGACCTTGCCGCCAGATGTGGATTTGCCACGCCTGCGCGCGACCCTGCAAGGCGAGGGCGTGCAAAGCCGCCTGGCCTATACCGTGCCGCGGGAGGCCGATGCGGCCTGGAACACCCAATTACTCGGCCTGCCCTTCCGGGGCGACATGCCGAAAGCGGAAATAGATGCCATCTGCAGCAGCCTGCAGCGGGCGATTCGATCACAGTGATTTGGAGCGAAGTAAATGAAACACATCAAACAGCTCATTATCGATAAAGTCGGCGCCGGCACCCGCCCGGTCGATACGATCGAGCGCCATTTGTCGGAAGCCGCACAATGGATCCTGCGTGCGCAGGCCGGTACGCCGGATGACGGCGTAGCCCACAGCTACGACATCAAGAAAGGCAAATGGATTGCGTCGTACCCGGAAACGACGGGCTACATCATCCCGACCCTGTACGACTACGCCAAGCTGTATAACGCTCCAGCCTACGCCGAAGCGGCGCGCAAGATGACGGCCTGGGAAAGCGATATCCAGCTGGAAGGCGGCGGCGTGCGCGCCGGCACCATGGCCGCCGAAGTCGTCGTGCCGACCATCTTCAACACCGGACAAGCCTTGTTTGGCTGGGCCCGCGCCTACGTCGAAACGCGCGACGAACGCTTCCGCTCGTCCCTGGTGCGCGCGTCCGACTGGCTGGTCGCAGCGCTGGACGATGACGGGGCCTGGCGCCGCTTCCACTCGCCGTTCACGACCTCGCACCTGAACAGTTACAACACGCGCTCGGCCTTCGGCCTGGTCCGCGCCCACCAGGCGCTGGGCCATGACACCCCCTACCTGGCAGCGGCCCTGAAGAACGTCGACTGGGCAGTGTCCCGCGCAGCCGCCAACGATTGGCTGCCTGATAACTGCCTGACCACGAACGCCGACCTGACAGCGCTGACGCACACCATCGCCTACTCAATCCGCGGCATGTTGGAGGTGGGCCTGGCGGCGGACCGCAAGGACCTGATCGAACACGCGCACCGCATGGCCAAGCACGTCGCCACGCGCCAGCGCGAAGACGGCGCCCTGCCCGCCTACTACACGCCGGAATGGAATACCTTCGTGCCCTGGACCTGCGTCACGGGCAATTCGCAAATGGCGATCTGCTGGCTGCGCCTGTCGCAGGTCACCGGCGACAAAGCGCTGATCGAACACGCGAAACGCGCCAACCGCTTCAATATGAGCATCCAGAACATCGAGACCGACTTCCTGGAAGTGCGCGGCGCCATGAAAGGCTCCCACCCGATCAACGGCGGCTACATGACCTACCGCTACCCGAACTGGGCCACCAAGTTCTTCATGGACGGCCTGATGCTGGAACAGAACCTCGACCGCATCACCAACATCGGATGACGAACTGCTGATCATTGCCTAGCCCGGCCAGGTCCGCTATAATCTCAAGTCCGCCCTTGTAGCTCAGTTGGTAGAGCACCTGACTTGTAATCAGGGGGTCTCGGGTTCGATTCCTGACGGGGGCACCATAGAAACTCAAGCTGATGCTTGAGTTTTTTTTTGCCCGTATAAAAAACAAATGGCCTGCGTGTTGCCACGCAGGCCATTGCACCAGGCACATCGGTGTTATTTGATGCGCGTCAGTGTTGGGCGGCCGCCTTTTTTTGGTGGCTCGCCGCCGTCGTCCGGGCCATTGTCATCGTCGGCGCGCTGAACCGGCGCGGTGGGAACGGAAGACAGGGTCGGCACGGCCGTGATTTCTTCGACTGGCGCAGGCGCTTTAGGTGCGGGCGCCTGGTCCAGCAGCGGTTCAAACGCCATGCCCTGGCCGTTTTCGTTGGCGTAAATCGCCATCACGTTGTTGACCGGAACGTAGATTTCGCGCGACACGCCGCCGAAACGGGCGTGGAAGTGGATCGCGTCGTTATCCATCTTCAGGCCGGAAGTGGCGCCGAAGCTGATATTCAGGACGATTTCGCCCTTTTTGACGTATTCCATCGGTACCTGGGTCGCAGCATCGACTTTGACGGCCAGGTATGGGGTATAGCCGCAATCGGTGCACCATTCATAGATGGCGCGCAGCATGTAGGGCTTGGTGGAGATGTCTGCCATGTTCAAACTTTAGGTTGCAGCGCGCACATTGCAAGCAAGGCGCGCGCCGCAGGGGCCGCGATTAACGGCGCATTACTTTCTCGGACGGGGTCAGCGCTTCGATATAGGCAGGGCGCGAGAAGATACGCTCGGCGTACTTCATCAGTGGCGCTGCGGTCTTCGACAGCTCAATGCCGTAATGGTCCAGGCGCCACAGCAGTGGGGCCACGGCCACGTCCAGCATGGAGAACTCGTCACCCAGCATGTACTTGTTCTTCAGGAACAGCGGAGCCAGGGTGGTCAGGCGGTCGCGGATTTCTGCGCGGGCCTTGTCGTGGCTCTTGTCGTTCGTCTTGTTGCGCTCGCTTTCCAGCGTGTGCACGTGGACGAACAGCTCTTTCTCGAAGTTGAACAGCATCAGGCGGGCACGGGCGCGCATCAGCGGGTCGGCCGGCATCAGCTGTGGATGCGGGAAGCGCTCATCAATGTATTCATTGATGATGTTCGATTCGTACAGAATCAGTTCGCGCTCGACCAGGATGGGTACCTGGCCATATGGGTTCATGGTCGAAATATCTTCCGGCTTGTTGAACAGGTCAACATCACGCACTTCAAAGTCCATGCCCTTTTCGAACAGAACCAGGCGGCAGCGCTGGGAGAATGGGCAGGTAGTGCCCGAATAGAGAACCATCATTTTCCTAGTTCCTTAGAAACAAAGGGGGCGAGACCGCGAACGGTTCACCCCAGTTGGGCCGACCGACGAATCGGACGACGCAAACACGCGCCGGACAAGCCGGCGCACGCTGATTATTTAACTTCTTTCCAGTACGACGCGTTCAGGCGCCATGCCAGGGTGGCGAAGATCGACATGAAGATCAGCACCCATACGCCCAGCTGCTTGCGCTTCTGTGCTGCAGGCTCGGCCATCCACTCCATGTAGCCTACGATATCGGCTACGGCGGTGTCGTACTCCAGCTTGCTCATGGTGCCCTTGCTCACTTGCTCGAAGCCTGCGAACTTGTGCACCTTCTTGCCGTGTTCATGCGGATCTTCCACTTCTTCGAACTTGGCCGCTTGCACGCCTTGCAATTCCCACAGCACGTGTGGCATTGCCGCGTTCGGCAGTACCATGTTGTTGAAGCCGGTTGGGCGGGTCTCGTCCTTGTAGAAGGTACGCAGGTAGGTGTACAGGTAATCGCTGCCGCTTGCCGACGGGGTGGCCTTGGCACGGGCGATCACGGACAGGTCCGGCGGCACGGTGCCGAACCATGCCTTGGCGTCCTTGGCCGGCATGGCAGTGGTCATCATTTCGCCCACTTTTTCGCCGGTGAACAGCAGGTTGTTCTTGATCTGCTCTTCGGTCAGGCCCAGGTCGCGCAGGCGGTTGTAACGCATGGACGAAGCATTGTGGCAGTTCAGGCAGTAGTTCACGAACAGCTTGGCGCCGTTTTGCAGGGCAGCCATGTTGTGCGAGCGGTCCGGGGCCTTGTCCAGCGGGTAGCCGCCTTCGTTAGCGAAGGCCAGCGCCGGTACCAGGGCCAGCAGAGCCAGCAGTTTCTTGGAAAAGATCATTTATTAGTCCTTTGCTTAGCGTTCTGGTCGTTCGATTAGTGCGCGTGGAATACAACGCGGTCCGGCACTTTTTTGAACGTACCCATCTCGCTCCACCATGGCATCAGCAGGAAGAAGCTGAAGTAGTACAGGGTCGCAATCTGCGCGATGATCGTGCCGACAGGGCTTGGCGGCTGGGTACCCAGGTAGCCCAGGGCAACGAAGGCGATGCCCAGGCCAGCGTACACATACTTGTGCCAGTCAGGACGGTAACGAATCGATTTCACCGGCGAGTGGTCCAGCCATGGCAGGAAGGCCAGGATCACCACGGAACCGCCGAAGAACACCACGCCCCAGAATTTCGCATCCAGTGCGCCTGGCAGCATGCCGACGATCATCAGCAGCGCGATCACGCTGACAGCGATCTTGACCATGCCCGACAGCTTGGACTTCAGCCACAGGAAGGCGGTGTAGCCAGCGATACCGGCCATCAGCACCCACAGGAACTGCGAAGTGGTGGCGCGCAGCACCGAGTAGAAGGCGGTGAAGTACCAGGTCGGCGCAATATGGTTCGGGGTCTTCAGCGAATCGCCCGGCAGGAAGTTGTTGTACTCCAGGAAGTAGCCGCCCATCTCAGGCGCGAAGAACACCACAGCCGAGAAGATGGTCAGGAACACGGACACGCCGAACAGGTCGTGCACGGTGTAGTACGGGTGCGATGGGATCGAATCCACTGGGTGGCCGTCGGCGCCCAGGTTTTCTTTCACTTCGATGCCGTCCGGGTTGGACGAGCCCACTTCGTGCAGTGCGATCAGGTGAGCAGCCACCAGGCCCAGCAGGACCAGGGGAATAGCGATCACGTGGAAAGCGAAGAAGCGGTTCAGGGTCGCGTCGGACACCACGTAGTCGCCACGGATCCACAGCGACAGGTCAGGGCCGATCAGCGGAATCGCGCCGAACAGGTTGACGATCACCTGGGCGCCCCAGTACGACATCTGGCCCCATGGCAGCAGGTAGCCGAAGAACGCTTCGGCCATCAGGCACAGGAAGATGGCGAAACCGAACAGCCAGATCAGTTCACGTGGCTTGCGGTAGGAACCGTACATCAGGCCGCGGGTCATGTGCAGGTACACGATGATGAAGAAGGCCGAGGCGCCGGTCGAGTGCATATAACGCACCAGCCAGCCCCATGGCACTTCGCGCATGATGTATTCAACCGATGCGAATGCCAGGCCAGCGTCCGGCTTGTAGTGCATGGTCAGGAAGATACCGGTAACGATCTGCAGCACCAGGACCAGCATGGCCAGGGAGCCGAAGATGTACCAGAAGTTGAAGTTCTTAGGAGCGTAGTATTTGCCCCACTGGTCGTTCCACAGTTTGGTCAGCGGGAAGCGGTCGTCGACCCAGCCCAGTGCCTTCTGCGCGGCCGGTGCGTCGGCCGGGAATTTGGTTTCCTTGAATGCGGCCATGGATTATGCCTCGCCTTTCTCGTCTTTACCGATCACCAGCTTGGTATCGCCCATATACATATGGCGTGGGACTTGCAGGTTGTCCGGTGCTGGTTTGTTCTTGAACACGCGGCCGGCCAGGTCGAAGGTCGAACCGTGGCATGGGCACAGGAAACCGCCTTCCCAGTTGTCCGGCAGCGAAGGCTGCGGGCCAGGGGAGAGCTTGTCCGATGGGGAGCAGCCCAGGTGCGAGCAAATGCCCACAGCAACCAGGATTTCCGGCTTGATCGAACGGTGCTGGTTGCGGGCGTATTCCGGGGTCAGGTCGTCGGGGGAGCGCTCGGATTTCGGGTCGGCCAGGTCAGCTTCGTCCTTTGCCAGCGATGCCACCATTTCCGGGGTACGCTTCAGGATCCAGACTGGCTTACCGCGCCATTCCACGATTTTCTTCTCGCCAGGCTGCAGCGAAGAGATATCCACTTCCACTGGCGCACCGGCCGCTTTCGCGCGCTCGGAAGGCTGGAAAGTGCTTACCAGGGCGCCAGTAGCACCCAAACCAACCACGCCACCCGCCGCACACGTTGCGACGAGCAGACCGCGCCGGCTGGAATCGACCTGCTTTTCGATACTCATACAAACCCCAATCAGTAAAAATCCGAAATCTTTATTAAGCAATAACAAAGCTTCTAGCAACCTTAAATTATAGAGGAGTGCCAAGGCGATTTGAAGCAAAACCTTGCATTTAGCTAATCCATCCCAATGTTGCGCCCCTTGCGTGTTCGATGAATTTGCAGCAAAGTTGATACAAATCCATAAACTTCCTGGGAGAATCTGCTATGGGAATGATGCAAGAATTTAAAGAATTTGCAATGAAAGGCAATGTGATCGACCTGGCGGTCGGTGTGATCATTGGCGCCGCCTTCGGCAAAATCGTCGATTCCCTGGTGGCCGACGTGATCATGCCGCCGATCGGCGCAATGCTGGGCGGCCTGGATTTCGCCAACTATTACGTTCCTCTCAACGGGCAGGCGCACAATCTGAGCCTGGTCGAAGCGAAGAAGCTGGGCGCGGTGTTGGCTTACGGCAACTTCTTCACCATCCTGCTGAACTTCATCATCCTGGCCTTCGTCATCTTCCAGATGGTGCGCCTGGTGGCCAAGCTGCGTCGCGCCGAAGCACCGGCTGCCGCGGCGGCAGAACCTGCTCCACCTTCAGAAGATATCGTGCTCCTGCGCGAAATTCGCGATTCTTTGCGAAAATAGGAGTTAACTCCCATTTTGTAGCAATAGCGCCATGCGAAGACTCTGGTTATTGTTTGCACAAACGGTGACCATCGCACTGGCACTGTATTTTGTTTATGCGGCCGTGCAGCGGCCGGCGCCTCTGAACGGCGTCCCCGCTGCGCCTTCTGCCATCGCGGCGGTCACCCCAGCCGCCCCAGGCTCTTACCGCAATGCCGCCGGCCGCGCCATGCCGGCCGTGGTCAATATCCTCACCTCCAAGGCGGTGCGCAAGCGCCATCCGCTGTCAAAAGACCCATTCTTCAAGCGTTTCTTCGGCGACCGTGACGAGGAAGATGACCAGAACAGCCTGGGCTCGGGCGTAATCGTCAGCCCGCAGGGCTACATCCTGACCAATTACCACGTCGTGGAAGGCGCCGACGAAATCCAGGTGGTGCTGCCTGACGGCCGCAAGGCCGCCGGCAAGCTGGTCGGCACCGATCCGGAAACCGACCTGGCCGTGGTGCGCATTGAGCTGGACAAGCTGCCGGTGGTGGCCCTGGGCCAGGTGGAGCAGGCCAAGGTGGGCGACGTGGTGCTGGCCATCGGCAACCCGTTCGGCGTAGGCCAGACGGTCACCATGGGCATTATTTCCGCCCTGGGCCGCAACAACCTGCACATCAACCACTTCGAAAACTTCATCCAGACCGATGCCGCGATCAACTTCGGCAATTCGGGCGGCGCCCTGATCGACAGCCAGGGCAACCTGCTCGGGATTAATTCGGCGATCTACTCGCAGACCGGCGGTTCGGTCGGCATCGGCTTTGCGATCCCGGTCAGCACGGCGCGCTCGGTGCTGGAGGCCATCATCAAGGATGGCCATGTGGTGCGCGGCTGGATCGGCGTCGAATCGCAGGAAATCACGCCGGAGATGGCGCACAGCTTTGGCCTGCAGCGCGACACCGGCGCCATCATCGCCGGCGTGGTGCGCAACGGCCCGGCCGACAAGGCGGGAATGAAGCCCGGCGACATCCTGCTGTCGGTGGACGGCAAGCCGGTCAAGGACACCAATGAAATGCTGAACCTGATCGCCCAGCTGTCGCCAGGCGGCCAGTCGACCCTGCGCATCCTGCGCAAGAGCCGCGAGAGCGAACTCCAACTCACCGTGGGCAAACGCCCCCCAGTCAAAAAATAATATGCACCTGCGCGACCTTACCCGCTACCTGACGGAACTGACCGATAACAACAACCGCCCTTGGTTCGTCATGAACAAGCCGCGCTACGACATCCTGCGCGAGGAATTCCTGGAGCTGGTGACCCAGGTGATCGCGGAGCTGGGCAAGTTCGACGCCCAGGTCAAGTTCTGCAACCCGAAGAAGGCCATGTTCCGCATCAACCGCGACGTGCGCTTTGCCCACGACAAGAGCCCCTACAAGACCCATTTCTCGGCCGCAATTGCGCCCAACGATATGCGCCGCCCAAGCATGGCCGGCGGCCCGACCTGGTATTTCCAGATCAGCCCTGACGGCGTGCTGGGCATCGGCGCCGGCGAATATATCCCGCCGCCGCACCGCCTGAAGGCCCTGCGCAAGCACATGGTCAACGACGCCGCCGGTTTCAAGAAAGCCCTGAACAACAAGGCCTTGAAGGCGCGTTACGGCACGATCACCGAAGAACACAAGCTGCAGCGCCCGCCAAAGGGCTTCGATCCGGAGCACGAGCACATTGAGTTCATCAAGCTGAAAAGCTTCTTCGTCTACCAGGAAGTGAAGCTGCCGCTGAATAAGCCGGACGAGCTGCTGGGCATGATCGCCGGCGCCTTCAAGGATGCCTGGCCGCTGGTGCAGTGGATGCGCTCGGCCCCGGTCGAGGAAGCGGAGGCCGCATGAACACCCACCGCATCGCGGTCATCGCCGGCGACGGCATCGGCAAGGAAGTAATGCCGGAAGGCTTGCGTGTCCTGCACGCAGCCGCAGCCCGCTTTGGGCTGGGCCTGGAATTCACGACCTTCGAATGGGCCAACTGCGATTATTACGTGCAGCACGGCCAGATGATGCCGCATGACTGGTTCGACCAGCTGAAAGGCTTTGATGCCATCTACTTCGGCGCAGTCGGCTGGCCCGATGCGGTGCCCGACCATATCTCCCTGTGGGGCTCGCTGATCAAGTTCCGGCGGGAGTTCGACCAGTATGTGAACCTGCGACCGGTGCGCCTGATGCCGGGCGTGCCTTGCCCGCTGGCTGGGAAAAAGCCCGGCGATATCGACTTCTACGTGGTGCGCGAGAACACCGAGGGCGAATATTCCGCTGTCGGCGGCCGCCTGTTCGAAAACACCGAGCGCGAAACCGTGCTGCAGGAAGCTGTATTCACGCGCAAGGGCGTGGACCGCATCTTGCAGTTCGCTTTCGAGCTGGCGCAGTCGCGGCCCAAGAAGCACCTGACCTCGGCCACCAAGTCGAACGGCATCGCGATCAGCATGCCGTATTGGGATGAGCGGGTGAAGGCGATGTCTGCCTCTTATCCCGATGTACGCTGGGACCAATACCACGTGGACATCCTGGCAGCGCGCTTCGTCCTGAGCCCGGAGCGCTTTGACGTGGTGGTGGCGTCCAACCTGTTCGGCGATATCCTGAGCGACCTTGGCCCGGCCTGCGCCGGCACCATCGGCATCGCGCCATCGGCCAACCTGAACCCGGAACGCACCCTGCCTTCCTTGTTCGAGCCGGTGCATGGTTCGGCGCCGGATATCTACGGCAAGAACATCGCCAACCCGGTCGCCATGATCTGGTCAGGCGCGATGATGCTTGACTTCCTCGGCAACGGCGACGCGAAGTATACCCAGGCGCAGGACGCCATCATGCGCGCCATCGAAGCTGTCCTGGTGCAAGGTCCGCGCACGCCGGACATGGGCGGCGCGGCTTCCACCACCGAGATGGGAACGGCCATCGCGGCCCTGATTTAAGCGCCCAGCAAAGCCTTCACCGCCGCCAAATGCCGCTCACTGACCGGCACGCGGTCGCCGCAGCGCAGCAGCAGCTGGCCTGTTCCTTCCGTATCGCGCTCCAGCGAAGCGACCTCGCTCCTGCGCACCAGCGCGCGCCGGTGCACGCGCAGGAAGCTTGACGGGTCCAGGTGCTGCTCCAGCTTCGCCAGCGGCACCCGGTGCAGAACGCGGCGCTGCGCCAGGCGCAGCTCGACGTAATTGCCTGCGGCCTCGATCCACAAAACCTCCTCCACCTGCACGCACTCGATGCGGCCCACCGAGCGCACATTGAGCTGTTGCAGCCAGGTTTGCTCCGGCGCCGCGAAGGCGCGCATGGCGCGGGCGTAAGCGGCGCGCTGGCGTTGCTCCAGCATGGAGGCAGCCCGGCCCAGCGCCTGCGCCAGGCGCTGGTCATCGAAAGGCTTGAGCAGGTAATCCAGTGCGAACACTTCAAAGGCTTCAATAGCGTGCTCGTTGTAGGCAGTGGCGAAGATGACCAGGGGCGGCTCTTCGCGCTGGGCCAATTCGCGCGCGAACGCCAGGCCGGTTTCCTGCGGCATCTGGATATCGAGGAAGATAACGTCGACCTCCTGCGCGTCCAGCATGGCGCGCGCTGCTGCGGTGTTGGCGCACTCGCCCACCAGTTGCCACTCGGCGTGCGGCGCCAGGCCGTAGCGCAGGTTGATGCGGCCAGGCTCCTCGTCATCGACGATCAGGGCGCGGATCTTCATGCGGCAAAGTACATCGGCATATTGATTTCGGCGACGAAACGGCCATCGGCGCGTGCTGTACGCAGCTCGGCTCCGTTACCGCAAGCCATGCGCAGGCGCGCCTCGATATGGCGCAAGCCCATGCCCATGCCGGGATTGGGCGGCACCTCGCGCACAGAATTACTGACGTGGATATGCAGCATGCCGCCCTGCTCTGCGAAGCGCATCTGGATATCGCCGGCGCCGTCGTGGCAATCGAGGTCGTGGCGCAAGGCGTTTTCCACCAGCGGTTGCAGCAGCAGGGGCGGGCAATCAGCCGCAAGCACGGCGCCGCTGTCGCCCTCAATGGTCACATTCAAGCGCTCGCCGTAACGCATGGACTGCAAGGCGAGGTAGTCGCGCACGAATTGCAGCTCCTCCGCCAGCGTGACCCAGTCGCGCGAGCTGGCCGACTGGGCGTAGCGCAGCAGGCCGCTCAGACGGCTGATGGCGCTCAGGGTGGCGCCTTTGTCGTCCATGCGTACCAGGGCGCTGACGGCATTCAGTGCATTGAACAGGAAATGCGGCTCCAACTGGCCGCGCAGGGCCGCCAGGCGCTGCTGCTCGAGCTCCAGGCGCAGCGACAGGTTGTCGGTTTCGCGCGCCCGTTGCATTTGCCAGATGCGGGTCCCGGCCACCGTCACGAAGGTAAAGGTTGTCCAGGTCAGCTCGAGGAAGACAGCGAACCAGCTCCGCTCCTGCTGCAGCGAGACGAAGCCGCATTCCAGGGGCAGGAAAAAGACCAGCACCAGCAGGTAAGTGCGCACTATCCCGCGCGGGCTGGCGAGCGACTGCGGCCAGCACTCCAGTGCGATGAACAGCACGGCGCTAAACAGCACCATCAGGGTGTGGGCGCCGACCCATTCGCCCAGCAGCTCCCAATACACTGGATGGGCGCCCCGCTGCAGCAGCGCCCCATAGGAGGATCCGGCGCCAATCAGGCAAATAAAGCCCCAGGCAAGGATGGACACGCCCAGGACACGTAGGAAATGCAAGGTTCTCATGGCTGGAGAGTATATAACCCCCGGCCCGGGGGCGCGATGCCCCCCGTCACACGGGCTGGCAACTTCGTCACACCGGCTTTAATGCATTTCAAGTCGCCATTTCTGCATTTCGTCGCACACCGGTAGTACTGGACGCCGCACATATCTATAGTTCAATCAACGAAACGCGAAATGAACTTAACCCAACCGAACGGAGAGCAAAATGAACATCGCCAAAAACATGGAATACATCTTCCTCGCAGCAGTAGCAGTGATCAGCGCAACCGGCTTCGCCACCGCCGCCACCCCGCTGAAACATAGCGCACCGGCAGCCGTCATCGCCAAGGCCGACGCCAAAGCAATGCCAGTGGTGACCGTAACCGCCAAGCGCCTGAGCGCTGCTGAAAAAGCTGCCCTGTAATTTAATAAGACCCTCACGGAGCCTCGACATGAAAAAGATTTTCACCGCCACGATGATGACCGCAGTAATGCTCGCCGCCGGCGGCGCAGCCCAAGCTGACGAAATCATCACCGAAGCGCGCACTGTTGACGGCCGTACCGTGAAAGTAGTCCTGGATGGCGTGGTAGACCTGAAGCTGAAGCAAGGCGCACCGGCACTGGTGCTCTCCGGCGACAAGCGCTACCTGCAAAAAATTACGGTGACCCAGAACGGCGACACGATCCGCATCGGCACCGAGAAAATAAATGGCATCCACTTCAGCAGCCCGAAACTGATGGCGGAACTGACGCTGCCTCAATTGCGCGAACTGGTTTCCGCCGGCGTGGGCTCGGCTGACGTGAAGGGATTCGACGGCGATGAAGTTCGCCTCTCCCTGGACGGTGCAGGTGCAATGAACGTGGCCTCGCGCTTCAAGAAAGTCGATGTACGCCTGTCCGGCGTCGGCCATATGACCGTCAGCGATACCAAGGCCGACGTGGTGGACCTGAACCTGAAAGGCGCTGGCGAGATTTCGATCTCCGGCCAGAGCAAGCAATTGTTCGCAAAGCTGGGCGGCATCGGCAGCCTGGATGCGAAGCAGCTGCAAAGCGAAAACGTGGACGCCGACATGACCGGCCTTGGCAGCGCCACCTTCAACGCAAAGACTTCCGCCAACCTGCGCCTCTCCGGCATGGGTTCGGCAACGGTGTACGGCAAGCCGGCCACCCGCCAGTCCACCGCGCGCGGCCTGGGCAGCGTGTCCTGGAACTGAGCTAGATTTCCCACCAACTCGTGAGTTGCTTCACGGTGCTTGCCGCCCGCCAGTCGCGGGCGGCTTTTTTATTCCCGCGTCCCTGCCAAGCACGATGCGCAATTGCGGCTCACCGCTGGTGCGCACTTCGACCCGCGTCCGCTCGACGTTGAACGGGATCGTGTTGCTCAGGCGGGCCACCTGCATCCCCTCCGACCGCAAACGCTGCGCCACGGCCGCAGCCATGCCACGGACGCCGTTGCCGTTGCTGACCTCAAGCCGGAGCGGCGCGGCACCAGCCTCCGCCCGCGCCGCCGGGCGCTCCCACGCGACCGGGCTGGAAGGCTCCAGCAGACACGCGCGCTCCAGCGCAGCCTGCGCTTGCTCCAGGCGTCCGCCAAGGTAGTAGGCGTAGCCAAGATCGCCCAGCAAGGCCGCGCCAGGGGCGCGCTGCACACGCCCCTCCAACAGCGCAATCGCCTCCGCATAACGCCCCTCGCCAGCCAACGCCGCAGGCGCGGGCGGTGCGACGCTCGAAGCTGGCCGCACGGCGGGCGCCGTCGGCATTACCGGCATGCTGCACGCCGCCAGTATCCCCGCACAAACTGCAATTACGGTCTTGCGCATATCAGCCTCCTAACGCGTAGCCTGCACGGCAGGCAGCAGCACAGTCTTCATCTGGATTGACGCAGGCCCCAGCAGCACAATCATCAGCGCCGGGAAAATGCAAAATATCAAGGGAAACAGCAATTTGAGCGCGACCTTGGCTGCGGCCTCCTGCGCCACCACCGCACGCTTGCGGCGCAAGTTATCCGCATGCACTCGCAGCGACTCGCCCATGCTGGTGCCGAAGCGTTCCGCCTGCACCAGCATGGCCACCAGTGCATCGACATCCTCCACCCCGGTACGCAGCGCGAAGTTGCGCAGTGCACGCTCCTTGGTAAAGCCGGCACGCATCTCCATCAGCACCAGTTGCAACTCCTGCGCAAGGCACAGGCTCTTGATGTGAATCTCGCCCGCCACCTTGGCCAGCGAGCGCTCCATGCTCAGTCCAGCCTCGACGCAAATCGTCAGCAAGTCCAGCGCATCGGGCAAGCTCTCGAAGATGTCGCGCTGGCGCCGTTCGGCGCGGCGCGCCAGGGCGCCATTGGGCAGGTAGTAGCCGATAGCGGCGCTGGCGCATAGCAGCAGCGACAGGTTGCCACTCCGGCCACCGTTGGCTGCGACGAGCATCGCCACAATGGCAGGCGTCGCCAGTGCCAGCAAGGTCTTGGCCGCGAAGTACAGCTTGGGCGCCGCTGCATTGCGCCAGCCCGCATGCATGAAACGGGTGCGCAACGCCGACTGCTGCCAGCCCTGCTCTGGCAGCGAAAGGCGGCTGAACGGCTCGGCCACCCGTGCCACCTTCTCGATCCACTCGCCCGGACCCGGCGTCGGTTCTTCATCTGCGCCACCAGTGAAGGATTTCAGGCGCTCCCGCAGCGGCCCGCTGGAAAGGGCCAGCATCGCCCACCAGGCCAGCCCCGCCACCACGGCAAACACCAGCAGCAGGATCGCGATGTCGATGGGATTCATACCCGCACCCTGACGATCCTGCGCATCCACAGCATTCCCGCCACCACCGCGCAAGCGGCATACCATAGCAAGCGTTGGCCGTTAGGGTCATGCCACAGCACCCCGGTGTATCTGGGATTGGTCAACTGCATGGCCGCCATCAGGCCAATCGGCATCAGCGTCAGCACCCAGGCCGACATGCGCCCTTCCGCCGACGACACCCGCACCTGGGCCAGCAACTGCAAGCGGGCGCGCGTCATGCGCGATACGTTGTCCAGCAATTCGGCCAGGTTGCCGCCCGACTCGCGCTGGATTAGCACCGCGATCACCAGGTAGCGCAAGTCGGTCAGGGGCACGCGCGCCGCCAGGTTGTGCAGCGCATCTTGCATGGTGACGCCGAAGTTCACCTCCTCGTAGGTGGCGCGGAATTCACCGCCGAGCGGATCGGCCACCTCGTCGCCCGCCATCTGCATCACGTTCGCGAAGGAATGGCCGGCGCGCAGCGCACGCGCCAGGAAATCCGCCATCTCGGGCAACTGCGCCTCGATGCGGCGCACCCGCGCCGCACGTGCCCGCAGCAGCGCGCCGAACGGCGCGGCCAGGCATAAGGCCGCGGCGATTGCCGCAGGCAGCGCCGGTAAGTGCAATGCCCAAGGCAGCAGCAGCGCAGCCAGTACGGCGGCGCCCTGCAGGAGCAGGAAGCGCTCCACCTGCCAGCGCAGGCCGGACTGCAATAGCAGGCGGTCCAACGCCACCGCCTGCGGCAGGCGCCGCAACAGAGCATCAAGCCCCGGCGCGGTGGCATAGCGCCGCTCCTTGAGAATGCTGATGCCGCCGCCCGCGCTGTCGGTGCGGCCCGACATCAGCCGCAAGCGCCGGGCCACGCGCCGCGCGCCGTTGCCATGGCTATTGCTCCACCACAGCCAGGCGCCCTCGCACAGGCAGATGACGGCAGCAAACAGCAAGACGGAAAAACCAGTCCAGGCAAAGTCCATCGCAGCCTCCCTTATTCGTACACCCTACCCGGATCGAACAGGCTGTCCGGCACCGGCACGCCGAACATGCGCAGGCGGTCCGCAAAGCGCGGACGAACGCCGGTGGCGTAGTAATGCCCCTGCACCTTGCCGTTCGCATCCACCCCGGTTTGCTCGAAATGGAAAATCTCGTGCATGGCGACCGTGTCGCCCTCCATTCCGGTCACCTCCTGCAGGCTGACCAGCTTGCGCGCGCCGTCGCTCAGGCGCGACAACTGCATCACCACCGTGATCGCGGAGCAGATCTGCTGGCGCGCGGTGCGCGGCGTCAGGTTGGCGCCGGCCATGCCGACCATGCTTTCCAGCCGCGACAAGGCATCGCGCGGCGAGTTGGCGTGGATGGTGGCGAACGAACCTTCGTGGCCGGTGTTCATGGCCTGCAGCATGTCGATTGCTTCGGCGCCGCGCACCTCGCCCAGGATGATGCGGTCGGGCCGCATACGCAGCGCATTGCGCACCAGGGCCCGTTGGGTCACCTCGCCCTTGCCTTCGACGTTGGGCAGGCGCGTTTCCAGGCGCACGATGTGGGGCTGGCGCAGCTGCAGTTCCGCCGCGTCTTCAATGGTGACGATGCGCTCGGTGGCGGGAATGAAGCCGGACAGCACATTCAGCAGCGTGGTTTTGCCGCTGCCCGTGCCGCCGGAAATCAGCACGTTCAAGCGCGCCTGGCCCAGCGCCTTGAGTACTTCCGCCATCGGCGGCGTCATGCTTTTGAATTCGAGCAGCCGCTCCATCGACAGCGGCTGCGACGAGAAGCGGCGGATCGACAGGATCGGACCATCCACCGCCAGAGGCGGAATGATGGCGTTGACGCGCGAACCATCCGGCAGCCTGGCGTCCACCATCGGGCTCGACTCATCGACGCGCCGCCCCACGCGCGAGACGATCTTCTCGATGATCTTCATCAAATGCGTGTTGTCGTGGAAGGTGATGCCGGTCAGCTCCAGCCGGCCGGTTCGTTCGACGTAGACCTGGGCGTGGGTATTGACCAGGATGTCGGAAACGCCAGGATCGGCCAGCAGCGGCTCCAGCGGGCCGAAGCCCAGCATCTCGTTCTGGATATCGAGCACCAGCTTATGGCGCTCCCCCTGGTTCAGCACGATGCGTTCGTCGTCGACAATGCGCGCCACCAGCAATGCCAGTTCGTGCTTGAACTGCTCCGGGGTCAGGCGCTTCAGGCGCTCCAGATCGATGCGCTCCAAAATCATCTGGTGCATGGATTTCTTCAGCTCCTGGTAAGCGCCATCGGCCATCGCCGGCGCGCTCGGGGCCTGGTGCGCATCCTCGCCCAAGGCCAGGCGTTCTCGCAAACTCATGTCAGGCTCCTTTCAATGCTCTGTTTCCGCGCGGCCGAACAGGCGGTCGAACAGGCCCTTGCTCTCAGGCAGGCGGCGTTCGGTCACCGCTTCCACCAGCTCCGCCAGGCTGCGCGCCACCGGGCTATGGCGCGCCAATTGCAGCAGCGGGATGCCCTGGTTGACCGAGTCCGTGGCGGACAGGTAATCGTTGGGCACCGTGTGCAGCACTTCGGCGCCCAGCGCCTGCTCGAGGTCGGCCAGCCGCAGCTTGCCCCCCTTCTCGTAGCGATTGACGATCAGGCGGGTGCGCCCGCCCGGATAGCCGAGGGAGCGGAAGATGTCGAGCAGGCGGCGGCCGTCGCGGATATCGGGCAAGGCCAGTTGCAGCACCGGGTAGATGGCGTCGGCCTGGTCCAATGCGCGCAGCGACAGCGCATCGATCTGGCGGCCGACGTCCAGCAGAATGTAGTCGTAGTGGTGGCGCGCGACGTGCAGGATGGCGTCGATATGGTCAGGCTTCATTTGCGTGGCCATGGTTGGATCGTCGGCCGCGCCCAGTACGCCGTAGCCGGGCGCAACGTGCACCAGGCAGGATTCCAGGAATGCCGCGTCCAGGCGGCCGATCTGGCTGCAGATATCGGACAGCGTCATGGCCGGCTTCTGGTCGGACACATAAAGCGTGGCGTCGCCGAACTGGCCGTGCAGGTCCAGCAGCAGCACCTTGCGCCCGGCCAGCGCAGCCAGCGCGTAGCCGAAATTGGTGGCGAGGAAGGTAGCGCCGCTGCCTCCTTTGCAGGAGATAAAAGCCAGCGCCTTGCCCTCGCGCACCGCCGTTACGCCGCGCTCGATCTCGATGCGGTCCAGCGCCTCGTGCAAAGCGCGATGGACCAGTGGAAGCTGCAGGACTTCGCGCATGCCAACCCGCATGGCCCGGATCAGCAATTCGTGCTGCGGCGCCCGCGTCATCAGGATAAAGGACGCATCGGGATAGTGCCGCGCCAACGGCTCAAGCAATTGGGCCTGGGACGGCTCCACTTCGCTGGCATCGAACAGCACCAGTTCCGGAGGCTGCGGCAGCAGGCGTTCGACCGCGTCGCGCAGATCGCGCCGCGCGGCAACCAGCTGCAGCGCCGGCAGGCGCGCCGATCCCTGAGCCGCCAGCTCCGCCTGCAACCGCTCGTCATTGCTGATCAACAGCGCTTTCATGGAACCTCCTTCTGGATACTTGATTCAAGGGCAAGGCGGCTGGCCCGGCGCGTAACCCAACGATTCGGCCGGGACCAGGGTGCTGGCCGGCGGCATGTGGGCCGGCACCGGCACCATAGGCAGCAGCGGCTGGTATTCCAGTTGCGGGCAAGCGGCGCCGGCCCCGCACAGGCGCACGCGCACGAAACTGATGCAGCTGGAGCTGTGCTGGTCGCGCGCGCAGTTGATGCGGTTGGCCACCGGGCAGGCCGGCAGCAGCGGTAAGGGCGCCAGGTTGCCATTGGCGTCCTGCCACAGGTATTCGACGACCAGGTTGGCGCCGCCCACATTCGGCGCCAGGGGCAGGGGGCTGTCGTCGCTGCGGAACAAAGCAGACCGGCGCAAAGCCTGCATGGCGCCGGCATTGGTGAAATCCGTGATCGCCGCCGCACGCGCCGCACGCCTCGTCACTTCGGGCAGCGCGTTCCAGAGGAACAGCAGGTGGCCGTACTCCATCGTCGCGAACAGGAAGGGAATCACCAGAAGGCAAACGAGGCCGAATTCGACGCTTGCCATGCCGCACTGGATGCTGGCTTTAGTTGTCACGGCCAACCTCCGCATAGGATGACAACTGGGTCGCCTGCCCATCGAGGTAGAGTGGATCATGGAACTGGACCATCACCATCACTCCCACCCTGGACGGCGTGCTGGCGGGCCCCAGCAAGGTGCAGGTCGCCGGATCGCACAGATAATCGACCTGCAGCTCGCTCACGTCGACGCTGGCAGCGCACAGGGTCTCCTCCACTATCTTTTGTGCCGCCGCCAGCGCCAGTGCGCGCTGTGCGGCGTCGCGCAGGACTTCGAGCGGGACCGCAGCCAGATAGCGCGCCGCGCTGCTGGAAGCACGGTCCAGCGCTGCGCAGTTCAGCGCCATGCGTCCGCAATGGACAAAGATCACCAGCAGCGATGTGGCGGTAAACATGACCAGGGCAGCCTCTATCGCGGCAATGCCTTTGCAGCGCAGGCGCTTCATTGCAGCAGCTCCACGTCGGTCGCCAGCGCCGCCGCTTCCTTGACGCTGAGGATGCCGGCGAATTCGCCCGGCACCTCGCTGGCCGAGGCCTGCGCCGTCAACAGGAAGCGCGCCACCGCCAGCACGGCGCCGTCGACAAGGGTTCCCGCTGCGATGGGGCAGGACAGCAGCGGCACATACAGCAAGCGCCGCTCCTTGCGGCTCGGCGTGTCCGCGCCGGGCGCGGTGACCAAGCCCGCGTATGGCGCAGGACTGTTCGACCAGGGGGCGCCGGTATTGCTGAACACTGGCGAGGACGGATACAGCACGCTCCATTTGTTAAAGGCGAAATTGCTGCCGCCGGACTGCCGCGCCGGCCCGTAAGCCCACAACGTGCCGTATTGCGCCGGCGCCGCGGCCGGCAGGATCGGCGGATTGTCGGCAATCGTCATCAGGGGTTTTCCGGCGGCCGGCGTGCTGGAAGCGGCGGAGGCTTGCGGCGGAAAGCTGCTCATCCAGCTTGCCTGCGCGCCGCGGAATTCGCGCACATTGGTATCAGCTGGCGCCGTGAACGGGTCGCAGGCATCGCTGCCGCCATAACTGCCGAAGCGCGAATTGAGCTGCCGCCACAGGCCGAACGCGCTATTGCGGCGCAAATGCAGCCGGCCTGCCAGCGAGGAGTAAGCGAGCTTGCCAATGCACATGAAGGGCGCGACCTGGCTGTCGTCAGTGCTGGCGGCTGCCGCGGCGCCGCCTGGCGCGGTGACGGGATCGACCAGGAAATATTCGCCGCTGCTCGCACCGGCGGCAGGATTAAGCGCCAGCAGGTTGTAGCCAATGCCGAAGCGGAATCCGTAATGGACTTGCTCCAACGCCCCGCCACCGTTGTCGCGGATAGCGATCGGTGTGCTGCTCGCAGCGCAAACAGCAAAGGGCAGCACGCGCAAGCCATTTGGCCCGGCCACCGCACGACCTCCCACGGTGGTGTCGCCGCGCGTACCCAGAATGCTGCCGAATATCGCGGGCAGGTTGGTGAAGTCCGTCCCTAACGCGGACATGTCGGCGCGCACATAGCGCAGGCCGGCCGGCGTAGCGGACGCGCTGCCAAAGTCCAGCCAGGGTCCTTCCGCTGCGCTGGCGAAGGACAGCGCGCCCGTATTCAGCACGACATGGCCGACGCCGCGAATACTACGATTGTTCGCTGTCTGCTGCGCCCTGGTGAAGGCGGTCGCGACCCCGCCTGCGGTGCTATCGAGTTGCTGGGCGGCGCTCAGCGCCACGCCATCGGCCAACTGCTGCAACTGGGCCTGCCGCTGGAAGGCCAGCGACAGTTCAAGCGCCAGGCCGCAGAGGCCAACCGCAACAGGCAGCGTGAAGGCTGCCATGATGGCCACCGAACCGCGTTCGCGCCGCCCCATCATTTCTTCTCCCCAGTATCCGGCGCCGGCTCGCTGAAGGACTTGCGGTAGCGTGCCTGTGCCGCCGCAGCTGCTGCGCCATCGAGGCCCGCACCCTCTCCTTCCGGCTTGATCAGGTGAGCCGTGATCACGAACAGCAGTTCGCTGCGGTCGTTCTGGAAATCCGTGCTGCGGAACAGCGCGCCCAGCACAGGGATCTCGCTGAGGAAGGGCACGCCTTTGACATTATTGACCGTGGTGTTGCGGATCAGGCCACCGATGGCGAAGCTCTGGCCATCCTGCAATTGCACCGTGGTGCTGGCGCGGCGCGTGGTAATCAGGGGGAAGATGGCGCGCGCGTTAAAGGCGCCGCTTGTCACGCCGATGCCGTCGCGCGAGAGCTCCGATACTTCGGGCGCCACGCGCAAATTAATGCGGCCACCCGCCAGCACGGTGGGCGTGAACTTCAATCCAACGCCGAATTCCTTTTCTTCCAGCGTGACGCGGTTATTGTCCTGCGCAACCGGCACCATGACCTTGCCGCCTGCGAGAAAGCTGCCCTCCTGCCCGCTCATCGCCATCACGGTCGGTTCGGCGAGTATGCGCACCTGCCCATCCTGGCGCTCGGCATCGATGCGCACAAAGCTGCCGTTGGATTTACTCAGCGAGACCCCGCTGCCCAGGATGCCGCTCAGGAAGTCGGCCAGCACCATGGCGGTCCAGCTGCCGCCGGCATGGCGCAGCGACAGCCCGGCTTCCAGCTTGTCGAGCAAAGTCTTGGAGACTTCGGCGACCTTCACCTCCAGCTTGACTTGCTGCGGCGCGCTGACCGCCAGCAGGTTGACCAGGCGCGGTCCTGGCGGCGAGGCTGGCGGCGCGGCGCCATCCTTGCGCTCCAGCGGCTGCGGTGCGCGGCGTACGAAGGCTTGCGCCAGGTCCAGCACCTGGGCCAGGGTGGCGCCGTCGCTCACGCTGCCACTCAGGGCAATGGCATCGGCAGCGGCGCTAACCCTGATACCGCTCTCCTGCGGCAGAAGTTCGGCAAGGCTGGCGCGCAGCGGCGAGACATCCAGCCCCACCGATACTTCCACCACGCTGCAGGCGCCGCTCTTGCCCTGCACAATCAGGTTGGTGCTGCCGATCTCCGCGCCGACCAGATACAGCGTGTCCGATGCCACCAGGGTCGCTTGCAGCACATGCGGGTTGCCGATACTGCGGCCGCTCACGGCATCGGGCAGGCGCATCAGGGTCGACTTGCCCAGTTCCAGCGCCAGCTTGCCCGGCACGGCGGGAGCGCCCGTGCAGCGCAGGCTGTCGCTATAGGCGGCCGGGGCGGCGAAGCCCAGCAGGGCAGACAGGGCCAGCTCGGCCGGCAGGCAGATGAAAGTGGATCGCATGGCGGCTCCTCACAGGCATTCCTTGCTGCTGCGGTTGCCGTTAAGGACGTCGATGCAGTAGCGCGCCGGTTCGGCGGGAGGTGCGGGTAGCACGGCGCGCGCCAGCCGGGGCGCGGCGGGCGGTGCGATGTCCGTTACAGCGGGCATACCCAGCACACTGTGGCGCGTAGCGCCTGCGGTTGCGGCGGGGCGCGGGTCGACCTGGTTGCGCAGCGCCAGCGATAGTGTGCCCACGCTGCGCGCCAGGTCCAGGCGTTCGGCCTGGTCGGGCGTGACTTCCAGGGTGACGGCATTCACGACACGCGGCTTGGTGTCGTCGCGCGCCACCTCCTGCGCCACGGCCAGCACAAGAATACGTTCCAGCACGATCTTCGAGAGCGCCGGTTCGTCGGCGTGATTGCCCTGCCCCGGCGCATAGACCAGGATGTCGACGAAGTTGCCCGGCAATGCAAAGCCGGCCACACCCACCACATCATTCACGCGTACCGTAATGGCGCGCTTGCCTTCCGAGATCAGCGCCGACAAGCCGCCAAGGGTTCCGGCCGGCGCCAGCTTGGTGGCAGTCACCGGTTCGCCGCGCTGCACGCTGGTTTTCAGCACACGGCCCGACAAGGGCGCAAGTTCGCGCTGGGCGCCCGCCGGCAGGCTGCTGCCCGGCCAGTCGGCCAGCGCCAGCATATCCGGCGCCAGGCGCTGGCCAAGGCCGACATCCGCTGCAGCGACTGCAATGCGCACGGTGGACGGCGCCGCGCGGTGCATCAGCCAGCGCGAGGCCAGAAGCACGGCCGCAAGCCCCAGCACGGCGGCCAGGCCCAGCATCATCAAACTGCGCCGGCCTTTCATGCTGCACCATCGGCGAACATGCTGGACCAGGCCTGGTCCAGCGTAGCGGGATTCAGGCTAGGCACAGTGCCGGCGAAGCCCGCGAATTCGGCGACACGCGCAACGATCTCGCGCGGCAGGCTTGCCAGCAACGGCTGGCCGCTGCCGCGATGCAGTTCGCCCACCAGGTAAGCCAGCGCACCTTCATCGGCTTCGATGCCGCGCGCCCGGCATTGCTGGCGCAGCAGGCTGCGGTAGCTCGCCTCGGGCAAGGGGCCAAGCGCCACCTTGTAGCCGATGCGGCGCAGCGCCGCGCCATCGAGCAGCGTGTGCGGTTCCATATTGGTGGCGAAAGCCAGCGCGGCCTGGCACGGTACGCTGAAGGTATGGCCGCCGGGCAGCGTGAGCTGGTCGGTGCCCGTGTCGAGCAATTGGGTCAGGCGGTTCAACAGCGCGTTGGCCGGCAAACGCTGGCGCCCCAGGTCATCAATGATCAGCAAACCATGGCAAGCCTTGATCTGCGGCGGCGCCAGGTAGCAGCCGCCGGCGGGATCGTGGCGCAAGTCCAGCGTGGAGCTTTCGAGTTCCGCACCCAGTTGCACCACGGGACGCTGGCAAAGCAGCCAGCGCGAGTCTCCGCCGCGCGCACCGGACAGGCGACCCGGCAACGGTGGCGGCGCCAGATGCAGCGCTTCGTCATACACCTGGATCACGGTGCGGCCCACCGCCACCG
Source organism: Pseudoduganella sp. GW821-FHT11H04 (assembly GCF_058807935.1). Classification (NCBI taxonomy): domain Bacteria; kingdom Pseudomonadati; phylum Pseudomonadota; class Betaproteobacteria; order Burkholderiales; family Oxalobacteraceae; genus Pseudoduganella; species Pseudoduganella sp. GW821-FHT11H04. The sequence continues at coordinate 562,797 of NZ_JBXARE010000003.1, read as the reverse complement.
TATACGGCACAGCCACCAAGCCTTGCAGCAGGCGCCCCAGCTTACGCGCCAATGTGCTCTTGCCGCTGCCGGACGGACCGTACAGGCATAGCGAACGCCCGGCATGCATGGCCGCTCCCACCAGTTCGTGGATGCGCGGCGGCAGGCAATCATCGCCGAAGACCGCCGCAACATCGGAAGCCAGCACCGGCGGCAGCTGCATCGCCTGGCGCTGCAACTGGGAGCGCCAGGCATCCAGCGGCACCGGCGCCGGACCAATATATGGCGAGCGGTCCAGCCATTCCGTGGCGCGCTGGCGGCCGATACCGGTCAGCTGGTACTGCACGTCGATGTCGGAATCTCCGCGCCAGGCCACTTCCACCACTTGCTCGCGCTGCAGGCCGTCCAGCACTTCGCGCAGCACATTGATCGACAGCCGCAAGCGGCTGGTCAGCACCGACAAATGGCATTTGCCGGCGCCCAGCAAATGCTTGCCCGCCAGCTGCGCCAGCATGGCCGGCTCCAGCCCCGTGTCTTGCACGCTGCGCGGAGGAGGCGGCAACAGCGGCTGCTCATCGTCTGCAAAATCGATCATGGTGACCTCCTTGTTGGAAACGATGATAGCCATGGGTTTCCAGGTGGATATTGAGGCGGAGCAAATGTCAGCGATGCGCCAACGCAACGCTTGCAATCGTGCCGGCGGCAATCGCCACCGCGTACGGCATGCCATCGGCCTTGCTGCCGCGCCAGCGCGCCAGCTGCAAGCAAGCGAGGGCCAGCACGCCGCCAGCCATTGCACTGAGCCAGGCAACCTGCAGCGCCTGCCAGGGCCCGACAAAGCTGCCCGTCATCGCCAGCAGCTTGACGTCGCCTGCCGCCATGCCGCCCAACACATACATCGGCAGGAACAACACGAGGCCAACACCGGCGCCGGCCAATCCTTGTGCCAGCAAGGCGCCGCCACCGCCCAGGCGCCAGTGGAGCGCCAGCGCCAGCAGCATGCCCGCCAGCACCAGCACGTTAGGAATCCGGCGCCAGGCCAGGTCCGATGCCGCCGCCTGGAACACCAGGCACAGCAAGATGACTTCGAGTCCGCTCATGGGAAAAATGGCCAGCAGCCCGGCCGCCGCCGGGCTGCTGGCCTGCCCGCTTAGGTTGAGCCCAGTGCCGTCTGCACCGAAGTGAAGACGGCTGACAGCGCATCCCTGACTGGTTGCAGCGCAGCAGCAACAGCCACTGCAATCACGGAAGCGATCAAGCCGTACTCGATGGCCGTTACGCCCCGCTCATCCCTGATGAAACGCCTTACTGCGGAAAGTGCATTCATGATGATCTCCTTCGCTAGGAAAACTCTGACGCCTGTGCAGCGCATCATTGGCTTCACTATAGGAGCCATTCCTACGAGCAAGTTGATATTACGCAAGCTTTCCGCACAGAACTTTTCCTCACAGTTCCCTGTTCTATGTCACACTGGTGTTACGCGGAGTTTGTTGCAACGAGGTCGCGTTTTGCATGAAATTGCGCAAAGTTAATTGCCGAGAAAACAAAAAAGATTTATGCTGATCAGCTATCCTTAAGAAAGCCCCTTTGCTTTGCCACTGAGCGCCTAGTTATCGGACACTCACATGGATTCCCTACTGAAACATATGGTGGACATGACCGGCCACCGCGATCACACGATGCTCGACATCTCTGTGATCTCGGCGGTAGCGGAATTGGCGTCCGCCACGCAGGCACGTGTGCTGAGCATCGTCAATGTACGAGGCCAGTTGTACGTGCGTCCGCGCGCCGTGATCGAGCGCGGCCGTCCTGCGCGCATGGAAGAGTATGTGGATCCGGCAACCCCGGGCGATCCTGTCAGCCTGTTCCCGGCGCTAGCGCGCTGCCTGGCCCACCACGAATCGAGCGCTGACTACATGTCGCCCGATGGTGAGCACACACTCTGGCTGCCGATTTGGATGGGCGACAAGGCCGATACCTGCCTGGAAATCATCAATCCAACCCCCTACACCAGCGACACCATCCACATCATCGGTGGCATTGTCAGCGTGTACAGGAATTTCCAGAACCTGCTGGACTACAGCGAACGCGACTCGCTGACCGGCCTGCTGAACCGCAAGACTTTCGACGACCAGCTGGCCAAGATGCTGCAGGCCACGATCGAGCATGACATGCTGTCAGTGCCGCCGGACGGCCGCGAGCGCCGCACCCCGCACGAACAGGAAAAACAATGGCTGGCCGTGGTCGACGTCGACCACTTCAAGGCAGTCAACGACAAGTTCGGCCACCTGTACGGCGACGAAGTGCTGATCCTGATCGCCAACCTGCTGCAATCGTCCTTCCGCGCCCAGGACCGTGTGTTCCGTTTCGGCGGCGAAGAGTTCGTGGTGCTGCTGCGCTCCTCAACGCTGGAGAACGCCAAGAAGATCATCGAGCGCTTCCGCATGAATGTGGAGCAGCACGAATTCCCTCAAGTGGGACGCGTCACGGTGAGTGTGGGCTTCGTCAGCATCAGCGCCTATGAAGCGCCGGTGATTATTCTCGGCCGCGCCGACCAGGCCCTGTACTACGCCAAGAGCCATGGCCGCAATATGGCCTGCCATTACGACGAGCTGGTCAGCGGCGGCCAGTTGCAGACCGTCGAATCCAACGATACCGCTGAATTCTTCTAAGGCCTGATGCTTACCCGCCCGCCAGGGTCAGGAAGCGCATCGGGTCCACCTGCCATTTCGATGGCGACTCATGGCCGACGATCTTGTCGCCGCCACCAAAGCCCAGGCCGCGCGCCAGGTCCACCGTTTCCGGCTTGATATAGACATTATTCTTCGTGTTGAAGAACACGTTCACCTTAGGCGCCAGCAGGTTGCTTTCGTGCGCCTCGACCACCACGCCAAGGCGGCCCGATTCCAGCATGACCAGAGTGCCGACCGGATAGATGCCGACGCAGCGCATGAACTCCTGCACCAGCTGCTGGTTGAAGTGGTGCTTGCTCCACTCATAGATCTTACGCAGCGCCGCAGCGGCAGGCAGGCCTTTGTGATAAACGCGATCGGCGGTAATGGCATCGTATACATCGACAATTGCCGCCATCTGCGCCATTTCGCTGATATCGTCGCCAGCCAGCTTGTCCGGATAGCCCGTGCCGTCGCGCCGCTCATGATGATGCAGCGTGATATCCAGCGCCAATTGCGGCACATCGGGCGATTGCTTGAGTATGTTGAAGCCATCCAGCGGATGCTTCTTGATGATGGCGAATTCTTCGTCGGTCAACGGGCCCGGCTTGTTCAGGATCGCGTCCGGCACCATGGCTTTGCCGGTGTCGTGCAGCAGGCCGCCTAGTCCCGCTTCGCGCACAACCTCCGGCGCCATGCCGCGCGCATTGGCGAAGGCCACGAGCAGCGCACAGACGCTGACCGAATGCAGGAAGGTGTAATCATCCTTCGACTTGATGCGCAGCAGGCCGAGCAAAGCGCCCGGGTTGCGCAGGATGGATTCCGTAATGTTCTGTACAACCGGCTGCACCGAGCCGATTTCAATCGCCTTGCCAAGTCGCGCATCGGCCATGACATTGCGCACCACACCGGCGGCCTGGTGACGGATCTGGGCCGCGCGCTGCAACTCCTCGCCCAGCGTGGTTTTCGCGACACGCGCCGGCTGGCGAGCGATTTGCTCCAGCTCGCGTTCGGTCGCGGCCTGGGCTTCGGCCAGCGATGGCGCATCCTCCACATCCAAACCCTTGGACGCATCGATCACCACGTCATGGATGCCGGCCTTGACGATCTTCTGGATCTCATCCTGGCTGCCGATGACGAAGCGGTTGCGAACGAAAGGGTGGGTCATCCAATCGCAACTAAGGTCATGAATATACATGCCGACCTTTAACTGCGATGAATCGACTTTCTTTAACATGGAGGCTTCCGGAAAGATAAAACGTAAAAAACGTTAAAATAAGTATACACAATGTTAATCTAGGGCATTATGGAACTTCGCCAACTGCGTTACTTCGTCGCAATCGTCGACCACGGATCACTGTCGCGTGCGGCGTTGGTATTGCATGTGGCCCAGCCTGCCCTGACCCAGCAACTGCGTCAGCTTGAAGAAGAGCTGGGCGCCCAGCTGCTGCACCGCAGCGCGCAAGGCGTGGTCAGTACCGATGCCGGTAAAGTCTTTTACGACCACGCCCAGGCAATCCTGAAGCAGGTAGCCGACGCCCGTTCCGCCGTCACACAATCCGCCCGTCCCGCCGGCAGCGTGACCATGGGCCTGCCGCACAGCATTTCCGGCGCCCTTGCCCTGCCGCTGCTGACCGCCGCGCGCGAGCAATATCCCGACATTACGCTGCAGTTGACCGAAGAACTGACCGGAAACCTGGCAGAACAGCTCAAAAGCGGCCGCGTGAACCTGGCCGTGCTGTTTGACGACGGCCAGTTGACCCCCTTCGCCGCCACCCCGCTGGCGGAAGAAGAACTACGTTTCATTTGCCGCCACGACGCCGTATGGTTCAGCGACCGCGAGACAGTCCCGTTGCAACAAGCCCTGAACACCACCCTGATCCTGCCCGGCCTGCAGCACGGCGTGCGCCCGCGCATCGAGGCCATGGCCCGTGCTGCTGGCCTCGTAACCGGCAACGTCATTGAGATCAACTCGATCGCGATTTTGAAGTCCGCCATCATGGCCGGCATGGGCGCGACGATTCTGCCGGTTGCCCCTGTATTGCCCGAAATCGAGCACGGCCAGATGCGCAGCGTACGCATCAACAGCCCCGCCATCAGCCGCACCGTGGTGCTCTGCGCCTCGCGCAACATCCCCCTCACCAACGCCGCCAACGCCATCGCCGCCCTGACCCAGCAAGTCGCCGCCGACCTCTGCCGCACCGGCACCTGGCCCGGCGCCCGCATCATCACCTGATCTACCGCCGAGCCCGTGTCCCACCATGGGGTCACACCCGAAATGGGACACGGGCGCGGCCGTAGCATTGCAGAGCTCGTGTCCCGAAACGGGTGTGACCCCAAGGTGGGACACGGGCTCGACAGTTGGCCTTGCCATCACTTTTGCTTATACCCCCATCCCCAAACCGTATTTCCGTATACGTAAAGTAAAACGTAAACTTCGACGTTGAAAAGGCCTGCACATCCGCAGGCGTTGTGACTTAGGCAAGGACGCGCTTACCCGGCGCTTACCGATGCCAGGCACGCACCGAATCATGAATTTTGGAGACAGCCACCATGCCAGACGGCAGCAACTCGCCTGTACTGAACGACGTCAGCCTCGACGACAAATACACTTCCACCAACGGTAAGGTTTTCCTGTCCGGCATCCAGGCGCTGGTGCGCTTGCCAATGATGCAACAGCTGCGCGATGCACGCGACGGCCTGAACACCGGCGGTTTCATCTCCGGCTACCGCGGTTCTCCGCTAGGCGGCCTGGACGAGACCCTGTGGAAGGCGCAGAAGCACCTGGTCAAGCACAATGTGCAATTCGTACCAGGCGTGAACGAGGACCTGGCGGCGACCGCTGTCTGGGGTTCGCAGCAGGTTGACCTGATCGGCCCGGCCAAGTACGACGGCGTGTTCGCCATGTGGTACGGCAAAGGCCCGGGCGTGGACCGTTGCGGCGACGTCTTCAAGCACATGAACCATGCCGGTACGTCGAAGAACGGCGGCATCCTGCTGGTGGCGGGCGATGACCACGGCGCTTACTCCTCCACCCTGCCGCACCAGTCGGACCACATCTTCTCGGCCTGCATGATCCCGGTCCTGTATCCGTGCAATGTGCAGGAGTACATCGACCTCGGTATCCACGGCTGGGCCATGTCGCGCTTCTCCGGTTGCGCCGTTGCCTTCAAGGCGCTGGCTGACACCGTGGAGTCGAGCGCTTCGATCGATGCCGATCCGTTCCGCGTCGAAGTGAAAATCCCGCAAGACTTTGTGATGCCTGAAGGCGGCCTGAATGCCCGCCTGTCATCCATCCCTCTGGGCCAGCAAGCGCGTAATCAGGAAGCGCTGATGCAGGACTATAAGATCTACGCGGCCTTGGCTTACGCCCGCGAGAACAAGCTGAATCACACCACCATCGATTCCAAGGATGCAAAACTGGGCATCATCGCCTCCGGCAAGTCTTACCTGGACGTGCTGGAAGCGCTGGAAGAACTGGGCATCGACGAAGCCATGGCCGCCAAGGTTGGCCTGCGTCTGTTCAAGGTTTCCATGCCTTGGCCGCTGGAGCCGGATTCGGTGCGCGAATTTGCGCAAGGCCTGGACGAGATCCTGGTGGTGGAAGAGAAGCGCCAGTTCGTTGAGTACCAGCTGAAGGAACAGCTGTACAACTGGCGCGACGACGTGCGTCCGCACATCATCGGCAAGTTCGACGACAAGGGCGAGTGGGTTGCTCCGCGCGGCGAATGGCTGCTGCCGCCGAAGGCTGACTTCTCCGTCTCGCAGGTTGCGCGCGTGATCGCCGGCCGCGTGGCCCGCTACATCGCCGACACTTCGATCCAGGACCAGATCAAGGCACGCCTGTCCTTCCTGGAAGCGAAAGACGCAGTGCTGAAGAAGGCGATCGAGACGCCGTTCCGTCCAGCCTTCTATTGCTCCGGCTGCCCGCACAACACTTCGACCAAGGTACCTGAAGGTTCCTTCGCGCTGGCCGGCATCGGCTGCCACGTGATGGCGACTTCGATCTACCCTGAGATGAACAAGCTGACCACCCATATGGGCGGTGAAGGCACGCCTTGGATCGGCCAGGCGGCATTCAGCAAAGTGCCGCACGTGTTCCAGAACCTGGGCGACGGCACCTACTTCCACTCCGGCTACCTGGCGATCCGCGCCGCCGTTGCTGCGAAGGTGAACATCACCTACAAGATCCTATACAACGACGCTGTGGCAATGACCGGCGGCCAGCCCGTCGACGGCACGGTTTCCGTGCCGATGATCGCGCAACAGATGGCGGCCGAAGGCATCAAGCGTATCGCCCTGGTGACCGAAGACCTGTCGCGCTATACCGATCGTTCCGCCCTGCCGACCATCGTTTCCCTGCACGACCGCAAGGAGATGGATGCCGTGCAGCGCGAACTGCGTGAGCTGCCTGGCTGCACCGTCATCATTTACGACCAGACCTGCGCCGCCGAGAAGCGTCGTCGCCGCAAGAAGGGCGAGTTCCCTGACCCAGCGAAGCGCATGGTCATCAACGAAGCCGTGTGCGAAGGCTGCGGCGATTGCGGCATCCAGTCCAATTGCGTGTCGATCCTGCCGAAGGAAACTGAATTCGGCCGCAAGCGCACCATCGACCAGTCTTCCTGCAACAAGGACTTCTCCTGCACCAAGGGCTTCTGCCCATCCTTCGTTACCGTCGAAGGCGGCACGCTGAAAAAGACCAAGACCGGCGCCGCGAAGACCGATGACTGGGGCGATATCCCGGCACCGGTACTGCCTAGCCTTGAGCACCCATACAACATCCTGATCAACGGTATCGGCGGCACCGGCGTGATCACCGTCGGCGCGCTGATGGGCATGGCCGCGCACCTGGAAGGCAAAGGCGCTTCCGTGCTGGACATGACCGGCATGTCGCAGAAGAACGGCTCCGTGACTTCCCACGTCAAAGTGGCGAAGACCCCGGCCCACCTGCGTGCGCAGCGTATCGCCACCGGCGAAGCAGACCTGATCCTGGGTTGCGACATGCTGACTTCCGGCGCCTACGACGCTGTGTCGAAGATGCGCCCTGGCCGTACCTTCGCCATCGTCAACCAGCACGAGCAGCCGCCAGGCACCTTCGCGCAGAACGCCGACTGGCAGTACCCGGCTGAAAGCGTGGAAGCCCTGATCACCGAATCCGTCGGCGGCGCGCAGTCCGTGGACTTCATCAACGCAACCAAGCTGGCGACCGCGCTGATGGGCGATTCGATTGCTTCCAACCTGTTCATGATGGGTTACGCATGGCAGAAAGGCCGCATCCCTCTGAGCGAAGCGGCCCTGCTGCGTGCGATCGAACTGAATGGCGTGGCGGTTGAATCGAACAAACGCTCCTTCCTGTGGGGCCGCCGCGCCGCTGTGGACTTCAAGCGCGTTGAGAAGACCGCGACCCCGACCCAGGCTGTCGTAGTGCAGATGCCACAGTCGCTGGAAAACGTGATCAAGAAACGCGTTGAGTTCCTGACTGGTTACCAGGATGCGGCCTACGCTGCGTCTTACGAGCAGCTGGTGTCGGAAGTGCGTGCGAAAGAGACCGCGCTGGGCCTGGGCAACAAGCTGTCGACCGCGATTGCCAAGTCGCTGTTCAAGCTGATGTCCTATAAAGATGAATATGAAGTGGCGCGCTTGTACACCGATGGCCGTTTCGTTGAGCAGCTGAAGACCCAGTTCGAAGGCGATTTCTCGCTGAAGTTCAACCTGGCGCCGCCAATGTTCGCGAAGAAGGATGCCAAGGGCCACCTGGTCAAGGCGGAATACGGTTCGTGGATGTGGAAGGCGTTCACCCTGCTGGCCAAGTTCAAGGGTCTGCGCGGTGGTACGTTTGACATCTTCGGTTATACCGAGGAGCGTAAGATGGAACGTGCCCTGATCACTGAGTTCCGCGGCGTTATTGCTGAGCTGTTGGCTGGGCTGTCGGCTGGTAACCACGAGCAGGCTGTGGCGATTGCCAACCTGCCGGAGAAAATCCGTGGCTTTGGCCATGTGAAGGAAAAGGCTGTGGCTGAGTACCAGGTGAATAAGGCGAAGATGATGGCTGCGTTTGAGGGCGCTGGCCAGGCGCACGCTGCTTAAACCGGTAAACCAGTGTCTGACCCGCAGGGTCAGACACTTATGACGCGACGGCCGCGTGGCGGGTGTCTGACCCTGCGGGTCAGACATCGGTTTACCGGTTTAGAATCGCTTGACTTGACGTTAACGTAAACGTCATATAATCAAAAATCCTCCGTTCCAAGGAACAAAACATGAACGATATCGCCAACGCCAAGAAACTGTCCGCTGAGCCAGAGCAGGCCAAGACCGCGAACAAAGTCCGCTTTGTTACCGCCGCGTCCCTGTTCGACGGCCACGACGCCTCGATCAACATCATGCGCCGCATCCTGCAATCGCAGGGCGCCGAAGTGATCCACCTGGGCCACAACCGCTCGGTGGACGAAGTGGTGACCGCGGCCCTGACCGAAGACGTGCAAGGCATCGCCATCTCTTCCTACCAGGGCGGCCATGTCGAATACTTCAAGTACATGATCGACCTGCTGCGCCAGCGCGGCGGCTCGCACATCAAGGTCTTCGGCGGCGGTGGCGGCGTGATCGTCCCGAGCGAAATCGCTGACCTGCACGACTACGGCGTGACCCGCATCTTCTCCCCGGAAGACGGCCAGCGTATGGGTCTGGTGGGCATGATCCAGTGGATGGTGCAGCAGTGCGACGTCGACCTGTCCACCTACTCCCCGACCCAGCTGGACGCCATCCGCGCCGGCGATATCGAACAACGCCATCGCCCTCTGGCCCAGCTGATCACCGCGCTGGAAAACGGCAAGGCTTCCGACAAGCTGCGCGCCGAACTGGCCGACGCAGCGAAAGCCGTCACCGCCCCAACCCTGGGCATCACCGGCACCGGCGGCGCAGGTAAATCCTCGCTGACCGATGAACTGATCCGCCGTATCCGCCTGGACCAGGGCGACGCGCTGAACATCGCCGTGATCTCGATCGACCCGTCCCGCCGCAAATCCGGCGGTGCGCTGCTGGGCGACCGTATCCGCATGAACGCGATCAACCCTTGGAACGGCAAGACCCGCGTCTTCATGCGCTCCCTGGCGACCCGCGAAGCCGGTTCCGAAATCTCCCAGGCCCTGCCTGACGTGATCGCAGCCTGCAAAGTGGCGGGCTTCGACATGGTGATCGTGGAAACCTCCGGCATCGGCCAGGGCGACGCCGCGATCGTGCCGCACGTCGACGTATCCATGTATGTGATGACGCCGGAATTCGGCGCCGCATCGCAGCTGGAAAAGATCGACATGTTGGACTTCGCCGACTTCATCGCGATCAACAAATTCGACCGCAAGGGCGCGCAGGATGCACTGCGCGACGTGGCCAAGCAGTACCAGCGCAACCGCGAAATGTGGACCAAGCGTCCGGAAGAAATGCCGGTGTTCGGCACCCAGGCTTCCCGCTTCAACGATGACGGTGTGACCGCGCTGTATCAAGGCCTGCTGCCTAAGCTGGCCGAGAAAGGCCTGAACACCAAGCCAGGCCTGCTGGGCGCGACCGATGTGCGCTTCAGCTCCGCCAAGAACGTGATCGTGCCGCCGGCACGCGCGCGCTACCTGGCCGAGATCTCGGACACCGTGCGCGGCTACCACAAGAAGACCCATGCACAAGCCAAGCTGGCGCGCGAACGCCAGCAGCTGCAGGAATCCAAGCGCATGATGGCTGTCGCCGGCAAGTCCGTCGCCGACTTCGACGACCTGATCATCGAACGCGATCACGCCATGGACGGCGGCTCCAAGAAGCTGCTGGCCCAATGGCCGGACATGCAGGCCGCCTACGCCGGCGATGAATACGTCGTGAAAATCCGCGACAAGGAAATCCGCACCGGCCTGGTACAGCACACCCTGTCCGGCACCAAGATCCGCAAGGTCTCGCTGCCGAAATATGAAGACCACGGCGAGCTGCTGCGCTGGCTGATGCTGGAAAACGTCCCAGGCTCCTACCCGTTCACCGCTGGCGTGTTCGCGTTCAAGCGTGAAGGCGAAGACCCAACCCGTATGTTCGCGGGCGAAGGCGATGCATTCCGTACCAACCGCCGCTTCAAGCTGGTGTCCACCGGCATGGATGCGAAGCGCCTGTCCACCGCCTTCGACTCCGTCACCCTGTACGGCGCCGACCCGGCGATCCGTCCCGACATCTACGGCAAGATCGGCAACTCCGGCGTGTCCATCGCGACCCTGGACGACATGAAGGTGCTGTACGACGGCTTCGACCTGTGCAACCCGAGCACCTCGGTCTCGATGACCATCAACGGCCCTGCGCCTGCGATCCTGGCGATGTTCATGAACACCGCCATTGACCAGCAGATCGCCAAGTTCGTTGAAGAGAACCATCGCCAGCCTTCGGAAGACGAATTCCAGAAGATCAAGGACTGGGTGCTGATGAATGTGCGCGGCACCGTGCAGGCCGACATCCTGAAGGAAGACCAGGGCCAGAACACCTGCATCTTCTCGACCGAGTTCTCGCTGAAGGTGATGGGCGACATCCAGGAATACTTCGTGCACCACCAGGTGCGCAACTTCTACTCGGTGTCGATCTCCGGCTACCACATCGCGGAAGCGGGCGCGAACCCGATCTCGCAGCTGGCCTTCACGCTGTCCAACGGCTTCACCTTCGTGGAAGCCTACCTGGCGCGCGGCATGCACATCGACGATTTCGCACCGAACCTGTCGTTCTTCTTCTCCAACGGCATGGATCCGGAATACACGGTCCTCGGCCGCGTGGCACGCCGCCTGTGGGCGGTGGCAATGAAGGAGAAGTACGGCGCCAACGACCGTTCGCAGAAGCTGAAGTACCACATCCAGACTTCCGGCCGCTCGCTGCACGCGCAGGAAATCGACTTCAACGACATCCGCACCACGCTGCAGGCGCTGATCGCGATTTACGACAACTGCAACTCGCTGCATACCAACGCCTACGATGAAGCGATCACCACGCCGACCGACGAATCCGTCCGCCGCGCACTGGCAATCCAGCTGATCATCAACCGCGAATGGGGCCTGGCGAAGAACGAAAACCCGAACCAGGGCGCCTTCATCATCGAAGAACTGACCGATCTGGTAGAGGAAGCCGTTCTGCAGGAATTCGAACGCATCGCCGAACGTGGCGGCGTGCTGGGTGCAATGGAAACCGGCTACCAGCGCGGCAAAATCCAAGAGGAATCGCTGCTGTACGAGCACAAGAAGCACGACGGCTCGCTGCCTATCATCGGCGTGAACACCTTCCGCAATCCGAAGGGTTCGGAAGCCCCCGCCACCATCGAACTGGCCCGCTCCACCGACGATGAAAAGCAATCGCAGTTGACCCGCCTGGCAGACTTCCACGCCCGCAATGCGGACGCTGCACCTGCCGCCCTGGCAGCGCTGCAAAAAGCCGCCATCGACAACGAAAACGTGTTCGCCAAGCTGATGGACGCAGCCCGCGTCTGCTCGCTGGGCCAGATCACGACCGCGCTATTCGAAGTCGGCGGCCAATATCGCCGCAACATGTAAAGCAGGAAGGGTCAGACCCTTGGGTCTGACCCAGATTTACCGGGTTTAATGGAAGAACAGCCACACCAGCAACAACACAATCCCCGGCACCCCCAATATCCAAGCCAAGAAATACTTCCCCATGACAGCCTCCATTGAAAAGAGTTTGTCATCAGGCTAAAGCCCACACCGCAGGCCGTCAGTTAGCTACAGCACCTCCAACGTCAGCGATTCAGCCCCGCAGCACGCTTATCCTTGAAGAAGGACCATACCTCTTCCGCAGTATCGACGTCATGGTTCATTTCCCCCACAAGCTTGCGCAGCTCAAGAGGAAATTCCTCTGTCTTCGACGCATGTACATGGCCACCGCCCTCAATACGCAGGAAGCAGACTTGCAATCCATACGGATCGCTCCCCCAGACAAAACGCGCAGCCGACGTCGGGTCAGCTGGATTCAGATGGGGAAATTGATAAATGACGGGCTTCTCAGGCAATGCAGCCAGGCGCCGCCACATCGCGACCGATTCCTCGGCACTGACACCGGTTCCCCGGCCTGCCAGCACCGCGCCGCCCAATGCCCCACCACCATAGGGAATGACCTTATCCTGCGTTCCATGGCTGACGAATACCGGCAGCGGGAAAGCGGCAGGCTTGCAGCTGCTATGCGCCGGCATCAGCATACTCTGCACGCCGATGGCCGCCAGGCGCGGTCCCAGCTCGATTCCAAGCCGATAGGCCATGCCTCCGCCGTTGGAGTGACCGAAAACATAGATGCGCCTTGGATCAGCGTGATCTTCCGAGACCGCCCGATCAATCAAGGCCGAGATAAAACCCACATCATCCGCTGTTGAATTGCTTGCGGCATCGGCGCGGCAATCGTTCCAGGCGCTATTTCCATCAGCGCCATCGACACCATTAGGCGCTATGAGCAGGAAGCCCTCGCGTTGAGCCAATAGCCGCCAAGCCGGTGCGGTGTAGCCGAGGATCGGCTTTTGGCCGAGCATGAATTCAGCCGAGCCGCCATGGCCGTGCAACACAATAACGAGGGGATGCAACGTATTTGCAGCGGCAGGCGGTTGCATCACCAGGTAATTGCGCGGGCCTTCCGGCCGCGCAATGGTGCGCGACTCGATTGGCGGCGCGGCCTTGGAAAGCTGCGAAAGAAATAGTGCAGAGACAAAAGCGACAACAATCTTCAGCATCATGTTGGCCTCCTTCGTTCGGCCGCTAAGTCTACACCGCGCGCCCCACCGTGGCTCCAACTGTCAGTTCCGGCTGCCACAGCTCCTGCAGCTTAGCGGCAGGTTTGCCGTTGATGAGGGCGAGCAGCATGTCGGCCATCTTGGCGCCGGCGGCGCGGGCGTTGGGCTGGTCAATGGTGGTGACGTCGATGTCGGCCAGGGTGTCGGCCATGCTGCCCCAGACGATGAGGGAAATGTCGCGGCCAATGACGATGCCGGCGTCGAGCAGCGCGCGTACGGCGCCGACGCCGGCCAGGTGGTTGTCGACAACGATGGCGGTTGGGCGCGGCGAGGCGTGCAGCAGCGTCTGCACGGCGCTGTATCCGGTGCGGCGGTCGATGCAGTCATCAATCAAATAGCGCGGATCTACGGACAGGCCTGCGCCGGCCAACGTCGCGAAGAAACTGGCGCGGCGCTGCGTGGCGAAGTTCATGGACAAGGGCGCGCTGATCATGGCAATGCGCTGGTGGCCAAGGGCCAGTAAGCGCTCAACCGCCATGCGGATTCCTGCCTGGTTGTCGTAATCAAACCATGCATACGGAGCGTCGAGCTGGGTACGGCCGTGGGCGATGAAGGGGAACCCGACACGCGCCAGATAGGCGATGCGTTCATCATGCACCTGCGTGCGGCTCACCACCAGTCCATCGACACGGCGTCCACGCACCATCTGCTCATATGACGGCATCTCGTTGGCAGGCGTGACCGGCGCGATGATGAAGTTCATGCGCTGCCGCTCCAGCGCTTCCGACATGCCGCCCACGACTTCCAGGAACATGGAGTCACCCAGGTCCGCCGGCAGCAGCGGGTAGATCGTGCCGAGCACATTGCTGCGTCCAACGGCCAGGCTGCGCGCCATCGGGTTGGCCTCGTAGCCGGCCTCGCGCGCAGCGCGCATCACACGCTCGCGCGTCAACTCGCTGACTTCGGGATAGCCGTTCAGCGCACGGCTGACGGTCGTCTTCGACATGCCGAGTTTGTCGGCGAGGCTCTTCAGGTTCATGACGAAATTATAGCTGGAGCTTCCAGCCCGCCATCGCTGCCGTCGACAGCGCGCTTGAAGAAGTACAGCGTGACCAGTACGATCGCAATCGGCACCAGCGTCAGGTAGAAGGCGAAGTGGCCGCTGAAGGCGCCGAACACATAGCCGGTAATCAGCGAGCCGGTTGTGCCGCCCAGCGCGGAGAAGATCACCAGCAGGCCTGTCATGGCCGAATGCTGGTGCTTGGGCAGGGAGCTGAGCATCACCGAGTTGATTCCCGGGTAGACAGGCGCCATGAACAGTCCAATCAAGGGGAACAGGAAGGCCGCCAGCGGCGCATCGCGCCATCCCGCGCCCGGCGTGACAACCACGTCATGCGTCATCGGCAGCGCAATCAGCACCACCGCCCCCATGCCGAGCAGGCAGCCGTTCATCACGGGATACCAGTTCATCCGACGCATCAGCACACCGGCCGAGAGGCGGCCCGCAGCGAGGCAGGCGGCAAAGATACTGGTCACCTGCACGCTCATCGCCGCAGGCAGATGCAGGATCTCGTTGTTGAAGGTTGGCAGCCAGGTGCCGACGCTTTGTTCGATCAGCACATAGAGGAAGGCGGTCAGCACGAATACACATACCAGCGGCTTGAAGAACAGCTTGAGCATGGCGGCGAATTCCTGCGGCAGGCTGCGCGCTTCCGGCGGCGCCGCGAGCCGCTCGTCGAAAGGTGTCGCCAGCAGCAGAAAGAAGGTCAGCGCGCACAGGGCGGCCAGCACCCAATACACATGCAGCCAGGTTTGCGAGCGCAGGTCGTTGGAGTCGATGAAGAAGCTGAACACCCAGTAGGCGCACAGCACGCCCACCATGAAGAAGCCTTCCAGCGTGTTCATGATGCCCGCGTGCTGGCGGCGGTCGGCGGCAACCAGGCCAAGCGTGGAGTAGACCGACACTTTCACCAGCGCGAAGGAAACGCCGACGCACAGGAACAGCATCTTCGTGGTGAAGAAAGACGGCAGCAGGGGCATGGACAGGCAGGCCACGGTGACAATGGCGAGCCCGGTCAGCATCGCCTTCTTATACCCGATGCGCGGCAGGAAGCTCGCCACCAGGAAGGAAACCACGGCAATCGGCAAGTCCTTGAAGCCTTCCAGCACGCTGGCGGCGGACTTGCTGACACCGTAGTTGTTGATGACCTGCAGGATCACCGTGCCAACGCTGTTCAACAGGATGGCGAAGGTGAAATAGATCAGGAACAGGACCCAGATGATGCGCCGGTTTTGCATAGTGTCTCCATTATATTTTTGAATTGTTCCAGCCCCGGAATCACCGTGTCTGCCTGCCACAGCGTAGCCGCCTGGCCAACACCAATGGCAAACATGCCGGCCGCCTTGATGGCGCTAACGCCGGCAACAGCGTCCTCCACGCCAACGCAATCGGCCGGGTCTACGCCCAGTTCCGACGCGGCGCGCAGGAAGATTTCGGGATCGGGTTTGCCGCGCGCGATCGTCGCCGCGTCTACGACATAGTCGAACTTCTGAGTGATGCCGAGGCTTTCCAGCACCGTGAAGGCGTTCTTGCTGACTGACGCAAGGCCCACCTTCAAACCTTGCGCGCGGCACCAATCCAGCGCGGCGACCGCACCGGGCAGCAGGTCGGCCGGAGACATTTCCGCGATCAGCGTCTTGTAATGCTCGTTCTTGGTGTCTGCCAGCGCCAGCTTTTCGGCGTCGCTGTAGCTGCGCGGCGCACCGGCCAATATCAGGTCAAGTGAGCCCATGCGGTCGATGCCCTTCAGGTTTTCGTTGAAGGCTTCGTCAAAGTGCACGTCCTGCGATTGCGCCAGCTTTTGCCAGGCGAGGAAGTGATAGTGCGCGGTATCGGTGATCACGCCATCGAGGTCGAAGATAACGGCTTTCATGCGAGCTCCTTTTTCGGTGCAGCTGGGGTGAGCGTCACCAGAGTGCCGCGATGCTGGAATGCCAGCTCTTCGCCGCGCAGCAGGGTGTACTCCGTGCCGGACGAGCTGACGCGCACTTGCAGCAAGCTGCCGTGCAGGTGGATGCGGAACTGGTAGTGCTGCCACTGCTTCGGCAGCGTTGGCGAAAAACGTACGTCGCCGTTCACGACTCGCATGCCGCCAAAGCCGTAAGCGACGCCGAGCCAGGTGCCGGCCATGGCGGCAGTGTGCACGCCATAGTGGGTGTTGCCGTGCGTGTCGTCCAGGTCCAGGCGCGCGGTCTCCATGAAGTAGTCGTAGGCCTTGTCCTGGTAGCCCACTTCGGAGGCGATGATGCTGAAGATGCAGGACGACAGCGAGGAGTCGTGCGTCGTCACCGCCTCGTAGTAATCGAAGTCGCGCTGCTTGTCCTCCAGCGTGAACTGCTCGCTGAGGAGCAGCAGCGCCAGCACCACATCCGCCTGCTTGCAAACCTGGTGGCGGTATATCACCATTGGGTGGTAGTTCAGCAGCAGCGGATATTTGTCGTCCGGCGTGCCGGCGAAGTCCCACACCTTCTTGTCGAGGAAGCTGTCGTCTTGCGGGTGGATGCCGAGCGCCGCGTCGTAGGGCAGCAACATCGCTGCGGCGGCGCGGCGGAATTCTTCCAGCTCGCCATCGGCCAGCGCCACGGCTGTGGAAATACGTGCCCATTCCAGCGGGTGCTCGCGGGCGATACGCTCCGCCACGGAGGCGGCAAACTGCATGTGCAGCTTGGCCATCGCATTGGTGTAGTAGTTGTTATTCACCAGCGCGGTGTATTCATCCGGACCCGTCACTTCGTTGATCACGAAGGCGCCAGCGCGGTTGTAGCCGCCGATACCAAGCCAGATGCGCGCGGTTTCGATCAGGATTTCTGCGCCGTATTGCAGCAGGTAGGCATCATCGCCAGTAGCGTCCATATACTGCTTGATGGAGTAGGCCACGTCGGCGTTGATATGGTACTGCGCGGTACCGGCCGGGAAGTAGGCCGAGCATTCTTCGCCCGCGATGGTGCGCCATGGATAGAGCGCGCCCTTGGCGTGCGACATCTGGCGCGCACGTTCACGCGCAGCGGGCAGGCCGGCGTAGCGGTATTCCAGCAGCTTGCGCGCGATCTCGGGCTTGTTGTACAGGAAGAAGGGGAAGATGTAGATCTCGGTGTCCCAGAAGTAGTGGCCTTCGTAGCCCTCGCCCGTCACGCCCTTGGCCGAAATATTGGTCTTGCCGTCTCGGCCCACCGATTGCAGCAGGTGGAACTGGTTGAAGCGGATGCCTTGCTGGAGCGCGTCGTCGCCCGCCACTTCGACGTC
The DNA here is from genome assembly GCF_058807935.1 of Pseudoduganella sp. GW821-FHT11H04. Classification (NCBI taxonomy): domain Bacteria; kingdom Pseudomonadati; phylum Pseudomonadota; class Betaproteobacteria; order Burkholderiales; family Oxalobacteraceae; genus Pseudoduganella; species Pseudoduganella sp. GW821-FHT11H04. The sequence continues at coordinate 545,111 of NZ_JBXARE010000003.1, read as the reverse complement.
GGCTTGCGCCCAGAAGTCGGCCAGGTAGGCTTCCTGCTGCGCGGCCAGCTTGTCGAAGCCCAGGCCTCGCGCGGCTTCCAGTTCGGCGCGAGCGCGGGCCATCAATTCGTCGGAGGCATAGTCGCGCGAGCTGTAATAGCAGCCGTACTTCACCAGGCGCACGGCTTGCCCGGCCTGTGCGGAGACGGTGTATGACTGCACCAGGCGCGAGCCATCCTGGCCCAGCTCCTGCACGTGCATGGCATCCACCACCTGCGCCGCTGCGCTGACCAGCGTGAAGCCGCTGTTGTGGGTGCGTTGCTGAAGCGCTGCGAAGTGCGGCGCCAGCTCGGTGCCGACCAGTACCAGCGCCGGTCCGGTCGTGGCCGAGCCTACGCGCGGATCGTCGCCCGCTTCCTGGTTGCGCACGGCGCCATCCACGGTGCAGTCGAAACGCAGCACAGCGTCGGCGCCCAGTAGCGTCGCGGTGAATTCGATCGCGAACAGGTGCTTGCTGGCGAAGCTGACCAGGCGGCGGCTGTGCAGCTGCACGCGACGGCCGGATGGCGCCTGCCAGACTATTTCACGTTCCAGCAGGCCAGTGCGGAGGTCAAGGCGGCGCTCATAGCTTTCCACCCGGCCTTGCAGCAGGTCGAAGCGCTCATCGCCCAGCCACAGGGCGATGCCTTTGGCGTTCGGCACGTTCAGCATGAACTGGTTGTTGCGCGCCAGGCCGAAGGCGTTCTCCGGGTACTGGATCGGCTCCGATTCGTAGAAGCCATTCAGGTAAGTGCCGTCCAGCGAAGTGCCGGCCGGGCCGGAATAGCCCTCTTCCGGCGTGCCGCGCAGGCCGATATAGCCATTGCCCAGCGCAAAGAGGGTCTCATCCAGGAAATTCGACGCCACATCGAAGGATGTTTCGCGGATACACCAGGAGTCAAGAGGGTAAGTGTGCTGCATCTGCATCCTTTTTCTCGATTCAAACCGGTTTGGAACCGGTGTAAAAAAATATCAGGTACTGCGAACGATCAGAGCGGTCGGCAGGGTTTCGGAAGCTACTGGGCGCCCCTCCAGCAAATCCAGCATCTTCTTCGCCAACAACACGCCGCCATCGCGCAAGTACTGGTGCACGCTGGACAGCGGCGGCACAAAACTCACAGCGCCCGGCGTATCGTCATAGCCGATGACCGACACCTGCTCCGGCACGCGCACATCGCGTTCAGCCAGTGCGCGGATCGCGCCCATCGCAAGCAAATCGCTGGCGGCAAACACGCCGTCGAACGACAAGCCCTTCTTCTTCAACAGGGAATCGACACAATCAAAGCCGGCTTCAAAGGTAAATGCCTTCGGCCGCATGATGTGCACATTGCCCTGCCCTCCCAGCGCGTCGATAAAGCCCGCGCAGCGTTCCTGCACCTCGGCGTGATCCACGTCGCCAAGGAACAAAACCTTCTTGCGCCCAAGGTCGATGAAGCGCTGGGCGACACTGGCGCCACCTTTGCGGTTGTCACTGCCGACCACCACGGTGTCGGCGCCCGCTTCCGGCGCGCCCCACACCACCAGTGGCTGGCTGCGTTTTTTGAGCGCGGTCACCGCTTCGCCATGCGAACCCTGGCCCAGCAGGATCAAGCCGTCAGCGCCTTGCACCGGGGCCGTATCCAGCAGCTGGCGCGAGGTCAGCACCACGCTGTAGCCCGATGTCGTCAGCTCCTGCGTGATCCCGCCCAACAGTTCCAGCGGGTAAGGGTCGGACATAGGCCGGCCCTTCTCGGGTGTCATTTCCACCACAACTGCCACCGAATACGAACGCCCCATACGCAGGTTGCGTGCGCTCACGTTAAGGCGGTAGCCCTGGGCTTCCGCGATCTGACGCACTTTCTCCCGCGTTTCTTCCGTCACGAGGGGACTGCCACGCAGGGCGCGCGACACGGTAATTTTTGAAACCCCTGCCAGCTTGGCGAGGTCTTCCATAGTTTTATTGACAGCCATGCGGGGCATTATGACAGATTTCCAAACGACGCAACAACAAAATGACATCGATAACATTTAGATTGACATCGATATCATTTCTTGTTTCAATGGTCAGGCCTTGGAAAGCCGAATCACATAAATCGAAAGAAGAGAGACATGAAAAACCATCGGAAGTTCCTGTTGTCGTCCATTTCCATCGCTGTACTGACCCTGATCGGCCAGGCCCAGGCCGCTGGACAGGAAGCAGCACCAGCTCCTGCACCAGCAGATGCAGTACAGAAAGAAATCCAGCAAGTGGTCGTGACCGGTGTGGCCTCTGCCCGCGGCGTGCGCAAGCTGGACTCCGCATTCTCCATTACCACCGCCTCCGAAGAACAGCTCAAACAAGCCGCCCCGATCAGCACTGCCGACGTCATGAAACTGGTGCCAGGCGCATTTGCCGAATCGACCGGCGGCCAGTCCGGCGCCAATATCCAGGTGCGCGGCTTCCCTTCCGGCTCCGACTCCCCGTTCGTGTCGGTGCAGATGCAGGGCAATCCGCTGTATCCGGTTTCCACCCTGTCTTTCTTTGAAGGCTCGTCGGCCTTCCGCCTGGATGACACCATCGAGCGCGTGGAAGTGCTGCGCGGCGGCCCAAGCACCATCTTCTCCAGCGGCCAACCGGGCGCGACCATGAACTTCATCTTGAAAAAGGGTACGGATACGCCGGAGGGTTCGGTACGCTTCACCACTGGCACCGGCGAGCTGCGCCGCGTTGACGTCTTCTACGGCGGCAAGATCTCGGATGGCTGGTACGGCACCATCGGCGGCTTCTACCGCAACACCCATGGCGTTCGCAATTCCGGCTTCCCATCGGATGACGGCGGCCAGGTCACCGCTACCCTGACAAAGAAACTGGACCAGGGCGAAGCCACTTTCTATGTACGCCGCACCGATGACAAGAACGCCTTCTACACCGGCGTGCCGCTAATCTCCAGCCACGAAGGCCGCACCATCAGCGAATTCCCGGGCTTCGATCCGCTCAAGGGCACGCTGATGAGCAATGAAATGCGGCGCTTCACCGTGGAAGCCGCACCAGGCAAAACCCTGAACTACGACCTGGGCGATGGCCGCGGCTTGAAGTCCACCGTGCTTGGCATGGAATTCGACCAGAACTTCAATGGCTGGAATGTGTCCAACAAGTTCAATCACTTCGATGGCAAGCTGAACACCATCGCTATGTTCACCGGTAATAACCCGCTGAGCATGTCGGACTACAACAATGCCGCGCTGGCAGCTAATGGCGGCACCACCGCCACCGCTACTTATCTGGACGGCACGCCGGTCGCAGCCAACCAGCAAGTTGTGCAGGCCGGCTTGTGGGCTGTCGAGAAAAAACTGAAATCCTTCACCGACGAAATCCGCGTCAGCAAGGAGTGGATCCAAGACAATACCCTGACCGTGGGCGGCTACTTCGCCAACTACTCGTCGGATGATGTGTGGTACCTGGGCAATAGCCACCTGATGACCGCCGTCCCGAACGCGCGACTGATCAACGTGAAGCTGAATAACGGCGTGATCGTTTCCAACAATGGCACCGATGGCGGCGTGTTCTATGCGCCAAACGCTTCCTATGATGGCAGCAACACCGCACTGTTCGCGGCCAATGAATGGAAGGTCAACGACAAGATCAAGATCGACGGCGGTGTGCGCCGTGAGCGCCAAAAGCTGAACGCCACTATCTCGAACCTGACCAGCGGCGACACGGACAACAACCCGCTGACCGTGTACAACAACAATACGTCGATGCCGAGCGGCTCCAACGCGGCGCTTAATCGCAGCGATTCCGCTACCAGCTTCACAGTCGGCGGCAACTACAAGCTGGCGAAGGATGCCAGCGTATTTGCGCGCGCCAATATGGGCCACACTTTCGTCGCTTTCGACGACCTGCGCAATGCCGGCAGCCAGGCGAAGGTCGATGACCGCAACTTCCTGCCGACACCGAAGATCAAGCAGTACGAAGTGGGCTTCAAAACTGCGGGCCAGCTGTACAGCGCCTACATCAACTACTTCCACACTGACTTTGAAGGCATCGCCTTCCAGCAGATCCTTTCTAACGGCACCATCCTGAATTCGGTGTCGGGTTCCAAGGGTGATGGCGTGGAAGTCGAACTGGCGGTACGCCCGATCCGCGACCTGTCGCTGAGCCTGTCCGGCAACTGGCAGGATTCCAAGTACAAGGACAATCCGCTGACCGAAGGCAAACTGGTGCAGCGCCAGCCTAAGCTGCAATACCGCTTCACCCCGACTTACCGCATCCCGATGGGTGAAGGCAATGCACTCAAGCTGTATGGCACTTACACCCACGTGGGCGACCGCTGGGCTGACCAAGCCAACCAGCAGTACCTGCCTTCATACAACACCGTTGACCTGGGTGCGCTGTTCACCATCGGCGAGAAGATCGAGATCCGCCTGAGCGGCAACAACATCACCAACGAGCTCGGTCTGACCGAAGGCAATTCCCGCCTGACCGGCGGCAGCAGCGGCCCGATCAACGCCCGCCCACTGTTCGGCCGCAGCTGGGAGCTGTCGCTGGCCTATCGCTTCTAAGAGTTTGTGTTGTAACCCTCCCTTGTAGTTCGAAGTTCCCCTCCGGGCGTCGCAGGATTTTCCAAGGCTGCGGCGCCCTTTTTTTGTGTTTCGTCAAACTTGCCAGCGCTAGCCTCCCGCAGACTGGCTACATGCCGCAACGCTCCCCCATCGCCTGTTACGACTCGCCCTGGAAAGACGTGCTGACACATGCCTTCCACGCTTTCATGCAGTTCTACTTCCCCGAGTTATGCGAGCAGATCGACTGGTCGCGTCGCCCTCAGTTCCTCGATAAGGAATTGGCGCAGGCCGGCTTCAGTGACTCCCCTGCCGGCCGCGTCGCCGACAAGCTTGTCGCCGTCTACCTGGGCGATGGCAGCGAACATTGGGTGCTGGTACACATTGAAGTCCAGGCCCAGCGCGACGATGCGCTCGCACGCCGGGTTCTAGCCTACAACTACCGAATTTTCGAGCAGCATGGCCGGCCCGTCGCGAGCCTGGTTGTATTGGCCGACAGCGATCCCCGCTGGCGCCCGAGCTCGTTCCACAACGAACTGCTCGGAACAACGATGGGCATTTCCTACGCCATCGCCAAGCTGGCGGACTACACGGGGCGGATCGGATTGCTCAATGCATCGCGCAACCCATTTGCCTTAGTCACATTGGCCCACCTATACACGCAACAGACACGGCAAAACGCCCACGACCGCACGCCGCGAAATGGCAACTTACCAAGCTGCTTTTCCAGCGAGGCTGGAGCAAGAAGCGCATAATAATTTTGTTCAAAGCGATCAACTGGATGATGACCCTTCCGGTAGAGCTTGAAGAGCGCTACTGGCGAAATATCCGCTTACTTGAACGGGAGCGCAAAATGGAATACGTCAGCTCGCTGGAGCAAATGTTCATCGACAAGGGCGAAAAAAAAGGAATGAAGAAGGGGATGAGGCAAGGCCTTGAGCAAGGTCTTGAGCAAGGTCGCGAAGAAGGAGCAGCGCTACTACTTGAAGAGCTACTTGCCCAACGCTTTGGCCCCATTTCGCAAACCACGCGTCGAAAACTATCGAAGGCGAATCTGGAACAGCTAACATCTTGGAGTAGATCATTGCTCAGCGCGCAAAGCCTTAAACAAGTATTCGGCTAGCAACGTTATCAAAAACGCACTGATCTCTAGCATTCGATCATGTTTTCGCCTATCCTGAGATTAGTGCCTTAGCGAAAGGTTGCTCCGTGGTTTCCCTGAATTCCATCAATTCGCTGCAAACTGCCGTAGCCTCGGCCCAACGTAAGGTCCAGCAAGACCGCGACCAGGTCGCGCAGGACGAAGACCGGCTGGACGCCAGCCGCTCGCAACTGCAGCTCGACAACCAAACCCTTACCAAGTCCCAGCAAGACAGCACACGCGCCCAAGCCGCCGCGACGCCATCCCTGAAAGCTCCTCGCCTGGACAGCGCCATCGAACAGCGCGTCCCTTCCGGCTTGCTGCCTCAGTCACCTACCGTCAATACGCTAGGCCAGACTATCGGCAAACTTATTCATGTCGCAGCCTGAGTCGTCCCCTCTTTTTACAGATTCAATGTGACAGGGAATTACTTCCCGCCTCCAACTCGTCGAGGGCTTCTTTTGCCTGTGAAATTCCGCCCTTGGCCGCAATACGATAAAAGATCTTTGCGCGCTCGATATCACGGGCGGTTCCGCGTCCATCTTCCAAACACATGCCAAGGTAATAGGCTGCAGAAGGAACACCATTCGTTGACGCCATCATCAGCATACGGAAAGCATCTTCGTCTCGGTCTCCGTCATCGAACAGCAGCTGACCGAAAGCTGCGTTCGCAAGTACATGGCCACGGCTGGCAGCCTTCTCAACCCATTTCCTCGCTTCCGCCGTATTTTTTTCAATGCCAGCGCCAAGGAACAGAAGCCTCGCCAATTGAAACTGGGATTCGGGACTTCCTTCTTCCGCAGCTACCCGGAATCCAACGGCAGCCTCGGCATAATCTTTTTTCGCGAGCTTTTCCAGCGCTCGTCGTTCGTCCGGCAGCATCTCTTCACCCTCTTCGAGGGTCCAGATGTATTTCATGATTTGCCAGCCGACTGTCGGCTTTCCGTCAATTATCGCGGGAGTAAAGCGGCATTTCTCTATGCCGTTTCGCGCCGCGTTATCAAGCAACTCGAAACCACTCGACTCGAGAATTTTGCTCTCTGCGACTTTACCTTCGGCATCAATTAAGAATGACAAGGTAACAGCACCGGTTTGTTCTTTGCGTAAGGCCTCTCTAGGCCATTCCGGCTTGACGCAGGTCTCGAACCTGACCATCGCAGGCACTTTCTTGACGGGCGGCGGGGACTGCACAGTAATGGGCGTCTGCGCCATCGCCGTGCCGATCGCCAAAAATGCCATTGATAGTGCTATTGTCAGTTTTTTCATGCCGCAATTCTAAAGGCCCAATTGGCCATTGCGCGAGAAATTGCTGGTACGGTTTCATGGCATCCTCCACCAGGGGCCCGTGGCTTGCGGCTGGGCGATATTGAGGGCTTCGCCGATCATCGGCGTTGCCAGGGTTTGACCACGGGCTTCGGCCAGGGCTGTGATTTGTTCGAAGGGGTCGTCCCAGCTGTGCATGGCCAAGTCGAAAGTGCCGTTGTGGATCGGCAGCATGACTTTGCCGCGCAGGTCGATGTGGGCCTGCATGGTTTCCTTCGGCTGCATGTGGATGTCGGGCCATTTCGGGTCGTAGGCGCCGGTTTCCATCAGGGTCAGGTCGAAGGGGCCGAACTTGTCGCCGATTTCCTTGAAACCCTTGAAGTAGCCGGTATCGCCGCTGAAGAACACGCGCAGGTCGTCGCTTTCGATCACCCACGATCCCCACAGCGTCTTGTTGCCGTCCCACAGCGTGCGGCCGGAGAAGTGCTGGGCCGGGGTGGCGGTCAGCTTCAGGCTGCCGGCCGACACCGATTCCCACCAGCCCAGCTGCCGCACCTTGTCCACTGGCACGCCCCAGGACACCAGGGTGTCGCCCACGCCTAGCGGCGCCAGGAAGTATTCGGTCTTATCCGCCAACTGACGGATGGCGGCGTAGTCGAGGTGATCGTAGTGGTTATGCGACAGGATCACGCCCTTGATCGGAGGCAGTTCGGCGATGCTGATCGGAGGCGCATGGAAGCGCGCCGGGCCTGCCCACTGCACCGGCGAAGCGCGCTTGGAGAACACCGGATCGGTCAGCCAGAACTCGCCATTTAGCTTCATCAGGATAGTCGAATGGCCCAGGCGGTACAGGGTATTGTCAGGCGCAGCAAGCAATTGCTCGCGAGTGAGCACTTGCACTGGCAAAGCCTGGCCAGGCACGGTATCAGCCGGTTTATTGAAAGTGAAGTCCCAGAAAATCTTCAGCGCCTTGAGAAAGCCTGGCTGCTGGCGCGGCGCTTCATTCCGGTAGGCGGGACGGGTTTCGGTGGCTGTGAAGGTCATGGCAAGCAGGCTCCAAGTAGATGAATTACACTACACAGTGTAGTTTCTGTTTTGGGAAAAGTAAACTACCCGGTGTAAAATATTCTTTATGAACCAAGCCGACAAACTCACCGACCGCAAGCGCGCCGCCATCGTCACGGCCGCCATCGCCGAATTCCGCGCGCGCGGTTTCGAGGCGACCAGCATGGACCGCATCGCGGCCGCCGCCGGCGTCTCCAAGCGCACGGTCTACAACCACTTCCCCAGCAAGGACGATTTGTTCGAGCAGATCCTGCAAGAGCTATGGGACTGCAGCGCGGTGCTGAACGCGATCGGCTACCAGCAAGGCAAACCGCTCAAGCCGCAGCTGATGGAGTTGATGCGCCAGAAGATGGCGATGCTGCGCGACGAATACTTCCTGGACCTGGTGCGGGTGGCGATTGCGGAAGCGATCCACGCGCCGCAGCGTGCAGGCGACATGATGACCAAACTAGGCAAGAAGGAAGAAGGCGTGGCCAGCTTCCTGCGTGCGGCACAGGAAGACAAGGTGCTGAAGGCAGGCGACCCGGCCTTCATGTCGCACATGCTGCAGGGCCAGTTGAAGTCTTTCGCCCTATGGCCTCAGGTAGCCATGGGCAAAACGCCGCTCACGCAGCAGGAACAGGAGGCGGTCATCACCGCCACCGTCGAAATGTTCCTGTCCTACTACGGCATTAATTAAAGCGCACCGCGTACACCGGCGGCAGCGTGGTGGAAATGGTTTGCCAATGGTCGCCGCCATTGCTGGACAGCCAGGCGCCGCCGGTGGTGGACGCCATCAGCAAGGTCTTGCCATCGTCGGCCACCTCCAAGCCATGGCGGTACACCAGGTCGTAGCAGTGCTCTTGCGGCAGGCCGTCGCGCAAGGTGGCGAAGCTGGCGCCGCCATCAGCCGTACGGTTGACGGCCAGCGCCGCTTCCACCGGCACCCGCTGCTGGTCGGCCACTGCAGGCGCGAACCAGGCGGACTTGCCGTCGCGTGGATGCACGGCCACGGCGAATCCGAAACTCGATAGCGGCGCCGTCACCTCTTCCCAGGTCTCGGCATTATTGCGGGACTGCCAGATGCCGTTATGGTGCTGGCACCACAGCACATCCGGTTCGGCTGCGCAGCGCACGATGCGGTGCGGGTCCTGCACCGCGCCCACATCCTGCATATCGGGCGGCATATAGCGCGCTGCCATGCCCTTGGTTTGCAGCTGCCAATTGGAGCCGCCATCGTTCGTCACCCAGGCGCCGCCGCAGGACACGCCCACCAGCACCGACTTGCTGTCGCGCGGATCGACGCAAATGCTGTGGATGCCGGGTACGTCGTAGCCGCCGCCAAACCATTGTGCGCGCTCGGGGACATTCCACAGCGACTCCACCAATTGCCAGCTTTCGCCGCGGTCGTTCGAACGGAACAGGCCTCCGGGCAAGGTGCCGGCCCAGAGCACGCCGGGTTGGTCGGGACCGCCCGCTTCCAGCGACCAGATTTGCTTGAGGGTCCAGTCGATCTTGTCGGTGCTGGATTCCGGCTTGGACGGATAGGCCGGCACCGCGATTTCCTTCCACTCTTCGCTGCCGGCATCTCGCCGGTGCATTTTCGCACCGAAATGGCCCAGATTCAGGCAGGCATACGTGGCGCCGTCGCGCGCATCGTGCAGCACCATCGACACCGGATCGCCGTAGAAGGACTTGCGCTCATCCAGCTGCCATTCGCCATTGCGGTAGGCCAGCTCGAACAAGCCCTTACGGGTTGCAATAAAAGCGCGGTCTGACATGTCATCCTCCGGATAAGGCTTGCAACACGTAGATCTTGGAATCATGGCGCAGCGGTACATCCAGTTCGCTGCGTTTACCATCGATGAACACCACCACGTTGGCGCGCAGGCGGCCTTGGTCGTCCAGCACATACGCGCCCAGGCGCGGATTGACGGCAAAAGCTCCGTCCAGGGCGGCGCGCAAGGTGGCGGCGTCAGTCTCGAGCGTCGGGACCGGCAGGAAGCGTGCTAACTGCTGGGTGAAGATGATCTGGGCCATGGGAAAGCTATTCTAGCGCGCTTTGGCCTACAATAAACCCGTGTGCATAACCGGAGCCACGCATGGGTATCACCCCGCAAGAACTCGAGCTGTTGATGCATGAAGTGGAGCAGGAAGACCCGATCGATTTCGCCGACCTGCCCTTTGATGAACAGGCTTTGCGCGAGCTGGTGGCCAACCATCTGTGCGAAATGGCCGACGCGATGGAGACCTTCAGCGAGGAGGACCGCCGCCTGACATTACTTGCGGTATCAGCCAAGCTGGTGCTGGAAAACCTGGTGCTGCATGTGCAGCTGTTGCGGCGGCACGGCTTGCCGCTCAGTGAGCAAACCGCCGCCCTGCTTTCACGATTGCGTAAGAACCCGGACGCTTAAGCGGCTGCCGCTTGCACCGTCTGCGCCGCCAGCCGCAAGTTGCGCGCCAGTCGCAGCGTGAAGCGGCGCGGGCTGCGGTCCCACGGCGTAAAGCGCGGCAGCTGGAAAAAGTCGGGCGCGTGGCTGGCGCCCCAAGCGGTGGACACTGCCGCCTCGAAACCTAGTTCGCGCACCATTGCTACGTGCTCGGCCTGGTAGTCGGTGCCCGGCTTGCCGTTCGGATAGGCGAACAATGGTACCGGCGCCCCGGTCAACTGTTCCAATGCAGCCTTGCCGGCGGCGATTTCCGCGCGCGCCTCGTCGGCCGGCAGGCGCGCGAGGATCGGGTGGTTGACGGTGTGGCCGCCGATGCCCATGCCGGCGCGGTGCAGCTGGCGCACTTGTTCATCATCCATCATCAACCGCGTCGGCAACGGGCCGCCAGCCAACAGGGCCAATTTGTCGACCTGCTCCTGCCGCTCCGCGATCGGCAGGTATTTGAGCTGGCCGATCAGGGCGCCGATGGCGGCGCGGCGCTCGTCCAGCGTGTTGACCGGGTGGCTGCCCAGGCCCAGGTGGCGCGCATCAAGCACGCCGGCCGGCGCCATGCGCACGGTTTCGATGACGCTGTCATTCCACATGCGGCCGCCGTTCAGGAAACCGGTGGCGATAAAGAAGGTGGCATGCAGGCCATGCTGTTGGAGCAGCGGCAGCGCCACTTCCGCATTGTCGGCATAGCCGTCGTCAAAGGTGATGCAGGCCGCGCGCGCAGGCAGGCGACCCGAGCGCGCCAGGCGCACCGCTTCCAGCAGGGGCAGCACAGTGAAGCGCGATTTGAGCAGCGCCAGCTGCTTATCGAATTCCACGCGGTCCACTTCACCCGGGAACAGCGGGTCGGGCTGCGGAAGTACGCGATGGTAAATCAGGATGGACAAGCCGTGGGCGCCGCCGGGCGAGAGCCAATCCAGCAGGCGGCGTTCCAGCGGACCGGCCAGGGAGTCAAGCCACGGCATCGGCTTCGCTCCTTATCACGGCCTGGCTGGCGCGCTGCGTCAGCTCTTTCTCGACCAGCAAACGTATCGCCACCAGCGCCGCCATCAGGTAATACGGCACGTCGAAATACGCCAGGCTAAGGAAGGCGCCACCCACCATGAAGCCCAACAGCGAAACCTGGATCATGCGCACCATATCGCATGCCCACTGGAGTTCATCCACATAACGCGCGTGTTGCAGCACCCAGGTGCCGGCGCGCCAGGTCATCAAGCCAAGCAGGAGGTACAGGCCAAGGCCCACCCAGCCATGCTCGCCCAGCACCTGGAAATAAATCGAGTGGGCCGCGTGGATATCGTCCGGCACCGGCGCGTAGCGCGAGAAGATTTCACGCGTGTAGACCTCGAAGCTGCCGCCAAACAGCGGGCGATCATTGGCAAGATTGAACGCCATCCTCCAGGCATTGATGCGGCCCATGGCTGAAGCATCCTGCTCATAGCTGTTGATGGTGTCGATGCGCGAGTGCCACTGCTCCGGCATGAACATCAGCGCCAGCGGCACCACGATGGCCAGCACCAGGCCAAGCTTGATCTTGTGCTTGCTCTTCAGCCACATGAAGGCCAGCATGGCTGCCAGCGCCAGCGCCGCGCCGCGCGAATAAGAACCGAGCGAGGCGATCGCGCACAGGCCGATCGACGCCAGCATGGCGCGCTTGCCCCATTTGTTTTCGATCTGGTCCATCAGGTAATACATCAGCGGGATGTTCATTACCAGCGCCAGCGCAATTTCGTTATTGCCGTCGATGAAGGTGCCGGTCGGCCCCCACACGCGGTAGGCGCCGCCGTTCACCAGGGTGAAGATGCCGCCCTTGACGCCGTAGAAGCCGAGCGAAATCACCACGGTCCAGATCAGCCATTTGACGTGTTCGCGGTTCTTCAGCAGCATCAGCACGATCAGCGACATGCCCATGATCTTGAGGACTTTGTTCAGCTGCTCGCCGACCCGGTCGGGGTAGAAGGCGAACAGCGTGCCTAACGTCATCCAGGCGACGAAGGCCAGGAAGGCCCACACCACGCCAGTCATCGGCAGCCGGAAACGCTCGCGGTTGATCAGGATCGACACCATGGTGACCACGGCAATAATCGCGGCGAACGGGAAGGTGCGCGCAAAGCCCCAGCCCTGCATATGCGGATTCATCACGCTGATCCAGATCCAGGCCGCCATGCCGTACGACGGGTTGCGCAGGATGAAGGGCAGCGAGCCAAACACCATCAGGGTAATGAGTACGTCCCTCATGTCGACACCTTGCTGATTACGTAACGGAACTTGCCCGATTTTTCCGGCGCGATTTGCGCCACCTGTTCGACCGCCACTTCAACGCCCGCTCCGAGGCGGGCGCGGAAACCGGCCACGATCTTGTCGCGCAGCGCTTCGTCCAGCGCGCCCTCCAGCACCACTTGCACGTTCGTGTGCTGCAGGCTTTCCTGCACGATCTTGAATGCCTTTACCTGCGGCAGGTCGCGCAGGATGTAGATCAGGGCCAGGCCGTGCATCACGGTGCCGTCCTGCGCCACCAGGAAGTCGGTGGAGCGGCCCTGGATTTCCTTCAGCAGCGGCAAGCCGCGGCCGCAGCGGCATGGCTCGGTATCGAGCACGCCGACGTCGCCGGTGCGGTAGCGGATGAAGGGGAAGTCGCCCGTTGCCAGGTGGGTCACCACGATTTCGCCCGGCGTGCCGCGCGCCACCGGTTGGCCGTCGGCGCCGATGGTTTCCACGATGATGTCCTCGGCCGTGATGTGCATGCCGCCATCAGGGCATTGGTGGGCGATGAAGCCCGCGTCGCGCCCGCCGTAGCCATTGGCCACCGGGCAGCCGAAGGTTTGCTCGATCTGCTGCCGCTGTTCGTCGTACAGGCGCTCGGAGGTGACGAAGGCCACTTTAACACCCAGGTCGTCCATGCGCTGCCCCTTGCCGCGCGCGTAACGTGCGATGTGCGACAGCGCCGACGGATAGCCGAACAGCATGCGCGGGCGGCGCTCGCGGATGGCGTCCACGAAGCCGTCCAGCTTGGGCGCCGACATTTCAAAGGCAGGCAGCAGGCGGGTGCGCATCACGCGGTCGCGCCAGGCGCGCATGCGGTCCTGCGCCCCCAGTTCGATGGGCGAGCCCCACACCACGATTTCCGGGTCGCCGATATCCACGCCCCACCAGCGCGTGGCGCGCCACTTGGCGGCAACGTCGTGGCTGACACGCTCTTTGCCGATGAAGAAAATCAGCGGCTCGCCGCTGGAGCCGCCGGTGTTGAAGCGCGCCAGGCCGACGGCATCTTCCGCCTTCATGCGTTCGCCGGCCTTGCGGATGGTGGCCTTGTCGGTCAGCGGCAGGCGGCGCAGGTCGTCCAGCGATTGCAGGTCGCGCGCCGGGTCGAAGCCCAGCTCGCGGAACAGGTCGCGGTAATACGGCACCTTGGCCTGCACCTTCTGCAATAAAGTGCGCAGGCGTTCAAGCTGCAGCTCGCGCAGGCGGGTTTCGGGCCAATACTGCGATTGCTCCATCTGGCGCCGCACGGATACGCTGCGGTGCTGCTTGAAGCGCTCCTGCAGCGGGAAGATCAGCTTGGATACGAGGGCGGTGTACATCATGTCGGGCTCATTACGCTGCGGTAGACGTCCAGCAGGCGCGGACGTACATTGTGCCAGGTGTATTGCTGCACCTGGTGCAGGCCGGCTTCACGCAGGCTGGCGGCCAGCGCCGGCTCGGCGCACAGGCGCAGCACGGCTTGCGCCATCTGCTCCGGCGCGGCGGCAGGCACCAGCAGCGCGGTGCGGCCGTCTTCCACCAGGTAGGGTACGCCGCCCACATTGGTACTGACAACCGGCACACCGCAGGCCAGCGACTCCAGCACGGAATTGGGCATATTGTCGACCAGGCTGCAGTTCAGCATCATGTCGGCATTGCGGTACAACTGCGCCATGGCGTGGTTGTCGACGCGGCCGGTGAAAGTGACGCGGTCGGCCACGCCCAGCTCGCGCGCCAGGATTTCCAGCTCGGCGCGCTGCGGGCCCGAGCCGGCGATCACCAGGGTGGCGTGCGGCTGCGCGGCGCGCACCAGGGCGAAGGCGCGCAGCGCCGTGGCGTTGTCGTAGATAGGTTCCAAGTTGCGTGCTACCAGCAGGCGCGGGCCCGCGCCCGGCGCGGCGGGAGCGTGATTGAAGCGCTCCAGGTTGATGATGTTGGGTACCACGCTTGCGGCAAAGCCGTATTTGCCGAACACCGCTTCCAGGAAACCGGACGGCACGATCAGCGCATCGGCGCGGGCCAGGCTGGCGCCCACCGCGCGGCGTGAGCGGGACAAGAAGGCATCGGCCTCCCCTCCCCTGTAATTGATTACCACCGGCTTGCCGCGCAGGCGCGCGATCCAGATTGCCGGTGCTGCGAACAAATGCCAGGACCAGCCGGAATTGGCCATCACATGGAAGACCTGAACGCGGCCGGCGGCCGACCACAGCGCGCCAAGGTAGGGCAGCATGCGGAACAGTGCGCGCACGCCTTTCAGCCTGGCCGCCCACGCCGGCTTGTAGGGGGCATTGACCTGGATCGTTTCCACTTCCACGCCTTCACTGCGCAGCAGCGAGGCCAGTTGCAAAGTCTGGTTGGCCATGCCGCCCGAGGGCGGTGGCAGCGGCCCCACCAACCCGACTTTCAGGCGATCCATAGCCGTATCCCTCATGCCGCCACCGCATCGCGTGCGGCGCCGGCGCCAAGCACACTTCCATAGACATGGCGGTAGCGCGCCACGCTGGCGGCCCAGTTGCGCTCAGCTTCCACGAAGCGGCGCCCCTGCAGGCGGAATTCCTGCCATGTGTGCGGCGCATCGAGCAGCGCCAGGACCTTGCTGGCCAGCGCCCGCGGATCTTCCGCCTTAAACAGCACACCGGTGCGGCCGTCCTCGATCAATTCCTTGTGGCCGCCGACATCGGAGGCGGCCATCAGGCGCCCTTGCGCCATCGCTTCCAGCGGCTTGAGCGGCGTCACCAGGTCGGTCAGGCGCATCTTGTGGCGCGGGTAGCACAGCACGTCGACCAGGTCGTAATAGCGCTGCACTTCGCTGTGCGGCACGCGGCCGGTGAACACTACCTGGCCGGCAATACCGAGGCGTTCGGCCTGGGCGCGCAAAGCCTGGTCCTGCGGCCCGCCGCCCACCAGCAGCACGCGCAATTCGGGACGCTGGGCCAGCATGGCCGGCACCGCGTCGAGCAGCAGGTCCAGGCCTTCATAGGCATAGAAGGAGCCGATAAAGCCCAGCACCGTCTTGCCTTCCAGGCCCAGGCTGGCGGCCAGTTGCGGCTCGGGCTGGCCGCCCACCGCGAAGTCCGCGATGTCGACTGCGTTCGGGATCACTTCGATCCTGCTGGCCGGGATGCCGCGCGTGCCGGCGATTTCGGCGCGCAAGCCTTCGCAAATCGTGGTGGCAAAGTCCACGCGCTGCAGGGCCCAGGTTTCCAGCGCGCGCGTCATGCGGTAGCGCAGGCCCCATTCCTTGCTGGTGCCGTGGTCCACCGCTGCGTCTTCCCAGAAGGCGCGGATTTCGTACACCACCGGGATGCCCAGCTTGCGGCCCACGCGCAGCGCAGCGACGGCGTTCAGGGCCGGCGAATGGGCGTGCAGCACGTCCGGCTTGACCTCTTTCGCAACTTCCAGCAGGCGTGCGGCCAGGGCGTCGATGACGGCCACCTGGTTCAGTACCGGCAGTTTCGCCATCAGGCCCGTTGCAGGTTGGGTGCGGAAGAAGTCCAGGCCGTCCACGGTTTCGCGCAGCACGTCGACCTTACCTTGTTTCGGGCCGGTGATATGGAAAGTCTGCCAGCCCAGCGCACGCTGTTCGCGCAGGATGGAGCGTGTGCGGAAGGTATAGCCGCTGTGCAGCGGAATCGAGTGATCGAGAACGTGGAGGATGCGGATGCTCATGCTGCCATTTCCTTGCGCAGGAAGGCTTCGAACATCAGCACCGTCCAAATCGGGGCGCTGTAATCGCGGCGACCGCTCAAATGCTGCTCCACCATCTGGCGCAGGAACTGCTGGTTGAAGATGCCGGTGGCAGCCAGGTTTGGGCCCAGCAAGGCTTGTTGCACGCGCTCGCGCAACGGGCCGCGGAACCATGCTGCAAGGGGCACCGCAAAGCCTTGCTTCTTGCGGTACAGGATATCTTCCGGCAGGTATTTCTCCATCGCCTTCTTGAAGATGTATTTGCCCTCGCTGCCGCGCAGCTTCATTTCCGGCGGCAAGCCGGAAATCCACTCCACCAGCTTGTGGTCCAGCAGCGGCACCCGCACTTCCAGCGCGTGCGCCATCGAGGCGCGGTCCACCTTGGTCAGGATATCGCCCGGCAGGTAGGTCTTCATGTCCAGGTACTGGATCATCGACAGCGGATCGTCGGTCGGCGACTTGTCCGCATGGCCGCGCATCACCTCGATGGCGCGGTAGCCTTGCAGCTGCTGGCGGAACTTGTCCGAGAACAGCTGCGCACGCATCGCGTCGGACATGATCGAGACGCCGTGGAAATAGCCTTCCACCAGGTCGCGCGACAACGCTTCGAAGGTAGTCTTGGCGCGGAACACGCGCGGCGCCCAGTCGGCCTTCGGGTACAAGCGGCCCAGGGTGCCGAACACCGGCTTGCGCAGGCCGTGCGGGATGCGTCCGCGCACGCTCTCCTCCGCCATCGCATAGCGGTAGCGGCGGTAGCCGGCCAGGTTCTCGTCGCCGCCGTCGCCGGACAGGGCCACCGTCACGCGCTTGCGCGCCAGCTGGCACACGCGGTAGGTCGGGATGGCGGAGCTGTCGGCATACGGTTCATCGTACAGGCCGGCCAGGGTGTCGAGCAGGCCGTAGTCGTCGGTGTCGACGGTTTCGACGAAGTGATCGGTCTTGTACTGCTGCGCGACCTTCTGCGCATATTCGGATTCGTCGAAAGCCTTGTCCTTGAAGGCGATCGAGCAGGTGTGTACCGGGCCGTCGCCAAGGCCTGCCATCATCGCCACCACGGCGGAGGAATCGACGCCGCCGGACAGGAAAGCGCCCAGCGGCACTTCCGCCACCAGACGGATCTTCACCGCTTCGCGCAGGCGCTCAACCAGCTCGCCCTGGGCGTCGCTCTCGGTCATCTTTTCGTGCAGCTTGAACGGCACGTCCCAGAACTGCTCGGGCTGGGCCAATGGCGCGCCGACTTTCTGGGTCAGGCGGAAGCCCGGCGACAGTTTGAGCGCGCCCTTGTAAATGGTCTTCGGCTCCGGTACATAACCGTAGGCGAAGTAGTCTTCCACGGCGCGCGGATCGATCTCGCGCGGCAGCGACGGATGCATGCGCAGCGCCTTCAATTCGGAGCTGAAAGCGAACCAGCCGTCCGGAGTCATGGCGTAGAACAGCGGCTTGACGCCCAGGCGGTCGCGCGCCAGGAACATCACCTGCTTGTTGCGGTCCCACAGGCCGATGGCGAACATGCCGCGGAAGTGGTGCACGCAATCCTCGCCCCATTGCTCCCAGGCGTGCACGATGACTTCGGTGTCGCTCTTGGTCTTGAATGTATGGCCCAGTTCTTTCAGCTCAGCGGTCAATTCGCGGTAGTTGTAGATTTCGCCGTTGTAGCAGACCATGACGCTGCCATCCTCGTTGCCGAGCGGCTGCTGGCCCATGGCGATGTCGATCACCGACAGGCGGCGGTGGCCGAAGCCAATGCCTGGTTCGATATAGGTGTCGCCCTCGTCGGGTCCGCGATGGTGCTGGGTGTCGTTCATGCGGCGCAGCAGCGCCTCGTCGACCGCGCGCCCGCCGCGCGCATCCATGATCCCTGTTATTCCGCACATGATGGTACTGGCCTTCTTATTTTGAGCTTGCGTTCGCACAAGCTGTCGTACATGTCCTGGTAGGCGGCCACCATGGCCGGCATGCTGTATTTGCGCAGCACCTTGTCGCGGCCCGCCTGGCCGTGGCGGCGCGCAAGAGCCGGCGCCTCCACATAGTGTTTCAGCGCCGACGCCATGGCTGCCGCATTCGATGCCGGCACGAGCTGGCCGGTGATACCGTTGTCGATCACTTCCGGGATGCCGCCTACGCGCGTGCCCACGATGGGCAGGCCGCTGGCCATGGCTTCCAGCGCGGAGCCGGGTGTGCCTTCTGCGATCGACGACATGGCAAAGATATCGAAGCTGCGCAGGATTTCCGGCACGTCGTTGCGCGCGCCCGGCAGCCACACCACGTCGGCCGCGCCGGCAGCTGCCACCTTATCGCGCAGCTTTTGCAGCAGCGGCCCGTCGCCGACGATGGCAAGGCGCAGCTTTTCACGGTACTGCGGCATGAGCTCGCGCAGCAGCAGGAAGGCGTCGACCAGGGTGGCGTGGTCTTTCACGTCCTGCGCGCGGCCGACGGTGCCGATCACCACCTCGCCGTTATTGAAGAAGGGGCGCGCTTCGCCATCGCGGCGTACGCGGAAGCGTTCCGCATCGGTGCCGTTGGCCAGCATGCGGCTCTTATCCTTCGATACGCCGATCACGTCACGGTTCCACTTTTCCATGGCGGCCGAATTGGCGTAGCACACGTCGTAGAAAGGCAGCATCAGGCGGCGCAGGAAATTATGTTTGCGGTTGCTGCCGTCCGGGTCGGTGTGGTCGCGGCCATGGGCGCCGTTCACGCGCACCGGCACGCCGGCCAGCAGTGCAGCCGGTGCATATTCGATGGCCGAGAAGTTATAGCTATGCAGCACAGTGGGCTGCATCTGGCGCAGCAGGCGCCATAGCGCGGCATGCGTGGCAAGCGAGAGGCCGGGCTGTTTTTCCAGGGAACAGACGGTGACGCCAGGCCGGTTGATGCGCTTCACGAACTCAGGGTTGATGCGCGTCAGGCATACGATGGCGTGGCGATAGCGCTCGGCCGGCATGCGGTTGATGCGCTCCACCATGAGGTTTTCCATGCCGCCAAAATCAAGCGTATACGTCAGGTGGACGATGAGAGGAATGTCGTTCATGGCAAGAATCAGGGACGCCGGGTACTGGCCAGGGTTTGCTCCAGTGGCTTCAGGTTGCTGTCCAGGAAGGCACGCAAGGCAGTGCGCGCCACGGCTGGGTCTTCATCGTAGGGCGAGAATACCATTACGGCAGCACCGTCACCGCTGCCCGCCAGTAATTTCGCCTGCGCTTGTAACAATTTGCCAACATAGTTGCTGCTAGTCATGCTGCCATTGACCCAGTACCACTGCCACACCAGCAGGCGCCGTCCTTCCACGCCGAGCAGGGCTTCGCGCACGGCCATGTGGTGGCCGGCGAAGTTCTCGTCGCGCAGGGCGCTGCTGTTTTCGCGGAATTCATTCTTGTTCATGCCGATGCGATTGGTGGAGCTGACCAGCTTGGCGCCGCCCGGGGTGTCGCGGTAGAACAGCACGGTCACGCCAACCGGCTGCTTGCCGGCAAAGCTCTTGCGCAAGGTAGTCGTAGCGGCCGGGAAGTCCGGTTCCCACGCAGTGAACTCTTCGCCAGCGGGCGTCGGCGAGGCCAGCGCCAGCGTGACGGGCGCAGCCTGCGGGCCGGCCTGGTCGACACGGCCTGCCACGGCCGGCCATACTGCCAGCACGGCCAGGACCGCAACGGCGCCACCGGCCAGTGAACGCATTGGCAGCGGCAGCAGTGGAACCGCCGTGGCCGAAGCAGCGGCGGCAGCTTGGTGGTCTTCGCGCCAGAAACCGCCAATCCAGAACAGCAGCAGCATCACGATGCCGAAGAACACCCAGCCGTAAATCAGGTGGTCGACGCCGACTGCCATGGTCATGCCGCTCAGGTGCCCCATCATCACGATCATATAGGCGCGCAGGCCGTTGGCCACCAGCGGCACAATCACCGAGGCCAGCACGAAGGCGGCGCGGCGCCACGCGGTGCGATAGCTCAGGTAGGCAAACAGGCAGCCCAGGGTGATCGAGGAAATCAGGTAGCGCAGGCCGCTGCACGCTTCCACCACCGACCAATTGCCGGTCGGGATGGAGAAGCTATTGCCGTCGCGCAGGACCGGGATGCCCGTCAAGCGCAAAGCATCGATGGTGAAATTGGCGGTCATGTCGATCAGCGGCGGGATCAAGCCCTCGCCTACCGGTACCGCGAACAGGATGAAGAACAGCGGGAACAGCAGGGCCCAGGCGATGCGCTTGCCCAGCACCGCCATCACCGTCAACGGCAACATGAAGGCCAGCGCATACTGACGCACGATGCCCACTTCGACCAGGTCGGCCAACAGCCAGGCGGCGCCGCAGGCGGCCAATCCCAGCAAGGCAGGCCAGTAAGGTTGCAGCGGCAGTTGCGCCAGCGCGGCGCGTTGGCGCCACACCAGCCACAGGCTGATCGGCAGGATCAGGAAGCCGTGCGCGAAAGTTTCGGAGCGATGCCAGATGCTGGCCAGGTCCAGCGCGGTCGCATGGAACACCAGCAGCGGCAGCAACATGACCAGCGCCACCAGCAGCGCATTGCGCGCTCCTGCTTGCGGCGCGGGCGCCTCGACTGCCGCGGCAGCCGGTCCGGAGGAAGGTAGGGTATTCATGCGGTCGTCCACAGGGCTGGGGCTGGCGCAGTAGCTGGCGCAGCCTGGGTTTCGATCATTCGGTCCAACGGCGACAGCCGGGCGTCCCAGCTGTAAGCCGACAGCACGCGCTCACGTGCCGCCTGGCCCAGCGCATCCAGCGCCGCTTGCGGGCCGGCCAGCGCTTGCGTCGCGGCGTCTATCCATTGCTGCGCATCTGCGGCCAGCAGCAGTTCGCGGCCGACTTCAGCCTCGATGCCTTCCAGCGCCTGAGGCGTGACCAGGATCGGGCGCGCCATGGCCATCGCTTCCAGTACTTTGTTCTGGATGCCGCGCGCCACACGCAGCGGAGCCACTGACAGGGTAGCGTGCGCCACGTAGGCGCGTACGTCGGGCACGGTGCCGGTCACGGTGATGCCGGGCTGGCTGGCGAGCGCCTGCACTTCGGCCGCCGGTCGGGCGCCGACGATCACAAAGCGCACGGCCGGGTCGCGCGCGCGCAAGGCCGGCAGCACTTCGGCGGCGAACCATTGCACGGCGTCGATATTCGGCCAGTAGTCCATGGCGCCGCAGAACACCAGCGCTTTCTCGCCGGCGGCATATGGATTGGCATAGTCATTCGGCGCAAAGAAAGCGGTATCAACGCCGTTGCTGAAACTGCCGATGCGCGCGGCGCTTTCCGGCGCCAGGCTGCGGAACAGCTGCGCTTCAGGCTCGGATACGAACAGCGAGGCATCGAAACTGGCGGCAATCTCGCGCTCATAGCGCAGCAGGCGGCTCGCTTCATAGCTGAATACCATGCTGGCAGGCCATACCTTGCGCTCGGCATACTGGCGCCATTTGTCGGAATCGACGTCGACGAAATCAATCACGCGGCGCGCTTGCGGCCAGGCGTCGGCATACTGCGCCATTGGCGAAGAGAACACCACGATGCGGCCGATGCCATGCTGCCGCATCGTGCCGTCGACCCAGCGCTGCATGCCGGCGTTGCGGTAATAGTCGTAGGACAGCGAGCGGTTGCGCAGCAGCGCGCCCAGGCTGCGCACGCGCGCGGCGCGCGGTGCAAGGCCGACGAAATGAGTCGAGGCGCAGATCTCCTGCAGCACCGGCACGTGCTGCCAGTCGTCCGGGTCGTCGACGAAGGTCGCCAGGTGCACGCGATAGCGTTGCGCCAGGTGCTTGAGCAGGTGCCAGGAACGGATCTTGTCGCCCTTATTGGGCGGATAGGGCATACGATGCACCAATAACAGCAGGTCTTCCACGATTTATCCCAGGTGCTTGACGATGAATGGGCCGAGCGCATTGGCCAGCGGGATCGGCATCGTCTTCCACAGCTTGATGAAGAGCTGGAATTTCGGATTGAGCGGGTTCACGTCGGGCATGGTGTCGGAAGCGAACAGCTGGTATTCGTAAGGAATCGGCTGGGCGGTGAAGCCCCAGTTCTTCTTGAAGTCGAAAGCGCCGGTGCCCTTCTTGCTGCGGCCGAAATCAAATACGCGGTAGCCCTTGGCGGCGGAAGCCTGCATCAGGTTCCAGTACATGAAGTCATTGCCGGCAACGTCGCGTGCAATGTCCATGCCGCCGCCGTAATAAGGCAGCACTTCGTCGCGGAAGAAGAAACTCAGTACGGCGGCCACCAATTTGCCGTCCTGCTGGATGACGCGCACTTCGCAGTCGTCCTTGAACACTTCCTTCAGCATGGCGAAGTATTTTTTCGGGAAGACCGGGGTGCCGAGGCGATGCACGCTATGCGCATAGGCGGTAAACATGCGATCGACATTATCGTCCACCACGCCTTCGAGATTGCACTTGATGCCCTTGCGCACCATCGCGCGCTGCTTGCGCGGAATGGCGTTCATATTGGCTTCGTCGTCGCTGCTGATCTCTTTGCGGAAAGTGTAGTACAGGTCCTTGCCTTGCCACCTCGGATCGTTCGGGTGGGCGGGCGCGTAGTTGCGGTATTCGAGGTGGCCGACGTTCAGCGAGGCGGCCAGTTCTTCGGCGGCCTGGTCGAGCAGCTTGCGGGCGGTGTCGGTGGTCGCGGCCACGCCGCCATAGACGCAGAAAGGCAAGGACGCGAGGTAGTGGCCGAACATGCGGCTTTTCATGCGCGCCAGCGGCAGCACGCCGGTGATCACGCCGCCCTCTTCAACGTAGAAGAACCAGGTTTGCTTGCCGTAGCATTGCTCGAGGATGGTTTGCCAGCCGGCGCGGTGGAAGAAGGTGGCTTCGGGGCAGGCTTGGATGAAGGCGTCCCAGCGGGCGCGTTCTTCGGCGCCTGTTCCTAGCAGTTGGACTAAAACCGGTAACCCGGTGTCAGGCACAAGAGCCTGACACCCGTCCGCGGCGGCCGCGTGGCAAGTGTCAGGCTCTTGTGCCTGACACTGGTTTGCCGGTTTTCCGGCTGCGACCGCTAATGCAGTCGCAGCTTCCGCTTCCGCCTTGGCCCGCGCTGCGCGTCGTTCCGCAGCCGCTTCAATAATCGACGTCATGGCTGCCCCAGGAAAATACGATCCATGCGGTCCCACGCGAAATCGCGCGTCAAAGCCCTGATGCGCGACTCCATGCGGTGCAGGTTGACGTAATGCCGGAAGCGCGTCTTCAGCCCCAGTCCTTCAGGCCGCGGCTGGCCCGGGTCGAGTTCCCACGGATGGCAGTAGAAAATCGCCGCCTGCCCATCTTCCTTGTTCACGCGGCGCATCATGGCGCGCGACAGCGCATAAGGCAGCAGGCGGAAATAGCCGCCGCCGCCCGCGGGCAAGTTGCGCTGGCCGATACGCACCGTGGTGATCGGCACTTCCAGTAATCCCTGCTCGCCATTCGGATGGAAGGCAAAGCGCGGCGCGTCCGGCATGCCGTAGTGGTCATGCGCAATCGGATAAATCGAGGAGCTGTAGCGGTAGCCCGCCTCCTGCAGCGCATCCAGCGCCCACAGGTTACCGGGGCCGATGGAAAAGCTCGGCGCGCGATAACCGATTACCTGCTGGCCGCCGATATCCTCGAGGATCTCCTTGCTGCTCGAGATGTCTTCCATGAACTGCTCGCGCGACTGGTCGGAGGCGCGCAGGTGGCCGTAGCCGTGGCTGGCCAGTTCGTGGCCGCCGGCCACGATACGCCGCACCATCTCCGGATAGCGCTCGGCGATCCAGCCCAGGGTGAAGAAGGTCCCCTTGGCATTACCCGCCTCCAGGATGGACAGCACGCGGTCGATATTCGCTTCTACGCGGCACTCGCGCTGCGGCCAGCTTTCGCGGCTGATATGCGGCGCGAACGCCGACACCTGGAAGTAGTCTTCCACATCGATGGTCATCGCATTGCGTACTGCCGTACCCATGTTCAGCTCCGCGCCTTCAGCCAATCCAGGACGATGGCGGCGATGCGTTCGGCGGCGCGGCCATCCCAGAAATGCGGGATGCGGCCGGCCTTGCCGGCGCCTGCCATCTGCGCTTCGTACGCGGCCAGAATGTGCGCCGGGTCGTTGCCGGCGATGGTGTTGGTGCCCTCGTCGACCGTGATCGGACGCTCGGTGTTATTGCGCAGCGTGATGCACGCAGTGCCCAGCGCCGTGGTCTCTTCCTGGATACCGCCGGAGTCGGTCAGCACGACGCGCGCATCCTTCATCAGGCCCAGCATCTCCAGGTAACCCATAGGCGGCAGCAGCAGCACTTCCGGACGGTCGAGCAGGTGGCTCAGGCCAAACTTCTCGATGGTGGCGCGGGTGCGGGGGTGCACAGGGAACAGCACCGGCGTGGTGGTCGAAATTTTCGCGACGGTTTCCAGCAAGCCTTGCAGCACGGCCTTGTCGTCCACATTCGATGGACGGTGCAGGGTCAACACCGCGTATTCGCCCTTGCCGGCTTTGAAGTCCGGGCGGCCGGCGTCGGCGGCGATTTTGCCGGCCGGGATGGCGCGCGCCAGGTTGGCGCGCAGGGTGTCGATCATCACGTTGCCGACGAAGTGCACGCGTTCGCCGCCAATGCCTTCCTTGGCCAGGTTCTCGGCGCCGCTTTCCTCCGTGGTGAACAGCAGGTCCGACAGCTGGTCGGTCAGCAGGCGGTTGATTTCTTCCGGCATGGCGCGGTCGAAGCTGCGCAGGCCCGCTTCCACGTGGATCACGGGCACGCCCTTCTTGGCCGCCACCAGCGCACAGGCGATGGTGGAATTGACGTCGCCCACCACCAGCACGGCGGCCGGCTGCACTTCGTCCATGGCCGGTTCGAAGCGCTTCATCACTTCGGCGGTTTGCTGGGCGTGGCTGCCGGAGCCGACTTCCAGGTTGATGTCCGGGCTTGGAATGCCGAGGGCATCAAAATATTGCTGGTTCATGGCCACGTCGTAGTGCTGGCCGGTGTGCACCAGCAGCGCTTCCACTTGTGGCTTGAGCTGCGCGAAGGCGGCCATGATCGGCGCCATCTTCATGAAATTCGGCCGCGCGCCGACGACGCACAGGATACGGAAGGGACTCATTCGTTGCTGTCCTGATGGATGTTATAGGACGACGGCGAACGCACGATCTTCTTCAGGATCGACAGTACCGACGTCAGGGATTTCTCGACGCGCATCATGCGCTCGTCCAGCACGGCCGGGTATTGGCCGCCAAGCGTCATTTCAGGCTCTGCGCCAGGATGATGCGCACCGTTGTGGCCCGGCTCGGCCGGCGCCGCATCGGCTGGCGGCGGCTGGAATTCCTGCGCGATATCGCGGATTACGGTGTCGACGTCGGAATCGGTGAATTCCGTCATCTCTTCCAGGAATCCCATCAACAGCAGGCGGTCCATCAAATGATTGGTCTTGCGCGGGATGCCGCCGGTGTATTCGAACACGGCGGCATAGGCGGCCGGAGTCAGGTGCGGATTGCCGCTCCAGCCCACGGTGCGCATGCGGTGCTCGATATAGGCCTGGCTCTCTGTACTGTCCATCGGCCCCAGGTGGTAAGTCGCGATCACGCGCTGGCGCAGCTGCGACATGCCGGGGCTGTGCAGGGTGGCGCGGAATTCCGGCTGGCCCAGCAGGAAGGTCTGCAGCAGCGATTTGTCGTCGGTCTGGAAGTTGGACAGCATGCGCAATTCTTCCACCACTTTCGGCGTCAGGTTCTGCGCTTCGTCAACCACCAGCAGTGCACGCCGGCCGTCCTGCTCGCATTGGCGCAGGAACAGTTCCAGACGTCCCAGCAGGGTGGTCTTGCTGGCCGTGTCCTCACAGGACAGGCCGAAGCCGCCCACCACGCCGCGCAGCACATCGTCGGAATCGAGGTGGGTGTTGACCAGGTGGCAGGTGACGATCTTGTCCGACTCGATCTGGTTGAACAGGTTGCGCACCAGGGTGGTCTTGCCGGCACCGACTTCGCCGGTGATGACGATGAAGCCCTCGCCTTGCGACAGGCCGTATTCCAGGTAAGCCATGGCCCGCTTGTGGCCCTTGCTGCCATAGAAGAAGTGCGGGTCGGGCCGCAGGCGGAAGGGCTTGTCGCTCAGCCCATAATAACTTTCATACATGAGAAACCCTAGTGCTTAGAATTTGGATGCCAGCATCGCGGACACGGCATTCTCCGTGTAACGCACGCTGCCCAGGCCCGTAGCACCTTTCACGTGCCGCAATTCCACGCTGGCGCTCAGGCGCGCGCTATAGGTACGCGCCAGGTTCAGGCGTACATCGCGGTGATTGGCGTGGCGGTCATCGCTCAGCGATTTGGTGTTGGAAGCATTGCCGATCAGGGTCAGCACGGTTTGCGCGCCAGGCTTGTAGCTGACGGTCGCCATCGCGCCGACCTGTTCGGTATTGTCGTTCAGCGTCAGCAGCGAATTGCCCAGCAGGACACTATCCACTTGTTGGCTGGACAGCATTTCGCGTTTGTTCTTGTACAGGCTGAAGGTCGTGGTAGTGCGCGCCAGCTGCCAGGCCACCGACGCATTCAGCTGCTTGACCAGCGAATAGCGGTTGCTCAGGAAGTTGACGGCGGTCGCCAGCGTAGGCGGCAAGTCGGCCTGCTTCATATACGCTTGCACGGCGGCAGCGCGCAGCAGCGGGTCGGTGATCTGGCCACGGAACAGGCGGTCCAGCATGGAGGCGGTATCGACCGCCTGCGGCAGCAGGAACTGGCTGCGGCTGGTGCTCACGGCATCGCTGTAGAGCACATTCCACACCGTGCTGCGACTGCGGTGCTGCAGGTTCAGGCTGTAGCTCGGGCCGTAGAAGCGGTGGCCGGCCGATGCCTCGATCGAGGTGCGCGCCGACGGCGTCCACGCCAGGTTGCCGCCATAAGCGGTGCCGGACTGGGAACCGCCCAAGCCGCTGTAATCGAAGGCGTCGTAGCCGCCGTACACGCCCATGTTCAGCTGGGGCGTGACGGCATAACGCAAGTTCAGGTTGGCATTCTTGGAGCTGGTCGTTTGCGATTGCTCGCCGCCGCCGCTGACCGGCAATTGCTCATCGTAGACTGCGCGCGCCAGGGTCAGGTCCCAGCCAAAGCGGCGGAAGGTCGGGCCGCTGCTGACGTGGGTGCTGAGGGTATTGCCGTCGCTGCGGCGCATGCCCAGGTGGTCGGTGCTGACCGAGTCGCGCGTATAGCGCAGCTCGCCGTTGGCAAAGGCGCCAAAGCGGTGCACCAGGTAAGGGCTGATGCGGTAGGTGCGTACTTCATTGCTGTTGTTGCTGACGTAGCCATTGCCGCTCGACTGCGGGCCGAAGGCGGACAAGGCTTGCTGGTGCACGGTGGCCTGCGCATCGAGGAAGAGCAGGTCTTCCACCAGGCGCGACTTCAGCGTGCTGTCCAGGTCCTGGCTGTGGCGCTGGGCGCCGTTGGGGCGGCCGCCCGAATACGTGTACAGGTTGAGCATATAGGCCATCCTGAACTCGAAGCGCTGCGAGCGGTTGACCAACTCAAACCCTGGCGTCAGCTGCATCACGAAGCCGCTTTTGGCATTCTCATCAGCCTGCAGCGCGACGTTGTCCGAGTAGGTGGCGCGAGCGTTGGCGAGCGGGGTGAAATCCCATGCAGCATGGGCAGGAAAAGCCGCACACAGGCCCGCCACCAGAGGCAGCAGGGCCAGGCGGCGGCTCTTAGCCATAGTGATAGTCATAAGATTCGGTACCCGGGAATTCGCGCGACTTGTTGTAGATCAGGTTGACGTTGTTCAAGCCTTCCAACTGGCGCAGCGATTCCTTGACCGCGTGCTGGGTCGTGCGTTCCGACTCCACCACCAGCACGATCTGGCCCATATTCGACGCCAGGACGTGCGATTCGGAAGTCAGCAGCAGCGGCGGCGAATCGAAGATCACAATACGGTCCGGGTAGCGGTTCGCGATCTCGGTGACCAGGTTCTTCATCATGTGCGATGCCAGCAGCTCGGTGGCGCGCGGGGAGCTGGTGCCGGCAGGCAGGATCGACAGCGTGTTGACGTTGGTGCGCAGCATGACGTCGGCCATGTCGAGCTTGTCGTCCAGCAGGATGTCCATCAGGCCGCGCTGGGCTGGCAGGCCAAGCGTGCGCAACACCGAAGGGCGCGCCACGTCAGCGTCAACCAGCAGCACGGTGTGGTCCAGTTCCATTGCAATGCTCATCGCCAGGTTGATCGAGCAGAAGGTCTTGCCTTCGCCCGGCAGCGAGCTGGTGATCATGATCAGGTTGCCTGGGTTGTCGCCTGGCTTGCGGGCGGCGAAGGCGCGCTTGATCAGCGGACGTTTGATGATACGGAAGTCTTCCACCAGCGAGGTGCGTCCGCCGGCGGCGGTGACCAGGCCGGCTTCATGCATGCGCATCAGGTCCAATTCGACAGTGTGGGCGGTGCGGCGGGTGTGGTCGCCGTGCGGCTGCAGCGTAGCCAGTACAGGCGCTACCGGTTCAACCGGGGCGGCAGGCGCTGGGCTTGGGGCGGCGGCGGCGGCCGGAGCTGCTACAGGAGCAGCTGCCGCTGCGGGGGCGGCAACGGCTGGCGCCGGCTGGGCGGCTTCTGCTACGGGTGCGGCGACTGGCGCAGCGGCTTGCGCGGCGTTTTCATCGGCGGCGGCGTCGGCAGGACGCGGGTGGCCGAGGCGGTTGGCTGCTTTTTCAATAATGCTCACTTGATGGACTCCCTAAGTGTTGCGGCGCTCAGCCAGCGCGCAGCAAGGTCATGGTGACGACACCGCCAAATGCGGTTAACAACGAGGCCACTGCCAGGCCGAAGCCGTACAGGCGACGCCGGCGCGACGATTTTTGCTGCTCGGTCCAGTTCATGCCGATGCTGCCCAGGATAGGCA
Source organism: Pseudoduganella sp. GW821-FHT11H04 (assembly GCF_058807935.1). NCBI lineage: Bacteria > Pseudomonadati > Pseudomonadota > Betaproteobacteria > Burkholderiales > Oxalobacteraceae > Pseudoduganella > Pseudoduganella sp. GW821-FHT11H04. The sequence continues at coordinate 515,954 of NZ_JBXARE010000003.1, read as the reverse complement.
CGCCCGTGACTTCACGCAGGCTGTGCTGGCTGAGGAAGGTCGGACGAACTTGGCTCATCAGGAAAGCGCTGCCCAGGCCGGCCAGCAGCGAGGCTACGAAGACCAGCGAGTAGAAGCGCGGGCGGTTCGGGCCCACTGGGGTTTGCGGCACGATAGGCGGATCGATCACGCGGAAGCTCATCATGTCGGTCGCCGAGCTGAGGTCGCCGGACAGCTTGGCCGATTCGCGGCGCTGCACCAGTTTCTCGTAGTTTTCCTTATTGATCGTGTAGTCGCGGTTGAGCTGAGCCAACTGGGCTTCCACTTCCGGCGCCGCCGTGCTTTGCGAACGCATGCGATCCATGCGCGCCGCATATTCGCCGACGCGGGCACGCAGCGATGCCACGCGTGCTTCTTCCACCGACAGCGCCACGTTCATCTGCTGCAGCATCGGGCTGTAGTTGGCGCCCGGGTCGCCATTCTTGGCGGCCTTCTTGGCTTCATCTTTCTTGCGCTGCTGCAGCGAAGCGATCAGGCGCTTGGCCGAGACAATGTCCGGATGCTCTTCGGTGTACTGCATGCGCAGGGCGTCGAGCTGTTTTTCCAGGACGGCGATGCGGCCGTCGATTTCCGGATTGGCGATCTGCTGCTCGGTGGCCGGCGCCATGTCTTCACCGGCGATCTGGCGCTTGATGGCATTGCGCGCCTGCTCCGCTTCGGTCAGTTCCAGGCGTGCCTGGGCCAGCTTGTCGGCCAGGTCGCCCAGGTTGCTCGAATAATCGGTGCCCTGGCGAGGCAGCAAGCCCATGTGGCGGATCTTGAATTCCTTCAGCGAGTTCTCGCCGGCAGCCAGACGCTCTTCATACATCTTGATCTGGTCTTCGATGAACTGCACGGCCTTTTCAGAATCCTGCTTTTTGCCGCCAAAGGAACCTTCGACGAAGATGGTCAGCAGCGACTGCACAACGTCCTTGGCGATTTTCGGATTCTCGTTGTTGTAGGAAATCGTGTAGATATCGTCGCGCTCAGTGCCGGTCACTTTGATGGCGGCCATCAGCTCGTCGACCTGCTTCTCGTGTTCCTTGGTGTCCTTGGCCTTGATGTCCAGGTCCACCATGCGCATGACGCGCTCGACATTGGGACGGCTGATCAGGGTGCGGCGCATGAACATGACCTGCTGTTCCACGTTAGGCGTGGTGGTCATGCCCGACATCAGCGGTTTCAGGATACTTTGGGTATCGACATACACCCGGGCCGAAGCCTGGTAATCGGCCGGCAGCTTATACACTACAGCCCAGCCGACCAGGGCCACCACCCAAGCGATGGCCACTGCATACCAGCGGTATTTTCCGATTGCCTTAAAAAAGGTCAACAGCAAGGCGGTTAATTCTGCCATTTTGATCACTCATCCTTGGGTTAGGCAGGCAAACTATCGCAATGCCCACTTCTAATATTGCCTAAATAACATCTAATCTCTATCATACAGCAGAACACGCCGCCTGTTACTATTAATTTATGCTTGTTGCGTGCAGCTGACTAAAAGAATTTAACATTTCCCCCTGGAAATTCACCCTTGCGGAGGCCTCATGGCTAAGCTGATTTCACTATTCCTGGCGGCCTGCCTGTGCTGCGCCAGCACTATTGCAGAGGCAATGCCACTGACGCGCACGATTGCCGCCGTGAAGCCCAGCGTGGTCGGTATCGGCACGTTCAACCGCACCCGCAGTCCTGCCATCGTATTCCATGCCACCGGCTTTGTGGTGGGCGATGGACTTTCGGTTATCACCAATGCACATGCGGTGACCATGCTCGATACCGAAAAGCTGGAAACTCTGGGCATCGTGCTCGGCAAAGGCGACCAGCTGCAATTTCGCGAAGCCACGGTGGTCAATATCGACCGCGCGCACGACCTGGTGCACTTGCGCCTGACGGGCACCCCGCTGCCGGCGCTGAACCTGGGCAATAGTGAGTTGCTGGAAGAAGGGAGCAATCTGGTGTTTACCGGTTATCCGTTGGGCATCCTGCTGGGTCTCAACCCAGTCACCCATCGCGCCCTGCTGGCGGCGCAAACCCCGGCCATCCTGCCGACACCCACCTCGCGCGGCCTCAATCCACGTGCCGTGATGCAATTGCAGCGTGGCGCGCCGTTCACGATTTACCAGCTGGACGGTACGGCATACCCCAGCAATAGTGGCAGCCCCGTGTATGATCCGGAAACCGGGACTGTTGTTGCAGTAATCAATATGACCCTGGTCAAGGGCACTAAGGAAAGCGCGATCACCGCCCCGAGCGGCATCAGTTACGCCATCCCTGTAAGGCATGTGCTGGAGCTGTTGCAGCAAAAATAGCAGGCAAGGATGACAAGAGTCGTGGTATAACAGGCAATGCCAAAATGCAAACAAGGAGAATAAAGTGAATTTCTATAAGATGCTTGCTGCTACCGCCGTCGCCCTCGGTATGCTGGGCCTTGGTGGCTGCGCCACTCCGCATAGCGGTGCCCCAGCCGATGTCGGCGTCGTGCCACAAACGGATTACCTGATCGGTCCAGGCGACAACCTGAGCATCATCGTCTGGCGTAACCCGGAAGTGTCGCAAGTGGTGCCTGTGCGCCCTGACGGCAAGATCACCACCCCGCTGGTCGAAGACTTGCCAGCCAGCGGCAAAACGTCCACCGAACTGGCGCGCGATATTGAAAAGGCGCTGGCCAAGTTCATCCAGCAACCTGTCGTGACCGTCATCGTGACCGGCTTTGTCGGCACTTACGGCGAGCAGATCCGCGTAATCGGCCAGGCCGCCAAGCCGCAATCGCTGCCTTACCGCCGCGATATGTCGATCCTGGACGTGATGATTGCCGTCGGCGGCGTCACCGAATTCGCTGCCGGCAACAAAGCCAGCATCATCCGCTCGGTCGATGGCAAGCAGCAGCAATTCACGGTGCGCCTGAACGACCTGATCAAGGATGGCGATATTTCGGCCAACGTACCGATGCGCCCTGGCGATATCCTGGTGATCCCGGAAAGCTTCTTCTAAGGCTGTAACTATCAATCAACTAGCGATGCCGCAAGGCTTCGCTAGTTGCCTGGAAGTGTCGAAAATTCTTACAACTCAAGATATGATAGCAAGGCTGGCATTTGTCATGCCTGAGTTAGCTCATCTAAACGCCTGATTTCTCAGGCATTCCGTGATACTGGCTAGTAACTGGAACAATACTTGCTAGCTCACCAAGTCTCATGGGGCAAGATTAGCCCAATACCAATATCGCAAGGATGACCACGTGGCCAACGAACAACAGCCAGGCAAGCAATTGAGCGCGAAAGGCGCCGCACGCCGCCGCTTCACCCGTGCCGGTGCCGCCGCATCCGGCGTCCTGATGACGCTGCACAGCCAGCCAGGCATGGCTGCGATCGTTTGCGCCACACCGTCGGGCCATGCTTCGGCCCTGATCAGCGCGCGCAATCCCGATGCTCTCAGCTGCTCCGGCCTGAGCCCAGGCGTGTGGTCCCAGTCGCTCCAGCCGCGCGGCAAGAACGGAAATACGCCGGGCCACCTGAGCTGGCCAATCAGCAAGGACAAGAAGTTCGGCACGCTCTTCACCACCGGCAAATCGATCGGCCAGGCCACGTTTGAGCAAGTGCTGGGCAATAACGACCCGGTCTTCGACCCGAACAACCTGGGCGCCCACCTGGTCGCTGCCTACCTGAACGTACTGGCGGGCCGCTCCAGCTTCCAGAATGAATACATGCTGGTCAATATCTGGAACAACCTGCGCGACTATGGCGTGTACCACCCAACCGCCGGCGTGGACTGGAAGGGCAAGGACGTCGTCGAATACCTGCGCAGCACGATGCTTTGATGGCGCAGCAGTGGTGTATCGTGCCGGGCCAGTTGCTGCGCAGCCGCAGCTGGGACGGACAAAGCGTGCTCTACAACGAAGTCTCGGGCGCCACCCACCTGCTCGACGAACCAACCCTCGAGCTGCTGCATGCCCTGCGCGACGGCGCCTTGACGCCGGAGGAGTGGGACGATCCCGAACTCCAGCAAACCCTGGCTGAACTCTCCAAACTCTACTTGGTGCATCCTTGCTGACCGTGGCTTCCTTGTCGCACGGTGCGCTGCACGCGCGCCTGGCCGGTGATGGCTTATGCCTGCGCACCGGCCGCTTTGCCGTGCGCCTGCAAGCCAATGTGCCAAGCGTAACAGCCGGCATCGGCCAGCTCTACGGCGACTACCCGCTGCTGGACGACAGCGACTTCACCGATTTCCACCTGCGCCTGGTGCGCCCGCTTTCGCCGCGCCGCTGGCTGCGGCCACAGGTGCGCCTGGAATGCGACGGCTACGATATGTACCAGCCGATGCCGCTGCAGCATGCCTTCCCGATGTTTGAATGGGGCTTGAACTGGTGTGTCTCGGGCCGCGCCCACCGCTACCTGATCGTGCATGCGGCAGTGCTCGAACGCGAAGGCCGCGCCGTAATCCTGCCGGCGCCGCCCGGCTCGGGCAAGAGCACGCTGACCGCCGCGCTGGCCGGCAAGGGCGGCTGGCGCCTGCTGTCGGACGAGCTGACCATGATCGATATGGAGAGCGGCCTGGTCGTGCCCAACCCGCGCCCGATCAGCCTGAAGAACGCCTCCATCGACATCATCCGCTCCTACGTGCCGGATGCGGTGCTCAGCACGCCAGTGCGCGATACGCTGAAGGGCACGGTAGCCCATATGCGCGCGCCCGGCCTGGCCGTCCAGCGCGCTGCCGATACGGCCGTGCCAGCCTGGATCGTCTTCCCGCACTACCAGGCAGGCGCCGCCACCACGCTGGAAGCACTGCCGCGCGCGGCGACCTTCATGGAATTGGCCGGCAACAGCTTCAATTACAGCGTGCTGGGCGCAGCGGGCTTCGACACCCTGGGCCGAGTGATCGACAGCGCCGCCGGCTTCCGTTTCCGCTATAGTGCGCTGGATGAAGCCCTGGACACCTTTGCCCGCCTCGATGACTTTGCCCGCTGATTTGCCGCTGCTGTTGCGCGTCCTGCGCGAGCCGCAGCACACGGCCAGCCTGTCGCCGGCTGCCTGGGAATTGCTGTTGCGCCAGGCCGACAGCGCCAACCTCGGCGCCACCCTGCACTATTGGCTGGAGCAGCACGGCATGCTCGCGCAAGCCCTGCCGCAAGCACGCGAGCAACTGTGGTGGAACTCGGTGCAGGCACGCCGCCACAGCCAGGCCACCTACTGGGAAATCCGTCTGATCGGCGAGGCGCTGGCGGGGCTTGGGCTGCCGCTCCTGCTGCTCAAGGGCGGCGCTTATGCCGCAGCCGGCTTGCCGCCCGCCGCCGGCCGCCTGTTCTCCGACATCGACATCCTGGTGCCGGAGGAAAGCCTGCCCCAAGTGGAAGCGGCCCTCATGTCCCACGGCTGGGTCGGTACCCTGCACGACGCCTATGACCAGCGCTACTACCGCGAATGGATGCATGAGCTCCCGCCCATGACCCATATGCTGCGCCAGACCTCGATCGATGTGCACCACACCATCCTGCCGCGCACGGCTGCCCAGCGCCCCGATGCGCGCTTGCTGCGCGCAGCCGCCCGGCAGCTCACTGGCGACGCGGCGCCGCCCGGCGCCGCCATCCTGTCTCCGCTCGATATGGTGCTGCACAGCGCCACCCATTTGTTCGCGGACGGCGAATTCGACAAAGGCATGCGTGACTTGTGGGACCTGCACCGCCTGCTGACCCATTTCGGCCAGCACGAGACGGGCTTCTGGGAAGCGCTGCCGGCGCGAGCGCGCCAGTTGGAATTGCAACGCTTCATGTTCTACGGCTTGCGCTATAGCAGCATGCTGCTCGGCACGCCGGTACCACCCGCCACCTTCGCGGCCCTGGCGCCGGACGGCCCGGCGCCCGCCCTGCAAGCCGTGATGGATGCGCTGTTCCTGCGCTCCCTGCTGCCGCACCACGCCAGCTGCCGCGGCGCCGGCGCTGCACTTGCCGACTTTTTCCTGTATGTACGCGGCAACTGGCTGCGCATGCCACCGCTGCGCCTGGCGCGCCACCTGTTCCATAAGGCATTTTTGACGCCGAAAAACTCGCAAGGCGCGCCCGCATAACGGCAGCAACTGCCAGCGCCCCGACGCTACAATTGTTGGGTCGTCGCTTTGCACCGGAGCTTGCATGCGATTTCCAGCTGTCGTGGCGGCCACCCTGCTGGCCCACGCTGCCTGCGCGCAGAATGCCGCCACCCTTTTCGACCAAGCCCAGCGCCTGGAACACGGCGAAGGCGTGACGCGTGACCTGGACCAGGCCGCAGCGCTGTACTGCCGCGCTGCCCGCCTGGGCGCCCCCGACGCCCAATATGCGCTGGGCTGGATGTATGCCAACGGCCGAGGCGTGCCGCATGATGACCGCATGGCTTGGCGCCTGTTTGGCCTGGCCGCCGAGCAAGGCTATGCCGCCGGCACGCGCATGCAGGCGCTGCTGCCGGCCGCACCGGACGCCGCCCTGCCCGACTGCATGGCGCCCGAGCCGGCCCTGCTGCTGGACGACGATGGCCCGGCGCCCGTCTTTAGCGAAGCAGCGCAGCGGGTGCGCCCGCTGGTCGAGCGACTGGCGCCCGGCTTCGGTCTCGACCCTGAGCTGGTGATGGCCATCATCGCCGTCGAGTCGGGCTTCAATCCCCAATCCGTCTCGAGCAAGAATGCGCGCGGCCTGATGCAGCTGATCCCGGCCACCGCCCAGCGTTTCAATGTGCGCGACAGCTTTAACCCGGAACAGAACATCCGCGGCGGCATGGCCTACCTGCGCTGGCTGTTGGCCAATTTCCGCGGCGACGTGACCCTGGTGGCGGCCGCCTACAACGCCGGTGAGCAGGCCGTGCAGCGTTACGGCGGCGTGCCGCCCTATGCGGAAACGCGCGATTATGTGCTCAAGGTAAAGCGCCTGTACCGGCGCACCTTCCACGAGTATTCAGCGTCCCCGCAATTCCAGTAGCTTTTTTTGCAACAGTACTGGAAACGTAGGGAAATTAGCCATTCCGTGAGATATTATTGACAACTATTAAAGTTGTGCCAACCCTGCCGCATGCCTAGCGCAGCGCGGCGCCCAACCGAGGAAATGAGTCATGCCGCGTCGCGCCCTCCGCCCAGCTGTAAGTGCCTCCCTTTTGCTCACCTGCCTGCTGCTTGGCGCCGGACTATCCGGCTGCGGACGCAACGACAACAGTGCTTCGCTGATGGCAGAGGCCCGTCAATACCAGGAGAAAGGCAATTTCGAGGCGGCCCTGATCCAGCTGAAGAACGCCGCCCTCAAGGCGCCGGAAGACGCCGAAGTGCGCGTACAACTGGCGCGCCTCTACAACCTCACTGGAGATCCCGTAACGGCCGAGAAGGAAGTGCGCAAGGCAATAACCCTGGGCATGGACAGCGCACGCACGGCGCCGGAACTGGTCAAGGCGCTCAACGCGCAAGGCCAGGCACAGAAGGCGATCGACGAAAGCAATGCGGCGAAGCAAAGTCCCGAGCTGCTGGCCGCGCGCGGCGACGCCTGGCTGGCACTGAACAAGGCGGCCAACGCACAGGAGTCGTTCGAAAAAGCGCTGGCGGCCCGGCCGGGCTATATCGATGCGCTGATCGGCAAGGCCCGCGTAGCGGCATTGAACAAAGACTTAGACAGCGCGATTCGCTTCACTGACGAGGCGGCCAAATCCAACCCCAAGGATGCGTCGGTGCCCTTCTTCAAGGCAAGGCTGCTGCGCGCCCAAGGCAAACCGGCGGAGGCGCTCGCCACCTTCGGCGAAGCCATCAAGCTCAAACCCGACCATATCAATGCCCGGGTTGAACGCGCCGTGCTGGAAATCGGCGCCAAGAATTTCGAAGCGGCGCAGGCCGACATCGAGGCAGTACTGAAGTTCGCGCCTAACGCACCGATGGCCTTGTTCGCACAAGGCCTGCTTGAATTCACCCAGGGCGATTACCCGGCCGCCCAGGAGTCGCTGCAAAAAGTGCTGAGCGCGGTGCCGGACCATCTGCCCTCGATCCTGCTGTTAGGCTCGGCCTCGGCAGCGATGGGCAATTTCGAGCAAGCCGAAATGCATACGCGCTTCTACCTCGCCAGCTTCCCGAACAACAAGTACGCGCTCAAGCTGCTGGCGCAGATCCAGCTGAAAAACCGCCAGCCCCTGGATGCTGCCGCCACCCTGACGCCCCTGCTCAAGGGTGATACCGACGACACCCAGCTGCTGGCACTGGCCGGCGAATCGTCGATGCGCTCAGGCGACTTCGGCAAAGCCCGGCAGTACTTCGAGAAGGCCAGCTCGCTGGCGCCGCAGACAGCCGCTTTGCACACCTCGCTGGGCATGACCAAGCTGGGCCAGGGCGACCAGCAAGGCGGCGTCGCCGAGCTGGAACGGGCCACGGCGCTCGATCCGAAATCGGAAGAGACGGCGACTACCCTGGTCACCACCGAGCTGCGGCTGAAGCATTACGACAAGGCGCTGGCGGCGGCACAGAAGCTGATTGCGGCGCAACCGCAGAGCGCCACGGCGCGCAATCTGGAAGGCAGCGTCTACATCAGCAAAGGCGACCGCGCCGCGGCGCGCGCCAGCTTCGAAAAAGCAGCCAGCCTAAAGGCGGACTTGCTGGTGCCGGTGCGCAACCTGGCGCTGATGGATGTGCAAGACAAGCAAGTGGATGCGGCAAGGAAGCGCCTGGCGGCCTTCGTTGAGAAAAACCAGCGGGACAGCGAAGCGATGGTGACGCTGTCGCAGTTGGAGACGAGCCAGAATCGCCCGGAACAAAGCAGGATCTGGCTCGAAAAGGCATACGCCGCCAATCCGCAAGCAGTCGGTCCGGCGCGGATGTTGGCGACGCACTACCTTCGCACCAAGGAAGTGGCCAAGGCCATCACCCTTTTGCGCAAGCTGCAGACCGAGCATCCAACCGATGCCGAAGTGCTCGACCTGTTGGGCCAGGCCCAGCTCGCCACCAACAATGCACAAGGTGCGCTCGAGACCTATAGCAAACTGGTCAATGTGGTGCCGAAGTCGGCCGACCCGCACCTGCGCCTGGCTTCCGTCCACGCCAAACTGAAAAACCTGCCGGCAGCCGAGGGCGAGCTGAAGAAAGCGCTCGCGGTGGATCCAACCTCCCTGCCCGCACGCTATGCCCAGCTGGAACTGGCAATGTTGAAGGGGCCGACTGATGAAGCGCTGTCGCTGGCGCGCAAGATCCAGGAGGTCGCGCCGAAAGCGGCCGAGCCGCTGATCCTGGAGGGCACCATCCTGACGGCGCAAAAAAAGCCCGAGGCCGCGCTCAAGGCATATGAGCGCGCTTTTGCCCTGGCTGAGACGCCATTGCTGGCGGTCCGGCTAGCCTCTTCGATGAGGTCTTTAGGCAAGGGCAAGGAATCGGACGCCAGGCTGATGCAATGGCAGAAGGAGCACGGCACTGATCCGGTCATCGTGATCTATATGGGCGAAAGCGCGCTGGTTGATAAGCAGTACAAGCCCGCTGCCGCGCTGTTTGAACTCGTGCTCAAATCCGACCCGGACAATCCGGCCGTGCTCAACAACCTGGCCCTGGCTTACCAGGCGCAGAAGGATCCGCGCGCCCTGGCCACGGCCGAGCGGGCGATGAAACTGGCGCCGAAGAGCGCCGGGATCATTGATACGCTTGGGTGGATGCTGGCGCAGCAAGGCGATGTCCAGCGTGCCCTGCCGCTGCTGCGAAAAGCAGTTGAGCTTGCCCCAACAATGCCGGAACCGCGTTATCACCTGGCGTTTGCGCTGAACCAGGCGGGCGACAAGAAAGCCGCCCGCCAGGAACTCGATCGGCTGCTTGCCGATACCAAGGATTTCCCTCAGCTGGACGATGCCAAATCTTTACTGAAAACTCTTTGACGCAATATCTTGTCCAGCGGCAGCCTGCGTGAACGCACCGGGTCGACCGTCGGCAAGCCCACGCGCAAGATCATATGCAGCTGCTGGCCCGGCGACAGCGCCAGCAGCTCGCCGACTGCCGCTTCGACCGCACTGATCTTGCCTTCGAAACCTGCGGGCAAGCTGCCCTCATGCAGGCGGTTCAGCTGGTCCGGGACCACATAAAACGGCTGTACCGCAGCGCCGGCCAGATTCATCTCGCTCCACACGCGCGTCAGCAAGCGCCCGGCATCGATCACGTCGCCCCGGCCGCTTCCTCCGGAGATGCAGACCAGGGCCGGCGCGGTCGAGATCTGGCCTATCTCAGCCAGCGCCATCAGCTTGTACATGCCAAAGCGATTCAAGGTGGCCATCCGCTCCCAGTTGGAAATGAAGCGCATCAACGCGTCACCGCCGGGCGGCAAGCCCAGCGTCTTCATATCGAGGCCGTCGCCCCGCGCCACTTCATCCGGTGTATGGCGCAGGCAGTCGAACAGCCAGCGGTGCAAGCCGGGATTACAAAAGCGCGCTTCGGCGCTGGCACGCACCTGCTGTACCAATTGCTTCCTGGCCGCCGCATCGGTGAGCACCGAAATCCGGTTGCTGCCTTCGCTGCTGGCACGCAGCATGTCGAGCAGGGTCGGTGGCAAGGGATCGGTACGGTAGGGAAAGCGATTGGTGTGCCGCGCCGCCGGTCCTGCCGGCGCGTTGAAGTGCCCCGGCTGCGAAGGCAGCGCCAGGGTGCCATACGGCTGCTCGCCCGCCGCGCTCCAATGCCATTGAGCGTCGAGGCCATTGGCAGCGAGCGCGGCGCTGATATTTTGCGCGACGCCGCCGATGCCGAGCAAGGTGGCATGACTTTCCGGGCCAAACACAGCGGTGGCGGCATGCCGCTGCGCAAAGGCCAGTCCTAAAGCGCTGCCGTCCCAATCGATGTAGAAAGCCTGGCCGTTATCGGCTGTCGGCGCCAGCGCGCCCGTCTCGGCAAGCCGGACAATGAAATCGGGTGTTGCCGTCATTCCCCTCTCCCAATGAAAAAAGCCCGACTCGCAAGACGGGCTTTGCAAAGTTTGCGCCTACTGCTTATTTGGCGCGGCGGCGGCGAATGGTGCCAAGGCCGAGCAGGCCAAGGGCCATCAGTGCCAGGCTTGCTGGTTCAGGAACCGCTGCAACGCGGCCAGCCAGCGAGGCCACACCGGCTAGAGGCAGGTAGCCAGCAGGTGGACGGCCGACCAGGCTGAACGACGTAGTCAGGTCGAAATCGGAGCAGGTCGAACCAAGGACGCAACCTTTATGGTTGTCGACCGCGTTCGTATCCAGTGCCGCGATCACTGCAGCCAGGCCGCCAATGATGTTCAGCTGGCCGATGCCGGTACCGGAATCGGTCGAGCCCGAACCGAAATTGGTACCGGTCGCTTGCAGGGTACCGGTCCGGCCAGACAACAGGTCCAGGAAGTCGGACCCGGCCAGTGACAGCCACAGGGTGCCGTTGGTCGCTTGGGACAGTAATTGTGCTTCAGTGGCGTTGGCAAACGGATTAAAGTCCATCGTCGCGCCGGTGCCGACGTAGAAATTCACGAAGCCGCCGGTGAAGTCGAGGTCGGTTGGGCTGCCGCCTGCCTTAGCGGTGAAGCCCCAGAAGCGGAAAGTCAGTTCACAAGTAAGTGGACCGCCCTGGCAGTAGTTCAGGTTGCCGTTAATCGAGTTGACGCGGCCATAACCTGCGATCTGCGCACCAGCGCCGAACGATGGAACGCCCGCGGTTCCCAAGGTCGTTGCGCCTGGAGCGGTACCGCCGCTGTAGTCGGAAACAAAGCGCTCATAAACTTCAGCAGCTTCGAAGTGCGGCGTGCCTGCATTACCAATATTGATGCCGCCGACATAGCCTGCAAATGCTGGTGCACTGCCAATTGCTAAGGTCAGTGCCAGCAGGTGTTTCTTAAACTTAATCATGTGTTTCTCCATTTAAATTGGAATTCGCTTTTTCATGATGTATCTGTGCGCTGTTAGCTATTAAGCATTAATCGGGCCAGCTTTTGAATGTCGCGAATTTTCAATTACTTAGGTGAGACAAGCGGGATGAGCGATTTGGCGTTGTCAATTTTTTCGACATAGAGCTTTTATCAACGACAGTCACTACTTGAGCAGGGCCTTGGCGAACACGCGTTTGCCCACTTGCAATGCTAGTTGCGTCAATGGATTTCGATGACCGCCTGGGCGCCAAGTGCGCACGAGTTTGTCGCGGTAAGCGTCGTACTGGAAGCCGCGCGGGGCGGCCAGTACCGTGCCGCGTTTGAGCAGGATTTTCAATGCCTGGGTGCCCGCCACGCCGGCGCAAAGCTGGCAGGCCATGATGGTCGAAGGCCCGCGCCGTTCGGCCAGGTTGACCGCTTCCGGCCATACGAGATAAGGCCGGTGCAGGCCCGCCGGAGCCACGCCCACCATGAAGCGCAGCGCCTTCTCCAATTCCGGCCGGTCGCCCCAGCCGAAGTATTCTTCAAACGTCATGCCGCCCGGCATGAAGGTCATGCAAGCGGCGCCCATGCCCAGCGGCGCCACCGTTACGGCGGGAATGCCGCGCGCCGCGCACATGGCAAACATTTGCTGTCGCGCATCGAAGGCGAAGAAATCGAGCCCGTCAATGTAGAGGTCGATCCCATCCAGGAACTGCGCCATATTGCCGGCGTCAACGCCCTGGCCAAACACTTCGATCTGCGCCTCGGGATTGATGTCGCGCGCAATGCGCGCCGCCACGTCGGCCTTGGGCAGGCCCATGGTCGACATGAAGGCCGCCGCCTGTCGGTTCAGGTTGGCAATATCAAAGGCATCGAAATCTGCAATATGAAAGTGCGTAATGCCCAGGCGGGCCAGGGTCAGCAAATGCACGCCCCCGACTCCGCCCACGCCGGCGATCGCCACGCGCTTATTCTTGAGCTGTGCCTGTTCGTCCGGGGTCACCCAACCAATATTTCGCGAGAACGCCACGTCATACGAGAATGAGAAGGCGTCCGCCATAGGGCTCCCCGCTATTGAATGTTTTTCAGGCGACTGATAATGCCGCGCTCTTCACGCGGCGAGTAGAACATTGGATAAAACGAGCGCGCTGCCATTGCCGCGTCCGCACCCTGGCCGCCCAGCTTTTCGATCTGTTCAGAAACATAGGCCAGGTCCACCACCAGCAAGTAAGCAGGGGCGTCGACACGCGGATTGGTCTTCAACTCGCCCAGGCGCTTGAAGCCAAGCATGGCTTCGTAAAAACGGCGATGGCGCGGGTTGATCTCGATAAAGATATGTGTGCAGTTGTGCAAGTCGCGCGCATAAATCACCGACAGGTGGAATAGCGAAGCCATCTGCGATTTGCTGCCGCCATTGTCGAATGCCAGCTTGGTGATTTCACACACACGGGCGCCCGGAATCATGCGCACCGTGTCGACTTCTTCCTTGAAAATTTCATCGGCCATGATGCCGATTGAAGAGTCCAGTCCTAGCGTCAGGGTGCCGACTACCTCGCCTTTGTCGCTGGCGGTGAGCGTGATCCGGTTCGGATCGTCGGTCAGTTTATGGGTCCCGGCATAACCTCGCCAGGAGTACATCTTGTTTATTAGCAAGCTGGCCTTGCTTCGGCCTTCGAGCGTATCAATCATGCGGATACCAAAAGATTTTTCGTCGGTGACCAGATCTTCCATATTCTCCGGAAGCAGGTCTTCGAGCGTGGCGCGCGCATGGGCATGGGAATCGGCTGGCATGGCCCTGACGGGCTCACCTTCCAGCACTGGGACAGCTGTTCCATTCATGGCTCTATCCTCCTTTGGCACCCGCTAGCCTTTCGGCGAGCATTTACCAATGAGTCCAGCGAGCGGCGCGGACACCGGACTCATCGGCAAAATATAGTGCATTCCAATCCGGTGGGCAATGCGCGCACGATTGATGCCGAGACGAAAATGTATCGAAATGCAAGCGAGCTATGTAAAAAATACCAACATCTCATGTTGGCACGGAGGCGTTCGACACACAATACCCGGCACGCGGTTATTGCGAAAAAGACTCCATTGTTTTCAAATAAACAACGAATGCAGAGGGGAATGCCCCCGCGCAGCAGATGGCGCGGGGGGCGAAGAGTTGCTACTTATTCAAACTGCTTTTGCAAGTTACGTGCTTCTTCGGTTTGAGCGAAGCGGGTATCGGTCATGGCTTCCTGCAATTCCTTGCGGGCGCCGGCTTTGTCGCCTTTTTTCCAGAGCGCGGCCGCATAGTGGCCGCGGATCTCGCTGGCTTTGGGCGCCAGATCGCTGGCCTTCTTCAGCATGGGCACCGCACGGTCGAGCTGGTTTTGCTCAGCCAAAATCCAGCCCAAGGTGTCCATGACGGTCGGGTTTTCGCCCGCCAGCTGGCTGGCTTTTTCCGCCGTCGGCAGGGCGCGCTTGTCCTTTTCCTGCTGGTAGGACCAGGCCAGGTTGTTGAGTGCAGCCACATTATCCGGCGCCTTGCCGATCACGGCTTCCAGTTGGCCAATGGCCTGCTTGTACTGTTTGGCCGCGATGCTGAGCTCGGCCGAGTACATCATGCCCAACGGTTCGTCCGGGTGGGCCTTGCGCCAAGAAGCGACCTGGGCATCAGCCTCGGCCGCACGATTGGACCCGCGCAGCGCGCTCGCCAGTTTCATCAAGAGTTCCGGGCGCGCCTGCAGGGCAAAGGCTTGCTGGTAGGGCGTCACGGCTTGGGCCGGCTTGCCGAGCTTCATCTGCAGCTCGCCTTCCATCACGAAGCCGGCGGCTTGCTTAGGCTGCGATTTCTGCAGGCCGCGCGCGACGGCCAAGGCATCGTCAGGCTTGTTTTGCAGCAGGGCCAGGTCGGCTTGCATTAGGTAGGCCGGGATAAAGTCGGGAGCCAGGCCCAGCGCTTTCTTGACGCTGGCCTGGGCGCCAGACAAGTCCTGCTTTTGCACCTGGACACCGGCCAGGAACAGCTGCGGTTGTGGCGCTTTCGGCATCGCGCCAGCCAGCTTGCTGAAGGTTTCATAAGCGCCAGGCAAGTCGCCCGACATTTGCTGGGCGCGGCCCATCAATTCCAGCACGATCGGCACGGAAGCATGGGTCACCAGCACCTTGCGCAAATGCTCGACCGCCTTGTTCGGCTGGCGCGATTGGATGTAATAGCCGGCCAGGCGCACGGACGGCGCCAGCGCTTCCGGATCGACGGCAGCCGCCTTTTCCAGCCATTGCGCCGCTTCTTCACGCTTCTTGGCGCCGTCGGCCAGTTGGGCCATGGCAGTCATTGCCCCCACATTGCCCTTGTCGCGCTCCAGCAGCTTCAGCATATGGGCGCGCGCCGCTTCCGGCTTTTTCTCCACCAGTTCCAGCTGGGCCAGGGCGACCACGGTAGGGTAGCTGGTCGGCGCCAGTTCAACCGCCTTGGTGAAGGCGGCGCGGGCGCCCGCCGGGTCCTGCTTGGCCAGCAGCACCTGGCCCTTCAGGATGTGCAGCTCAGGCTCCTTGCCATGCTTGGCATCCTGCTTGGCCAGCACCGCCAGCGCCTGGTCGAAATCGCGCATGCCCAGGCGGGTACGCGCTAACGCCATCGCGGCCGGCAGCGAATCCGGCTCCAGCTCCAGCGCTTTGTTCAGCATGGCCAGGCCCTTGTCCTGTTCGCCCAGCGCGATGCGGGCGCCGCCCAAGGCGATATAAGCCGGGCTGCGATCAGGGTTGAGGGCGATGGATTGCTCCAGCAATGCGGCGGCCTTGGCCGGCTGGCGCGTCATCATATTGGCCTGGGCCGCCAGTTCCAGCATGCTGCCGTCGCTGACTTTGTCCTTCAGCACCGGCTCCAGCACTTTCAGCGCTTCGGCCGGCTGGTTTTCACGCAGCAGCGTGGCGGCCAGGATCTTGCGCGCATAAGGATTGCCCGGCATCGCATCGAGGTAGGTGCGCAGCTTGGCTTCGCCGGCGTGCAGGTTGCCAAGGTGGAAGTCAACCGAAGCGGAGAGCAGCATGCTCGGCAGGTGGCTTGGCGCGCCCTTAGCGATGGCTTGCAGGCCGTCGCGCGCCGCCTTGTAATTGCCCTTCGTATAGTCGATCAGGGCCTGGGTGTACAAAGTCGGCAGGCTGCGCGGCGCCGATTTCTTGGCCATGTTCACGGCCGCCTGCGCCGAGTCGAGCTTGCCGGCCACGATATCGAGGTAAGCCTTTTCCAGATTGGCGTTGCTATTGGTTGGATCCAGCTTGAGCACTTCGGCGTAGGCGGCGCGCGCCTCTTCCGGTTTTTGCTGGGCGCGCAGCAGCTCGCCCTTGAAGGTCAGCGCATTGATGTTGGCGGCATCCTTGGAGACGGCCTGGTCGGCCAGCGCGCGCGCGCCCTCCATATCGTTGCCGATGGCGGCCAGGCGCGCCATGCCGGTCAGCGCGTCGGCGCTGTTTGGCTGGGCGTCGAGGGCGCCCTGGAATTCCTTCTTCGCGTCATCCAGCTTGCGCAGGCCGATCAGGGCGTCGCCGCGCAGCGCCAGCAGGGCCGGGGTGCGCTGGAATTTTTCAGTCTCGTCCAGCATTTTCTGGAAGTCGCCCAGGCGCAGCAGGGCTTCCGCCAGCAACTGTTCACTTTCCTGCGGCTTGTATTTCAAGTCGACCGCGCGGCGCGCCTCTTTTTCAGCCGACAAAGGATCGTTCCCGGCCAGCGACAGCTTGGCCAGCTCGAAGCGCGCCTCACCGTTGTTCGGGTCCTTGGCCAGTACATTCTTCAGCTGGATCTGGGCGGCCTTCTTGTCGCCTTTCACCAGTTGCTGCTTGGCGTCGGCCAACAGGCTTTCCGGGGTGTCCGATTTGCAGCCTGCCAGCATTGCGCTGGCGGCCAGGGTGGCGGCGACAGCCAGCCGGGTTACGCGATATGCCATATTGTCCCTCTAGTTTTTGGTAAGTCGTTGTTATACGTTGCGGTGCGCGCGGAACCATTGTTCCAGCATCATCAGCACCCACACCATGGTGCCGTGGTAGCCGGCATGCTCTTTCAGGTGGGTGCCGACCAGCTGCTCAATGAATTCACCGCGCACGACTTTGCGTGCCTTCAGGTCGCTCAAGCTGTCGGCCGCGAGCTGCTGCAGCTGCGCGTGTTCCTGCAGCCAAACCCCGAATGGCAGGCCGAACCCGTGCTTCTGCTTGGTGATGATGGCATCGGGCAGGAAGCCGCGCAATGCCTCTTTGAAGAACCAGCGTAATTGCGTGCCGTTCAGCTTTTGCTGCGGCGTCAGGCCGGCCGAGAATTGCACGACCTTGTCGTTCAGGAAGGGGAAAGCCACTTCGACGCCGGCCAGTTCGCATGCCTTCATCACTTTCGGCAAGTCGTTGTCGGCCAGGGTCACCTGCAGGTCCAGCGCCAGCATGCGGTTGATCAGGGAACGCGCTTCGCTGCGGCCGTAGTTGCGCTCCAGCGTGGCAATCGGGTTGCCGATGTCGGCCGCGGCCAGGAATTCGTCGGTGAACACTTGCTGCGCGCCGTAGCGGCCCAGCAGGTTATAGGTTTCCAGGCGCGCCGGCATGCCGACCGAGGCTTGCTCGATATAGCTGCGTGCTTTGCGCAGAAGACGCACGCTTTCGCCGCCTGGGAAGTTGAAGACGGCTGGTTCCAGCAGCGCCTTGCGCACCAGGCGCGGCACGCGCTCGTACAGTTCGAACACATGCTGCTTGGCGTAGCGCTCATTGCCGCCGAAAAGTTCGTCGCCGCCGTCGCCGCCGAACATGCGCTGCACGCCGTCGGCTTGCGCCATGCGCGCGCAGTAGAAGGCCGGCACCGCCGAAGCATTGCCGAATGGCTGGTCGAACACGGCCGCCACCTGCGGGATGGCATTGGCGACGTCTTCCGGCGTCACATAATATTCATGGTGCCTGGTGCCGAAATGACGCGAAGCGGTGCGCGCGTATTCCATTTCGTCGTAGCCCTGGGCTTCGAAACCGATCGAGTAGGTGTCGGCCGCGACGCCGCCAACCTGGGTCAGCATGCCGGCGATGGTCGAGCTATCGGTGCCGCCGGAAAGGAAGGCGCCGACCTTGCGGTCACCGGCTGCTTCCTTCACGCTGTGGCGCAGTACGGACAGGAATTCTTCCTTCAGTTCGCCGAAGGAGCGTTTGCCGTCTTCTTCGAACTGCATGCGCCAGTAGGCTTGTTCTTCGACGCGGCCCTGGCGGTAATGCAGGTAATGGCCGGGCAGCAGGCGCTGCTGGCCCTGGTACACGGTGGCCGGCGACGGCACCATGTGGAAGTAGACGTAGTTGTACAAGCCCTGGTGGTCGAGCACGCCAGGCGTGAGCGGGTGGCGCACCATGGCATCGGCCGAACTGGCGAAGACCAGGGTCTCGCCGGCCAGTTGCCAGGTCAAAGGCTGCACGCCCATGCGGTCGGTGGCCAGCAGGGCTTCGCCGCTGCGTTCATCGATGATGGCTAGCGTAAAGCAGCCGTGGATCTGGGAGCAGGTGCGCTGCGGGCCTTGCTGCCACAGCGTCGCGACGGTGGCGGCCACGCCTTGCGCCGCAGCTTGGGCGGCCAGCGCCGGATCGTCCAGGCGCGGCTGGCCCCACAGGGCGACCAGCAAGCCGTCACGTTGGAAAATGTCAGCGCTGCCGGCCTGGGCGGCAACGGCCAAGCCGCTGCGCTGGCCGGAACGCGCATGCAGCTGGCCCTGGTCGAAACGGGACAGCGGCGCCGCCATCGTCTCCAGCAATTCCGGCGCGCCGGCAAACCCAATCCATCCACAGATACCGCTCATACGCTTCCCTTTTTACACGAAGACTTCGACTGCGGCCGGGTGGCTGAGGAAAGCCGCCGGGCTGGCCGTGGCGCCATATGCGCCCGATTGCAATACCACCACCAGGTCGCCCGCCTGCGCCTGGCCCAGCTCCATCTGGTCGGCCAGCAGGTCGAGCGGGGTGCAAAGCGGGCCGACCACCGAGGCCATCTCGCGCGGGCCGCCGGCCACTTTGGTACCGACCACCACAGGATAATTCTTGCGGATCACCTGGCCGAAATTGCCGGAGGCGGACAGGTGGTGGTGCAGGCCGCCATCGGTGACCAGGAAGACCTGGCCACGCGATTCCTTGCGGTCGACCACGCGGCAGACGTAGGCGCCGGCCTCGCCCACCAGGTAACGGCCCAGCTCGATCACCACTTCTGCGCCCTGCAGGCGCGGCCGCACGTCATCCATGATGCGCGCCAGGTTCTCGCCCACGGCCGCCAGGTCCAGCCGTTCCTCGCCCGGGAAATAAGGGATGCCGAAACCGCCGCCGATATTCAAGATGCGCGGCGCGCGCGGCGCCGCTTCCGCCAGGCGCAGGGCCAGGGCGAAGGTTTTTTCATGCGCGTCCTGCAGCGCAGCGGCCTTCAGGTTCTGCGAGCCGCTGAAGATGTGGAAGCCGTGGAAATCCAGGCCTAGCTCGCCAATCCGCGCCAGCATGGCGGGCACGCGCTCGGCATCGACGCCGAATTGTTTCGGGCCGCCGCCCATTTTCATGCCGGAGGACTTCAGCTCGAAGTCCGGGTTCACGCGCACATTCACTTTCGGCACAATGTCCAGGCGCCGGCCGATCACGGCGGCGCGCTCCATCTCGCCTTCCGATTCCAGGTTCAGCACAATGCCGGCGGCGATCGCGCAGGACAGTTCGGCTTCGCCCTTGCCCGGGCCGGCGAAGCTGATATTAGACGGGTCCATCACGGTATCAAGCGCCACGCGCAGTTCGCCGCCGGAAGCGACGTCGATGCCATCGACCAGGGTCGCCATGTGCTGCACCACGGCCGGCATCGGATTCGCCTTCATGGCGTAGTGCAGGTGCACGTCCTCCGGCAGCGCGGCGCGCAGCTCGGCCACGCGCTGCGTCATGGCGGCGCGCGAGTAGACGTAGAACGGGGTCTGGCCGACACGGGCCGCCAGGCGCGGCAGCGGGATGCCGCCGATCAGCAGGCAGTCGTCTTCAACGGCAAATTGCAGCAGCGGGGCGTGCTGCGGGCGAGGGCGCGGTGCATCCATGCTCATGCACCCTCCGCGAAGATATTCTCGTACTGGGTCGACAGCGCTTTGCGGTCGATCTTGCCGTTCGGGTTGCGCGGCAAAGGCGTGGCCGACACGATCACTTTTTGCGGCAGCATATAGGCCGGCAGGTGCGGCTTGACAGCCGCCAGCAGTTCGGCGTCAGTCAAGCTTTCGCCTGCGCGCGGGAAAGCCAGCAGCACGATGGCCTGGCCCAGGGTCGGATGCTTGACGCCCAGCGCTGCGGCCTCGCCCACCTTGTCGCGCGCGTACACGACTTCTTCCACTTCGGTCGGGCTGACGCGGTAGCCCGAAGTCTTGATCATTTCATCGTTGCGGCTGATGAAGTAAAGGAAGCCTTCCTCATCGCGGCGCACGATATCGCCCGACCACACGGCCATTTCCACCAGCGGCAAGCCGTATTGCGGCGAAGCGTACTGCTTGAAGCGCTCGGCGGTCTTTGCCTTGTCGTTCCAGTAGCCCAGCGACACCAGTGCGCCGCGGTGCACCAGTTCGCCCGGTTCGTTCGGCGCGCATTCGCTGCCGTCAGGACGCAGCACCATCACCTCCGCGTTCGGGATGGCCTTGCCCATGGAGTCGGGACGGCGCTCCAGTTCGGACGGCGGCAGGTAGGTGGAGCGGAAAGCCTCGGTCAGGCCATACATCAGGAACGGCTTGGCATACGGCAGGGCCGCGCGCAGCGCATCGAGCGTGGCGCGCTGCATGGCGCCGCCGGAATTGGTCAGGTAGCGCAAGGTGCAGTCGGCCGGCCAGGCCAAAGGCGCCAGCTGGATCCACAGCGGCGGTACTGCCGCCAGGCCGGTGATTTTTTCCGCCACCACGGCTTTCAGCACGTCGTTGGCGAACAGGTGGTTGATCAGGACGGCAGTGGCGCCGACGCGGAAGGCGGTGGTCAGCTGCGACAGGCCATAGTCGAAGGACAGCGGCAGCACGGCCAGCAGGCGGTCGGCCGGCGTATTTTCCAGGTAAGTCGACACGCTGACGGCGCCCGCCACCATATTCCGGTGCGACAGCACCACGCCTTTCGGGCGGCCGGTGCTGCCGGAGGTGTAGAGGATGGCGGCCATATCGGTGTCGATGCAGCGGTGCGCAGCGGCCGGCGGCGCATCCTGCATGGCGGCGGCCCAGGGCAGCACGTGCAGGTGCGGGAAGCTTGGCAACTCGTCGGCGCGGCCGGTCACGATCACGGTGTGCAGGTCGGGGCAGGACCGCAGGGTGTCGGCCAGCAGGCGCAGGCGGTCGCTTGACGTGACCAGCACGCGCACATTGCAGTCCGACAGGATATAGCCGACCTGCTCCGGCTTGAGCAAGGGATTGACCGGCACGAACACACCGCCGGCGGCTGCGGCGCCGAACATGGCGGCCACGTTCTCGATATTCTTTTCCAGGTAGACCGCGACCCGTTCGCTGCGCTGCAGTCCGCGCGCCAGCAAGCCATGGGCGGCGCCCTGGACGGCGGCGGCCAGGGACGCATAATCGAGGCGGCGCTCGCCGTAGACCAGTGCTTCGGCTTGCGGCGTGCGCTGGGCCGAGGCAAAGATGAATTGATGAATCAGATCGCTCATGTTACTTAGTTAATAAGGATTGCATTAATTATATTGCAAAACAACAGTATGGCTGAGCTAACACGGCCCTTCCAGAGCATCTTGCAGGATTGTTGCAACAATCCGCGCACAAGCCACAGTATTGCATTTAATATACGGTTATCTGTGCAAAATCAATCTGCGTTGTGAAAAACCCTGCTAGCTTCCCATCCCCGGCCAAGCCACCTATTGCCCTGGTTGTCGGCCTGTGCAGCCATGGCTTGTCCGTGGTGCGCGGCCTGCGCGACGCGGGGGTGTCCGTGTACGCCCTGGAAAAGGAAGCCGGCCTGCCGGGCGTACGCAGCAACGCCATCGTACAGACTTTCCTGTGCAGCGAAGCGGAAATGGCCGACCTGGTCGTGACCCTGAGCGCGCTGCGCGCCAAATTGCCGCAGGACCGGCAGGTGGTGCTCTTCCCCACCAATGATACCCATGTACGCATGATGGGCGAAGGCGTGGAACAATTGCGCGCCGATTACCTGTTGAGCTGGGCCGATTGCGCGCCGCACGTGCTGCGCCTGCAACGCAAGAATGAACTGGAGCTGGCAGCGCGCGAGCAGGGCCTGAACTACCCGCGCTCGGCCACCTTGCGCAGCGTGGCCGAGGCTGAAGATGCCGTGGCCGGCTTCCGCTACCCGGTGATCCTGAAGCCGGCGCGCCCCATGTCGTCGTTCAAGACGGCGCTGGCGCAGGACCTTGCTGAACTGCAAGCCCGTTTGCAGCAATACCAGGGCGACCTGCCCATCCTGGCCCAGGAATATATTGCCGGCGGCGACGAGAGCCTGTACTTCGGCGCCCTGGTCATGGACCGCGGTGAAGTGGTGCAGGAAATGGTAGGCCGCAAGATTGCCTCCTTCCCGCCCGCGCGCGGCCAGACCACGGTCGCCGAGACGGTCGACGAACCGCAAGTGCTGGCCCTGACCCGCCAATTCTTCGCCGGCCTGAACATGTCCGGCCCGGTCTCGCTCGAACTCAAGCGCGCGCCCGATGGCAGCTTCTGGGTCATCGAGCCCACCGTCGGCCGGACCGACTTCTGGCTTGAGTTGTGCGTGGCGGCCGGTTTCAACCAGGTCTACCAGGAATTCCAGCTGGCGCTCGGTCAAAAGGCACAGCCAACCGCGCTGCGCGGCCCGGTCACTTGGTTCGATGCCGAACGCGACATCCTGGCGTATTGGAAGGCGGTCCTGGCCCAGGGCACCCTGCGCCCCTATGGCGGCAAGCGCCCAATGTTCACTTATTGGCGCCGCGGCGACCAGCGCCCCTTCCTGCGCGCCTGCGCCGCCAGCCTGGCCTTCCACACCACGTCGCGCCTGGCACGCATGGGCGCGAGCCTGCGCCGCCGCCCCGGCAATTTGCGCGTGCGCGAACTGCCGATGGAACAGCCGCTGCCGCCCGAACTGGCGGCCTGGCTCAAAGCCCACCAGCCTGATCCCCTATTCTGCACACCCGAATGGTATGACGCGCTGGTGCGCTTCGAGCGCGAGACCCATCCGGAAGCGCCGGGCCGCCGCTTCAGCTGGCTCTTCGTCTGGCGTGGCGAGCAACTGTGCCTGGCCGCGCCGCTCGAGCGCCAGCCAGGCCTGCTGCGCAGCATGGAAGTGCGGCTGCTGAGCAATTTCTATTCACCGTTTGTCGACCTGTTCGTCGACCGCCAGCTACTGCCGCAGGCCGAAAGCTGGGATGTGCTGCTGCGCGCGCTGGACCAACTCGACAAGGGCTGGCTCAAGCTGAGCGCCTCCCCTGTCAGCACCCAGCAGGCCGAGCACGCCGGCAGCGGCGCCACGCAGGCCGGCCACACCACGGTGCGGGTACCGCTGTCGGCCAATTTCTCGGCCCATGCGACGGATCGCGCCAGCTACTGGGCCAAGCGGCCGTCCCAGCTGCTCAATACCCTCAAGCGCAAGGGCAAGGCACTGACGCGCAGCGACCATCGTTTCGAGGTCGTGACGACGCCCAGCCCGGAACAGGTGGAGGATTATTGGTCGACCTACAGCCACAGCTGGAAGGAACGCGAACCTTCGCGCTCCTTCATCGACTGGCTGATGCGCTGGAGCGCCGAGCGCGGCCACCTGCGCCTGGGCCTGCTGTACCTCGACGGCAAGGTCGTTGCCAGCCAGCTGTGGCTGGTGAACGGCGGTGTGGCCCACATCTTCAAGCTGGCGCAAGACCGCCAGGCCGACAAGTTTTCGCCCGGCAGCCTGCTGACCGAGCACCTGATCGACCACGTCTTCCAGCACGACCAGGTCGAACGCATCGATTTCATGCTGGGCCACGATGCCTACAAGGGTTTGTGGATGGAACAGAAACGCCCCTACTACACGCTGGAAGTGCTGAACCAGGACCACCTGTTGGCGCCGGCCCTGCGCCTTTACCTGTCGGCGCGCGCCCTGTTGCGCCAGCGGCGTGGCGAACAAGCGGAAGTACTGGCGCCCACCGTTCCATAATCGACAACAGTGATGCATAATATGCAATCTTGCTGGGCGGCGGGCAGCGGCCGCTGGTGTACCATGTCATTTTTATTAGCTGCCACGGAGTAATGCATGTACTTGGAAGAAGTTAAGACCATCCTGATCGACGTCCTCGCCCTCGGTCCATCCGGCCGCAGCCTGGATGAGCACTCTGCTCTGCTGGGCAGCCTGCCGGAACTCGATTCGATGGCGGTAGTGCAGCTCATCGGCGCGCTGGAAGAACAATTCGGCTTCACCATCGAAGACGATGAAATCGACGCCGCCACCTTTGCCACCCTGGGCAGCCTGGCTGCCTTCGTCAAGCATAAGCTCACCGCATGATGGAAGCGCCGGCGCAGCCACTATTCCTGGGCCAGGGCGATGCCGCCCGCTTCGGGATGTACCATGCGCCGGCCGCTGAGCAACCCTGCCGCGGCGCCTTCCTCTACCTGGCGCCGTTCGGCGAAGAAATGAACAAGGCGCGCCGCATGGCTGCCCTGCAGGCGGCCGAACTGGCGCGCCTGGGCTATGGCGTGCTGCAGCTGGACCTGCATGGCTGCGGCGATAGCGCCGGCGATTTCGGCGATGCCAGCTGGGACAGCTGGCTGGCGGATGTCGCCACCGGCCTGCAATGGCTATCCGACACCCTGGGGCCGGCGCTGCCGCAAGCACCCGGCCTGTGGGGCTTGCGCCTGGGCGCCCTGCTCGCGCTCGACTATGCGAGCCGCGCCGCTACGCCGCCCGGCAGCCTGCTGCTGTGGCAACCGGTGCTGCAAGGCAGCGCCCACCTGACCCAATTCCTGCGCCTGAAAGTAGCAGCCCAGATGCTGGGCGACGAGAAGGCCGAAGGCGGTACCGCCAGCTTGCGGGCGACCCTGGCGCGCGGCGAACCGCTGGAAATTGCCGGCTACACGCTCTCGCCCGCCCTGGCCCTGGGCTTCGACAGCCTGGATGCGAACCGCCTGGCGCCGGCCTGCCCGGTGCAATGGTGCGAAGTGGTGCCCGAGGCTGGCCGTGCTTTGCCGCCAGCCGCCGCGCGCGTGCTGAAAGCCTGGCAGGATGCCGGCATCGCCGCCGAGGCGCGCACCGCAGCCGGACCGCAATTCTGGGCGACCCAGGAAATCGCCGAGGCGCCTGCCCTGCTGGCGGCCACTTGCGCTGCGCTCAATGAGGCATGCCATGCCTGACGAACGCGCTCTCACGATTCCTTGCCAGGGCGACAGCCTGGTCGGCATCCTCAGCCCGACGAATGGCCCTGCCACGCGCGGCGTGCTGGTGATCGTCGGCGGTCCGCAATACCGCGCCGGCAGCCATCGCCAGTTCACCTTGCTGGCGCGCGAGCTGGCGGCGCGCGGCATTCCAGTGCTGCGCTTCGATGTGCGCGGCATGGGCGACAGCAGCGGCGACGCGCGCACTTTCGAACATGTGGCGGAAGACGTGGCGGCCGCCATCGATGCTTTCCAGGCCGCCGTGCCAGGCTTGCGCGAGGTGGTGTTGTGGGGCCTGTGCGACGCCGCCGCCGCCGCCCTGTTCTACGGCCACCGCGACCCGCGCGTCGCCGGCCTGGTGCTGCTCAATCCCTGGGCCCGCACGGCGGAAGGACTGGCGCGCAGCACGCTGAAACACTATTACTTGCAGCGCCTGCGCGACCCCGAACTGTGGCGCAAGGTGTTCAGCGGACGCTTCGCGCTTGGCGCATCGCTGCGCTCGCTGTTCGGCCTGGTAGACGCTGCGCGCAAAGGCTCGGCGGCCCCGGATGCTGCGGCTCAGCCCGCGCTGCCGCCGCCGCTCCTCTGCCCGCGCGACGGCAGCGCACCTCCCCTCAGTCACGACTTGCCGGCGCGCTTACTGGAAGCCATGCAGCGCTTCCGCGGCCGTGTCCTGTTCATTTTCAGTGGCGCCGACTTGACGGCGCAGGAGTTCATCGACATGACCAAGGCTTCGCGCCGCTGGCAGCAGTTGCTGGCGGCACCCACCGTGCAGCAGCAAACGCTGGCGACCGCCGACCATACCTTCTCCACCCGCGCCTGGCGCGACCAGGTGGCCGACTGGACCGCGACATGGGTGCAAGCATGGTAAAGCGTGTGCTGATGGTGGCCTTCCACTTCCCGCCGCTGCGCGGCAGCAGCGGCATCCAGCGCACGCTCAAGTTCGCGCAATACCTGCCGCCGCTGGGCTGGCAGCCGCTGGTGCTGTCGGCCCATCCGCGCGCCTACGCCAACCAGGGTCCCGACCAGTTGGCGGAAATCCCAGCGGAAGCCGTGGTCAAACGCGCCTTCGCCCTCGATTCGGCTCGCCACCTGGCCTGGCGCGGCCGCTACCTGAGTTTTACCGCCTGGCCCGACCGCTTTGTCGGCTGGGTGCTGGGCGCCGTGCCGGCCGGACTGTCGCTGGTACGCAAGTACCGCCCGCAAGTGATCTGGGCCACGCACCCTGTGGCCAGCGCCATCCTGATCGGCTTGCTGCTCCACAAACTGACACGCCTGCCGCTGGTGGTCGATTTGCGCGACCCCATGACCGACACCAACTACCCACGCGATCCGCGCGTGCGCTCGATCTGGTGCTGGATCGAACGCAAGGCGGTGGAAAGTGCTTCCCTGGTGATCTGCAACACGCCGAGCGCCGTGGTGACCTACACCACACGCTACCCGGAACTGCCGCGCAACCGCTTCACCAAGCTTGAAAACGGCTACGACGAGGAGAACTTCCGCAATGCCGCCACGCTGGCGCAAAGCAAGGTGCGCCCGGCCGGACAGCCGTTCACCCTGATCCATAGCGGCATCATCTACCCGTCCGAGCGCGACCCGGTGCCGCTGGTGCGCGCCCTGGCGGAACTGAAGGCGGAAGGCGCGATCGACGCCAGCCAACTGCACATCGTGCTGCGCGCCACGGCGCATGACGACTATGTAGGCGGCCTGCTGGCCGCACACGGGATCGCCGACATGGTCAGCATCGCGCCGCACATCCCCTATCAGGATGCGTTGGCGGAAATGCTGACGGCCGACGGCCTGCTGGTACTGCAAGCGACCAACTGCAACCACCAGATCCCGGCCAAACTGTATGAGTACTTGCGTGCCGGCCGGCCGATCCTGGCCCTGACCGATGCCACCGGCGATACCGCCGCCACCTTGCGCGCCGCCGGTGTCGACACCATTGCGCCACTCGACGACAGCGCCGGCATCAAGCGCGGCCTGCTGCACTTCCTGCAGCTGGCGCGCGCCGGCCAGGCGCCGCTGCCGACACAGGCCGCCGTGGCTGGTGCTTCACGCCAGGCGCGCACGGTCGAACTGGCACGCATGCTCGATAGCGTTTTGCCCCAATCGCAGGCCCTGCCGGCCAAGGCCGGCTCAACGGAGGAAGCATGAATTACCGTTCCCTGGCGCTTGCCGCCATGCTGTGCACGTTTACCCTTCCCGGCAGCGCCAAGACTTATTGCGGCACCCTGACCGGCCGCGAATACGACTACCGGCTTCCGAGCGGTGACATGATCGACATGGTGAACAACCGCCATTTCACCGAAGAAGTCGAGCAAGGCGTCCGCGGCAGCACCGGCACGCTGGGCAACGATTTGGAGTACACCCTGCGCGTATTCCCCAATCATTACCGTGCACTGAATACGATACTGCGCGTGGTGCCGCGCTTCCCGGCCGGCTGGATGCCTGGCTCCAAGCTGGCGAACGAATGCTTCTTCGAGCGCGCCGTGCGCGTTTTCCCCGACGACAGCACCGCCTGGCTGATGTACGCGCGCTATAAATTCATGACGGGCAAGGATGGCGACGCACTGAGCATGCTGAATAAGGCCGTCGAACTGTCGCCGGACGATCCGACCATCAATTACAACCTTGGCCTGCTGCTGGCCAAGCAAAAGAAATACGACGAAGCCCTGCCCCATGCCCAGAAAGCCTATGCTGCGAATTTCCCGCTGCCGGGCCTGAAGCAGAACCTGATCAAGGCTGGCAAGTGGGTCGAACCGCCGCCCGCGCCGCCGGCCGAAGACAAGGCTGACAAGGCCGCCAAGCCGGAACAGAACGACAAGACCGCGCAAGCAGCGCCAAACCAGCAACCGGCAGCTTCAATCCCGCCCGTCAAGCCATGATGCGCCTGCTGTGGCGACGCGGCGCCGCGCTCGCCGCCTTTGGCCTGCTGCTGGCGGCGGCCAGCGTGTATCCGGCGCCCAAGCTGCTGCTGGCTGTGCTGCTGGGCGGCTATATGGCCCTGCTGCTGTGGCGTCCGCAAGCCTGGCTGGTCGCCGTGCCTGCCCTGCTTCCCGTACTCGACTTCGCCCCCTGGAACGGCTGGTTCTTCCTGGAGGAACTGGATCTGCTGCTGCTGGCCACCTGCGCCGCCGGCTACTGGCGCCTGGGCCGCGAACGTGCGCCCACCAAGCTGCCGACCCTGGCCGGCTTTGCGCTGGGCCTGTTCATGCTGTGCTATGTGATTTCCGCCTGGCGCGGCATCACGCCGCTGGCGCCGCTCGACGCCAATTCCTTCGCCAACTACACCAGCCCCTATAACGGCCTGCGTGTGCTGAAAGGCGTGCTGTGGCCGGTGCTGCTGCTGCCGCTGCTGCGCGGCACGGCGGGCGAGAACGGCAGCAACCTGCAGCGCCTATTGGTGCCGGGCATGCTGCTCGGCCTGGCCGCTTGCAGCCTGGCTGTGGTGTGGGAACGCCTGGCCTTCCCCGGCCTGTTCAATTTCTCCAGCGACTACCGTCCAACCGCGCCGTTTTCCGCCATGCATACGGGCGGCGCCGCGCTTGACGCCTACCTGGCGATGACCTTCCCCTTCGTTACGCTGTGGCTGATCAACCATCCGCCACCGCGCCGCCTGGCGCTTGGCTTGCTGGCATTGAGCCTGGGATTGTTCGCCGGCTTGACCACCTTCTCGCGCGACATCTACCTGGCTTACGCTGCGGCCGGCGCCATCATTGCCGTCATTGGATCGGCACAGCACCTGCGCTCTGGCTCACTGTCCGTGCGCAGCATGGCAGCCTCACTGATCCTGCTCGTACTGACCTATTGGGTGCTTGGACAAGTGTTCACCTTCGGCGGTTATCGCGGACTGGCTGCCGCACTGGGCCTGCTGGCGACGGCCATGCTACTGTCGGGCGCGGCGCCACGCATGCCCAAGCCGATGGCGGCCGGCGCACTGGCGCTGCTGCTTCTGTTGCTTGTCGCCGGCATCGGTATGCTGGGCTCAAGCGGCGCCAATGCCAAGGGAGCCTATGTCGCTTATGGCCTGGCCCTGCTGTGCGCGGCCGGCGGTGCGGCAATGCTGGCGGTCGCCCCTGTGGCGCAGCGTCCGTGGGGCGTGCTGTTGCTGGCAGCGGCCTTGCCGGCGCAGGCGCTGGCAGCGGCGCTGGTGGCGCGCCATTACGGCGGCAACGACGCCCTGCCCGGCATCGCGATTGCCGTGGTGCTGGCGCTCGCGATGGGCGCCTGCCGCCTGCTGCCCCAGCCGCCGTGGAAGCTTGATCGCGGCACGCTGACCGTGAGTTTTTTCAGCGCCATCGTTTTTGCCGCCCTGATCCCGATTACCTCCAGCTATTACACCGGCAGCCGCTTCTCCACCGTGGGCAGCGACCTCGGCGTGCGCCTGGCGCACTGGAGCGAGGCCCTGCATATGATGGGCGACAATGCTTCGACCAGCCTCTTCGGCGAGGGCCTTGGCGCCTTCCCGCGTACTTATGCCTGGCAAAACACGCACGGCGAAATCCCTGGCACGTTCAGTTATGCCGATGAACCGCGCAACCGCTTCCTGGTGCTGGGTGCAGCGCAGTATGCGATCGGCTACGGCGAAGTGCTGCGCATGCTGCAGCATGTGGACGTGAAAGTCGCCTATCGCTATACGCTCAAGCTCGACATCCGCCGTAAGACGCCCGATGCCTGGCCGGTGGTGATGGTGTGCCAGCGCTGGTTGATCTATCCGGAAGACTGCACGGTCGCCAATTTCGGCAAAGTGCCGGCGGTGACAGCTGACTGGGTCACGCTGGAAGCCCAACTGCCTGTACGCGGCACGCGCAACCGCTGGGGCGCCCCGTTGATCCTGGAGCTGTACAACAACGGGCGCCAGGGGCAGCTGGCGATCGATAACGTCAGCCTGCTTGAAGTCGAAACCGGGCGTGAACTGATCCGCAATGGCAGCTTCAGCAACGCTAACGATTACTGGTTCTTCAGCAGCGACCGCAATCACATGCCCTGGCACGTGAAGAATTTCGCGGTCAACCAGCTGTTCGAGCTGGGCTTGGTGGGCGTGGTTGCGACTGCTTTCCTGCTGCTGGCCATTGGCGGCCGCATGGTTGCGCGCGGCCTGGCCGGCGACAGCTTTGCCGTGGTGAGCCTGGCGGCGCTGACGGGCTGCATGATGGTAGGCCTGTTCGACTCCATCACCGACGTGCCGCGCCTGTCGATCGTCTTCCTCCTGATCGCCCTCGCCGGCAGCCTGACGCCCGCCCGCAAACGCATCAAGGTACGCCGCAAGCGGCCCGATGCAGAAGACCAGGATGCCGATGCCCTGGCTACCTGACCCACTAGGGAACGCGTACACTGAACTAGTCGATTGAACCTGAATGCCGCCAGGAGGTATTAACGGCAAACAACGGGGACTAGTGGATGCCGCAGCGTAGGACACAGGAAGAACGGTTGCCAGTGACGGGCGAGGCCATGGAAGCGGCTGAGGCCACGCTGCTGGCCCGTGTCGCCGCGGGCGATCGCCAGGCGTTTGAGCAACTCTACCGGCAATATTTCCCTCGCCTGGCACGTTTCCTTGGCCGCATGGCACGCAACCCGCTGCTGATCGAAGAGGTCATCAACGACACGATGCTTGTTGTTTGGCAAAAGGCTGCCAGCTATAACGCGAGTTGCAAGGTGTCGACCTGGGTCTTTGCCATCGCTTACCGCAGGGCGCTCAAGGCGCTCAAGTGGGAGGACCCTCCAGTGGAGACTGATCTTGCGCAATTGGCCAGTGAGGAGTTCGCTCCGGAGCCCCTGGCGCTACGGCGGGAGTTGCACGAGGTAGTGGCGCAGGCGCTGGACCGGCTGCCCGTTGCGCATCGCATCGCAGTGATCCTGGCCTTCTATCACGACATGGATTACGCCGAAATCGCCGAGGTGACGGGCTGCCCGGTCAACACCGTGAAAACCCGGATGTTTCATGCGCGCCGCAAGCTGAAGGATTTGCTGGCGGACGGATGGGAGGGATTGTCATGAACAGTCGTATCGTGAACCTGGAAGTGGCCGTGCACCATGCCATGCAGGAACAAATGCCGCTGTACCTGGCGGGGCGCCTGGATGAGACTGCGAGCGCAAAGCTGCAGCAGCACCTTCAGTCCTGTGCACTCTGCCAGGAAGAACTGGCATGGCAGCGCAAACTGCGCTCCGCTTCGCCGCCGCTGGTTGAGGGCTTGGACATGGAGCGCGCCCTGGCGAAGCTGGCGCCGCATTTGAGCGAGGCGCCAGCTGCGCAGGCGAAACCCGGACTGCCCTGGTGGCGCCGGGCAGCGGCCAATGAACCGCGCTGGATGCGCTGGGCCTTGGCCGCGCAATGCCTGGTGATCGCAGTGCTGGCCTTGATGCTTGCGCGCCCGACGGCGACGCCGCGTTATGAACTTCTTGGCACGGCGGCACAAACGCAGGCAAACCTGGTCGTGGTGTTCCAGCCGGGGACGCGGGAAAGCGAGCTGCGCGGCATCCTCCAGGCCAATAGCGCTCGCCTGGTCGGCGGGCCCACCGAAACCGATGCCTATCTGCTGGCCGTGCCGGGCGCCAAGCGCGACGAAATCCTGCAGCGGCTGCGAACGGAAGCCAGCATCAAGCTGGCCGAACCTTTGGGTGGCAGCGGCGATGGAGACCCGCAATGAAATCCGCCGCAGCCAGGTTGCTGACGGCGCTTTTGCTGGGTGTGGCCATGCTGCTTCCGGCAGTGCCGGCGGCGGCATCCGACAAGCAAGCCAACGCGAGCGCTGGCCAGTTGCTCTTGCTGTTGCGCCTGCCCGCTCCGCACTTCCGCCCCGACGGCAGCTATGGCGGCAATTACATCGATGACGGCGGCCGCGGCGCGCGTCGCCGTATCGCTGAAGAGCTGGCGCAACGCCACAAGCTCAAAGTCCTGAACAGCTGGGCCATGCCGGTGCTAGGCCTCGACTGCTATGTCTTGCAAATCACGGAGGGCGACCAGGCCGAACAAGTTTCAGCCAAACTGGCAGCCGATCCGCGCGTCGAGTGGGCGCAGCCGATGGGGGAGTTCCGTGGCCTGGGTGATGGCGATCCGCTCTACCCGGTGCAGCCGGCGGCCCGCAGTTGGGACTTGCGGGAGCTGCACCGCAGTGCCACCGGCCGCAATGTAGCGATCGCAGTCATCGACAGCGGCATCGCGAGCCAGCATCCCGCCCTCAAAGGACAAGTAGTGGAGCAGGAAAACTTCGTCGATGAGAACCCCTATGCCGGCGAGGCGCATGGCACGGCGGTCGGCGCCATCATCGCCGCGCGCAGCGGTCAGGGCGGGATGGTCGGCGTAGCACCGGGGGCACACCTCATCGCGCTGCGTGCCTGCTGGCAGCAAGCCGGGCAAGCAGCGGCCTGCAACAGCTTCAGCCTGGCGAAGGCGTTGAATTTCGCGATCCTGCGCCAGCCCAAGGTCATCAACCTGAGCCTGGGCGGGCCACCCGACCGCCTGCTGGCGCGCTTGCTCGACGTGGCACTGGAGCATGGAATCAGTGTGGTGGCAGCCCTGGATGCACATGGCCGGCGGGGATTCCCCGCCTCGCACCCCGGCGTGCTGGCTGTCGGCATGCCCGGCGCCGCCCCCATTGCCGGCGCGCTGTATGCACCAGGCCGCGACATTCCGTCCGCTACACCGGATGGCCACTGGAACTTCTTCAGCGGCTCCTCCTATGCCGCCGCGCATGTGGCAGGCGTGGTCGCGCTGATCGACGAATTACAGCCCGCCGCAACGCCGGCCCAGATCCGCCAAGCGCTGCAGCCTGCGGATGGCTTGAACGCTGGTAAGATCGATGCGTGCGCCAGCCTGGCGCGCATCCGGAACATGTGCATCTGTTCATGCGCCCTTACCACGACACTGAAGACCAGCGCCGTCCCTTGAGCCGCCACACCATGGCAGGCTTGCTGCTAGGCCTTGCCTGCGCCCTGAACGCAACCGCAGCCTTCGCACAATTCAGCGGCAGCGTGGCCGTGCTGTCGGACTACCGCTTGCGCGGACTATCCCTCAGCAACAACAGCGCGGCTCCGCAGCTCACCGTGAACTACGACAGCAACACGGGCTGGTACGCGGGCGCCATGGCCAGCCATGCCACGCTGGAAGAAACTAGCACAGCGCAACTGGTGACCTACGGCGGCTATGCACAGCGCCTGCCGGGCGGCTTGGGATGGGAAGCAGGCGCCACGCAGACAATCTTCACGCGCGTTGGCGCGGACAATTATGTCGAAGCCTATGTCGGCTTATCGGGCGAACAGCTGAGCGCGCGCCTGTACTATTCGCCGCGCTACTTCGGCAGCGCGACACAGACCTTGTATGCCGAGGCTAACGGCTTCCTGCGGCTGGGCGAGACGCTGCGACTGGTTGGACACATCGGGCTGCTGCGCGCATTGGGTGGGGAAGACAATATTGGCCCACTCTCCGGCCACCGCTACGATTACCGGCTTGGCCTGGCGACACAAGTAGGCGATATCGATTTGCAGCTGGCGCGCGTCACGCGTGCCGCCTACCGCTATCCCAGCTATCCCGGCTACCCGCCTTACAAAGGACGGCAGCCGCGCGCCTTTGTACTCAGCGCCTCGTATTCCTTTTGAACCTTTCGTGCGCGGTGGGGAATCAACCTCCACTCACAATCGAAAGGAGCAGCCATGAAAATCCGATTCCCGTTCGTCCCGGCCTGCGTCGCGGCCGCGTTTGCTAGCGCCATGCTGGCCGCTTGCGGCGGTGGTTACGGTGGTGGCGGCGGCGCAAGCTATATGCCGCCAGCCCCAACACCGATGCCCACCGTCGTTGCAGGCTACAAGTCCACCAGTCTGGTGACCGATACCGCCACGGCAGGCGTGGCCAATACCGATGCGAAACTGGTCAACGCATGGGGCATCGCCTTCAACCCGGCCGGCTTCGTCTGGGTCGCGAATAACGGCACTGGCACCTCTACCCTGTATGACGGCAACGGCGTGCCGCAATCGCTGGTGGTGACCACGCAGGCCAGCCCTACCGGCATCATCTTCAACGGCTCGCAGGATTTCAAAATCACACTGGGCGGGGTAACGGCCGCCAGCCCCTTTGTCTTCGCGAGCGAGGGCGGCATTATTTCAGCGTGGTCGCCGACGGTGAGCCACACCGGCGTAGTGAACGTGTTCGATGGCAGCTCGGCCAACAAGGTTTACAAAGGCCTTGCTACTGCCAGCTACCTCGGCCTGAATTACCTGTACGCGGCCGACTTCCATAACAATGCGATCGACGTCTTCGACAGCACTTTCGCGCCGGCTGTGCTTCCGGGTAAGTTCAAGGATCCCGGCCTGCCAGTAGGCTATGCGCCGTTCAACATCCAGGCCATCGGCGATAAGCTTTATGTGGCTTATGCGAAACGCGCGGCTAGCGGCGACGATGAGCAGGCGGGCGCCGGCTTTGGCGTTGTCAGCGTCTTTGACACCGGCGGCAACTTCGTCAGGCAGTTGGCGTACGGCGGTGCGCTCAACGCACCGTGGGGACTGGCGATGGCGCCGGCCAATTTCGGCGCAGCCAGTAATATGCTCCTGGTGGGTAACTTCGGCGACGGCAAGATCAATGTCTACAATCCCTCGACCGGCGCGTATGCCGGTGCACTGGCCAAGGCGGACAGCACGGCGATCGTGATCGAGGGCTTGTGGGGTATCGCGTTCGGGCCGGGCGTCAACAGCCAGCCCACCAATACCCTGTTCTTCGCAGCCGGTCCTTCCGATGAGAAGCACGGCTTGTATGGCCGCATCGATATGCCTTAGGGACAGGCGCTTGAAAGTCCCCGGTAGCGCGTGCCGGGGACCTTCCTTACTGTGCTGCGGTAGTGAAGCTCCAGCTCTTGTCGATATTTTTGCCATCGACCACAGCCATCACTGCCACATTGTACGTGGTACTTGGCTTGAGCCTTTGCACCGGTACCAGCGTTGCAGTAAAGCCCTGCATATTGCCGTCATCCGTCAGCGCGGGGCCGTTGGAGGAAATGACCGGTCCCAGTTTGCCACCTCGGTTGACCAGGATCCTGGCGTCAACCGCAGTGCCACCGGCAGGCGTCAGGCTGAACTGGCTGATCGCAATGGGCGTTGCGATCGTCATGCCCCTGGTTTCAAAGCTGACCGTGATTGGCGTGCCCACTTCGAGCAAGTCCGGCACTGGCGTCGGCATTTCGCTGCGGTTCAAGAACACGAACGGCACCTCGGCCTGGTTGGCGTAAGGAAAAGCACGGATGCTTCCCGTACCGGGCAACTGCGCCGATTGCGTCACGCTGGTCGCGACGTCGACTACGCACAGCGTTGACGCGCCATCAGGCGGATTGAAGTTGTTCGCCGATACCCCGATGTCGATCGTGCTGGCAAACAGCAAGGCCGCGTGATAGACCGAATTGGCCCATTCCGCTACGCAGGTGGAGTACTTGTCCGTGCCGCCGGTACTGAAGATTGCTTCGCCGGACACTGCGGCGCTATACCCTGCAGCGCTGATCCTGTCGGCCGCGCGGGCTCCGGTGTAGCCGGGCTTGCCTGCTGTCTCGCCATGCAATTCAGTGATGCCGTTCTGGTTGATGTAGCTCCAGTGCGCATCGGCCGACTTGTCGAGCAACAGGCTTTGCGCCAGCAAGCCGGAACCGATCTTGCCGCGCAAGGCATTGATGGCGTTGAACACGGAATAAGCGCCGCTGCCCACGGCATAAGTGGGCGTTGGCACCGACGTGACGATATTGCCCTCGACCGTGGGTGATGGCGTTGGTGTCGGCGCGGTGACGGGCGGATTGTTCGATGCAACCGGCGCCCCCCCCGACCCGCCGCCACCGCCTCCACAAGCCGCCAACAACAACGCCAATGCCAGTCCCGGGACTTGCCTGGACTTAAGCATGTGATTCCCCTCGGCGGCGCATGACCAGCATGCCAAGTCCTAGGCCGAGCAGTGCCAGGGTACCAGGCTCAGGAACTGCCGCCGCCGCTGCAGCGTCGGTGGCTGGCTGCGAGACTTCGATCACCGGCGCAGTACTGCCGGGCTCGGACGGCACGAACACCTCGATGATGGGCGTGATTTGGGCCGGCATGGGAACTACCACCGAGGACATGTCTTCCGTCGGGGTTGGCAGCACGGTTGGCATGTTGCCGAGACTACTGCCAGAGGAACTGCTGAAAACAGACGGCGGCATGCTGCTGTAACTCATGAAACTGAATTCAATACTGTTGATGGTGAGCGGTCCGGCAACCGCGTGAGCGCCTGCCAGAACGGAGCAGGCCAGCAGGCAAGGCTTAATCAGCGAGATAGCTTTCATTATGCGCTCCATGTAGTAAGTTAGGATCTACAAACACAAAGAAGCATCAAACATGCCTACTCGCTAAGTCATTGATTATGCTGACATCGCAAAACCTCAGCTAAGCCATGTGTTAAATTTTACGACAGTGAAGTTTGCAATTAGGAAAATTAACCTTTACCGAAGGCCGGCAAATGTCAAAAAAGGCGGGGCGAAGAGGTCTAGCCTGGGGCAGGAAAGCCAGGCAAAAAAGCGGACGAGGATGCAGGCGCAGCGGAACGCAGCGCCTGCCTTAGGATCAGGATGAAGCTTTGATGGCGTGGCGTTCCAGCAAGTCGTACAGGGTTGGGCGGGAGACACCCAAGAGTTCCGACGCTTTGACAATATTACCCTCGACGCGGGCCAGCGCGCGCACGATTGCGCGGTACTCCGCTTCGTCGCGCACCTGGCGCAGGTTGAACGGTTCCTCTTCCACCGGTGCACCGGACAAGCCCAGGTCGTCGGCCGTGATTGCCGGGCCGTCGGCCATGATGATGGCGCGCTTGATGCAGTTTTCCATTTCGCGCACATTGCCCGGCCAGTCATGGTGGGCGATTTGCGCCAGCGCGTCCGGGCTGAAATGCAGGTTGCCGCGGCCTTCCTGTGCGCAGAAGCGGTTCTTGAAGTGCTGCGCCAGCAGCACGGCATCGCCTTCGCGCTCGCGCAGCGGCGGGATGGTCAGCACGATTTCGGACAAACGGTAATACAAGTCTTCACGGAAGCGTCCCGCTTTCACCAGCTCCTTCAGGTTCTGGTGGGTCGCGCAAACGATGCGCACATCGACCGGGATTTCCTCATGGCCGCCGACGCGCTCGATCACGCGCTCCTGCAGGAAGCGCAGCAGCTTCGCTTGCAGCGGCATCGGAAGGTCGCCCACTTCATCGAGGAAGAAGGTGCCGCCGTTGGCTGCTTCCACCTTGCCCTTGGTCTGTTTTACCGCGCCGGTAAAGGCGCCCTTCTCGTAGCCAAATAGTTCCGATTCAAGCAAGGTCTCGGGAATCGCGGCGCAGTTGATCGCCATGAAGCGTTCCTTGGCGCGCGGGCTGCCCTGGTGCAGGGCGCGTGCGATCACTTCCTTGCCGGTGCCCGACTCGCCCAGCACCATGGTGGTGGCAGTGCTCGGCGCCACTTTCTCGACCTGGCGGCAGACCTTCTGCATGCCGGGGTCGCGCGAAATAATGCCGGACAGCGGCGTGTCGGCGCCGCTTTGCTGCATGCGGCGGTTTTCCTGCTGCAGGCCATGCAAGACAAAGGCGCGCTTGATCACCAGGGCCAGAAGCTCCGGCTCGCAGGGCTTCTGGTGGAAGTCATATGCACCCATGGCGATGGCTTGCACGGCGTGGCTGCGATCCTGGTTGCCGGTCAGGACG
Source organism: Pseudoduganella sp. GW821-FHT11H04 (assembly GCF_058807935.1). Classification (NCBI taxonomy): domain Bacteria; kingdom Pseudomonadati; phylum Pseudomonadota; class Betaproteobacteria; order Burkholderiales; family Oxalobacteraceae; genus Pseudoduganella; species Pseudoduganella sp. GW821-FHT11H04. Next base: position 478,138 of record NZ_JBXARE010000003.1, on the reverse strand, counting down.
ATGACCTTGGTGTCCGGCGCCAGCGCCAGAATCTGCTGTAAAGTGGCCAGGCCTTCGGTGGCGCCGTCCGGGTCGGGCGGCAGGCCCAGGTCCATGGTGCAGACGGCGGGTTCGTGGCGGCGCAGCTGGGCCAGGGCGGCCTCGCGGTCGCCCGCTACCACCACGTCGTAGTCGTCGAAACTCCACTTCAGCTGCTTTTGCAGGCCGGGGTCGTCTTCAATGATCAACAGCTTGGGTTTGCTCTGGCTCACAACGTGTCCTTGTGCCGTCAGGCGGCTTGTTCAATAGTTTGCTGGCGGTACAGCGGCAGGCTGACCGTGAATGTAGTGCCTTGGTCCGGCGCACTGCGCACTTGCAGCGTACCACCCAATTGGTGGATGTACTCCCGGCTTTCAAACGCACCGATGCCCATGCCGGCCGACTTGGTGGAGTCGAAGGGCTTGAACAGGCGCTCACGCACAAATTCTTCGCTCATGCCGCAGCCGGTGTCGGTGACCTCGACTTGCACTTGCTCGCCGGCCAATGCCAGGCGTACCGTGACCTTGCCATCGCGCGGCGTGGCTTCGATCGCGTTCTGGATCAGATGGCCCAGCACGCGTTCCAGGCGCTCGCCTTCGGCCAGTACGCGCAAGCCCGGCTCGGACAGCTGCAGCGTCGGCTTGGGCTCGAATGCGGCCTTGAGCGCCACAGCCTGCGCCAGCAACGGCCCCAGCTCCTGCGGCACGGCGCGTTCTGGCGAAGCGGTACGGCTCAGCTTTTGCAGCATCAGCTTCATTTTTTGCACCGACAGGTTCACGGTTTCCATCATATCGCGTTGGAACTCAGGATTGTCGGCATGCTTTTCGGCGTTGGCGGTCATCAACGACAGCTGGGCCACCAAATTCTTCAAGTCGTGCACCACGAAGGTGGACAGGCGGTTGAAGGAATCGAACTGGCGCGCCAGCATCAGGGCGCTGTCGGCCTCTTGCTGCGCCAGGTAGGAAGCGGCCTGGGTGCCGGCGATTTTCAGCAGGTCCAGCACTTCCCAATTCAGTTTGACGGCGCTGCGCGCCTCCTGCAGCACCACGAAGCCCACCAAGCGGCCTTGCAACAGCAACGGCACCACCAGCCAGGCGCGCGGGAAGGACTGCAGCCAGGCCGGCAGCGGCACTTCCGGATCATGCAAGTCGTGGGCCGCCACTTCCACCAGCCATTGTTTGCTTTCCATCAGCTGGCAAAACGGCGAATCGGCCGGCTCCCCCTCGGTCTGGGCCGCCACATGCCAGCAAGCGTGTGGCTCGAAGCGCTGCTCGCGGCGCAGCCACAGCGCGCCACCCTGGCTTTGCACCAGTTCGCCCAACGCGGAGATGCTGCGTTCGCCCAGGTTGGGTCCGGTGGCCGACAAGGTACGGGTGAAGGCCAGCCACTCTTCGCGGTAGTCGTAGTTGTAGCGGTAGAAATGCTTGCTGATGAACACTTTCAGCCAGGCGCGGAAGCTGCCCGAGAACAGCACCCCCACCAGCAGGAAACTGGCGCCGAACAGGAAGGCCAGCTGCATCAGGCCGCCCCACGAACCGCCTACGAAGCGCAGGTAGTAGGCGGCCATGCTCATGGCCAGCAGGTAGACGGCGGAGCCAAGCAAGGCGGCCGAATGGAAGGCCACGCGGCGCGAGACGGCCAGCTGGGCCGGCCAGGATTGGCTGCGCAGCAGCGACACCGCCAGCAGCGGCACCGTCAGTGCATTGACCAGGCCGCGCGCCGCCCACAGTTCGGGGTCAAGCTCGCGCAGCAGCAGCATATCGCTATACAGGTAGAAATCGTAGGCGAACATGCCGCCCAGGCCCAGGCAGGCGAACTTGATGGCCCAGCGCACTTGCACGCTGCGGTCACGGTACAGCTGCTCGACCAGCAACATGCCCAGCACCGCCATGCCGAGGCGGCCAACGGACAGCAGGTGGAAGGTCAGGCCCGGCGGCAACAGCGAGGACAGCGGGCCAATGACGACCATCAGCACGTAGACGGCGACACTGACCTGGAACGTGCGTGCGCTGCGCTGCCACAGGCCCAGCATGGTGAGCAGCAATCCGGTCCAAGCGGCGTTGCGCAGCCACTCGGCGCCGTGCAGCACCCATGCCGCCCACGGCACCACGGTGGCGCAAGCCATCACCACGCCCCACAGCACGGTCAGCAGCGAGGCGGCCAGCAGCCAGCGCCGGTGCGGGCGCTGGCGCCAGCTTGTCAGCAAAAGCAGGCTAAATAAGAGAAACGCCAGCGCGGCGCTGGCGTAGCTGAAGGCGGTGGTGCTGGTCGGCATCAGGCCTCCATGTCCTTAACGGCCTCCCCTGAACATGACCACCTTGATGGTATCGATCAGGACCAGCACATCGAGCAGAAGGCTGTTGTTCTTGACGTAGTACAGGTCGAACTGCAGTTTCTGCAGTGCGTCTTCGACCGTATCGCCATAGCCATAGCGCACCTGGGCCCAGCCGGTAATGCCCGGCTTGATGCTGTGGCGCACGTTGTAGTAGGGCACGCGCTCCGTCAATTGCTCGACGAAATAAGGACGCTCGGGGCGCGGGCCGACGAAGGACATTTCGCCCTTCAGCACATTGAGGATTTGCGGCAGTTCGTCAATGCGCAGCTTGCGGATGATATTGCCCACGCGGGTGATGCGCGGGTCGTTACGGGATGCCCATTGCGGCGTGCCATTCTTTTCCGCGTTCTTGAACATGCTGCGGAATTTCAGGACACGGAACACATGGCCATCCTTGCCTACCCGCTCCTGCGAGTAGAAGATCGGCGCGCCATCTTCGATCACGATGGCCAGCGCGGTAATCAGCATCACCGGCAGCGACACAATCAGCAGCGATACGCTGGCGACCACGTCGACCGCGCGCTTCATGAAGGTACGCATGAAACTCTGGTCGAAACCGCCGCCGAACACCAGCCACGATGGCTGCAGCGATTCAACACGGATCTGGTAAGTCTCGCGTTCGAAGAAAGTCGAAGCGTCAGTGACCTGGATGCCGTACAGCTTGCACTCCAGCAGTTCGCGGATCGGGAAGGCGCCGCCGCGGCGGTTTTGCACCGAGACCACGATTTCCGATACACGCTGGGCGTTTGCCAGCGCTACCAGTGAACCACCTTCAGGCAGGTGCAGCAGCTGGTTTTGCGGTACGCAGGTTTCTTCCGACGGCACCGCCACGTAGCCGGCGATGTCATAACGGCGGTAATTGGTGTCGCGCGTCGCCAGCTCGCCGCACTCCTTGGCCATCGATCCACCGCCCAGGAAAATAATGCGGGTCGACAGGAAATGCGTGCGCGATGTTTTCATGAACATGGCGCGCGCCAGCAGGATGCCGGTGCCGGCAATCATGAACACCAGGACCAGGATGCCACGCCCGAAATACAGGTCGGGAGCCAGGTAAAAGACCAGGGTCAGGATGCAGAAACCCATGGCGAACGAAGGCATCAATTGCAGGAAGAAGGGATTGCGCAAGCCTTCCTGGAAATTGATCTGGTACATGCCCAGCGCTGACATGCTGAACACGATAGCGGCCGCAAAAATACAGGCCGACATGAAGAAGTGGTCGAGCTTCGGTATGGCAAACTGCTCACCGTCGAAAAAACGCAGACCAGCGCCAGCGTAGAACGAGCCAATCAGGATCACCACCTCCAGAAACAGCAGGCTGAAAACCACCTTGGAGATGTAGTGATTGGAAATTCTTAGCATTTTTATTCCCTCCCGCTTTACTGCTTATGCCGGCCGCGAAAGTGAGCGGAGCTTTCCGGCCGTGTCGTGCGTCGTTAGTTTTGCGGGGCCAGGTTGCGAACGTACCAATCCATGGCCTCTTTCAAGCCCTCGCCAATACGGTGAGTCGGCTCGAATCCCAATAGCTCTCGCGCCTTGGTGATGTCGGCCTGCGAATGGCGCACGTCGCCGGCCCGGAATCCTTGGTGTTGCGCCTGGTGCTCGCGCAGCTGCGGAAAGCGTTCCTGCAGCAGCTCGCGCATCATCAGGTACAGCTGGTTGAGACTGGTGCGCTCGTTGAGCGCCACGTTGTACACCTGGTTGACGGCCTCCGGCTTGTCGGCCATGGCCGCCAGCAGGTTGGCTTGCACCACGTTATCGATGAAGCAGAAATCGCGGCTGGTTTCGCCGTCTCCATTGATGAACAGGGGACGGTTGTCGATCAGGGCTGACACCCATTGCGGAATCACCGCCGCATAGGCGCCGTTCGGGTCCTGGCGGGGACCGAACACGTTGAAGTAGCGAAGGCCGATGGTTTCCATGCCATAGCTGCGCGAGAAGACATCCGCATACAGCTCGTTGGCGTACTTGGTGACGGCGTACGGCGAGAGCGGCCGGCCGATGGTGTCTTCCACTTTCGGCAAGGCCGGATGGTCGCCGTAGGTGGAGCTGGATGCCGCGTAGATGAAGCGCTTCACTTTCGCGTCGCGCGCCGCTACCAGCATGTTCAGGAAGCCGGTGACATTGGTGCCGTGGCTAAGCAGGGGGTCGTCGAGCGAGCGGCTGACGGAACCCAGTGCGGCCTCGTGCAATACGTAATCGATGCCGGCGCAGGCTTGCTGGCAGGTCGCCAGGTCGCGGATATCGCCTTCGATAAAACTGAAACGGCTCCAGGCTTCGGAGCCGACTGCTTCGTGCACCTGGTCCAGGTTGTGCTGGTGGCCGGTGGCAAAGTTGTCCAGTCCCGTCACCTGCTGCCCAAGTTTGAGCAACGTCTCCACCAGATTGGAACCGATAAAACCGGCCGCACCGGTCACCAGCCAATGGTAGCTCCGGCCACGCAATTGCAGCCGTACATCGTCAAACTTGCCCACTTCAACCCCTCCCAGGTTTCCCTGATATTCTTTTTTTACAGACGCCAGACGCTGTAGCCAGCTTCTTCCAGGCCTGCCATATTAAATGCCGACTTGACGTCGATGAAGACGCCGCCCGGATTCAGCTTGGCAGACAGTTCGCCCAGCGACAGCGCCAGCAATTCCTTGTGCGACACGGCCGCCACCAAGGCATCAGCTTGCGGCAGATTGTTCCAGGTTTCCAGGCGGATGCCGTATTCGTGAACCGATTCCTCGGCATCGGCCACAGGGTCGTGCACATGCACGTCCAGGCCATACGACTGCAGCTCAAACACCACGTCCGCCACCTTCGAATTGCGCAAGTCCGGGCAGTCTTCCTTGAAGGTCAGGCCCAGCACGTTCACTTTCGCACCCTTGATGTGGCAGCCCGCCGCGATCATTTGCTTGACGGTTTTCTCGGCCACGAACTTGGCCATGCCGTCGTTGATGCGGCGCCCCGCCAGGATCACCTGCGGGTGGTAGCCGATCATGTCGGCCTTGTGGGTCAGGTAGTAAGGATCGACGCCGATGCAATGGCCGCCAACCAGGCCGGGGCGGAACGGCAGGAAATTCCACTTGGTGCCTGCCGCCTGCAGCACTTCCAGCGTATCGATGCCGACCTTGTCGAAAATGATCGCCAGCTCGTTCATCAGCGCGATATTCAAGTCGCGCTGGGTGTTTTCGATGACCTTCGCCGCTTCCGCCACTTTGACGGAAGACGCGCGGTACACCCCAGCAGTCACTATCGATTCATACAGTTTAGCCACTGCGTCGAGAGTTGCAGGATTATCTCCAGATACTACTTTCAGGATAGTAGTCAGTCGGTGCAGCTTGTCGCCCGGGTTGATGCGCTCTGGCGAGTAGCCGACGTTGAAATCCTGCTTCCACTTCAGGCCGGAATGCTTTTCCAGCACGGGGATGCAGACTTCCTCGGTGGCGCCAGGATAAACCGTCGATTCATACACGACGATGGCGCCCTTCTTCATGTTCTTGCCGACGGTGGTCGAGGCGCCGACCAGCGGGCTGAAATCGGGCGAGTGCGCGTTGTCGACCGGGGTTGGCACGGCGACGACGATGTAATCGGCTTCGGCCAGGGCGGCCGGGTCGTAGGTCACGTGCAACTGGGTTGCAGCGCGCAGTTCTTCTTCCGAGACTTCGCCGGTCGGATCGCAGAATTTGCGGTAATTCTCAATCTTGGACTGCGACAGGTCGAACCCGATGGTCTTGCGCTTTTTGCCGAATTCAACCGCCAGCGGCAGGCCTACATAGCCCAAGCCTACGACTGCTACAACTTTGTTGTCTTCCATGTCCGGTTCCAGTGAGAATTACCTATTTGCATTATGCTAATAATATATATCAGAAGCCCAGCAACTACAATGTCCAGTTCACAATCCGCCCCTATTGCCGAAGGGAAAAAGACACCTCTGCCCTATGGCGCGTGTAACAATTTGCTGGATTTGCCGTTGGTCAAATGCGACAGTGATGTATGAACTATTTGCCAATTAAATTGTTGATTTGATACGGCTTGTCAATTTTACACGGAACACCCCAAGCTGTCACAGCCTTTCAATCGCGCTACACCATAAAGCAACGAAGGCGGCCTGCGGGCCGCCTGCGTTATCTAAACATTAAATTACTATTGTGGCAAGGCCATGACCGTTCGTTTGGATTGAACTTGCGGCTGCGGCCGCGCCGCCGGCGCCGGTCCGGCGCTGCGCTCAGCAATTTCCTGCAGTTTGAACACCGCAATGGCCTGCGCCACCCACTCCGCCTGCCGTGCCAGGCTGTTGGCCGCCGCAGCAGCCTGCTCGACCAGGGCGGCATTTTGCTGGGTGATGTCATCAATATGCACCACCGCCTGGTTGACTTGGCCGATACCCCGGCTTTGTTCCTGGGTGGCGTTGTGGATCTCATCCATGACGCGGGTCACGCGGCCCACCGATTCAATCACCTCGCTCATGGTGGCGCCGGCATTATTGGTCAGCTTGGCGCCGGCGTCGACCTTGGCGATCGAGCTGTCGATCAGCTGCTTTACTTCCTTGGCGGCAGTGGCCGAGCGCTGGGCCAGGCTGCGCACCTCGGTGGCCACCACGGCGAAGCCCTTGCCGTGTTCGCCGGCGCGGGCCGCTTCCACAGCCGCGTTAAGGGCCAGGATATTGGTCTGGAAGGCAATGCCGTCGATCATGCCGATGATGTCGAGGATCTTGCGCGAGGACTGGCTGATATCGTCCATGGTCTGCACCACTTGCGACACGATATTGCCACCGGCCGCAGCCACATTCGAAGCCTGCCCAGCCAGTTCATTAGCGCTGTGCACGCTGGCCGCGCTTTGCTGCACATTGCTGGTCAGTTGCTCCATGCTGGCGGCGGTCTGCTGCAGGCTGGATGCCTGCGATTCGGTACGGCCCGACAAGTCCAGGTTACCGCTGGCGATTTCGCTGGTGGCGGTCTGGATTTCGTCGAAGTTGCTGCGCACGTCGCCGATGATGCTGTGCAGGTTGACGTTGGTCTGGCGCAGCGCGGCCAGCAACTGGCCCATTTCATTGTCGGCGCCAATCTCGATTGCGCCGGTCAGGTCACCGCCCGCCATCTTGCGGGCAAAAGTCGTGGCCTGGCGCAGCGGCCGGATGATCGCGCGGTGCAGCGAATACCAGAAATACAGGGCGGCAGCGACGAAGCCGGCATTGGTCAATGTCAGCCACAGCGGCGCACCAGCGATAGCGCCTGAGACAGCCAGGAAGACCAGCAGGCTGGTCAGCGCACCCATGCCGATGCCGATGTGCTTGGCCAGCGAAATATCGCGCAGCTTGTCGCTCCAGTTGCGCAAGCCGCGCTGGCGCAGGCGGCCGCGCTCAAGGCGCAGTCGGCGCGGATTGCCTTCGCGGATTTCGCGGTAGAGCTGATCGGCTTGCGACACCTGTTCGCGGCTGGGCTTGGTGCGCACCGACATATAACCAACCGGGCGCCCCGCTTCGATCACCGGTGTCACGTTTGCATACACCCAATAGAAATCGCCATTCTTGCAGCGGTTCTTCACCATGCCGCTCCAGGGCATGCCGGCCTTGATGGTGGTCCACAGGTCGGCAAACGCTTCCACCGGCATATCGGGATGGCGCAGGATGTTCTGCGGCGCGCCGATCAATTCCTCTTCGGTAAATCCGCTCACTTCAATGAAGTAGGGATTGGCGTAGGTGATCTTGCCCTTGAGGTCGGTGGTCGAAACAATGGTCTTGCCGTCGTCCAGGATGAACTCCTGGCTGGTGACAGGGGTGTTCAGGCGCATGGCGGTGCTCCTAGTCAGCTATAGGGGAAAGGATGTCGCACGAACCGGGGGATTGGGGTCCGCATGGCCGAAATGGGACGCGAGTTGGGGCGTCCCGAGCCATGTCATGTGTTGAGTATAGAAACTTGGTGCATCTGGGAAACTCACCAAAAGTTTCAATAGGAAAATACAATCAGGTGACGGCATGCGGACGCAAGAAGCCGCGCACTTCCGCCACCAGGGTGCGGTTGAGCAGCAGGCTGGCCAGGCCGTAAGCCAGCACGCCCGTCAGTACCTCGGCCACCAGGGCCCACGCACGCGGCTGGTCCTCGAGCGAGCTGCGCAACAGGGTAACCGCCGCAAACATCAATCCAGCACACAGCACGGCCGGACCGGCGCGGCGCGCCACCTCGGCGGCGCTGACCCCGATCGCCTTCAGCATGCAGCGCATATTCAACACCAGCACCAGGGGATAGACCAGCAGCCAGGCAAGGGCGATGCCGCGGATGCCCCAACGGCTGCCAAAGTAGAAGGCGGGCGGCATCACGGCACAGCTCAAGATCATATTGTTCAAGCCAACGTTCGGTTTGCCCAGTGCGTCCGTTACCGTCGGCAGCAACTGCGCCAGCGCGCGGAAGGGCATGATCAGGCACAGCACCTGCAATGGCATCACGGCGCCTTCCCAATTCGGCCCCAGGACGACATGCACCAGCTCCGGCGCCACGCTGGCCATGCCCCACATCATCGGGAAGGCAAGCAAGCCGACATAGCCGAGCACCTGCAGCGCGCCGGCGCGGATCGCCGGCAGGTCATGTTGGGCGCGCGCCATCACCGGGTAAAGGGCCTGGTTCATAATCGACATGATGCGCTGCATCGGCAGCGAGGCCAGGTCCATCGACACCGAATACAAGCCGAGCATTTGCTCGCCCAGCATCCGCCCCACAATCAGCATGTCTGCCTGCCCGTAGCAGAACCACAGCAGGCGGGTCGCCGCCATACTGCCGCCCATGCCCACCAGGGCAGCGATGCCCTGTCCCGGCCAACGCGGCCGCCAATAGCCAGGCGCGCTCAGGTTCAGCACCAGGGCGCGCGCCAGCAGGCCTGCCAAAGGACCCGCAACCAGCGCCCACACGCCGGCGCCCCCCATGGCCAGGCCAAGGGTGGCCAGGCTGCTCGCCAACGCGCCGCCCAGTTCGGCCATCGAGCGCTTGCGGAAGTCCAGGCTCCGCTGCAGCTGCGCGTCCGGCAGCACAATCAAAGGCAAGAGCAGAAATTGAATGGATAGCACATGCACCAGGGCTTGCAGGCGCGGCTCGCGGTAAAAAGCAGCCAGGGAGGGCGCCGCGGCATTGGTCAGTGCGAACAGCACCAGGTTGAATAGCCAGGTAAAGCCCAAGGCTTGTCGAAACTGCTCCTCGCTGACGTCCTTGCGCTGCACGAGCGCCGGCCCCAGCCCCGCTTCGGCAAATGTCAGCAGCAAGCCCATGGCAACGGTGGCCATGGCCAGCAAGCCATAGTCGGCCGGCTCCAGCAGGCGCATCACATAAATCGTGATGCCCCACGTGATCAACTGGCTGCCCAGTTTGGCGCCCGCAACCCATTTCACGCCGCGCGCGACTTCGGACTGCAGATTCATCAGTCGTGCTCCGAGAAACCCACTGCCCGAGGGCAAGTTTAACGACGGAACCTTCTGTTGAAGTTTAGGAAGTCGCTGCGCAAATGAAACTCACCAAAAGTCACAATAGCGAAATTCAATGAACTTCTGTTGCGTGAAATGATCAGGTTGCGGCGCGGCCGCGCAGCATGCCGCGCAATTCCGCCACCAGGGTGCGATTGAGGACCAGGCTGGCCAGGCTATAGGCGAGCACGCCGGTAAACACTTCCGCCATCAAAGCCCAGGCCCGCGGCTGCTCCGCCAGCGGGGCGCGCAACAGGCTGACCGCGCCATACATGAGCGCAGAACACAGCACGGCAGGGCCGGCGCGGCGCGCCACATCGCCGGCTCCGATGCCGATCACCTTCAGCATGCGGCGCATATTTGTCAGCAGCACCAGCGGATAGGCCAGCAGCCATGCATAAGCGATGCCCGCGATACCCCAGCGGCTGCCGATGTAGAAGGCGGGCGGCATTACGATACAGCTCAAAAGCACATTGTTCAGGCCCACATTCGGCTTGCCCAAGGCATCGGTGACGGTCGGCAACAGCTGCGCCAGGGCGCGAAACGGCATGATCAGGCACAGCACCTGCAAAGGCAGCACCGCGCCTGCCCAGTCCGCCCCTAGCACCACGTGCACAAGTTCGGGCGCCACGCTGGCCATGCCCCACATCATCGGGAAGGCCAGCAAACCGACATAGCCCAGCATCTTCAGCGCGCCGGCGCGGATGGCCGGCAAATCATGCTGGGCGCGCGACAGCACCGGGTACAGGGCCTGGTTCAGGATGGACATGATGCGCTGCATTGGCAGCGAGGCCAGGTGCATCGAGACGGAATACAGGCCCAGCAACTGGTCGCCCAGGGTGCGGCCCACGATCAGCATATCGGCCTGCGTGAAGCAGTACCACAGCAGGCGTGCCGCCGCCATGCTGCCGCCCATGCCGAGCAAGGCGCCCAGGCCCTGGCCCGGCCAGCGCGGCCGCCAATAGCTTGGCGCACAGATATTCAGCGCCAGCGCGCGCGCCACCAGGGTCGCCAGCTGGCCCAGCGCCAGCGCCCACACGCCCGCGCCCGCAAGGGCCAGGCCCAGTGTGGTGAGGCTGCTTGCCAGCGCGCTACCCAGTTCAATCAGGGAGCGCACGCGGAAGTCCAGGCGGCGCTGCAGCTGCGCATCAGGCAGCACGATCAGCGGCAACAGGAGGAATTGGAGCGACAGCACATGCACCAGAGTTTGCAGGCGCGGCTCATGATAGAACACCGCCAGGGCCGGTGCGACGGCATTGGTCAGCGCGAACAGCACCAGGTTGAACATCCAGATCACGCCCAGCGCCTGGCGGAATTCCTGCTCGCTGACTTCCTTGCGCTGCACAAGCGCCGGGCCAAGGCCCGCTTCTGCAAACATCAGCAGCAAGCCCAGCACGACGGTGGCCATGGCCAGCAAGCCGTAGTCGGCCGGCGCCAGCAGGCGCATCACATAAATCGTGATACCCCAGGTGATCAGCTGGCTGCCCAACTTGGCGCTGGCGACCCATTTCACGCCGCGCGCGACTTCGGACTGCAGATTCATTGCGTACGTACCCAATAGCGGTGCAGGCTGTTCGGCAACTGCAGGTGGAAACTCAGGCGGCCGCGGCCCAGGCGCATCGCCAGCAGGAAGGCATAGCTGGTCAAAAGGCTCAGGTATTTGCCGGCAAAGCCGGGCGCCTTGAGCAGCTTGCGCAGGCTGTCGGCCTCGCGCTGCGCGCGCTGGCGCAATTGTTCATCGTCGGCCCCGCGCCATTGGTAGGTGATGCCTTCCGGCACCGGCAGCGGGCACTGCACATGGCCGGGATACGCTTGCCAAGGGACTTCCAGCACGCCGCCGCCGAAGCAGACCAGCCAGTCCATATAGAACACATGGCGCAGGAAAGGATCGGCGGCTTCAGCCAGCACCCCTTCGATCAAATCAGCATCAAAGAACGGCAACTCGAATTCAACGCGCGTAGTGTCCAGCGTTTCGAAGTGGTTAGACAGGTGGCGGCGTTGGTCGTTCAGCAGCAGGAACAGGTACATCTTGTGTGCCGGGTCGTGCGGCTTGAGGCCGTCCAGTTCGGCGCGCATGCCCTGCTCCACCTGCTGCTGCATCTGGCGGCCCAGCCCGGGCTTCAGCAGGCGCGTCGACAAGTGGCAACGGTTAAAGTCGCGGAAAATACTGAGCGCCTGGTCGGGCTTGCCTTCGCGCAGGGCCGCGTACATTGGTTCGGTAAGGTAGACCGCGCCCATGCAAACGCTGCCGCCGTCGCCGGACCAGATCACTTTTGGACGCGGCAGCGCGCCGGCGGAAGTCCGGGCCTGTTCCAGCCAATCCAGCACGGTAGCCTTGCTGTAGGCGTCGCCTTCCACCAAAGGACGCTGTACCAGGTGGCTATGGCTGGCGCCCAGGCGCTCGGCAACCATGGCGCCGAAGCGCTCGTCCTGGCTATTCGGCCAGCCGAAATTGGCGGTCGCCACAGCCACGTTTTCATCACGCAGGGCGGCTACGATGGCGCGCGAGTCCAATCCGCCGCTCAGGAAGGCTGCGGCCGCATGATCGTCGCCCAGGCGTGAGCGCAAGGCTTCGCGGAAAATCCGGTACAGGCGCTGCGGGCCCGGCTCGCTGTCGGTGCGCGGCGCGACTTCATCCCAGCGCCAGTAGCGCTTGCGTTGCAGTTCGGCGCCATCCACCGTCAGCACTTCGCCGGCGTGCAGGCACACGATGTCGCGGTAAGGGGTGCGGTCGGCCAGCGGGAAACCGAAGCAGGCCGATTCCGCCACGCCTTGCAAATCGAGTTCGCGCGGCATGCCCTGCAAAGCTTCCAGGATGCGCAGCGCGGTGGCGAAGATCACGTAGTCGCGCTGGACCCAGCAATACAAAGGGCGTACGCCGCATTTGTCGGTCGCCAGGTGCAGGCGGCCATTGTCTTCAGCCACTACCAGGCAGTATGTGCCGCGGCTGGCGCGCAAGCCTTCAAGCCGCCCCGCCGCCAGTTCGCGCGCCAGTTGCGCCAGGCTTTCATCACGGCCCTTGGCCTTTTCACCGGCGGGCTGCAATAGTGGCGCGCCAGCCACGAAGGCATGCAAGCCATCCGCCGCATAAGCGCCGCTACCGCCCAGTGCACCAAGCTCCAGGCTGGCGACAAAACTGCGGTCGGTATTGATTTCACGTACGCGCCCCTGGTCGCCAGGGTGGCGCGACAGATGGCGGCGCAACTGGTCAATCAGGTCGGCAGGTAAGGATGCTGCGGGATCGCGGGCAACAATTCCGGCAAATATAGACATGGTTGTTATCGGTAAGCGAGGTTCTCGGCGCGCTTCAGCATATGTGAGTTGGCCTGCCGCCGCAAGCGCACGATGTTGCCGAACGGTATTGTCAAAACATCCACTATATTATCTGATTGACATACATCAAGCAAACTCAATTGACAGCTGCAAGCCTTGCTGGCACGCTGATGATGGGCAATTGGCAACATTGGTCAGGGGGTAATATGCACCAACTGTTCAGTTCGTTCAAAACCTTGGCTGAAGCCTGGCGCCGGCACAGCAGCGCCAAGGCATTAAGCCAGGCACAGCCCCACCTCAGCCGCAAAGACCTGAGCGCCGGCCTGGCGACGCTGGGCATTGTCAGCGGCGATACCGTGTTCGTCCATTCTTCGCTGAAAAGCCTGGGCTTTGTGGAAGGTGGCGCCGCCACCGTGGTGCAGGCGCTGCAACACGCTGTCGGCCCCGAAGGCACCCTGCTGCTGCCCACCTATTACATGCCGGGCGGGACGGTCCTCGGCACGTGCGCGATGCAGGACTATGTCTTCGATGTGCGCAAGCACGGTAGCGATACGGGGCGCTTGCCGGAAGCCTTCCTCGCCAGCGCCGGCATTGAGCGCAGTGTGCATCCGACCCATTCCGTCTCTGCCTGGGGTCGCCACGCGGCCTACCTGACCGAGGCTCATCACCAAGCACCGTCGATATTCGGCGAAGGCTCGCCCTGGCAGCGCTTGCTCAACCTGGAGCAGGCCAAGGTGCTGGGCCTGGGCATTTCGATGGGGCCGGTCACTTTTTACCATGTGCTGGAAGACACAATGGGCGAAGCGTTTCCGCTCCCGGTATGGGGAGAGCAGACTTTCCGCTTGCCATGTATCAACCGCGCGGGCCAGCGCTGCGAAGTGCCACTGCGACCTTTCGACCCGGCGCTCGCGCAACGCCGCATCGACCATCCTTCGCGCGAAGACTTGCGCAACTATTTCATGGCCGAATTCCGGCGCGCCGGCCTGCTGCACAGCGGCCAGGTCGGCCTCGCACCCTCCTGGTGGATTCCTGCGCGCGGTTTTTACCAGCACCTGCAGCAATTGGCCAGCGAAGGTTTAACCATCTACTCCACGCCCAGCCAGCTGGCCGCTCGCCCGCTGAACTGAGGCGCGAGCGCTCCAGCGCGCCCCCAGACGTATCATCGGCAACTCCACCAAGTGATAGCCCAGTCCAGTCAACCCAATCAGCAGCGCCAGGAACAGAGTCCACTGCCACACTGGATGCAGACCCGCCAGCGTGCGGAACGACAGCCACAGCAGCAGCGGGTGGAACAGGTAAATACCATAGCTATATTTGGCGATGAACTGGCAAGCGCGATTCAGGCGCGGCGTTGCCAGCTCGCGCAGCCAGGGAAGCGCCAGTCCGAGGGCAAGGCACGCCGACCAGCGCCCATAGTTATTCGCGCGCGGCTCGGCGTAAGCGACAAATAAAGCGCCGACCAGCGCCAGCAGCACTGGCCATAGCCACGACGGCAAATGCTGGCGCCCTTGCATGCGCCACGCAATCACGCCAGCCAGGAAGCAAGGGGCGAACTCGAACACATTGAGCCGCGCGCTGAGCAGGGGCTGCAGCATAGCCAGCGGAACCGACAGCAACCACAGCGCGAGCAGCCAGCGCTGCGGACGGCGCCGGAAGAAAAGGAATAACAAGGGCAGCGCCAAATACATCTGCACTTCCAGGCACAAGGACCACAGCACCGTGGACATATAGCGCGCATACACCAGGTTCTGCACCAGCAGAAGGTTGGCCAGTAGTTCAAACGGCGTCCATTGCGCATCCATGAAGAGGTAGATCGCCAGCAGCATGACAGCGCACAGCGGATAAATACGGCAAGCGCGCTGCAGGTAGAAAGCACGCAGCAGCGCCGCGCCTGCCAGTTGCTGCCGTTCCAGCGATTGCATCAACACCAGGCTGGTATGCACGAAGAACATCATTACGCCCAACTGGCCGAGCGCAAAGGTCATGCGATTGGTCTGGATGGTGTAGCCGGCCACATGCGCAGCCAGTACCAGCAGCACGGCAAGCGCGCGCAGGAAGTCGAGGTTCGGCTTGAGCATGTCGGCTCCGGTCGCAGCGGGCAGGAACTCTAGTCTGCCCGACGGCCAGCGCCTACACTTTGCGCTGCATCATGCGCCAGCGCCACGGCCGCGCGCGGCGCATGGGATTGAGTTCCACCACCACGGCGCAGGGACTCCAGCCGGCTGCTGCAAAGGCGCGTAAGGAGGGATAGTTGTTATGCCAGACGCGTGCAAACAAGGTCTCGAAACCTTGCGCCGCCATATCGGCGCTGGACGCGGCGATCAGTGCCGGCGCCACCTTACGGCCGCGCATATCGGGCGAAGTGATGATTTGCACCAGCTTGGCCTGGCCATCCTGAAGCGGCCAGAAGCCGCGCGGACGGTAACGCTCGCCATACCAATAGAAACACAAGCCGACGATACGCTCGCCATCACGGCAAGCATAGGCACGCGCGCCCTCGCCCGCGTAGAAAGCCTGTTCGCGCAGGACCTGGTCGGCGCAAGCCTCGATCTCGGCACGCTGCACCAGGCCGATCGTGAAACCGGCTGCCTGCGGCGGCAGCGACACAGGGCCTGCGCCTGCAGGCCGCTGCAGCACGCGATAAATGGAATAGTCGCCGAGAACGGCGTGGGCGAATCGCTTGAGCAGCGCCTTCATAGCATGCCGGCGCTGCCGTGGCGCATCACCCGCTTCAGGCGCGCTTTCAGGCCAAAACGGTCAACGACACGGCCCATATAGGCGGAAAACTGGTTCATGGAGTGATGCGCGTGCAACACCATGCTGTTGGTCCAGTTGCGCCGCACCATATAGATATTGGCGCACAGCCGCTGCTCGGTGGCGAACAAGCGCTTGTGATCCGACTCGCCCTCGTCGAAGTCGAAGAAGCGGAACTTACCTTCGTTGAACAAGTGCTCCAGCGCGATCCATTGCAGCACTGTGCCGACCGAAAGCTTCATGTAATCAGGGTCATAGCCCTGGTAGGAGTAGGTCAACACCCCTTCGCTGCCAGGACAGAACAGGTAGGAAACGGGGCGGTCGCCATCGAACAACAGGTAGGCCCGCACGGCGTCATGCGCCGCCCAACCCATGGCCTGGGCGCGGAATTCATCCGTATCCGGCAAGCCGGCATCGAGCAAGCGATCCTGGTAGGTGCGGCGCGAAAGCGGCATGGCCAGCTTCAGGAACTCTGCAACCTCGGACGGCGTGCGGTACAGCTGCCAGCGTGCGGTGCCACCAGTCTGCTCGGCGAATTTGCGCACCTTGCGCAGGATGGTGCTGCGGGTTTTCGACGAGAACTTGGCCTGGTACGCCTCAAAGCCCATGGTCAGGTCGATAAAGCAATGGCTGTAATGATGCGGCACGTAGTACAGGTATTGGCCAACGGCCATGAATACCGGCGCATGTTCGTCGAGCGGAACGCCGCGCTCCACAAAGCCCTGGCTGCCGGGCAGCAGCTCCAGAGCCGGGTCATGCAAGGCCTGCGCGTTTCGAACCGGCGCGCCCATTCGTTTTGGACGGACCTGCAACTCCATCGCCAAGCTGCCGAGTGTCAGGTCGCTGAGCTTGAACTCGAACGGAACTTGGCGCAACTCCCAGTGACTCATCCATACCTCCGCCGGTATGCCTGTTCAAGCATACGCAAACCTGTCCGGTGCCACGGGGAACTCAGTGGGCCGCGCTGGACACCGGCCGCTGCTTGCTGGCGGCCGCGAAAGCCGCTGGTACGGAAATTATCACGGTTTCGTTCGAGAAACGCGCACAGTCGGCGGAAGCGTTCTACAACCACCGGGTCGCTCTGCGTCTTAGCCTTGTTGAGCAATTCGAAGTTATGCGATAGCAGGACAAAAGCCTCGCGGCCCTGCTGCAATGCCTGCCACAGCAAGCCTTCCGTTTCAGCCGACGAACAGGATGTCAGCTGGGCGTGGTGCAGGCCGCGTCCATCGCGGAACACGGTCATTGGGTATTCTTCGACGTTGTCACAGCGCACCGGGTCCGTCAGCATGGTGCCCGGCATCACGCCGCTGTCCGGTCCAAACAGGATGGCGTTATAGCTGCTGTCAAATTCCAGGCCATTGACCGCTAGCGCATGCAAGGTGTCGCGGTTGAAGCCGAAGCTGCCAGCACGGAAGGCATTCACCTGGCCAGCTCCCGCGCGTTCCAGCATCGCCTTGCCTTTGCGGATCAGGATCGCTTGCTCCTCGCGGGAGTAATAGCGCAGGTGCTGGCGTTTGCGGTCGACGTTTGGCAGCAGCGGTTCGCGCGCCTCGTCCACCCATTCGGTATGCATATGCAGCTGCACTTCGTGCCCGGCCGCTTCGATCATGCCGACGATTTCCGCAAGGGGCTCAGGCCCAAAGCGCGCAGAAAACAGGGGTTCGACGAAGAACACGCCTTTCAGGCCGTGATCGGACAAAACCTTCAACTGATAGGCCAGTCCGAAGTCGCCGCTGGCAGTGGGGCCGTGGATGTAGCGTCGAAATGCGTCTGGGAAGCGGGCGTCGATATCGCGCCAGCCGTCACACCAGATTTCCACATCGACTGTTATGAATACATCAAGCATGCACGAACCCGGGTTAACAAAATTTACATAATATTAACGAAAGCAAGGGGTCGCTGCAAGTGAAACCCTTACATTTCGGTTGGAAACGCTTACATTTTGAGGAATTTTTGGCACAGCCGGCATCGCCAATTGGGCGGCGAATTTCTGCATCAGTGCTAACCTTCCGGAAAGAGACTTGCAGGAAGTAATTAATGCTCACACCCGCCAAGCGACTGGCCAAAGCGCTGATCGAATCATTACACAACCGCAACAACGCGACACAGGCCAGGAAAACACAGCGCCCTATCGGCCGCGCTGAGCTGTTGGCCGGACTGGCCAAGCTCGGCATTGCCAAGGGCGATGCCGTCTTCGTCCATTCCTCGCTGAAGGGCTTGGGCCATGTGGAAGGAGGCGCGGCAGCAGTGGTACAGGCTTTGAAGGAAGCCGTCGGCCCGACGGGTACGCTCGTGATGCCCACCTACTATATGCCCGGTGGAACGACCCGCGCCACCTGCCGCATGCCGGAGTATGTCTTCGATGTGCGCCAACATGGCACCAATATCGGACGCCTGCCGAAAGCCTTTCTCGACAGTCCCGGCATCCATCGCAGCGTGCATCCGACCCATTCCGTGTCAGCCTGGGGCCGCTACGCCGCCTACCTGACTGAAGCCCACCATCGCGCTCCATCGATTTTTGGCGAGGGCTCACCTTGGCAGCGCTTTGTCGGCCTGGCGAATGCCAAGGTGCTGGGCTTGGGCATTTCGATGGGGCCGGTCACGTTTTACCATGTGCTGGAAGACGCCATGGGGGACGACTTTCCCGTACGTGTCTGGGCCGAGGATAACTATCGCCTGCCTTGCATCGACCAGGATGGCAAGCTGTGCGAAGTCCCGGTGCGTCCCTTCGATCCGGATCTTATGCCGCAACGCATCGACCATCGTTCGCGCGAGGATTTGCGGGCCTACTTCAAGGAAGAATTCAGGCGCGTCGGCCTGCTGCGCCAAGGCCAGGTTGGCGAAGCGCAGTCATGGTGGATTCCGGCACGCGGTTTCGTCGAGCACTTGCAGCTACTGGCCTGCCAGGGCCTGACCATCTACTCCGGTCCGGAGCAACTGGCCGCACGGCCACATGGCGGCGCAATGCCAGTCACATGAGCGGGACTTCTTATTAGGGGAATGTGGCGCGGCTGGCGGGGATCGAACCCACGACCCTCGGCTTCGGAGGCCGTTTTCGCGTTTTGGAAAAGTAGCTCGTTTTACCGCAACTCTTTGAATTCCCATCATATTCGATACAGGCAGTGTTGGGCAAGATGAGGAAGATGTGGGAAGAAAATCAAAGGAAATTTTCCCCAAGATTTTCCCCAAGAATCCCCGGCGCTAACACGGAAAGATGACCTCTTAGAATATAGCTCCAAACGCACAATTTGCGGCGTTATACCGCATTATCCGCGACTGGTATAACGCGCCAAATATTGGCTACCAGGCCAGGCATGCGTGCTGACCTGAGACTTCGTGTCCGAGTCGGACACGACAACACCCAGATTCCCTGACCAGGGAATTCTTCGTGTCCGACTCGGACACGGCATCTGTTTTGGCTCCACAACAGCTTCAGACTGATGCCAATGCTCTCTCGGTCGCAGGGAATGTATAGCGCGTCGCCATTCTTCCAGCCCAGTTTCAGAGCCAATTGGATGCGTTCACCACCGGTGGGCCATTTATCAAATTCCAGGCGGCTTTCGGTGGCTAGTTTCCAAAAGGTGCCCGTTGGGGGGAGGCAGGAAAGCCGCTGCAATTCAGCCGCAGCGTGAACTCGCGTCCATCGCGCGCTACGACGTTCACGTAAAGGTACGGCCACTCGAGCTTTTTAAGCTGCCAGCGACCACGGTCTTCGCCAGAGAGGAAGCGCGGCGACACGAGGTCGGCGCGCAGCGACAGTTCATCCTGTGCCTTCGCGCCTCCTCCTTTAGCCGTTGATACGGTGGGCTGGGACCAGGTCGAACGTGACCGAACATTGCGGGCACTTCGTGAGCGTGCCGATGTGGACGTCGATGTCTGGCTGCTCATTGGTACCTGCAATCTGCAGCACGTGCTCTGCGATGTCGCCAGGCTGCATGTGCAGCTTGTGTCCGGCCAAATCACGCACGCGACCTACCGTCGTTGCGGGACGAAACTCATGTTCCACCACTTGGCCGTTGAAGCGAACCATCGTGGTCACATGTTTGCAGCGGTGGAGATGAACACGGACGCCATGCTCCTTCTTCAAGTGCTTAACGTGGGTCGCATGGTTCTGAGCATCGTCGTCGTCATCTTCAACAGACAAGGTCAGGTCGGTTGCATCGGTACCTTGCGACAGCAGCGCAATAACGGCATGTTTGAGTTCTTCGATAGTCGCATGGTCGTCAATTTCGACTAGCTTCACGTCAGGGAAGTGCTCGGATTGGATATATACTCGGGTTTGCATTTCTGCGGTCCTTTCGGGATTTTCGCCGCGCGAAATGCGCGACTCATACCAGGTAAGTCGCAAAAGCTTTGAAAAATCGGAAAGCACTCTAATGAGGGCCGATGAGCCTGCCAAAAGTTCTGTCTCTTCGCTCAATCAAGAATGACTGAGCGATGTCTTGTCGGGATTGTTATGCAAGAGACGAAAAAGCCTGTTGACCGCGAATCGCTCTATAACGAAGTATGGTTAGAGCCAGTTTCGGTTGTCGCTGCTCGCTATGGGCTCTCCGACGTAGGACTCGCGAAAATTTGCCGTACGTGGGCCATTCCGCTACCAAGCAGGGGCTATTGGGCGAAAGTAAACGCTGGGCGAATTATGAGACAAATACCTCTCCCGGCACTTGAACAACCGGTTCGACGCTTCCCAAATTTGGTCAAACTTCCTCCGGAGCAGCTAGCTGCTCGAAAAGCCGCTAAAGAGGTGCATGCACGCATCCGTGAGGAGGTGCTCGCGGTACCGCTAGATGAAGTGACTGCATCTCCTGAACATCCACTGGTTCGGGCGGCGTCCAAACGACTGCGTAAAAGAGATGGTTGGCCAACTGACACTTTGATTCGCTCGGCGCCGAAAGAAGTTCTCAATATCGCAGTAACCCGGTCTGCCCTCGACCGTTCCCTAGGATTCATTGATTTGCTTCTGAAGACAATGGCCAGGCAGGGATTCGAAGTTGAAGTCGACGAAGCGCGGGCCGCATCACTCTTTCGCAGAGTTGAGACTGACACCAAACTAGAATTCACTTTGGTTGAGCATATTCGTCGAACCAGGCATGAAGCCACTCCCGCTGAAGAGCGAGCACAAAAACGCTATTGGGAGCGTTCACGATGGGATGGGACCTCAACCTACCCGCACATTCCAATGTATGACTATGCGCCCACCGGTGTGCTCACTATCCAAGTCGGGCGCTGGCCTCAACGCACCTGGAAGGACACTCCGAACAAGAATCTTGAACAACGTCTTGGCGAAGTGGTTGCGGGAATTGTGGCACTGGCCCAGGAGACCTTCGCCAAAGAACAAGAAGAGATTCGTCGACAAGAGGCTCTTCGTCTGGCTCAAGCTCGCTACGAGTTTGTTTTGAAGCGACGCGCATCTGAAGCGGCACGATTCAAGTCCTTAGAAAATGACGCAGTCAATTGGGAGCGTGCTGTCAAGCTGCGAGCGTTCGCTGACGCGTTTGAGCAAAATGCAATTGCGGCAGGACCTCTGTCCGAAGGGCAAGCGAACTGGCTTGCTTGGACTCGGGCCAAAGCAGATTGGCTTGACCCCTTTGTGCTAGTTTCGGACCCCATACTTGACGCTCCTGAACCTAAGCGGCCTTTTTTCTAGCTTAACCATCGTCCCGACCTGAGCAAAGGCTGGAGCACTTAGCCCTGCAGGTGCCCCGTCGTCCACAGAAGAACGAACATCGACCATCCTTGAGTTGTAACCATAAGCCGGCATCATGAACGTCGAGGCTGATTCAACCAGTTGCTTGAATTAAGTCTTCTGCTTCACCAACCAACGTAGAGGCTGGGCAGTCCAAGGCACGTGCTAGCTTAAGTATAGTTTCGAAGGTTGGCTGCTTTTTCCCATTTTCCATCCAACTAATGAAGACACGCTCGAGTCCCGCTTCGAGCGCCAATTGCTCCTGGGTGAACTCGGCCGCTAACCGCTTTTGCCGCAAAACTATCCCAAATGCCAATGCAGGGTCCACGACATTCCTTTGCTCACAATGAGTAGAAAAGTCTAGTGAACCAACACAACCGCGTCTTTATACTATAGTATACAAGCTGATGCGACTGATTCCGGTGGATGCTCGGCAGAGCTGACTACCAAAATTTGGATATACATGGCAGAAATTGAAATTGCAGAAATCGACGTAAGCCCGCTAACGGTCTCAGCGTTAAAGGTGTTGAAAGCTGCAGCAATTCACGGATTTCGAAATGCTGATATTGGCAAGCACATAGTTCCACTTGACGACTTCTGCCGCCGTGCAGGCCTTCCCCCAACAAGCGAAAGCGATATGGTTGCGCTACTTCTGAATGCGCGAAAGGCTTTGGGAATAATTGATACGGTTGTGTTGGGTGAGCCAGATACCGATGACTCACCATATGCCAGCTGGCAAATTCTCAGAGAGGTAGATGTTAAAGACGAACGCGTGTTTTTTGAGGTTTATAAATATTCTTTCGATGCGAGAATTCAAAAGCTGCTTCATGCGCTCGCGCCTTAAGCTACAACCCTAACATTACGACACCAGACATTAAGATGAGCCTTGACCTCGCCACCGCACTGAAAAAACTTCACCAGCTACAGCTCGAAGACGGTGATATTGGTGCGGAATATTGGCTTCAAATCGCGACACTCTTGAAGAATGCTCAGCAGCATCGCGAACGAGCTGAGGCAGCGGAACGAACGCTTCTTCAGATTAAAGCCTTACTTAACTGCGATGAATAATTTGATGACCGAAGACGCGACTGCAAGGCAAGCACTGAGCCTGTAGCACGATTGCTTAGAAACTGAAATCGACGAAAACAACCGGTCCATCTACTTAAGCTTTTCAAATAGACGAGCCCTGCCCAAGTTCGCGCAGGCTTTGTTGAACGGGGCAATCTTTAGTCAAAGCGGTCGTCTGGAATTCGAGTCGTCTGCGAAGTCGAGCGCGTCCTGAAAAAAGCCCTGGCTACCTCACGGAATCCGTCTCCGGTATTCCGCGGGACAGACTAAGATGGCTTGGTTGTTCGCTACACCAGCGACCCCGCGCCAGCAGTTCGGGCGCCGCGCCGGCTCTTTAGCAAGTAAGGCGACCACAAGGATGCTCTGATACTATCGCGAAAAAGCATTGAGGACAGTATGAGCCAACATGAAATTTCAGATGCAGAGAAGGCTGAGGAAGCTGAACTTCAGGCGTGGTTTGAGAAGGCGGTCAAGTCGCCTGATTTTGGTGGTAGCATCGGTAATCGTGACGAGTTAGCGGCCGAATATTCGCAATTGTGCAGTAATGACCTCAGCACTTTCGCTTTGGCCCGTGAAAGCGTTCACCGGGCGCTTCAGGTTTGTGAAATGTTCGACCAAGAACCGGCATTACTTGCTGCCAACCAAAGCATTGCGCCCAAGTCGGTTACGCAAATGCGGCCGGACCTAATTCTCTGTACCGAGGCCGCGAATTACATTCTCGTTGAACTTAAAGTGAGTGTTAATACTGAACGGCAGTGTGTTCAAGAGCTGCTTGCCTACAGCGCGGCAGCAAAACTGCAGGCTCCTTTCGTCAACGAGTTTGTGTATGTCGCTGTAGCGAAAAACTGGAACACTTTGTTACGCTCTGCCGTTCAAGCGCTCATGTTAGATGGCAAATACGTTCTACCGCTTCGATGGCAACGGGATGATGTGTCAGGGTTCAGACTGAGCATTGTTCAGGACTTGTTCAAGTTGGACCTCTCCCAGAATTATCCTCCTCTTTATGCACTGGTGCCACAGACTATTGGCATAACGATTCCCTCATGTGAGCTGGGCCTAAAG
The DNA here is from genome assembly GCF_058807935.1 of Pseudoduganella sp. GW821-FHT11H04. Classification (NCBI taxonomy): domain Bacteria; kingdom Pseudomonadati; phylum Pseudomonadota; class Betaproteobacteria; order Burkholderiales; family Oxalobacteraceae; genus Pseudoduganella; species Pseudoduganella sp. GW821-FHT11H04. The sequence continues at coordinate 454,513 of NZ_JBXARE010000003.1, read as the reverse complement.
ATTGACCGCTACTTCACTGAGCTAGCGCACGTGCTTGGCTCAAAGTGTGCGCGTATGCAGCAGACTGGCTTTGCGGTCATCTGGAAAAATGAATCCCCACACTTTTCGGATTCAATTTGGAGTTTGACCTTGGCGACTGTTAACCAGCACTGGGAAAACAGTTACTACGGTTCTGAGGTGCCGTCCTACATTCAGGACATGCCGGACGGAAGCTTTCATAAAGTCCATGATGAACGGTACAACGAAACTTATGACGGGACGCTTGCACGCTACTCCAATGAACCCGAAGACGAGCTGTTTTGGGGGCAGGCAGCCGCACATGCAGACGCCTCGAAATTCTTCCCTCAAAGCTCCCTTTCTGCAGACTTGCTCGCGAACGCACACAAGAATGGCAAGGAGAGGTCAGAGTACGCGCGCGAACGGGCCGGTGACTTTGAGTTTGGCGGATTCACCAACTTGGCCCAATTCTTGTTATATCTTGAGCGAAATTTCCATCCTAATAACGTAAGCATTAAGCATGTCGTTGTATTTGGCGAGTTGCACGATTATCTATTGCAACGTGAAAATCCACCCCTAGCTCCGCTCAGTAGCTTCATTGAGTTCCTGCGAGATTTTCATTCTTCCAAGCGACTGAAATGAAAAGAGCCCCTCGCAAGGGGCTCTGAGAATCTGCTTAGGCAGGTTGAGTTGCGTCGTCTTTCTTGCGCTGCACGCGTTTTGCCCAGTCCATGAAGTCGTCCACGGACATCGTGGCCAACTCTACATACGCCGCCGGCGGATTCTTGCCGACTTCATTGCGAATGGAAACGATGCCAACGTCCTCATCGTAGGCGAACACGGTGCGATGCGAGCCCAGGCCACGCTTGTGGTCAACCTCGCCGATGTAGGTCGTGCCGACCACGATTTCGATACTCTCATACGCTGCGCGGAAGCGGATGCCGTCAGCATTCGAGTGTTCGGTTTCGACAACGATTTGCGTTGCGTCGAACACTTCTTCCAGCACGTCATTCAGGTAGATGGCAAGGTAAGCTGAGAGCCATCGCAACGCTGTAACACTAGGTCACCAAATCCCGGGTGGATTCGGGCTAAACTAACAGGCTTCAAAGAATGAATTTGGGCTTTGCTTGCTGCGAGTCCGGGGCCTTCGAAGTCATCATTTGGGTCACGATAATTGTTGAATGTCTGAATTTACGCGAACTGACCAAAGTTTGGCCTCCTCGGATTTAAGGTCCATATCATGCGTATTATGGTGCTCCAAATAGACCCAGTTAAGTCTTTGGGGAAGCCTTGCCCGGACCAACTCGCTTAGGTCTGGCCGTTTGAGTTCTTCCAGGATGAAACCAAGACGCTGGAGGTTAGATACTTCCGCTTCAGTCGCAAGAGCAGTTTGAAAACGCCTTTTAGAAAATCTGGGTAGTAAATCACGTATTACATGTACGGCCCGGCCCATACCTCCAATGCGATGGGAATAGCGAATCAGGTCGAGTGCCGTCACTTCCGGGGGGCTGATTTTCAGCGGCGCATACATTGCCGGCAAATCTGAAGTAGGTGCATCTACTACCGTTTTCTTTACAAAAAACTGCACGCGAATCCGGCCAACCTTCAATTCTCGTAGCGGGCTATTGGTTAAGACTTGGGTAACCTGCACGGCTTGATGCGAAGAGCCATGTTCGGCTGCCGCAGTGAGCAGGCCCACGTAATAAGGCTGGCCGATTGATTGAAAATACGCATCAAGCCACCAGAAGGCTGGCGGGGCGCCCATAGGGACTTGTACCGGACTAACAATTAGAAAGAAGTCCTGCCGAGGCGATATTCTGGTGACTTGCTTGCCTAAGCGTTTGACTTGGTCGCGCGCTGCGATAAAGGATAAACCTGTCGCCCGTTGCAACTCGGCTAAGGTAAAGGCGATTTTTCCTCTTGCTTGGCACGATTCAATAAACCGTTGCGCCGCCTTTCTGTTTCTAGGCTGAGCAACAATTTTCGAGGGTGAGGAATTGTCCTGAATCATTTGCAGATATTGGCGTAAAACACCAATATCTGCAAATGATTTAGGTCAAAAGGTTCAGCCGACCTTTGTCCGTTGGCCGGGTGGCATAGTTCAACCGATGGGAGTCAGCACCGATTCTTGAGTCAACCTTGATTCACGCAAGAGCTTGGCTTTATAGTCGAGCAACGTAGCCTCACGATTGGCAAAGCGCTGCAGCCATTTCTCCGCAGCCAGGCCGATGAGCCGGAATTCGCTTACCACTTTCGCCTGCTTCAGAATGAAGTTCACTTAACGGAGATTGCATCCGCCAAAGCACAGATTGCTGAAATCATGCGGACGTATGGCCTGACCATTAATGACATCGGAAACAGCGTGAAGCCGAAGGCCGCGAAGGCTCGCCAGCCGGTACTAGCTAAATATCGTGATACGGCTACCGGCGAGACTTGGACAGGCCGTGGCCGTGCACCTCGATGGTTGGCGGGGAAAAACAGGGACGACTTCCTCATCAAGTAAATATAACAACCTGACGCGGGAGTCACCTCGCAGGCCTAGTCGATTCTGCCGTCCAGTCAGCAGCTCGCATCACGAGCTGGTATCGACGCGAGCCCGCCCTGAATGTCGTACTGCCATTCCCTCACGGACTAAAGGGAATCGTCTAGCTTTGGAGCTGGACTACTCAATGGCCAATGGAAAGGTGGATAGTCGGCCCAAAGACTGCTGTATGATTTGGAGCCATTTTATTCACCATACAAATTACTGGACATCCGAACCTATGCAAATCATGTATTCACGTATTGCAGGCGAGCTTCGGACGCTTACCATACCTGCGGCTCAGGACGAGGTTTTGCCGGGCATTTGCTGGGGTGCATTCGATGAAATAATGACTCCCGCATATTGGCGTGGGCAAGCCTGGCAGTACATTGAATCTGGGATGTTCTGCGATTTTCGGCTTGGCCGGTCCCTTGCCGAAGAGGTTGCCGCTTGCCTCCTCGGTGGATGGGGAATGCCAGCGGAGCTGGCACTAGCTGCGTACTCGCGCCTGCGCGAACGCGACCTGCTTCGTCCAGGTACAACCGCAAGCGAGCTGGAGGACTCTTTAACTGAACCCTTCGTCTTGCAAGGGCGCGCGCGTAAATATCGGTTCATTCGGCAGAAATCAATTTACCTTAGTGGATGCCTTGCACGACTGCCAGACTTCGAGCAGCCAGAAGATGATGTGGCTTTTCGGGACAAACTAAAGGACCTGCCAGGCATTGGCCTTAAAACGGCGTCGTGGATTGTCCGAAATATGCGACCTCAAAGTGAGGTGGCCATCCTGGACATTCACATCATCAAGGTCGGGCAACACTTAGGATTGTTCCCCAAAAAATGGCGCCCCGAAACCCATTATCGTGAACTAGAGGAGCGCTTTGTCGCATTCGCCCGCGCAATCGACGTCTCTGCCGCGACGCTCGATGGGTTGATGTGGGACCATGTGCGGCGCCTTTCCGCAATTATGAGGAAATCACACACCCAGGACAAGCAGCTTCAACTCTTCGAGAGCGAAGGCCAAAGCGTTCACTAGACGGAATCAGCGGCTCGCGCTTCAGGTCGCAACCCAATCACAGCCGCTCCGACGGCCAATAGCTGCCCATCCGCGTGCAGCTCTGCGACGACCTCGTGACCCAGTATGCCCAAGGGACAAAACCCCAAACCAAAAAGCTCGGACACAAGCGCAATTGTCTGAAGCATAGCGCCGGCGTCGCGCCAGACAATTGATTCGATGTTGGCGTACGCACTGCTGGGCCGAGCCGTATCTGCTACTAGCGCTAGGAATGTGCCGTTTGCTTCTGGGAGCAAGCCTTGACACTTGCTTACCCATGCAGCGTATGCTTCATCCGAAAATTGAAGCCTTTCGAGTGTGGATGACTCCGCATTGAGGCGGAAGGTTTGACGCTCGTGGAACAATAGGACCGTGATGGGGTGAAGTGCTCCAGCCGACAATGAAGGACGTCGGCTACGCCTCAGCGAATCCCCTTCCTTCCAGAAGCGGGGCCTGAGTGCAAAAAGTAGGGCACCAACCGTCTGCTCGAGCGAAGCAGGCGCAAGCACTCTACTTGAACGGCGATGCTCGATTACGTCAGCGAACGTTCTCTTCGGTGCCACCTCACTTGCTGCAAATATCTCGCTGGACACCACACGCCATTTGTACTCCAGAAACGCACTGTCTCCTAATGGTGTGGGGTCTTCAGTATGGCTCAAGTCCAAGCTCCTCCAACGTCTCGTAGTGCTTCCTGCAGCCCCGACACATTCCGCATCCCTCGTTTGCTACGTGGCATGAGTGGGCCCAAGCGAGCACATCTCTCGGAACCGCAGAAGTTTTGATGAGCTCGGCGCCGCTTAGCATGATGGCTGGTGCCTCAAGGGTAATCCCGCCTTCCTGGCAGCGAAGCACGGCGCTCATGGTTTCCAAAAATTCCGGCTTTCCATCTGCGTGAACGCCGTCGGTACGAAGAGTGCCGATAAGAAGCCTATCAACTCCGAGAGCGCTAGCCTTCATCGCCGCTAAGGTAACCAGCATTTGATTGCGGAACGGCCACCATTCGGAAACCGGTGCGAGTTCTGCAGGAGCTTTACCGGCCATATCACCACTGCCCAACGCACTAAGGTCCGCTTCGATTACATGATGCTCAATCGCCAGGACCTCGCATACTTGAGCGGCCGCTCGAACCTCCGCGGTCGCTGCGCGTTGACCGTACGCCACGGTTATCCCAACTTCGGGGCGCAGCCAATAGGCGATTGCGACCGAATCCATTCCACCGGAAATGAGCAGTGCAGTTTTCATGCTTTCCACGCCGTGTGATGGAGTGCGGTGACAAAGTCGAAGAAAACCTTACAGTCAGAACCGACCACCATTTTCAAATCCTCCTCATTGACCGCTTGAGCAAGCGCGTACACTGGGATGCCGCGTGCACGCGCGTAACCCACTTCGAAGATGGTGCCGGCGTCGAGTCCATCGAGAATGGCGAATACACGGTCGCATTCATTCAGCGCCTTGATATCTTCAGGACCAACGACCTGCGCAGGCCCCGGCCCTACGTCGTGAACCGGGGAAAATACTTCCATGCCCAATTCCCCCAAACTGCGGCGAGCCTCGTCGACGAGCCATCGTTGTCCAAGATTGAAGAACGGACTCGCCAAGTAGACCCGTCCCTTGACTGTCGATGATGCGGTGCGCGGCGTGTCAATTAATTGCTGCGGTAGAAGAGCAGGCAGGGCCATTGTCTCGGCGTAGTGCGAAACGGCTTTCGACGCTAATTCAGCTGCGGTAGCCGGGGAATTTCGGTGCACCGCCCACTGCGCGGCAAATATCGCTGCGAACACATCGCCCGAACCGATAGTCCATACGAGCTCACTCCGATATGCTGGTATGTGAGCGACTGCGCTGTCACAGGTGTACACATACGCGCCAGTCGGCCCCGACTTCACCACGACAACCTCTGCCCCGCGAGCCAGCAAAGCCTTGGCACTCATCTCAAAGTCAGGGTCACCTCCCATCGCAATAATTTCGCTGCGGTTAGCTACAATGGCCAAGTGCTCGGCTTGGCTACCGTTCTCCCAGAAGGACTCTGGCCGAAACGCCGATTGAGGGTCGTATACGCACCATTTTGCATCGACCTTTCCAGAGCCTTCTAGCATCCCAAATCGGAGCACTGTGTCAGCACTCACCAAAATGGGCTCCAACGCCGTGATTCGCGCCAGGGGAGGACGGATTATGGGTGTCGACATGCAATGAACGTAATCGAACGACATACCCGCCGGCGCTGGTGTAGTAACCACTCCGAACCCGTAAATCTTTGCCGCCTTAGCGAAGTCTTGCTCGACATCGGGGTGGGCATAGGTATATAAATTAACCCGATTGACGTGACTAACGAGCGCTGTCGCCGCGCGGCCGCCGGAGCCGAACAGTTGGTCCCATGCTGGCCAAATGCATTGCTCGTAGTAGACCCCACCCACAACATTTATTTGAGTCGTCGTCATGCCAGCCTGACTCGCACCTGGCAGGAGCCGCCTTGAATGCTGACTACCTCGGCGACGTAACGCCGGCCACTCTGAATGCATTCGATAATTTGGAGCATTGACCGGGACGTAATCGACCCAACGATTTGCCCCGTACTATCTTGCACGACAAGCCTTTGCGGAGGCCCCACAATGAAGACGACGTCGAGCACAGAGCCCGGCGACAAAGTTCTTAACGCTACGGGGGAAACAGAGTTGAGCTGAGTCAGCTCGTCAATTGCGCAAGGGTTTCCAGGCCCGATGTCACCACCACCAATTCCGTCCCCAACTTGAGGAGGAACAGGTATTCTCGGCACAGGACGCCAATCACCACCACCACCACCGCCTCCAGTCATGCTTCCTCCACTTTATTCTTAGATTCAGAGCTGCGAAATGTAAAACGCCGACAGTGAAAATCTTACTTGCTGTTCGTTCCTTAAACCATCCAACCGGTCACCTCGGCGGTAAGTCGCCAAAGGCGGAGCGGGCGATTGGAGGCTTTCTGATTTTATAGGAGATTGCTGCGCCGAAACAACTTGTAATGGCAGAATTAAATCTTTTGGTAGATGGAAGGGGCCGGTGATTTTTCCCAATTGGGTCCACTGCTCCTCAGCCCCGTCCGCACCCCGGTTCCGCCGTGCCCGTGTGCGCTCCACTCCTCTTGCGTCGCCCACATGTCCATCACCTTCTACCATTGGATTATCCGGCGGAGAACGTCCCTCTCTCTGTATCGAGTGCTCTTGAATTCCCCTTCGTTCGTCTCTTTGCAATGCGCGCTGCTGAATCCTCTGACGGCTATTTGCCGAGAGGATGGGCGTATCTCGCGAGACGTTAAGGCGACTGGAAAAGGGGGACCCCACCATCTCTATCGGAATTTACCTACGAGCATTGCGCGTGTTGGGGTTGGACGAAGACATCAACGTCGTCGCTCGGGATGAAGTGTTCAGTCGCAAGTTTCTGAAGATAACTGTGGAGGCGTAGGATTCGCAAGGTTCTTTCGATTTTGCATCCGACCGAACTCATGAAGGCTTCAGCATATGCTGGGTCAAATTTGACCTACTAGCGATTGAAAAATCGAAGTATCTGCTCTACCATCATCACATTCAAAAGCTACGTAATGAGCGGGTGTGTAAAACGTAGCGCCACCTAACAGTCCTTTCGCTTAGGTCCCACCTGGAGTGGTTAAGAGAATCCCGCACGCAACGGTCGCTTAGGCGGCCGTTGTGCCGTTTACGCCTACCCTACTGGTAGGGGCCATCGGCCAGCTAACTGTCCGATGGCGGGCAGCTTCCGCTACCTCTGACGCGCTAAGCTTAGCGTCAAGCCTTTTCACATTAAAATTATCTGGAATTCAGCTATATTCGATATATCTGATATTCGAGTATTTCGGATTTATCTGATATTCGGCTATGTTGACCTTATCCGAATTTCAGCTAAAATGGTTTTATCTGAATATCGGATACTTCGAACATGTCCTTCGCACCGACCTCCCTTCTGCTCCTCACCGCGCCACAACTCGGTCAACTTCTCGTATCGACCCGCAAACGGCATAAGCTCACGCAAGCCGCGGTAGCGAGCCGCGTAGGACTGAGCCAAAATCGCATCTCCCATTTGGAAAAAAATCCCGACGAAATCAGCGTCAGGCAGCTGCTCAGCTGGTGCTCAGCACTTGAACTGGAACTGCGACTTGGAGAGAGAGATACTTCAGCTGCAAGCACTTCGGCGGAGTGGTAATCATGGGGCGCCGCTCGCACAGCCAAACCCTCCATCTCTGGGCCAATGGCGATTACGTCGGACGTTGGACAGTCAAAGCCAACGGGGACTCTGAGCTGGTATATGACGAAGCCTGGCGCGCCTCCAAACTTGGGCGCCCAATTTCCCTGTCGTTACCGTTCAACTTTCATAACGAGCCGCTCAAAGGAGTCAACGTCTCGAACTATTTCGAGGGCTTGCTACCAGACAGCGACATCATTCGAAAACGTGTAGCGGCCCGCTTTAAGACGGGTTCTCTTGAAGCTTTCGACCTGCTGGCGGCTATCGGCCGGGATTGCGTCGGCGCATTGCAACTCTTGCCTGAGGGCATTGCCCCCGAAGGAATTGCTAAAGTTAATGGCGTAGTCGTTGATGAGGATGACATCGAGCGGCATCTGCTTGAAGTAATGAATGTAGAGCGGCACGGTGCCCCAGAAGACCCCGATGACGACTTTCGAATTTCGCTGGCTGGAGCGCAAGAAAAACACGCCTTCTTGCGGTGGGATGGTAAATGGATGAAGCCACTTGGAACTACGCCAACAACGCACATCTTCAAGCTCCCAATTGGAATGGTTGGCGGAAAAAAGGCCGACTTCTCCACGTCGGTCGATAACGAGTGGCTATGCCTGCGGCTATTCAAGGAGTACGGGCTCCCCACGGCGAATGCCGAAATTGCGACGTTCGGTTCGCAACGAGTGCTCATTGTCGAACGCTTCGACCGCGTGCTATCCAGAGATGGTAACCAGGTGTTCCGGCTTGTCCAGGAGGACTTTTGTCAGGCAACTGGAACCTCTCCGCTATTGAAATACGAAAATGAAGGCGGGCCAGGCCTGACGCAGATGTTCGCCCTCTTGCAGCAATCACAGCAGGCTGCAGCTGACATGCACACGCTCATGGCCTCCCAACTGCTCTTCTGGATGTTGAGTGCTCCCGATGGTCACGCAAAAAACTTCAGCATTCAACTTCTCGCTGGTGAGGGACGTTTCAAGATGACTCCAATCTACGACGTGATGTCCGCCTACCCCGTGATAGGCCCCGGACCGAACCAGTGGGCGGAACGTAAGCTCAAATTAGCGATGGCGCTACTAGGCAACAACCGGCACTATCTAGCGCATACCATCCAGCGTCGACACTTCAATAGCACCGCGAAGGAGGTCGGCTACGGTGCGAACGCGGAACCGCTGCTGCTCGATTTCATCGCACGTACGCCGGCGGTGGTTGACAAGGTCCGCGGCGAACTGCCTGCAGGATTCTCGGAAAAAGTCGCCGACAAGGTTCTGGGTGGTCTTCTCGCAGCCGCGCGCAAGCTCGAATCCATGCCCCCAGCCTGACACAGGTCCCTACCACCCGTCCGCCTGTCCCGTTGGCCATATGTCGACGCAGTACCCAAATCTTCGCTTCAGAGAGCCGTGTTCCGCTTCTGCTGCGAGCAGGCCAGCATAATAAGGCTGACCAAAGGCTAGGTGCCCGTGACATACCCTCGCGAACTCAGTTTGCTTACCGTGTCCGACTCGGACACGGTACTGAACCATCCGGGCACGGCGCCACTCCAGCCGGCGCATGGCACCATCTCAAGCTGATGACGGTGACCTAGAAGGGGCGTGTCCTACTAGGACACGAAGGCTCGGTACCTGCAACATACCCTCGCGAGCTCAGTTTGATTGCCGTGTCCGACTCGGACACGGTACTGAACCATCCGGGCACGGCGCCGCTCCAGCCACCGCGTACCACCATCTCAAGCTGATGACGGTGACTTGGAGGGAGCGTGTCCTACTAGGACACGAAGGTTCGGTACCTGCAACATACCCTCGCGAGCTCAGTTTGATTGCCGTGTCCGACTCGGACACGATGCTGAACTACCCGGGCATGGCGCACTTCGGCCGGCACGCGGCGCCATCTCCAGCTGATGACGGCGACTTGGAGGGGGCGTGTCCTACTAGGACACGAGGCTCGTTCCCGCAGCGGAGCCATTTCAACTGCAGGGTGTTCTAGTAGGACACTTTGTTGCCAGCGGTGCATGACCGGTTTCAGCACTAACTAGGCGAGCGCTTAGGTAGCTACGCTTCTTACTTTCAATGTCTTCTACCGAATGCACGCCAAAAGACTTGTTCCGCAAATCGTCTCGCATCGAAGCGATTTCAGGATAACGTGTTCTATACCCACGATTGATTTGCAATACGCGCCATCCGCAGGCATCACCGCCTTTCGCGCTATACCGATAGCGAGCAGAAATCTGCCAACATTTTTTTCACTGAGCCATACCTGCACTCCCCGCCCCTTCAAATTTCAAAGGGGGCACTACGTGAGCAAGGAAACCGTCGATAAATCAGATGGTTACAGCATTCGCAGGTATTTCACTCCGTCGCCTATAACTGCATCGCAGGCGCCGAAAGCGAAGAAAGTGCGGGCGAAAGGATGGCATTTGGAGCCCCTCACTTATCAATACCTGTTGGACGAACAGACCAAAGCTGTACAACTGAAAACCCTGAACGAACAAACGGCGCGCAATCGGGCGACTGCGCTCCGGCAATTCCTCGCAGCTAACAAGCTGCACGTAGGCGATGTAGTCGGCGACGAAATGCGGCTCAGGCATCCCGAAGCAATCGAACGCTTTGTCCATATGCTGCAGTCCAATGACAAGTCGCCTCGCTCCATTTCGAATACCCGCGCAGCATTCCGGCCATGGAAGGATGCGGTCGTCGAACATGACACGCAGGTTGCAATCGCACTTCAAAAAGGCACACCTTTCGTTCAAGCCATCAAGGGTGTCATGGCAAATTCACCACTAAAACGCGTCGCCAAACTTGCAGGGGTGCCGCCAGACATGCTGCGTGGTTGGCTGTTAGGGAAACAGCCTCGCCCTTCTAGCGTCAAATTCTTGAATCGAATCGAAGGATTCTTTGGTCTGGAGCAGTCGAGCCTTGTGCATCTGGCCGGCATCAATTCCCGAGGACATCGAGTTCAGCTCGGGGGAAGTCCGCCGCAAATCGAATACAACCGAACCGTCTCTGCCCTCTCGAGAAAACAATATTGGTGCAGGCCTAAACCAGGCTCGCAACTGCGCAGTCAGTGGGCTGATTTCCTCAAATACAAGACCTCGGCCAACCCTGAAAAGAAGCGGACCAAAAGGGGAAAATGGTCGTTTTCTCCATGCCCGCAAATGGCGAGAACGGAGACGAACTGGTGGGGTTTCCTCAACGGGAAAGAAGTTGCTGCAGCGAGGATGGCATGGGCAAAGTTTGCCTCCTATTTGGGTTGGTTAGCTCTCCCACGAAGCGAAGGAGGAAAAGGAATAGCGCGCGACAAAGTCGAGACCTTGGCTTGGTTGGCAGTACCAGACTACCTTGAAGAATATCTCGACTGGAGCAAGGCTCGAATCGGACATCACAACCAAGGAACAATACAGTTCCTGGCGCAAATCGCGTCGATGGTCCGCCCCCGCCAAGGCTATTTGTGGCAAAGCCCCGAATTGCAAAAGACCTTGCCAAAACAATTTGCGAATAGCGACTGGCAGGGCCTGTGCGAGTACCAATTCGAAACCCAAGAGAACCTTACCTCTGCCATGACCTCGGAGACTGTGGTTTCACGAGATTCGTTCGAGCCGATTCGCGAGATTGTCGAGTTGCCACAACCTATGGAGGCGGTCGCCGACATGCTGCAACGTATGCAGGCCGACCGCCCCATCGGCCGAGCTGCTACAGTCGAAGCATTGTGGGGACGCGACATCGCACTCATCAAGCTCCTGTTGTCCAATCCGCTTCGCAAAGCCAACATTTCGCATTTGACCTGGCGCCCAGATAATTCGGGCGAGCTCTATCAGCGAGGCGACGGGTCTTGGTGGATTAGGATTCCTAAGCACAAGTTCAAGAATAGAAAAGGCGCTGCAGGGGACAAACAATATGATTGCGAGGTTCAGTCCTTCGCTTGGCCGGCTATTGAACGCTATCTATTTGTTTATCGCCCTACTCTGCAAAGGTCACCCACTGATTTGGTTTTCTTAACCAGACTGTTGGGAAACAAAACGATTCATCAGCCTTGGACAGGGCTAGGCGCGATGATTCGAAGCGCAACGAATAAGTATGTTGTTCGTTCACCCGGGTTCGGCCCACACGCATTCCGGCACATCGTTGCATCATCCATCCTAAAGGCACCAGGAGGAACCCATAGAATTGCAGCCAACGTTCTCAACGACCGGGTCGCGACAGTGGAAAAGCACTACGATGGCCTGACGAGTAACGATGGCTCTCGCGATATGGCACGGCTGCTAGGTCCACAATTCAATCGTATGTAACTACTGCGTCGCAGCACTGAGTTGCGGCTACAGTGCTTCTCAGGGCAGCTATCGTGGCAAGCTGGCGACGGTAATCGGGGCCTAATCCGCTGACGCTGAAGGTCATTGAGTTCGCGACCTTCAGCGCATTGAATCCTAGACTGTCAGGACCACCTTTTTGTCTGGAATTGGGAGAAAACCACCCGTCATCCCTGCAATGTTCTCTGACGACGACTTTTGTCCATTGTGGCCCCAACGCCGAATTTGGGCCTGCATGGTTGGGCCAGCCTCTCTCCATGCGGGATAGCTCACATCTAACGTGTAGTCTGAAGTGCCCAAGTTGTCGGCTGGCTGGAGGAGTTCTATTCGGCCAAGCAATTCCTGTTCAACCAGTCGCACAGGTACACCAAACGCCTTGCTCGATGACCATCGGCCTCGCAAGGCGTTTCTACGCTAGAGTGCAGCCATTTCATTTAGATACGTTCCATGCGGTGCGCGTCACCCAGACGTTCTTCCCGTCTTCAGACAATTTGTAACTGCTAACCCTGCTGGAAAGTGGAACTTCTTCGCCCATCAATCTTTCTAGCGCACGAATAAGGCTGGCGCGAAAATTCCGAATGTGTGACTCGTACCCGGACAGATGGCGAAGCGTCTCAAGTGGTAGCCAATGCCCTTTCGAGTGCGTAGCGTAAAAGTTTGAAAGCCATCCGAGCAAGCCATCCAAAGTGACGGCCGACTTATCGACCGCGGTCCAACTGGCCGGCCCAAACATTTCAGCTACTCGCTCGGGGACACTTAAGAGCAATGCATCACTTCCCTTGTAGTCGCCTGCCACAGCACCATCTTGGAAGGATACGGCGAGAAGCTTCGGCATCTCCAAGTTCATCCGATTAAACCGAATCCGGACTTGCGCTAAGCTGAGGCGAAGCAAGCTTGCACGAATTGCCTTGTGAGTCTGCAGGCCGTATGAAATTCCGGCTCGAGCTGCGAACTGATAGAACGAAGTGCTGACGTAAAAACCCTCCTGCGACAGCGGCTGGTCGCGGTAATACTCCAGGCACGTCGAATAGATGCGTCTGTCGAACTGGCACAATTCGTATCCGCTCAGTAGGATTGTCATGTTTTCAAAGGAGCCGATTTCCTTTGCTGCCACCAAAGGTGAACAATCACCTTCGAGTACCTTTGGGCTATCAGCCTGAATACTGGAGCTCGAGGAAAATAGTGCAGACCTCAGAAATGCATTTGGAAATGCTTGAGCCATGGCGGACCAACTTGGAAGGTACACGACGTTTCCACGTCGAACAGACTGGCGTCGCCGCACCTCCTTGAACTCTTCCTCTGTAGCGTTATCCGGGACCGTCGCGATAGGTACCTCAGTGCTACCACGTTTAGATTTACGGTCAATGTTCCTTTGGATTCGCTCCAGCTCCTCCGCTGCCGCCAATATCGTCAACTGGCTGTGTGGTGCTGCGGTTAAGGCCGCTTCAGCGGTATTCATTGAGAGGACACGTAGACGGTCACTGTAATCTTGCTTAGTATTCGTCATCTGGCTGACTTAATATTCAATCTAAAAAGCTGGCAAATAGTCGCGCGAACTAGCACGGAACCTAAGTATAGACGCGCTATCGACCAATCCGAGTGGCCGACGCAGTTTGATATACATTTGACCTCCACATCGCGAAAACTTGACCTCTACATCTCAATTACTTGACTTGCACATCACAAAAACTTGACTTACACATCGCAATTGAACTGATAAAGTGAGAAAAATAGGCTTAATTTCAGCGAAATTCTCGTGTGGATATACGTGGCCTAGTCGCTGTAGTAATGTTCTAGGCATTTTAGTCGAATCCGCAAGCTCGGATTCTTATCTCTGCGACAACGTGAATCCGCTCTTTTCATCGCTCGCCCTCGCATTGGTTCCGGCGACATCACGCGCAAGGGAAAGTGAAGTCTGCGCCATGGAAGCGAGGCCGCAACCAGGTGGGCCAATGTCGATTTCAAGACTCGAAAGGGCCCCGGCCCCTGAACAGCTAAGCTGTAGATAATTTACTTAACAACCCGCCCTCTTAATGAAGCATTCCAAGAAAACAACCGAACTTCGATTTCGGAATTTGCTTCTGGACATCGCAAATGATGGAGACGAAGAACAATATTGATGATGCTTTAAGGGGCGATGTTTTGGGTCGCAAGTTGCAGGTCACGGCCCTGCAGAGAAATCAGGGGAAACAGCAAAACTCCATCACGCCTATCATGTGCACCATAAATGCTGGAGCCGCTTGCATACTGATGTGATGCATTAAGAATCAGTCCGACGAGGACAGCACACCAGCCACCTGGTTGCGCGTCCCTTCCAACGGCGAAGTACAACACTAGGCTCGTTGGCAATTGTGGATTTCAATGTAATTTGTCCCATTAATCTACTTTTAAGGACAGATGACAAACACGCGGGAGGCTTCTTTGAAAAACCTTGAGAGCCTATAAGGTAACAAGCGTGGGTTTTCAACTCACACCGCATATGCGATGTCTGACGCTTATCACACATTACACGCTCTCCAAAAGCGTATGACGCGCTACCCCTGAGAGCCGATAAACTAGCGAACCTAGTTGCCCAATCCATTGCGGCGCCGCAGGGCCGCGTTGGTGTTCGGCCAATCGCCTCGGGCAATGACCTCAAAATATCGCAAGTTTCCATTTTGGGCTGCGTAACGCAAGGCTACATAGAAAATTCGACGCATCCAGGGTGAGCGCCACTACTGCGCACGATACCCCTGGAAGTCATGCAAACTATGCTCCAGTAAACTACCTAGCGACTTCATATCAAGCTTGGCGTGGCGTCAGCTTGTGGCACAACACCGAAGAGGCGCAAAGCGTTACGGCTGCATCGGGTTCCAAGCGTCATTTGCAACCCATCCCCGAGTCGAGAGTCTGGGTAAACCATGTATTCAAGGTGGCGCGCCACACAGCCAGCCTTTTTTGGACTTCCGTCGGCGGCGTTTCACTCACGACTTTTTTCTCTGTCAACTTGCGATTTAGCTCCTCGTCAGCAATTGCCTGGGGGAGCAATGTCGCTCGAATGAGCTGCCTCCGCTGGGGCGTCTTCACTGCAGTTCTTAGCATGGCAGGTGGCGACGTCAGGACCGACGGCAGCAGCCTAGCGGGTTCGGGGGAGAGTTGAGTGACCTCCTCTTGGGCGTGCCCCTAGTTCGCCTCATACTTCCCGTGGCGAATTGATGGTACGCGGGCCTTCACAACCTTGCCAAACACGGCACGTGGAAGGGGAACTCCGAATCGCAATGGCGAGCATGTTGCATTGTGTTCAAGTTTTGACTACTCCAAAGGTATTTCGGAGATAGTGAGGCTGGAGCGCGGAGATAAGTTGCGTGTACCGGGGGCGGTCGAAAAGATGAGTGGGTGAGCCACTTTTTTCGCCCTACTGTTACTGTAAAATGTTGCCAAATATAGCGTTTTGCGTTCAAGTATAGTTCTATACGCAACGCAAGCAGATTAGAAAGTTTGCAGAAATACAATGAGTAAAAAAACAAGAGGAAATGCAGCAGGGAACAATGACGAGGTTCAAGCGCCTCTCACTTTTCTCGACCTTTTCTCGGGATGCGGTGGTTTTTCAATTGGACTCGAAGATGCAGGCATGGTTTGTAAAGCTGCAGTTGACTTCAATGACGCCGCAATCGAAACCTTTAAAGCCAATCACAACAGTGGAACGCTAGGTTTAGTACGAGACCTGACTAAGTTTAGCCCGAAAGACTTGGACAAAGAATTGGGCGGCGCAGTGCGCATCAATGTCATTGTTGGCGGTCCGCCCTGCCAAGGCTTCTCCAAGGCTCGGACAGTCGATGGCTCAAATCATGGTGAGCGGCTGGTGCATGACCCACGTCGCTTCCTTTATAAAGACTTTCTTCGATTTGTAAAGTACTACCAGCCGTCGGTCTTCGTAATGGAGAACGTACCCGGCATCAAGTCAGCGGCAGGGGGAGAGTTTTTTACTAAGCTCCAAGTTGAGAGTCGGGAGCTGGGGTACAGGGTCATCCCATACGAGGTCGAGGCTTGGCGTTTTGGAGTTCCCCAGAAGCGCGTCCGTCAGCTAATTATCGGAACGCGGCGTGAGCTGCCATTATTTATCCCTGATAAGTACATTCGCCAGACTCACACTGACCCCGCCAACATCAGCAATAGTGAAGGACTGCAACCGTTCGTCTCACTTGGTGAAGCCATTGGCGACCTTCCAGAGATTGCAGCGGGCGATGAACTATATGAACGCTCCTACAAAAGCACGTTGCGACAAGCGCATATCAAGAAGTATGGAACTCGATACATCCACGATGTACTGAAGGCGAATCAAGTGGAAAGGCTGACCGCCCATTCGGCCCGACCACACAGCCTTCGAGACTTGCGCGACTTCGCTAGACTTGACGAAGGCGAGAACAGTAAACAGGCATTGGCTCGTGGTGTCGAGATGGAGTTTCCGTACGACCGCGACAATTTCAAGGACCGGTATACGCGGCAGCATCGCAATCAGCTTTGCTCGACCATCGTTGCCCACCTAAAAAAAGACGGGCTAATGTTCATTCATCCGACGCAGACGAGGTCACTTACTCCGCGCGAAGCGGCTAGGGTGCAGAGTTTCCCAGATACTTTTTGGTTACCAGAAGCAAGAACCAACTCGTTCGCCCAAATTGGGAATGCAGTGCCGCCATTGGTAGGGAAGGCCATGGGTATGGCTATTATTGAGTACCTAAGCAATGCCGACAACGGAGATATCGCAGCGCCTCGCGTGGGCGTGCAACTGCCCGATGGCAGAGACGCAGCAATTGAACAACTCGAGTCCTTCGTTGGGGCCACTAGTCTTCGACCGTTAGCGCAGCTTTCAAAGGATGAATTCCTCTCTGCATGGTGGGCAGTGGGATTCTTGCACCCCAACTTGCATCCAGATGCCGCGCGGGACAACGGTAAATCGCTTAGTCCCGGACCGAAGCGTGGTGTGAGTTTCGTAATTGAGCCTGTTTTCGTCCGAAGTGGATGGCCGGTTGAGCTAGTACCAATTGCGTGCGAGGCACGAAGGCGCTTCAATGAGGGAACGCTTTCCGAGGACGAATATTACTGCTCCGCGGCCGTCATGGCAGGTGCAGTAAGCCACAATATGTCTGAGTAGATGGTCATTCAAGGATAAGTTAGGGAGCTAGGATGAGTGTTAAGGGCGTTGAGAGTATTCCGGGCGCAAAGCGATTGATTCGCTCTCTGCGGGACATGGGTTATGAGTTTGAGGCTGCTATCGCCGACCTTATAGATAACTCCATTGAGGCAGGCGCAAATAATGTACGCGTCGATGTTGAATGGAATGGAGAAGACTCCTGTGTCATGATTGCCGATAACGGTAGCGGCATGTCAGCACAGGAGCTCCGGGAGGCACTTAGGTTTGGCGCTGAACGTGACTATGACAGTGAAGACCTCGGCAAGTTCGGTCTCGGACTCAAAACAGCTTCGTTGAGCCAATGCATGAGGCTTACAGTCGCGTCTCGCCAAAACGTGAATCGTGTCGACATCAACGCCTACAGCTGGGACCTAGGGCATATCGAGGCAACAAACCGCTGGGAAATACTTCCTGTGAAGTCAGCCGACCTGCAATCTGGAGCAAGGCAACATCTCAAGGAGACTCCTGGAACAGTAGTTATCTGGGAGCGGCTCGACCGCATCCTAGGATTCAAGCGTCCAGACGGGGAATCTGCTCGCAAACAATTAAACGCCATGTGCCGGGACTTAGAGGAGCACTTGGCAATGGTATTTCATCGTTTCCTGGAAGGTGCGGTTCGCGGTAAGCGCCTTGCGATTTATCTGAACGGAAACAAGGTAGTGCCATGGGACCCGTTTGCTCGGGGTGAGGCCAATACGCAGCGGCTCGAGCCAGTGGTTCTGCGCATCGAGCAGGAAAAGGGGAAATCCGATGTGGTTCTGGAACCTTATGTCCTTCCTGCGCAAGCCAAGTTTTCTACGCCTGACGCCTTTAACCGTGCCTCTGGTCCCAACAAGTGGAATCGTCAACAAGGCTTTTATATTTATCGAGCTGACCGCATGATTCAGAGTGGCGGTTGGAGCAAACTTCGCACGCTTGACGAGCATAATAAGCTGGCCCGCGTTGCTCTCTTCTTCAGTCCAAAGGTAGATGAAGAATTCAAAATCAACGTACCGAAAATGAGGGTGGCACTGCCCGCGGAGATTAAAGACGATGTAATGAAAGCTATTGGTCCAGTGGTGAAACTGGCAAACGCTGCATATCGAGCAGGGGTAAAAGGAAATGGGGGCGGTAGCACACCTCCTCGCCCACCGGCTCCGACGCCTAGTGGAGAGCGGAATCCACCGGCTCCATCTCCAGCACAGCCCCCTACCCCAGGGCCTGCCGCTGCGGCCGGACGCAATGGGAGCTCTAATAACAGGGTCGATATGAATATTGACTTGGACCATGTGGAATCTCTTCTTGAGCGTGTCGCTAGGCCGGAAGAATGGCCAGTCGTGCGGCGCGTAGTCGCACGCGCCAAGCAAACCTTTGCGGAGTAACCCATGGCACAGCTGTCCTTACAACAGGAACAAGCGCTCAAGACCGCAAGGTTTCTAATGGACCTAGGGCATTCCAAGGTGGATGTCCTTTCTAACCCACTCATCCCTGTGGACCTTCGACAGTGGGTTGAAGAACGGCTTGATGAGGAGGCAAATCGAACGTTCGAACGTGCTCGTGTCATTTCTGTGGGAGAAGAGTCAACTGATTGGCTGTCAGGCGTCGACCGTAGCGAGTGGTATTATTGGCCAACCCTCCGCGCGTACCTACTTGGTATCAAGGGGTGGCCAAAGGATACGGTCGCTTCGCTGGATGACGCGTCCGACCGCATCTTGCGAGAACTTAGGCCACCGTCGACCAATGAGTTCGATGTTCGTGGCTTAGTACTTGGTTATGTACAAAGCGGCAAGACAGCCAACTTCACGGCACTCATTGCCAAAGCCGCTGATGCCGGCTATCGCTTGGTAGTCGTTTTTTCCGGTATCGACAACGGTTTACGTCGCCAAACCCAAATTCGTCTTAATCGTGAGCTGACCGGATATCCGTCCAATCCGCCTGGTGCAGTTAGGATGCCCCCAGTTGGCAAGCAATGGCATCAATTTACTACCGACGAACTCCAGGGAGACTTCCACGCAGGTCGCGCAAATCATGCCGCCCTCCAAGGGTCGCAGCCGGTCCTACTGGTGGTTAAAAAGAATGGTCCTGTGCTTAGGCGCCTGCAAAACTGGTTCCAGTCCGCGCCTGAGGATGTCCGGGCTACACTGCCGGCGTTATTCATTGACGACGAAGCGGACCAAGCTAGCGTCGATTCGCGCGGCAGCTACCAGACCCAGGAGGAATTCGATGCAGACCACCCAGACTACGAACCGCCCGCAGTAATCAATGGTCTCATTCGGACGCTTATAGGAATGTTCAGCCGAAGGGCGTATGTGGCATATACAGCCACCCCTTTCTCGAACATACTTATTCCGCATGACACATATGATGCTACTGCAGGAGCAGACCTGTATCCGAAAGACTTCTTCATTGACCTACCAAAGCCCCGTGGATACTTTGGTACTGATGAATTTTTCGGACGCTTTGACCCAGTCGACGAATCCGAGGTGGATGGGCTAGATGTCCTTCGAATTGTTTCTCCCGAAGAGGTGGTTGACTTTGTACAGAACAATGAATTGACGCCTAGTGTTGACCAAGCATTGCACGCATTTATTCTCGGGGGCGCCGCACGAGCGTTGAGGGGGAAGCCCGATGCACCTTGCACAATGCTTGTTCATACGAGCCAACGTATTGCCGACCAAGAACCAACCAAACTGTTGGTGGAGGAGCGATTCCGAGAACTTCGGGATGACTGGCGCTATAGCCGGAAGAGTGGCATTCGCACGCGACTAGCCAATTTGTGGAAGAAAGACTTCGCTCCGACCACCAGCAGCATACCTGGTCGTCCCCTGCACACGTTTGAACAACTTGAGCCGTTCATTGGTCCATTCCTTGAAGCTGTTGTGGTGCGAGAAATAAACAGCGATAAGGGAGAGGTATTGGATTATGAGCGCGAACCATCCCTCAAAGCGATTGCAGTCGGTGGCAATCGTCTTTCGCGTGGACTTACGCTTGAGGGACTTTTAGTTAGTTACTTCGCCCGGCGTTCGCCCCAATACGATACATTGCTCCAAATGGCGCGTTGGTACGGATACCGAGGTGGATACGAAGACTTGACTCGCATCTACACAACCAGAGAACTTGCGGACTGGTTCTCCGACTTGGCGCTGGTCGAGCATCGCCTTCGCCAAGATTTGCAGGTTTACGAGCATAGGCCTGATTTAAGGCCCAGCGATGTGGGCATGAGAATTCTGCAACATCCATCGATGCAGGTGACAAGTGCTCTCAAACGCCGTTTTACGAGTTCAAGCATTATCACTCAATCATACTCTGAGCAATTGGAGCAGACCTTCAAATTCCCGCTCCAAGCCGAGGACCGCTTAGCCATATTGTGCGAGAGAAATCGGCAGACTACGCGAAACTTCCTTACTAGCTTAGGGGAAAGTGCGGTAACAACTGGTTTCGGACCGCTGTGGTCTGATGTTTCTGCTGCAGACGTGGTCAACTTCCTCCGGTCTTTTGCAGTAGATGTCGAGATTAATAGCCTTTCAACTGAGCTCATCGCCGCATGGATTGAACGACAAAACACGGTCGGAGACTTAGTTAACTGGACCGTTGTGGTACGCGGCCGAGACAAGGAAAACGACACGCTCGGTGCGGCCACATGGTTGCCTGACGGTACGCCACCAGTATGGAACATTGGACGTACTCGACTTAAAGGTACGAACTCATTGGGCGTTATCACCACTTCCGGTGATGAAGCATTTGGGTTGACTTCGGACGAGGTGAAGGCGATGGAGAAGACTCTCGTCGATGGAGTTGAAAAGGACCGCAATCGTGCGGCACGCTTGTCACGCTCATCTAAATGTGGCTTGCTAATTCTCTATCCTATCAGCAAGTATTCCGGCCGAGATGATGCACCTCTTGGAAAAGCGCGGGAGCCCTTGTTCGATAATCCTGAGAGCCCGACAGCCCGTGACCTCATTGGTTTAGCTCTGTCGCTACCGCGGACAACCAAGGCAGGTCCTTCAGAGGCATATCTCGAAGGAACTTCACGCTGGCGCCCAGTTCTATGAAGATGGGCGACTCGTTACTTCGCTGGGACATGCTCGAAGGGGCGATTCCTAGCGGGCAGCGTCTCACAGCGCGGTTGGCCTTTCCAGATGTCCGAGATGATGTGTTCATTGCTGTGGATGCAGGGGGGCGCCGCTGCATATTAGTTGGTGTGCCATTTGGCGAACCTCACGAGTTAGCCGAGCGTATTAGCAAAGGCATCGCTGTTCAGACAGTTGTGATGACCGCTGAGGAAGGAACAGTATCCTTCTTTGTCGAAATTGCCTGTCTTGATGTGCAAGGGCATGCTGCTCTCGATGTCGTAGTCCACGAACTTGTACAGGCATTAAACGCTGGAGCAAGCATCGGCCGAGTTCGATTAGTCCAAAATGTACTCGCAAAATGGCGCCGATTCTGGTCCGGCGTTGAACAAGGTATCCTGTCGAAAGAACAGCAAATTGGATTGTTCGGCGAGCTTTGGTTTCTGTCTAGGTGGCTGGCTCCCTGCGTTGGAGCAGCTAAAGCGGCTCAGCTATGGCGTGGTCCAGTAGGCGCCCGAAACGACTTTGAGAGGACAGGCCTTGGAATTGAGGTGAAGACTTCTGGGAAGCTCGACGCGGCCTATTCAATTCATGGGTTGGAGCAACTTCTTGAACCTGCAAATGGCGTGCTGCTGTTATTTTGCTTATCTGTTCGAGACGAGTCCAGTGGCGCTGAATCCCTTCCTAAATTGGTCCAAGAAATACGCGAACAACTATCCGAAGACTTTGCTGCTCTGGCGGTATTTGAGTCCATGCTTTATGCAGCAGGATATGAGGACCAGCGAGCTAGCGAATACGGTAAGCTAGTTCTCAGAATTCGTTCCGAGGGACTATATCGAGTGCAAGCGGGCTTTCCACGGCTGGTGCCGGACTCAATCGTGGATGGACTCCCTCCAGGTGTGACAAAAGTCAGTTACGAACTCCATCTCGATGCTGCTGCACCTTGGCTTGTGGCAGCTACGCAAAGCGCTGCAGAATTGCTCTTGAAAGATTTCATCAATCAATGAATCATGACAGACGTTTTCGACCGCGCGAAGCGCTCGGACGTGATGGCGAAGATTCGCGGAAAGGGCAACAGCTCGACTGAGATGGTAGTTGTGCGCAGCTTTCGAGCTGCCAAAATTACAGGTTGGCGACGCCATGTAACCATCTCTTTTCGCGTGCGAGCGCCAACAGGTACGCCCGCAACAGTGATACCTGAAATCATCAGGGTATGCCCAGATTTCATCTTTAAAAAAGCGCGAATCGCCATTTTCGTCGATGGTTGTTTCTGGCATTGCTGCCCGTTGCACTTCAAGCTACCAGAAAATAATCGTTCATTCTGGGAGCCCAAATTTCAAGCCAACGTGACTAGGGACAAACGAGCAACTCAGTTGCTGCGGAGCGCTGGATGGAGTGTATTGAGAGTATGGGAACATGACCTTAAAGATGCGAAATCGTTTGTCAGCCTGGTAAGGAGGAGACTGGCGCGTCGCGCTGGTCGATAGCTGGGTCTTCTTAAATCAGAAATCAACGGCTCTGCGTAAACCCCTCTAAGAATTACCAGCGCGGGAACTTTAGCATTCCCCTCCGTGCGTTGGGGAACCGATAGGATTTAAAGTTTTCTGAATACCAAATAACTTGCTTTCGGCACTCCATCAGAAATTTTTCATTTGTCCATATATTTCTTAAATCCTGCCTATCCAGCCGTAAAGACACATCTTCGACACCTATGTCACTATAAACTTTTCCTGTATATGGATTAAGTTTCGGCCAGCCTTGCGTTTTGGAATCCTTATGACCATGGGGAACTGAAGGCACGCAGTCTGCATCTCCAATGGTAAAGTGCCATCGATTTAGTAAAACAAGTTTAGGCCAAAATGGTCCGTTTTCGTCAGAGTCGTATTTCGTTAAAATCGTGTTACTACCACGTTGATTAATTTCGTCGACTTTCTCATGCGGGACATCTGAGATGTCTATAATCGGTCGACGCGGGTCTGAAATCTCACTGTTATCAAATAACAACCAATCTGCAATCTTTAGTCTTTCGAGGTGCTCTTCCGAGCCAATAATACCAAGCATATAGCTGATATCGGACATAAGTACTAAAGGAGCCATAAATGAATTCGCTTCCAAAATTGTTAGTCTTCGAGGCTACACGTGTTTCCCACTTATCTGACAGTGGTTGCAGTTGGCGCGCCGCCGCGTACTCGAAAGCAACAAGTCGCGGCGGCGATACTTCGAGGTGTTAAGCGTGGCGAGACGGCAAACCAAGGTTCCATCGAATCATGTCACCCAGTATTGGGTAAATATCGTTGTGCTTCGAACCAAAACGCATCCAATTGTTTGTGGCATCGTAGCCGCCTAGGTCCCTGTTCGAACCATCGTCCGGTGGTAAAAATGCCTTCAACGATTCGAGCTTATGGGTGACCCTTTCCGAATCGGAAAGCGAATAGTATCGCCAACATGGATTTGAGTGCGAAAAGTCGATGTTTACAACACCTTCAAGCAAAGTCTCAAGGTGCTGCTCACTGTCAGCCTCTTTACGTTTGCTAAAGGCAAAATCATAGATAAGCTTAGCTAGTGCTTTAATAACAACAGGTTGAGCTGCAACAGTTTTTGTTCTGGCTTCGGCCTCAGCAAAACCAGGAATCGCAGAAATAGCCCCCCAAAAATGCCGAGCAATTGGTTTCTTCGATTCAACGTCCGCAGGAGTTGCAGTCGAAATATTCGTCTTATTTAAGAACAAGATTGCATTAACTGCAGCTAAGTCCTTAAACGTCCACACTCCTGTATCTTGATGCCAGTCGGTGGAATCGCTATCTACAACGTCACTCCATCCTAGGACACCCATCAAATCGTCCTGGATGAACTGATTAATTGGGTTTGCTGAATCAAATTTTAGGGCAAGGCTTTTTTCTACACGCTTAGAGAGATTATTGAGGTCATGGAACAGCTGTTGTTCTTGTCGCGCGTCTAGGCCGAGATGAATCTCCACAGCAACCTTACAAAACGACCTTGCAACTTCATCACACTCATCCCATGCGATAAGCACCTCTGGAGCAATGGCCAGCTTGTCAGTACTTGAAAACAGCTTCGGCTTCTTTGGGTACTTACGATTCGAGCGTACCTCGTTGAGGAACTCGAAAACCATGTCCATGGCATAGCGACGATGCTGCCCATCAACAACGTAAAGCATGTCCTGCTGGCGGAGGAAGATTTTGAATGCCGCCGTCTCGCCATCCGCGGCGGCCATGCGTTGACCGTTGATTCCACCCTGACCGACGCCGCCAGGTGAACAGGTTCGCAGATTTGCGACGATGGGTTGTAACGACAAATATGCTTGGGAACCCATTTCCTTTTGTAGTTCGGCCAGCGCTGGCGATTCGGGTTTCTTGAAATTCTTGCGCGCTTCGATAGCAGCCGAAATTAAACCTTTCAAGATGTATTTGGCAAGGTTGGTGGCATGCTGCTCGTTGAGCGGACGTTGGGTTGCTGGCGTACCGTCAGGTTGCCGCTCATTCGCCACTTTTGACATCGAATAAAAATCCTTCATTGGAATGAAGGCCAAAAAAGTCCGACTTCCAAGATTGTGTCCGATAAAGACTTTTTCAGGGCGAACTGACGTATCCGTATCCTCAAGAAGGTCGTCGAGACTAGAAATCGGTGTAGGCATTCCATCGTTAGCAGCAGGGTACATTTCTTCTCCAGGCATAATTTGGTTGATATCCAGGATTCATTTTCACATCATCCAGGTGTATTTTAATAAAATCCTGGGAAAAGTCAATGACAATCCTGGATTAAATTTTCAATCATCCAGGATACTTAAAAAATCATCCAGGGTTCAAGTTGCGGATGCAATGCTTGGATATCACGAGCACGAGGTCAATCCAAGCAACGGGTTGGCTGCCAAGGAAAGTTGCCTAACAGGCATCGTTATGATTTGGCGGTTCCGCAGCAGTAAGCCGGAAACGAAGCAACCACTGAACCAGCAGGATGCTGCAGTGTTGCTGGTGCTACAGTAGGTGCACACCATGGATGAGGCGGAAGTATGAACTTCCTGTTAAGCCGTGGCGTCAGTTGGATACCCCCTCTGAACACAGAAAGGGATTGAGCTAGTGGCTACCTCACTAACCTAAAGACTACACCCGTGGATGTCGTAGCCGTTCTCTCTGAGAATTTAACGGGAGCAGGTTTCCGCTGTCGGTGCTGCGTTTTGTTGAGCGAGCCATGTCGCGGTTCAGGCCCAGCTTCGGCTGCACTTCCACGCGATAGCATTCCAGCAACTACTTCGTGCAAATCGTTGCTTGGCTTGGCCCGGAAGTAGCCACACAAATCCTCAACAAGTTCGTCCTCTGAACCTTTGTTTGCGATGTAGCAAAGCAGGGTGCGCTGGCCCACGGCCACCAATGCCTGCCTGCTGAGTTTGCCGGCGACATATCCCCGCACAGCCTTTCGAAGCAAAGGGAATATCTTTGGGTTGTAACTAGGAACCTTTTCACCGAGCCGCTGGTTCGGGAAAGATTAGGCGGTAATTTCGCAGGTCTTCCTGGAAGGCATTGCACCTCATGAGCGCTGTCTGAACAGCATGCAATGGCTGACCGTAATCAAAGTGTGAGGTCCATTCGTGGATGCGTTTCATGCTCCGAATATAAGGACCGGCGTCACGGTCATTCGACAACCGTTTTAGAGGCAGGAGATAGTCCTCGCGATAGACGGTGGGAATAATGATTCGGCAAATGCCAGCATTGCTAAGCACGCAGTTCATTGCCAGCCTTGCTGTGCGTCAGTTTCCATCCTGGAACGGATGGACTTCCGATACCACGAACATGGTCATCAGCGCTCGCGCCACTGGGTCAGCAAGAGCAGTAATACGTTCGAAGCCTTCTGTCAGGGTTGCCGGGACTTGCTCCGGCATGACGAATAACGTGTTGCCGGCTATATCGATTGCAGCAATTTTGCCGCGTCCGACTCGGACACAGTGGTGATTTTGACCGGTCGGAGCTAAGGCTAGTGCCGTGTCCGAGTCGGACACGGCACTAGGGCGCCCTCTTTAGCCCAGCCTAATCTTGCGTGGGCGACCCCGCTTAACAGTTTCCGGAACTGGCTCACTGTATGCAGAAAATGCCAAGCTGCGCCTTAATTCTTCCTCATCCCAGAGCAGTGTCCGGCCGACCTTTCGCGGGCTAGCAATCGCGCCTTGCTGCATATATGTAGTGATTGTACGAATCGACACGCGTAACATTTCCGCCACTTCCTTCTTCTTCAGATACATACCTTCTCCTTAAAGGAGAGTATAGGAGCAAGGTTGTGTAATGAAGGTTACAACGACGGTACCAAGTTGATGGCAGCAGGTAGTTCCGCCAGGCGTGACGCCATCACCCCAGAGTCCAAGCACAAATAGTGCTTTTCCAAGGTGCGAATGTCGGTATGCCCGGAAAACAGGACAAGTTCATTCACAGTCAAACGACACTCTTGAGCAAGCCGCGAAATTGCTTCACGCCTGCAGTCATGCAGGCGCACGTCATAAAGTTCAGCAGCATCCGCAGCATTTCGCCACGCAACGCTAAAGTCAGATGCCAATATCGGGAAGATAAACCCGTGCTTTTTTGGTCGCAGGTCCTGAAGAACTTTAATTGCGCCGGGAAGCAAAGGCACATCTCTCTTATGGACTTTAGACTTTACGAATCCAGGTTCATTGAGTTTAACGACCCTATTCTTGAAATCGACATCTTCCCATTTCAAAGAGACGATTTCTCCGCGCCGCAACGAAGTTAGTACCGCGAAAAGGATGGCCGCTTTCAGAACCATGTCGTCAATATGACTAATAATTGCCAAAAGTTCCTCATCGGTTATGCGTCGTTTTCGTGCGTCTGCCGCCCCAGGAAGTTCCCATTCCATCAAGTCATGGACCAACCACAACGCTCCCAAGTTGGCCCACAGCTTCTTTTTCTTGAGGTACTTCGTTACTGCGCGACGAAAAAGAACAAGTTCATGGCGCACGGTCTGTGAACTAATGGGATAGACCGTCACCGTCGGCCCGTTTACACGTGCTTCTTTAACGTCTCTATGAGTTCGATAGTAGCGCTGATGTTTAGTAAGAACTTCCTTACCGTTCTGAGCGGTCATGGCGACAGTACGATTAGGCGCCCGTCCAGTACCATACTTTCCTGAGAACCGGTCGTACTGCCATTTCGTAAGCACGTCATCGTCTATCTGGGCAATCGTCAGCTCCCCGAAACATTTGCGCAATAGGGCCAGGCGGGAAGCTTCGGTCGCTTTTCCTGCTAGCCTAGGGAGTTCATTTTTCTCGAACCAGTCAAATACATCTGACAATTTGACATCAGCTAAGGCGGCAATTGGACTCGATGGAAGGATACTCACTGCGGCATGCTGCAGGACGACCTCGGAAGGTTGAGATGCCTTTGCAAGCCCGTCTCGCTCGTCCAGCAACTCGATTCGCCTTTTACGTCCCCAACGCAATCCCTCAGCTTCTGTTGAGAAGGTACCGGAGTCGGAAAGAGGATGTACTTTGACTTGGAAGCGGAAGGCTCTGCTACGTTTCTCAACGTAGATATGCTGCTCGAGCCTGTAATATTGCTTTTTTGACATTGCGTAACTCCAAAAGGTGTAGGAGTCACGGTATAGGGTGAGAAACCCTGCATATTTGCTGAGAAATCGCTTGGGGAATCGATTTTTTTTCCCCAAATTTTTCCCCAAAACTCTTCCATTACGTCGTATTTCGACGAATTCATGCCCTAATCACTGCATGAATTTGGTGCGGCTGGCGCGAATCGAACGCGCGACCCTCGGCTTCGGAGGCCGATACTCTATCCACTGAGCTACAGCCGCAGTCGTCATGCTGAAGAGACACGAAGGATAGCCGGAAATCCATTCCATAGCTAGGGCTTTCCGTCTATAATCGCAGGTTTGACGAGGGTTCGGCGTTAAAAATGCCAAAAACATAACCCTTCAACACAGCTTCGAAAAACTGTCCTAAGGAAATCATGAGCCACGAATCCGCTATCAGAACGCCTAAGCAGCTGGTCGCTGCTGTTGTAGGTTTCTTCGCCGTCACTATCATCGGTATTGTTTTGCTGGTGCAATTTGTGACCCAGGAAAAACTGACTGGCGCGGGTTCGGAAAGCCAAAGTGCGGAAGCCGTTGCTGCCCGCCTGAAGCCGGTAGCTGATAATGGTTTCACCCTCAAAGACGTCAACGCTCCTAAAGTGCTGCAAACCGGCGAAGCCGTGTACACCGCAACTTGCGCGGCTTGCCACGGTTCCGGCGCTGCCGGTGCTCCTAAGTTCGCCGAAGCGGGCGCATGGGGTGCTCGTATTGCCCAGGGTCAGGACGCAGTAGTGAAGCATGCGCTGGAAGGCCTGCGTGCTATGCCTGCCAAGGGCGGCAATCCAGATCTGGATGATGTGGAAGTGGCGCGCGCTGTGGTGTACATGGTGAACAAGGCTGGCGGCAAATTCAAGGAGCCTGAAGTGAAGCAGGCAGCTCCGGCGCCTGCTGCTGAGGCTGCTAAGTAATCAGCTGGCTGCGCAGATAAAAAAAACCGCTCGGATGAGCGGTTTTTTTTTGCCTTTCTTAACCCGGTAAACCAGGGTCTGACCCGCAGGGTCAGACCCTGTCTGCGGCGCGGCTAGTGGTGTTGGGTCTGGGCTTTTGACTTATTGCGAAAGTCAAAGGCGCACACCCCAACCCGCGGCCTCAAAACCGTTGGGGGTCTGACCCTGTGGGTCAGACCCCGCCTTACGGGTTTTACCAAATGATCACGCGGTCTTTAGGCGCCAGGTACATCTTGTCGCCCTTCTTCACCCCAAACGCGTCGTAAAAGCCCGGCTGGTTGCGCAGCGAACCATTGGCGCGGAACTCTTCCGGCGAATGCGGGTCCGTGGTGACCTGGCGAATCAGCGCCGCATCGCGCGACTTGGCGCGCCATGCCTGCGCCCAGCCTTGGTAGAAACGCTGCTCGCCGGTAAAGCCGTCAATCACCGGCGCTGGCTTGCCGCCCAGCGACAGCTTGTAGGCCTTGTACGCAATCGCCAAACCCGAGTTGTCGGCGATGTTCTCACCCAGTGTCAGCTCGCCATTAACCTTGTAGCCTTTGACCGGGCTGAACGCGCCGTACTGCTTAACCAGCATCTGCGTCTTGGCCTTGAAGTTGGCGTGATCGCGCTTGGTCCACCAGTCGCGCAGGTTGCCGTCGCCGTCGTACTGCGCGCCCTGGTCGTCGAAGCCGTGCGAAATTTCGTGGCCGATCACAGCGCCGATGGCGCCGTAGTTGACCGCATCATCCGAGTTGGCATCGAAGAACGGTGGCTGCAAGATGGCGGCCGGGAATACGATCTCGTTCAACTCAGGGTTGTAGTAAGCGTTGACGGTTTGCGGCGTCATGCCCCATTCGTCACGGTCGATCGGCTTGCCCAGCTTATCCAGCTCCTTCTGCACGGCGAACTCGGTCGCGCGCGTCACGTTGCCAACCAGGTCGTTGCGGTCGATGGACAGCTTGCTGTAGTCGCGCCATTTGTTCGGGTAGCCGATCTTCGGCGTGAACTTGGCCAGCTTGGCTTGCGCTTCCTTTTTGGTCTGAGGGCTCATCCAAGGCAGCTTGTCGATGCTGTCTTTGTAGGCCACCAGCAGGTTCTTCACCAGTTCTTCCATGCGGGCTTTGTTCGCGGCCGGGAAGTGCTGCTCCACATAGACCTTGCCGATGCTCTCGCCCAGTGCGTTCTCGGTGGCGGAAACGCCGCGCTTCCAGCGTGGGCGCATTTCGGTGGCGCCGCCCAGCTGCTTGCCGTAGAACTCAAAGTTGGCTGCCACGAAGTCCTTGCCCAGGAACGGCGCATTGGCGCGCACGACGTTCCAGGTGAAGTAAGGCTTGAGGGTTTCGAGCGGGGTTTCGGCCAGCAGCTTGTCCAGCGCTTTCAGGTAAGTCGGCTGGCTGACGATAACGTAATCGACTTTGCCGGCAACGCCCAGGCCATTCAAATAGGCGTTCCAGTCATAGCCCGGCATCAGTTCGCCCAGCTTGGCGACCGGCACCTTGTTGTAGGCCTTGACCGGGTCGCGCAGTTCTACTTTGGTCCAGTGCAGTTGCGCGATCTTGGTTTCAAAGGCGACGACGGCTTTGGCGTTGGCGGCGGCGTTCTTGTCGCCAGCCAGCGCCAGCATTTTTTCAACGGTGGCCTGGTATTTGGCCAGCGTCTCGGCCATCTTGGCGTCGTCTTTTTTCAGATAGTAGTCGCGGTCAGGCATGCCCAGGCCGGACTGCACGAAGTCGATCACATACTTGGTGGAGTCCTTGTTGTCCTGGTGGATGCCCATGTCCATCGGCGCCGCGAAGTTGTGACGGTTGTGGTACGCGAACAGGGCTGGCAACTGCTTCTTGTCGCTCAGGGCAGCGATGCGGGCCAGCTCGGGCTGGATCGGGGCGATGCCAAGTTGCTCGAGGCGGGCTTCGTCCATGAAGGAGGCGTAGAAGTCGCCGATGCGTTTTTTGTCGGCGCTATCCGCGTTCTTGGCGGAATCCTCGATGATCGTGCGCAGCTGCGGCTGGATGTCTTCGAACAGTTTTTCGAACACGCCCCAGCTGGACATTTCAGCAGGGATTTCGGCGGTGGCCAGCCACTTGCCATTCAGGTGCTTGAAAAAGTCGTCCTGGGCGCGGACGGCTGGGTCGACATATTGCAGTTCGATGCCGGATTTTTCGGTGGCGTTGGCCATGGTCGCCAGCAGCGCTGCGGCGGCAGCGGCGATGAGGTGTTTTTTCATGGGAGATCCTTTAGAACCGGTAACCCGGTGCCTGACCCGCAGGGTCGGGCACCGATATGCGGCGGTCGCGGGCCCAGTGTCTGACCCTGCGGGTCAGACACTGAATTACCGGTTTACCAGATAATCGCGCGCTCTTTTGGCGACAGGTACAGCTTGTCGCCCTCTTTCAGGCCGAAGGCCTCGTAGAAGCCAGGCTGGTTACGCAGCGTGCCGTTGGCGCGGAATGGGCCCGGCGAGTGCGGGTCGGTCTTCACGCGCGCGATCAGGGCTGCATCGCGGAACTTGGTACGCCATACCTGGGCCCAGCCCATGTAGAAGCGCTGGTCGCCGCTGAAGCCGTCGATCACAGGAGCCTTTTTGCCCTTCAGCGACAGCTTGTAGGCTTTGTAGGCCACGGCCAGGCCGGAGTTGTCGCCGATGTTCTCACCCAGGGTCAGCTCGCCGTTGACCTTGTAGCCAGGCAGCGCTTCGAATTCGCTGTACTGCTTGACCAGGATCGAGGTGCGTTCCTTGAAGCGCTTGCCGTCTTCTTCGGTCCACCAGTTGCGCAGGTTGCCGTCGCCGTCGTACTGCGAACCCTGGTCGTCGAAGCCGTGCGAGATTTCGTGGCCGATCACGGCGCCGATGCCGCCGTAGTTGACCGCGTCGTCAGCCTTCATGTCGAAGAACGGCGGCTGCAGGATAGCGGCCGGGAACACGATCTCGTTCATTTCCGGGTTGTAGTAGGCATTGATCGCCTGCGGCGGCATCAGCCACTCGTCGCGGTCGATCGGCTTGCCCAGCTTATTGATATTGCGGTGGTGTTCGAAATCGCTTGCGCGCATTACGTTGCCAACCAGGTCGTCACGCTTGACTTCCAGCGCGCTGTAGTCGCGCCACTTGTTCGGGTAGCCGATCTTGGTTGTGAACTTGGCCAGCTTGGCGTGGGCTTCCTTGCGGGTTGCAGGGCTCATCCACTCCAGGGTGTCGATGCTCTGGTTGAAGGCTTGCAGCAGGTTTTTCACCAGCTTTTCCATGCGCGCCTTGGCTTCTGGCGAGAAGTGCTTGGCCACGTACAGCTTGCCGACAGCTTCGCCCATGGTGCCTTCGGTCAGCGACACGGCGCGCTTCCAGCGTGGACGCTGTTCGGTGGCGCCGCTCAGGGTGGTGCCGTAGAAGGAGAAGTTTTCGTCAACGAAGGACTTGGACAGCTCCGGCGAGAAGGTGGCCATCAGGCGGTAGTTCATGTACGCCTTCCAGTCTTCCAGCGACACTTCCGCCAGCACCTTGTCCAGCGCCTGGAAGTAGGTTGGCTGGCCAACGTTCACGTCCTTGACCTTGCCGGTCAGGAGTACGCCTTCCAGCCAGCTGTCGAAGTCGAAGCTTGGCATCAGCTCTTTCAGCTTGGCCAGTTCGTATTTGTTGTAAGCCTTGACCGGATCGCGCAGTTCGACCTTGGTCCACTGGATTTGCGCCAGGCGGGTCTCGACGTTGATCACGGATTTAGCGGTGGCGGCGGAATTGGCATCGCCGGCCAGCGCCATCATGCGGGCGACGTGGGCTTCAAACTTGGCCAGGGTGTCGGCCAGCTTGGCGTCGTCTTTTTTCAGGTAGTAGTCGCGGTCAGGCATCGACAGGCCGGACTGGCCCAGGTCGGCCACGTAGCGGGTCGAATCCTTGTTGTCCTGGTGGACGCCGACATCGAACGGGCTGCTCACGCCGATGCGCGAGAAGTGCGCGAACTGGGCGGCCAGCTGCTTCTTGTCGGTGATGGCGGAGATGCGTGCGCGCTCGCCATTCAACGGGGTGATGCCCAGCTGCTCGGCGCGGGCCTCGTCCATCATGGAAGCGAACATATCGCCTACGCGCTTGGCGTCGGCATTGCCGCCCTTGGCGGCGGCTTCTTCGATCAGTGCGCGCAGCTGCGGCTGCACGGTTTCGGACAGCTGTACGAAGGTACCCCAGGAGGAGCGGTCGGCCGGGATTTCGGTGTTCTTCATCCAGGTGCCGTTCTGGTGCAGGTAGAAATCATCCTGTGCACGGACAGCCTTGTCCATGGCGGTGGTTTCGATACCGGATTTCTGTGGTGCTTTGTTGCCTGCTGCGATGGCAGCGCTGGTGGCGAAGAGGCCGACGATAACGGCGCTCAGGATCTTACGTTTCAAGGTTACCCTCCAAGGTAGATGTGACGGTACCGCGCGACTCTAGCACGTTGCAGGGTGACGTTAAAAGAAAAGCCACGCATTTGCGTGGCTTTTTTCCCAAAACTAGTTTTACCAGATGATGATGCGATCTTCCGGCTTAACGTACATTTTGTCGCCTTCCTTCACACCAAACGCTTCATAGAAGGCCGGCTGGTTGACCACCGTGCCGTTGGCGCGGAAGCGGCCGGCGGAGTGCGGGTCGGTCTTGATCTGCACGATCGCCTGCTGGTCGCGCATCTTGGTGCGCCATACCTGGCCGAAGCCCATGAACACGCGCTGTTCGCCGATCAGGCCGTCGATCACCGGGGAAGTCTTGCCGCCCAGGGAAATCTTGTAAGCCTTGTAGGCGATGGCCAGGCCCGAGTTATCGGCGATGTTCTCGCCCAGGGTCAGCTTGCCGTTGATGTTGTAGCCAGCTACCGGCTCGTAGGAGCTGTATTGCTTGACCATGGCGTCTGCCTTGACCTTGAACTTTTCGCGGTCGTCCTTGGTCCACCAGTCGCGCAGGTTGCCGTCGCCGTCGTACTGCGAGCCGGAGTCGTCGAAGCCGTGCGAGATTTCGTGGCCGATCACGGCGCCGATCGCGCCGTAATTGACCGCGTCGTCAGCCTTCATGTCGAAGAACGGCGGCTGCAGGATGGCGGCCGGGAACACGATCTCATTGGCGGTTGGACGGTAGTAGGCATTGATCGTCTGAGGAGTCATGCCCCATTCGTCCTTGTCGATCGGCTTGCCCAGCTTGTCGATATTGCGGTTGTAGGCGAATTCGGTAGCGCGGCCCAGGTTGCCGATCAGGTCACCGGACTTGAATTCCAGCTTGCTGTAATCGCGCCACTTGTTCGGGTAGCCGATTTTCGGGGTGAACTTGGCCAGCTTTTCCTGCGCTTGCTTCTTGGTCTCAGGTCCCATCCAGTCGATGCCGTCGATGCTCTGCTTGTAAGCCACCAGCAAGTTCTTCACCAGTTCTTCCATGCGCGCCTTGCGTTCGGCCGGGAAGTGCTTGGCTACGTACAGCTTGCCCATGCCTTCGCCAATGGCGCCTTCCACCACGCCCACGCCGCGCTTCCAACGTGGCTGCTGCTCGGTCACGCCGGTCAGCACGGTGCCGTAGAAGGAGAAATTGGCGTCGTCAAAATCTTTCGACAGGTAAGGCGATGCGTCGCGCAGCAGCTGCCATTCGAAGTAGGCCTTCCAGGATTCCAGCGGGGTGCCTTCCACCAGCTTGGCGAATTCGGTCATATAGCTAGGCTGGGACACGATCACGTTCTTGGTCTTGGCGGCGATGCCGGTCGCGCCCAGGGCAGCGTTCCAGTCGTAGCCTGGTGCGATTTCAGCCAGCTTGCTGATTTCCATCTTGTTGTAACGCTTGACCGGGTCGCGGTTGTCCACGCGCGACCACTGCACCTTGGCCAGTTCGGTTTCCAGGGCGACGATGGCCTTGGCCTTTTCGGCGCCATCCTTGTTGCCGGCCAGGCCGAGGACCTTGGCGACGTGCTGTTCGTACTTGGCCAGGATGGCCGCGGACTTTTCATCGTCCTTCTTCAGGTAGTAATCGCGATCTGGCAGGCCCAGGCCGGACTGGCCCATGTGGGCAGCGTACTGGGTCGAGTCACGCGCATCCTGGCTCACGAAGACGCCGTATGGCGCAGGCACGCCGGTCTTGTTGAAGTGGGCGACCAGTGCAGGGATGCCCTTCTTGTCTTTCAGGCTGCGGATCTTGGACAGCTCGCCGGCCAGCGGTTTGGCGCCCAGCTTTTCCAGCTTGGCTTCATCCATGTAGGAAGCGTACAGTGCGGCGATCTTGGCGTCGTCGCCTTTCAGGCCTTTCTGGCCCTGCAGGCCCTGGATCAGGTCTCGCAGCTGGAACAGGGTGTCGTCACGCAGCTTGGCGAAGGCGCCCCAGCTCGATTTATCGGCCGGGATTTCGGTGGTGCGCAGCCATTCGCCGTTCAGGTGCTGGAAGAAATCGTCCTGCGCACGTACGCTGTTGTCGATGTATTGCTTGTCGATGCCGGATACCGGGGTCGACGCGTGCTCGTGGCCTTCGTGACCGCCTGCATGGGCGAATGCCGCCATCAGGCTCAAGGTGATGGTGCTCAGGATGTGTCGTTTCACTCTCGTTGTCCCTTTAGAATTTAGTTTCAAGTCGAACACTCCACTGGGTATAAGTGGGGTTCAGCGAGGCCGCTTGTGCAGCAAGGCCATTAGCGTACACCAGGTTGTACCCGGTGGCGTCTTCCGCCAGCACATTGTTCGCGCTGATGCGGATTTGCGTGCGGGCGTCGAAACGCCACAGCGCATACAGGTCCAGCACGCGTTTGCGGCTGGTTTCCACTACTTGCTTGTCGCTGGTCTGGGTGCGGATGGCCGGCGTCCAGTTGTAGCTTGCGCCCAACGTGAGTGGAATGTCTTTCAGGCGGTAGTCCATGCCCAGGTTGGCCGTCTGCTTGGCTTGCTGGTCAAGGCGGTTGTCCGGACCCGGGATGCCGTCGACCCGCGACCAGAAGTGGCTGTAGTTGCTGCGGAAGTCGATTTGCGGCGCGTTGTCCATCAACTCGGCCAGCGTGAACTTGGCTTCCAGTTCGATGCCGCTGGTGCGCGCGTGGCCGACATTGGCCGGCGACGAAACCCAGCGCAGGCCGAGATCGGTCTGCCGCTGCGTAAGTTCGCGGCGAATCAGGTTGTCGATATCGCGCACAAAACCACTGACGCTAATGATGCCGTTGCGGCCCAGGTAATGCTCATACGCCAGGTCCAGGCCCGTGGCCAGTTCCGGCTTCAGGTTTGGATTGCCGACGCGGTCAGGGCTGGTGGCGCTGTTAAGGCGCGAAAGGAATGGTGCGGCAATCAGGTCCTGCACATTGGGCGACTTGTAGCTCTTGGTCAGGCTGGCGCGCACCTGGTCTTTTTCGTGGCCGGGGATTTTCCATACCGCGTGCAGCAGCGGGCTGAATACCTTACTGGTGTTGCTGACGGCACCCGCACTGCGGTCGGAAGTAGTGCGGATGCCTTCCCAGCGCGCGCCGGCATAGGCCGACCACTGCGGCGTGATTTCCCATTCGTCCTGTGCGTAAAGGGCGGCGCGGCGCGTGTCGGCAGTCAGGCTGTCTCCGGAATCGGCAAACTGCGCGACGCCGTCCTTGTTCAACGACACGCGCACTTCTTCGCGGTGGCTCGCTTCCAGCTCCCAGCCTGCCGCCAACAAATGGCCGGCGCCCAGCGGAGAGGTGTATTTGCCGCCCGTGTTCAGGCTCTTGTCGCGTGTGTCGTCGGTATCGGTGAAACGGTCCAGCAGCGCGCCCTGGCCGTCGTACTGGTAGCGCAGCGAATCGCTATTGCGCTTGCCCAGGCCGAAGCCGAATTTCACATCGAGCTTGCTGGCGCCCTGCAGCCGGTGCAGCCAGTTACCAAAGCCGCGCAGGAAAGTAACATCGCCTTCGCTGCTTTGCTGCGCAAAGTTGTACTCGGGCGGCACGCTGCCCACCGGCTGCGCCAGGTTGGTCTGCGCATTGTTGCGCATCTGCTGGTGCATCAGGAAGGTCTGGAAATTCAGCGTGTCGCCGTTCTCGAATTTGTACGACAGGCGCGGCGTCAGGTGCACGCCCTTGCTGTTACCACTGCTTTCGCTGTCGAGGAATTGTTCCTTGAGCAGAATGCCGGCGGCATCCGTTTCCGTGTTGTGGGTCAGCGAGCTGTCGTGCTGTCGGTTGTAGTTGAACGATGCCGACAAGGTGTAACTCAATGCGCCCACCTTGCCCGGCGCGGTCACCGACAGTTCCGGCGAATGGCGGCCTTGCTCAATGCGATCGCCCGCTTTGACCTGGATGTCGCGCATCTGGTAGCCGTCACGCAGCACGACATTGATGGTGCCGGCGATGGCGCGGGTGCTGTGTTCTGCCACCGGGCCGCGCATCACTTCAATGCGCTCGACCTGGTCGGGCGACAGTGACTCCATCGAAAAACCCGCTGGCGGGCGCTCGCCGTTCACCAGCACTTGGGTATAACCGCTGCCCAGTCCGCGCATGCGCACTTCGCCGCCGCGGCCAGCACGGCCGCCGATGGTCACACCCGGCAAGCGTTTGAGCACATCGCCAATATTGCTATCCCCGTTACGGTCCAGTTCCTCGCGACCATACACCTGCTTGCCCGCTGTTGAGTTACGGCGCTCGACCATATCATCCTGGCGGCCGCCACTGATGGTGACCTGCGGGACGACTTTATCGGCAGGCTTGCTGGGTTCTTGCTGGGCGGCGGCGCCAGCGGCAACACCCAATGTTGCCATGGCGAAAGGGATCAGCTTCTTCATAGGTTGGGCATTGTAAACGCCGCCCCGCCGGCTGGAACAGGCCTGCCGCCTTTGTTACTTAAAGATACTTACATGCCGCGGCCCCCGCCGCCAGCCCCCCCGGGGCCGCCCATGCCGCTGCGACCGCCCCGGCCGCTGTGGTGTCCGCCCTCGCCGCCCGAAGGTTTCTCGCCATGGTTGCCGCCTGGCCCTTCTTCCATGCGGATCAACTGGTCCAGCAGGAATTTGGCCGCAGCCTGACGCTGCCCGTCGTCCAGGGCATCGTTGATGCCGAGCCACCATTCGCGCATCTGGCGGTCTTCCGCCGCCGTGGTGGCCTGCTCCGCTTCCAATCCCGCCTGCAATTCGCGCAGCTCGACATTTTGGGCTTCCAGGCTATGGCGGGTGGCTTCCTGCAGGCGCTCACGGCGGGCCTTGCGCTCACGCAGCAACGCCTTGCTCTGGCTTTCCACCTTGGCCCACAAGGTTTGCTGGTTGGCGTTCAGGTTGAGGGATTTGCGGAACTCGCTGGCCATGGGCACCAGGTCTTCAGCGCGCATATCCATGACCGGCACGGCAAAAGCCGGCGCGACAGCCATGGCCAGCAATAGCCAGGCGGCACGGGCAGTGCGGATGAGTTTCATATTCTTGCTCCGGAAAAAAAGATGCCCACGGAGGGTGCCGCAGGCATGAAGCTACTTTAGGGTAGAGAGAAATAGCGAAAACCAGTTTAGGGGTCGGACGCTCCTGGTTCTGCCTTTCTTACAAATACTTACTCCGGTAAACACATTGGCAAACAAGTATAAAGTTGCGAATTTATCGTGGCTTTCAAACGCTTTTTATTCCATAAGGCAGCTACGATTGCTGGAAATCAGGTTTATACTGAATTCCAATAGCGGACGAGTTATCCGCTGTATCTGGAACAGGTGACACATGGGCAAGAAACTCAAAAACGCCGGCCTTATCGGGCTCGGCGTCGTTGCGGGGGTTGCAGTATCCCTTCAGTTTTCCGCGATGGCGCAAAAACAGGCCGACCCTGGCTTGCCACTCGAAGAGCTCAAGCAGCTCGCCGATGTCTACGGCCTGATCAAATCCGACTACGTGGAGTCAGTGGAAGACAAGAAGCTGCTGACCGAAGCCATCGCCGGCATGGTCGCTTCGCTCGACCCGCACTCCGCCTACTTGGACAAGAAAGCCTACGCCGAGCTGCGCGAAGGCTCGCAAGGCAAGTTTGTCGGCCTCGGCATTGAAATCGCCCAGAGCGACGAAGGCTATATCAAGATTGTGGCGCCGATCGAGGATTCGCCCGCCTATCGCGCCGGCATCAAGCCCGGCGATATGATCACCCGCCTCGACACGACTTCGCTGAAAGGCTTAAGCCTGGACGAGTCGGTCAAGAAAATGCGCGGCGAGCCAGGCACCAAGGTGACCCTGACCATCATGCGCAAGGATGAGGCGCAACCACTGCAGTTCACCTTGAACCGCGAAGAAATCCACCAGAAGAGCGTGAAGGCCAAGATGGTCTCGCCGGGCTATGCCTGGCTGCGCATCTCGCAATTCCAGGAACCGACAGTGGACGACCTGGCCGCCAAGATTACCGAGCTGTACCGCCAGGACCCGAACCTGAAAGGCCTGGTGCTGGACCTGCGCAACGACCCGGGCGGCGTGCTGCAAGGCGCCATCGGCGTCGCGGCTGCCTTCCTGCCGAAGGACACGCCTATCGTCTCGACCAATGGCCAGCTGCCGGACTCGAAGCAAATCTACTACGGCCGCGCCGAATACTACTCGCTGCGCGGCGATGGCGACCCGCTGGCCAAGCTGCCGGAAGCGGTCAAGCATGTGCCGATGGCCGTGCTGGTGAATACCGGCTCCGCCTCCGCTTCGGAAATCGTGGCTGGCGCCCTGCAGGATTACAAGCGCGCCACCATCATCGGTTCGCAAACCTTCGGCAAAGGCTCGGTGCAGACGATCCGCCAGCTGACCGCAGATACCGCCGTCAAGCTGACCACCGCGCGCTACTACACGCCGCACGGCCGCTCGATCCAGGCCAAGGGTATTGCGCCCGACCTGGCGGTGGACGAGAACGAGGACGGCGACGGCTTGAACAGCTTGCGCATGCGTGAGGCCGACCTGGCCAAGCACTTGACCAACGACCGCGAGCAGGAAGCCGGCAAGGCCCAACGCGACGAACTGGAAGAGCAAATGCGCATCCTGGCGTCCGAGAAGAAACGCAAACCGCTGGAATACGGCAGCGGCGAGGACTTCCAGCTGAAACAGGCGTTGAACCACCTGCAAGGCGTTCCGGTGCAGATGGCCAAGGCGGAATCCAAGCTGGTGAAACTGGACCCGCCACCCAAGAAATAACGTGGTAAAGATCAAGGCGGCGCCCCCCTGGGGCGCCGTTTTTCGTTGCAGATGCGGTAAAATCGGCCGACTACCGGTCGCCTGACCCATTCTAAGAAAGAAATATTGATCATGAAACAAGCCGTCATCAGCGGAACCGGCCTCTTTACCCCATCGAACTCGATCAGCAACGAAGAGCTGGTCACCGCGTTCAATGCTTACGCTGAGCTGTTCAACGCGGAAAACGCCGCCGCGATCGCCGCTGGCGCCATGACCGCTATCGAGCCATCCAGCGCCGCCTTCATTGAAAAAGCGTCGGGCATCAAATCGCGCTTCGTGATGGAAAAGACCGGCATCCTCGATCCAAAGCGCATGACCCCGCGCATCCCTGAGCGCAGCAACGACGAACTGTCGCTGCAAGCCGAGATCTGTGTGGCAGCCGCGCGCCAGGCAATGGACCGCGCCGGCCGCAGCCCGGCCGACATCGATATGGTGCTGGTGGCTTGCTCGAATATGCAGCGCGCCTACCCGGCCATGGCTGTGGAAGTGCAGCAGGCGCTGGGGATCGACGGCTTCGGCTTCGACATGAACGTAGCCTGCTCCTCGGCCACCTTCGGCATCCAGACCGCCGTGGGCGCGGTACAGAGCGGCCAGGCGCGCGCTGTGCTGATCCTGAATCCGGAAATCACCTCCGGCCACCTGGACTACCGCGACCGCGACAGCCACTTCATCTTCGGCGACGCCTGCACCGCGATCATCGTGGAAGCTAAGGAAGGCGCTGTGTCGAAGCACCAATGGGACATCCTGGACACCAAGCTGAAGACCAGCTTCTCCAACAACATCCGCAACAACTTCGGCTTCATGAACCGCTTCGACGAAGACGGCATCGGCGCACCGGACAAGCTGTTCAAGCAGCAAGGCCGCAAAGTCTTCAAGGACGTTTGCCCGATGGCAGCGCAGATGATCAAGGACTCGATCGACCGCGCCGGCCTGAAAGTTGAGCAAATGAGCCGCTTCTGGCTGCACCAGGCCAACCTGAGCATGAACCAGCTGATCTCGCGCACCATCCTTGGCCGCGATGCTGAAGCGCTGGAAGCACCGGTGATCCTCGACACCTACGCCAACACCTCGTCGGCCGGCTCCATCATCGCCTTCCACAAGCACCAGGACGACCTGCCGTCCGGCGCCTACGGTGTGATCTGCAGCTTCGGCGCCGGCTACTCCATCGGCTCCGTCGTCGTCCGCAAAGCCTAAATGTCCACCTTGGGGTCAGGAAGAAAGGTGGACATTGTCCACTTCTCTTCCTGACCCCAAAACGGACATTTTGGGGCGTGCTATATTCCTTGCGAAAGGAGTCCTGCATGCCCCATGACGTCAGCCTGATTACGACCATCGCCGCAGCCTTAGGGTTCGGCCTCATCTTCGGCTTTATTGCCGTCCGCCTTAAACTCCCCGCCCTCGTCGGCTATCTCGCAGCCGGCATTCTGATTGGCCCCGCTACCCCAGGTTTTGTCGCTGACAGCGCGCTCGCTGGCCAGTTGGCTGAAATCGGCGTGATGCTGATGATGTTCGGCGTCGGCCTGCATTTCTCGCTTGATGACCTGTGGGAGGTGCGCAAGGTCGCCCTGCCCGGCGCCATCCTGCAGATCGCTGCGGCGACCGGCATGGGCATGGCGCTGGCCCACTTCTGGGGCTGGAGCCTTGGCGGCGGACTGGTATTCGGCCTGGCGCTGTCGGTGGCCAGCACCGTGGTGCTGCTGCGGGCGCTGGAGGAGCGCGGCACGCTCGATTCCTTCAACGGCCGCATTGCTGTCGGATGGCTGGTAGTGGAAGACCTGGTCACCGTGCTGGTCCTGGTACTGCTGCCGGCGCTCGCCGGCGCGCTGGGAGGCGACGCTGGCGCAATCGGCCATGCCGCGGCGCCCGTCGAAGGCAGCATCTGGAAGGCTCTCGCCCTAACGCTCGGTCAGGTAGCGCTGTTCGTCGCCTTCATGCTGCTAGTGGGCCGCAAGCTATTCCCCTGGATCTTATGGCAGGTTGCGCGCACCAACTCGCGCGAACTGTTCACCCTGTGCGTGATCGCGGCAGCGGTAGGTATTGCCTACGCCGCGACCAAATTGTTCGGCATCTCCTTCGCGCTGGGCGCGTTCTTCGCCGGGATGGTGCTGCGCGAGTCGGAACTGAGCCACCGCGCAGCGCATGAATCGCTGCCCCTGCGCGATGCGTTCGCGGTGCTGTTCTTTGTTTCAGTCGGGATGTTGTTCGAGCCATCGATCCTGGTCGAACAGCCACTGCGCTTGCTGGCCGTGGTAGCCATCATCCTTTTCGGTAAATCAATCGCCGCTTTCGCGCTGGTGGTGCTCCTGCGCTATCCAGTCGGCACCGCGCTGATGGTGTCTGCCAGCCTGGCGCAGATCGGCGAGTTCTCCTTCATCCTGGCCGCGCTGGGCATTTCACTGGGCCTGCTGCCGCACGAGGGTCAGAGCCTGATCCTGGCTGGCGCCATCCTGTCGATCGCATTGAATCCGCTGATGTTCTTGCTGGCGGGGCCACTCGAGCGTCTGCTGGGCAAGAACAAAGCGCTGGCAGCGCAGTACGCCCGCACTGCCGATCCATTGGCGGAACTGCCGATGACGACCGCGCATTCCAAGCTGGAAGGCCAAGTCGTGCTGGTGGGCTATGGCCGCGTGGGCCGCAATATCGCCGAAGCGCTTGCGGCGCAGGGCATCGACTATGTGGTGGCCGAGCAGAACCGCGAGCTGGTCGACCAGCTGCGCCAGCAAGGCATTCCAGCCGTTGCGGGCAACGCGGGCGAGCCAGCGGTGCTGATCCAAGCCCACATCCACAAGGCGCGCATGCTGGTGGTGGCGACGCCCGATACCTTCCACGTGCGGGCCATGATCGAAACTGCGCGGGCGCTGAATCCGGACATCAAGATCGCCGTGCGCACGCACAGCGAAGAAGAGGCGGCCTTGCTGCGCAGCGCGCGCGCCGGTGTCATTTTCATCGGCGAGCA
The DNA here is from genome assembly GCF_058807935.1 of Pseudoduganella sp. GW821-FHT11H04. NCBI lineage: Bacteria > Pseudomonadati > Pseudomonadota > Betaproteobacteria > Burkholderiales > Oxalobacteraceae > Pseudoduganella > Pseudoduganella sp. GW821-FHT11H04. Next base: position 411,619 of record NZ_JBXARE010000003.1, on the reverse strand, counting down.
GGAGCTGGCCAAATCAATGGCGGCGCATATCGCGAAGGAAATCGCTTAAGGCCGCGAAATGTCCACTCCAGTTCCTGACCCCAAGGTGGACATTTTTACAGGCTGGCGGCGAGTTCCGCGCCTTCCTTGATGGCGCGCTTGGCGTCAAGTTCGGCTGCCAGTGCGGCGCCGCCGATCTTGTGGAAGCGCGGCGCGCCCGGTGCTGCGGCCTCGCCTTCCGGCGGCATCAGCTCGGTCAGGCTTTCCTGGCCGGCGCAAATCACCACGTTGTCCACTGCCAGCAGGCGCTCTTCCTCGCCGACCTGGATGTGCAGGCCATGATCGTCGATCAGCTTGTACTGCACGCCGGGGATCATCACCACGCCATTACGCGCCAGCACCGCACGGTGCACCCAGCCCGAAGTCTTGCCCAGGCCTGCACCCAGCTTGCTGGTTTTGCGCTGCAGCAGATAAAGCTGGCGCACCGGTTCCGCCGCCTTGGCCGGCACCAGGCCGCCGCCGGTATTGGCGTGCAGGTCGACGCCCCATTCGGCCGTCCAATGTTCTTTCGCCAGCGGCAGTTCATGCTCTGGGTTGTGCAGCAGGTATTCGCCCACATCGAAGCCGATACCGCCGGCGCCGATGATCGCCACGCGCTTGCCTACCGGCTTCTTGTCGCGCAGTACATCGAGGTAGGACAGCACTTTCGGGTGATCGATACCGTCGATCTTCGGCTTGCGCGTGCGGATGCCGGTGGCGACGATCACGTCGTCATAGCCGCCGGCCAGCAATTCTTCCCGCGTGACGCGGTGGTTCAGCCGCAGCTTGACGCCGGTCAGCTCAATCTTGCGGCCAAAGTAGCGCAGGGTCTCGTTGAATTCTTCCTTGCCCGGGATCTGTTTGGCGATGTTGAACTGGCCGCCAATGCGGTCGCCCGAATCAAACAGGGTCACATCATGGCCGCACTCCGCCGCCACCGTGGCTGCCGACAGGCCGGCAGGGCCAGCTCCCACCACAGCGACCTTACGGCGTGCTGTGGCCTTGCGGTACACCAGTTCCGTCTCATGGCAGGCGCGCGGGTTCACCAGGCAGCTGGCACGTTTGTTCTGGAAGGTGTGATCAAGACAAGCCTGGTTGCAACCGATGCAAGTATTGATTTCGTCAGCGCGGTTGGCGGCCGCCTTGTTGACGAATTCCGCATCCGCCAGGAAGGGACGCGCCATCGAGACCATGTCGGCATCGCCGCGGCGCAGGATGTCTTCCGCGTCCGCCGGCATATTGATACGGTTGGAGGCCACCACGGGGATGGTCACTTCCTTGCGCAGGCGGCCCGCCACTTCGGCGAAGGCGGCGCGCGGCACCGAGGTGACGATGGTCGGCACACGCGCCTCGTGCCAGCCAATGCCGGTGTTCAGGATAGTTGCGCCTGCATGCTGCAAGGCCTTGGCGACGGTGACCACCTCTTCCCAGGTATTACCGCCGTCCACCAGGTCCAGCAGGGAGTGGCGGTACATGATGATGAAGTCGCGGCCCACAGCCTCGCGCATGCGGCGCACGATTTCCACCGGCAGGCGCATGCGGTTCTCGATGCTTCCGCCCCAGCGATCCTGGCGATGGTTGGTGCGGGCGCACAGGAACTGGTTCAGCAGGTAGCCTTCGCTGCCCATCACCTCAACGCCGTCATAGCCGGCCTTCTGCGCCAGCCTGGCGGCGCGTATATAGGCTTTGATGGTCGATTCGATGCCGCCTTCCGTCAGGGCCTTCGGCTTGAAGGGCGAAATCGGCGATTTCTTGTCCGAGGCCGACACGGCGAAAGGCTGGTAGCCATAGCGTCCCGCGTGCAGGATCTGCATCAGGATCTTGCCGCCTTCCTCGTGCACGGCGCGGGTCAGCTTGCGGTGGTTGAAGACGTCGCCGATAAAGTTCATGGTGCCGCCGAAGGGCAGCAGCCAGCCCTGGCGGTTCGGCGAGATGCCGCCGGTGACGATCATCCCTACGCCGCCCTTGGCGCGCTCACGGTAGAACGCTGCCAGCTTGTCATAGTTGAAGAAACGATCTTCCAACCCGGTGTGCATGGAACCCATGATGACGCGGTTGCGCAGGGTGGTAAAACCCAGGTCGAGGGGCGAAAGGAGATGCGGAAAATTGGTGGTCATAGCGGTCAGGCGGGAGTTCAGTGCGCTGTCTAACGATGGAAGCGCGCGGCGCTTGTATTCTGCCACCAGTTACCTTACGCTGGGAGGATGAAGCGACTGTTATTAGTATTGTTCCTCGGTTTTACCGCGCCTGTATTCGGGGCGGGGCAGACGGCACGATTGGAGATTCCCAAGCTGGAAGTGACCGTCAACCGGGTGACAGCAGACGCGCAGCAGCTCTATGAAGTGAACGCCAGCGGCACGGTACATGCATCGCTGCCAACAGTCTGGCGCACCCTCACCTCCTACGACAGCATGGAGGACTTCGTACCCGACCTGGCCTCGTGCCGGGTGCTCTCGCGTAATGGCAATGAAGTCATTATTGAGCAATTTGGTACGGCCCGCTTCCTGTTCATGTCGCGCTCCATCCATCTGGTAGTGCGCGCGACGGAGCAGCCGATGTCGTCGATCGACATTGCCCTGGTCTCGGGCGATATGAAACATTACGAGGCGCGCTGGGAACTGATACCGATTCCGGAAACCGGCGGCACCCGCGTGGTCTACAGCGGCCGCCTGATGCCGAACTTCTACGTGCCTGGCCTGCTGGGTACCAATATCATCCGCGGCGATATCCAGCGCATGATGATCGCCGTGCTGGCCCACCTTGAGCGCCAGCCTGCCCTGCCAAAACAGTCCGAGCTGGCGCGCGGGCTGGGCGGGGTGCCCAGCATCCCATAATTCGGCTTAGGCCGTGTAGTGGTCGCGGTCGCGCACTTCCGCGAAGTTTTCCAGGCTGCCGATACGGATCACCACCGGGTTCATGGTGGAAGCGGTCTGCATGGAGCGCCAGGCGAATTGCCATTCTTTCTCAATTGCATCCTCACGCGTCTTGGTGAAGGCAGCGCCCAGGGCGGCGCGGCCGCCGTATTCCACGGCGCCGTCGATACCCGCCCAATTTGGCAAGCTGCGTTGTACGGCGCGGTGGACGCGCTCACCAAATTCCTCGGTATTGTGGATCACCAGGCAGCTTTCGGCGCCGAAGTGTTCAAACAGATCGCGGTTCCAGGCTTGCGAGAAGCTCAGGGTCAGGAAGCTGCCCACAGGGCGCAGAACGAACTGGCCGTCTTTCAGGGCTTGTTCGAGTTCGCTGCGCGGGCCGTAGCGGTGCAGCGTAGGTGGGCGTTTGTAATCGTGCATGATGATTCTTAGTTCGGGGTTCTTTCAATGTGCCGCATATGGCGGTGGGCACGCATAAATGTCGAGGCGATGAAGATTTCTCGCAGCAGGTAGCCGAAATTGCCGATCAGGCAGATCATCGCGGCGATGAACAGGCCGGCGATGTACTTGTCCAAGGCGACGTTGGCAGCGTCGCCGACGAACAGCAGACCCACCACCAGGCAGACGAACAGGCCACAGGCCGTGCACAGCGCAATCGCAACGTTGATCAGGTGCGAGCGGCGGTACAGCACGTCCAGCTCGTTCATGTATGTGTCGTTATAGGCTACATCAAGCCGTTCTTCCAGGACGCGAGAGCGGTCGATGATACGCGCCAGGCGGTTCAGCAGCACCAGCAGGTTGGTGCAGACGGTGGACAGCATGAACACCGGCGCAATCGCCAGCTGGATGATGTGGCCGATGTCGCCAAGCTGGATATTCATGTTCATGCGAACCGTCCTTGCTGGCGGAATTGCTCGGTGGCGTTGACCAGGGCGCGGCTGATGCCCTGCTCCATGGCGCCATGGCCGGCATCGGGGATCATCTTCATCACGGCGTTGGCGCCCCAGGCTTGCTGCAGGCGGGCGGCCGATACCGGCGGGCAGATCACGTCATAGCGGCCCTGCACGATCACGGCCGGCAGGTGGGCGATACGCGAGGTGTTGGCAAGCAGCTGGCCGTCGGTGAAGAAGCCCAGGTTGGCCATGTAATGCGATTCCATGCGGCCGACGCCCAGGTCCAGCGTGTCCGATGGCGGTTCATCCGGCTGCGGCAGCAGGAATACGCGGCGGCCTTCGAATTTGCTCCAGGCGCGCACGGCGGGCCAATGCACATCCGGATTCGGGTCCATGATGCGCTTGACGTAGGCTTGCAGCAGGTTGCCGCGTTCTTCCGCCGGGATGGGGGCGATGAACTCGTCGTACACCTCCGGATGGAACCATTCGGAGCCTTGCAGGAACCAGTCGATTTCCTTCTGCGTGCAGAGGAAGATGCCGCGCAGGACGAAGCCCAGGCAGCGTTCAGGGTGGGCCTGGCCGTATGCTAGCGCCAGGGTGGAACCCCAGGAGCCGCCGAATACCAGCCACTTATCGATGCCGAACAGCTCGCGCAGGCGTTCAATGTCTTCGATCAGGAGCTGGGTGGTGTTATTGCGCACATCGCCCAGCGGGGTCGATTTGCCGGCGCCGCGCTGGTCGAACAGGATGACACGGTAGTGGTCCGGATTGAAGAAGCGACGGTGCTGCGGCGACATGCCGGCGCCCGGGCCGCCGTGCAGGAAGACCACCGGGATGCCGTTCGGGTTGCCCACTTCTTCCCAATAAATTGTATGGATGTCATCGACCGCCAGCATGCCGCTATTGCGGGGCTGGATAGGCGGGAACAGGTGTGGCAGGGCGTCAGGCATGGTTTTCCTCTGTGCGTGAAGCCAAGATTGTAACCGCTCAGAAGAAGGTATTGATGGCTTGCAGGACGTTGTACGTGTCATCCACAAGCAGCATCAGGGGCCATTTGTCGAATGTCGTGCAGGGGTGGGAGATGCCGCAGCCCACCAGGTCGCCCACTTGCAGGTCCGCTTTTATGCCTTCCGGCCAGCGCAGGTAAGCATGCTGGTCGTTCATCTTGTCGATCACGGCGCCCTTTGGCAGCTGCAGCGCCGCCCCGCCCTCGCCCGGACGATGCGCCGCGATCGGCAGCGGCAGTCCCAGGTCGTGCGATGCGTCGCGCTTGCCCATGGCCAGGATCGCCAGGTTCGGCTCGGGCCGCGACAACACGGTGGTCCAGATCTCCAGCGCCGGCCGCAGTCCTTCGCCAGCGACCTTGCCCTCGCGCGCCGCCAGCTCGCTGGTCAGTCCACCGTAGTAGCCATGGTCATTGGTGACATAGCAGCCGCTGCGCAGGATCGGCAGCACCTTCTTGCCTTGCACCGCCAGCCCTGCGAATTCGCGCGCCACGCGGTCGAAATACGCCGAGCCGCCTGCCGAAATGATGACCTGCTCGCCGCCGAACAAACCTTCCGCCGCCGCAGCCCGCAGCATTTCCCCCATGCGTTGCAGGAAGCCGTTCACTACTTCCACGTCTGCCGCACGGTTGTCGGTGACGACCAGCCCTTCATAGCCTTCGATGCCGGCCAGCTGCAAGCCCGGCGCGGCAGCCACCGCGCGCGCCACCGCCATTACCTCCTCCGGATCGCGGCAACCGGCACGCTTACCCTTCATGCCCAACTCCACCAGCAACGGCAAAGGCCGCGCAAGGCCAAACGCTTGCACCTCACGCGACAAGCGCTCGACGCCTTGCAGCGAATCGACCAGCGCGAAGAATTCGAAGTTGGCATCTTCTTGCATCAGATGCAGCACAGCGCGGATATCGGCAGGCGCCACCAGCTCATTGGCCAGGATCACACGCCGCACACCAAAGCGCACTGCAATCTGCACCTGCGGGATGGTGGCCAGCGTAATGCCCCAGGCACCGTTCTCGATCTGCGCCGCGAACAGGTGCGGGCTCATCGTCGTCTTGCCGTGCGGCGCAAGCAGCACGCCATGGCGTTCGCAAAAAGCCTTCATCCAGGCCAGGTTGTGCTGCAAAGCCGAAGCCTTCAGCAACGCCACCGGCAGGCTGGTATCAGCCGCCAGCACATTCCAATGCTGAGCACCGATCATGTGCTGCCGCAGCGGCTCAACAATTGGCAGGCCTTTTACACCTGGTAGCAGGGTTTGTTCATCAAGTTCGGGCAGGGAGAGCATGGCGTCGTTTTGCGAAAAGGAGCGGTAACAGCCATAGTAGCGTACAAGGTCATACTAGGCGAGGCTGCCGCCCCATCGCGGCCTGGTGTGCAGCCAAGGGAGCATGACGTCCGATAGATTTTTCTCAATGCCTCAATCGATCGAACGATAAAGAATGACACCTCGATCATGCTGAACGGGAGGCGCCCGATGCAGGTATTGTTCCAAAATCAGGCGTATTATCGCTGGGAGATCGATCTAAGGTATTTCCACGGATTTCCGCATGAGGTCGCCAAGAAAATAGAAGACTATCATTAGCTTTTGAGGAGCCGACAATGTCTAGCGGTGACTACTACCCACCAGGCGAACTTCTACGAGAGGAATTAGCGGAGCGCGGATGATCCGTAGGACAATTTGCCAAGCAATCCGGCTTAAGCGAAGCACAGATCCAGTCAATCCTCGATGGCTCCCGGATAACGGAAGCAAGCATTTCGGCCATTGGGGAGGCCTTAGGTACCAGCCCTGAACTATGGTCAAACCTGCAGCGGCTGCATGACGAAGACTTAGCGAACGGCGAGCAGCGAAGTCTCGCCTCTTGAGCTCATGCTCGCATCCCGATCCAAATGACTGCCTCGGTGGATGCCGAGACCACCGAGGACAGGACTTTATTCCAGAATCCATTAACTGCGATTAGCGAGGCTGACTGATCATGATGCTGCCGTTCCTCGATAACGATTGACTCAATGGCTTTTACGGCAGCCTCATCCTTATCGCCCAATTCTTTAAGCTGTTGCTCCAGATGGCGAAGAACTACGCGCTCCACCGCCACGGTCGTTGCTGCGATGGCTGTACGACCCAAGACGGACGTTACTAAACCAAGAGTGAATCCGCCGATGCCGCAAAGCCAATAGCCACGGCAGCGAGGACGCTTACGACGCCGAAGCTCAACCCAGAAAATCTCTCGGTGCCGCTCTTCGTGAGACTTGAATTCGCTCAGGTGCGCAACCATGCCTGGGGCGGTAAGTCGAGCGAGAAAAATCTGACCGGCGTAGATGTTTACTGCCCCGTTCTCGCCGGCGTGATTGACTTTCAGAACCCTCGCGGCAAACTCATCGTCGCCTGCGAGGGTGCCGTATTTAGAACGTTTAGAGATTGGTGAAGTCGGCATTGACGACATCGTAGACTCTGATCGTACCCGACGAACTAACTTCGTAGCGATCGCGCACGTGCGATACGTCTGGGTCGCCTCCACATTTTGCGTTGTGGATTTCGCGAGCGGCGAACTCCCACTTTTCTGCCTTGGCGATTTGAGGATCACTTTCCGCCGCAAAAGAGAGGCAGTCCAAATCAGCGACCTTGTGCTGCTTAAGTGCAGTCATGAGCAAGTCGACGGCCTGGCTTTCGGTGATCTGTTTGGACGCCGTGGGTTTGCTTACTTCGACTTGCGATAGCGGTTCGGGTGAACGTGAGCAGCCTAGCAGCAGAGCTGCAAAGAAAAAGAAAAATGCGCGCTTCATTAATGCCAAAGGCCCAGAATAAGGCCGAAAACAAGGAATTGTGCGGTGTGGTAGCCGCCGTCGATCAGCCATAGATTGAAGCTGCGATTGGCGAACTGGTAGTTGATGCCGAAGCAGGCGGCCACAATGCCAAAGCCGGCCATGATGCCGTGCTTGATCGCGTATGCGAGTTCCGGCGCAGGGCCGATCCAGCGGGCGAAGACGACTGCGGCGAGCAGCGAGAACAGGAAGGCTATGCCAAAGACCTTGGCCGGGTGGCTGCCTTGTTTGACGCCGCCATTTTCGTCGTTCCACATTTTTCCGAACAGGACCGGCGAATACCACAGGCCGCCCAGCATGAAGCTTGAAACCGCCGCCAATAGAACCGCCCAGTAATTCATGTCCCACATCTGCATCGTTGTCTCCCCAGTGTTTTATTGTTGAGGAGGAACGATATCACTGCTTGCAATGCTCGGAAAGCATTTCACCCATCTTGCCGGTCGCAGCATGCCGGTCGTCGGCCCAGGTCAGTGCGGAAACGGTGTCACCCGAGGTCTCCCGACGCAGGAAGCTGACAAAGGTCGAGCCTTTCTTGCCGGTGACGTGCATCAGGCGCACTTCGCAGCTGTGGCGCTCGCTGTCATTGCCAGCGGCGGCTTTGGCGGTGCTCAGCACTTCGACCTTGGTAACCTGGCCGATATGGTCCACCAGCGGCGCGCGCTGGTTGAGGATGTCGAGCAGCTTGTCTTGCGGGATGTCGCGGCTGCAGGCGGCGAGCAGCAACAGGGGCAGTAATTTTTTCATGAGGTCTCCAAACGAACAAACGCCGACCGGCACGAGGACCAGACGGCGTTTGGGTGTTGCGTTGCTCTTTACTGCGATCAGGACATGTGCTGGCCGCCGTTAATGGCGATGTTGGCACCGGTCAGGAACGCCGCTTCGTCGGAAGCCAGGTAGGCCACCAGGCCTGCCACTTCTTCCGGCTTGCCCAGGCGGGCCATCGGGATTTGCGGGATGATCTTCGAATCCAGCACGTCTTTCGGGATTTCCATCACCATCTTGGTGCCGATGTAGCCTGGCGAGATGGTGTTGACGGTGACGCCCTTGCGCGCCACTTCCAGCGCCAGCGCTTTGGTGAAGCCGTGCACGCCGGCCTTGGCCGCGGAGTAGTTGGTCTGGCCGAAAGCACCTTTCTGGCCGTTCACCGAGGAGATGTTGATGACGCGGCCCCAGCCACGGTCCACCATGCCATCCGTTACCGGCTTGGTCATGTTGAACACGGAGTCCAGGTTGGTCTTCATCACTGCATCCCAATTGACCTTGTCCATCTTCTTGAAGGTCATGTCGCGGGTGATACCAGCGTTATTCACCAGCACGTCCACCGGGCCGATATCGCGCTCGATCGCGGCGATGCAGGTTGCCGCCGAATCATAGTCCGACACATCGCAAGGATAGGCGGTGAAGTTGTAGCCCTGGTCCTTCATCGTGGCCAGCCACGACTCATGCGTCTTATTGCTCGGGGAATACGTGGTAACCACTTTGTAGCCCAGCGCGACCATCTTGATGCAGATCGCTTCACCCAGACCACCCATGCCGCCCGTTACTAATGCAACTCGTGCCATTTATGTTCCCCTGTTAATTTAAACGATTGCTTATTCCCGCTCTACTGCCAGTGCTACGCCCATGCCGCCGCCGATGCATAGCGAGGCCAGGCCTTTCTTCGCGTCACGACGAACCATTTCATGCAGCAGGGTCACCAGGATGCGCGCGCCGGAAGCGCCGATCGGGTGGCCGATTGCAATCGCGCCGCCGTTGACGTTGATCTTGCTGGTGTCCCAGCCCATTTCCTTGTTCACTGCGCAGGCTTGCGCAGCGAAGGCTTCGTTAATCTCCAGCAGGTCCAGGTCCTGTGGCGACCAGCCGGCCTTTTTCAGGCACAGCTGCGAAGCCGGTACCGGGCCCATACCCATGTAAGCAGGATCCAGGCCAGACGAAGCGTAGGCCTTGATGCGCGCCAGCGGTTTCAGGCCCAGTTCCTTGGCCTGCTTGGCGGACATCATCATCACGGCCGCGGCGCCATCGTTGAGGCCGGAAGCATTACCAGCGGTGACGGAACCCGCTTTGTCGAAGGCTGGGCGCAGGCCGGACAGCGCATCCAGGGTGGAACCCGGCTTGATGTACTCGTCCTGGTCGAAGAAGATGCTGCCTTTCTTCTGCACGATTTCCAGCGGGAGGATCTCGTCCTTGAACTTGCCGGCTTTCTGTGCCGCTTCTGCTTTCAGTTGCGACTGCAGGGCGAATTCATCTTGCTGGCTGCGCGAGATATCGTATTTTTTCGCAACGTTTTCGGCAGTGATGCCCATGTGGTACTGGTTGTACACGTCCCACAGGCCGTCAACGATCATGGTGTCGACCATCTTGGCGTCGCCCATGCGGAAGCCGTCGCGCGAACCGTTCAGCACGTGCGGCGAAGCGCTCATGTTTTCCTGGCCGCCCGCGATGATGATGCCGGCGTCGCCGCATTTGATCGCCTGCGCCGCCAGGTGGGTGGCCTTCAGGCCGCTGCCGCAAACCTTGTTGATGGTGTAGCCAGGGATGGCGTTTGGCAGGCCCGACTTGATCACGGCCTGGCGTGCAGGATTCTGGCCAACGCCAGCGGTGAGCACTTGGCCCATGATGACTTCACTCACCAGGTTAGGGTCGATGCCGGTTTGGGCCAGCAGGCCCTTGATTACGTGGGCGCCCAGCTCTGCTGCCGGGGTCTTGGCCAGGGAACCACCAAATTTGCCTACTGCGGTTCGGCCTGCTGCAACGATTACTACGTCATCCATTCTGCTTCTCCGGAAGTGGTATGAAAATCTTTCAATGCATTCTAGCTAAGTGTCATACGTGCTGCCAGCAATGACCTACCGGAACAGTGGCTTATTTAAGGCCACATCTGTTGCCTCACGGCCAAATGCTTGCGCACGGTCAATAGCGTGCTTGCCTTGGTCGGTTGCCATTTGCAGCAGATCTTGTGGATGCTGGATGGCCAGGAATTCATTGGAAGCTGCGGTCATGGCAGCAAGAGAAGCCAATGCGGTATCGCGATGCCAATCACAAATACTGGCGAAGCTAGCGAGTTGCGCGTCGAAAGCCGCCTGAGCGGCGCGAGAAAATTCGTCATTGAACGCGTACATGCCATGCTCCTTCGATCAGTTTAGTGGCTGAGATACCTCAAGACTTCTCATGTTAGTGCGCGATTCCTGCGATACGTTTGATAAACATCAAGGACGCTTTCATTTTGCATAAAACCCTTAACGATGTCACGACAATAACTTGATACCGTCCAGTGTGGATGCGCACTGCTCGCGTATCACGTTGACGAAGTCGGCCACGTAAGCCTTGTGCTGTAGGGCGGGCGGCACCGAAACGAACAAGTCGCTCCACAGGCCGGTCTCGCCAATTGGACGTGCAATAACGTAGTCGTAGTCCACATAATTCTTGATTGCCCAGTTCGGAAGGGCAGCCAAGCCGCGGCGGCTTGCAACTAATTGCAGAATGGCGACCGTCAGTTCAGCGGTGCGGCGCTGGAATTCGACGCCGGCGGGACGCAACACCTCGCGGATCAGGTCGATGCGTGTTTCGGGCACCGGGTAGGTGATTAAGGTTTCGCCTTCAAAGTCCTGGGCCGCCAGTCGGCGCTGCGCTGCGAGGCGGTGCTTTTGCGCCATCACGGTCAGGATTTCGAAACGGAACAGCGGGAAAGTCGAATAGTCGGCGCTGTAATCGGAGCCGATCACCAGGTCGGCCTGTCCATGACGCAGCAAGTCTGCTGGCTCGCTGTGGAATCCGGAAACGAGGTCGATTTCCACATCCGGCCAGCGAGTGCGGAAGGCATCCATCACCGGCATCAGCCAGTCGAAGCATGTATGGCATTCAAGCGCGACGCGCAGCTGGCCGGTGTCGCCTTGCGACAGGCGCAGCATGTCGCGCTCGGCCCGCTCCACTTCGGGCAGCAGGGTATCGGCCAGTTTTAACAGCCTCTCGCCCGTCGCCGTGAAGCCGATCGGCATCGATTTACGCTCGAACAGCGGCGTACCGTAGCGATCTTCCAGCAATTTGATTTGATGGGACAAAGCCGACTGGGTCAGGTTCAGCAACTGTGCTGCCTTGACCAGGCTACCGGATGAGCGAAGCGCAGACAGCGTGCGCAGGTGACGAATCTCGAGCATGTATGAAAAGTTTTCAAGTGAATGCATAAAAAGTTTCGTTTTTATTATATGCCGCCATGCCGCAAACTGTACTTCACGAATATTTCTAACGCATGACAAAAATGAAACTAGTACAAACTCATATCCCGGGATTTCCGCGCATCGGCGCGGCGCGCGAACTGAAGTTCGCTTTGGAGCGCTTTTGGCGCGGCGAATCGTCCGAAGCAGCGCTGCAAGACATAGCCAGCAATCTCCGTGCCCGGCATTGGGAGACCCAGCGCCAACATGGCCTCGACTACGTCACTGTGGGCGATTTCGCCCTGTACGACCATGTAGCGAACCATATCCAGCTGCTCGGTTGCGAGCCGGCGCGCTTTGAATTCTCGGGCGAGGAATCGCCGCTGGCGCATTACTTCGCCATGGCGCGCGGCGACCATGCACATGAAGCGTGCGGCTGTGGCCATAGTGGTGCAGCGCTCGAGATGACCAAGTGGTTCGACACCAACTACCACTACCTTGTGCCGGAATTCAACGAGTCCACCGCCTTCGAGCTGAACAGCCAACACCTGCTTGATGAAGTTGCCGAAGCGCGCGCCGCCGGCCATCCAGTCAAGGCTGTCCTGCTGGGTCCCCTCACCTTCCTCTGGCTGGGCAAGGAGCGCGACGCGGCGAGTGGTTTTAATCGACTCGACCTGCTTGAAAACCTGTTGCCGCAATACAGCCGTCTGCTGATGCAGTTGCGTACCGCTGGCGCCGAATGGGTACAGCTGGATGAACCGATCCTTGGCCTCGACTTGCCGAATGCGTGGCGTAATGCTTTCGAGCCTGCCTACTGGCTGCTTAACCAGGCTGGTGCGCAACTTATGGTGGCTACCTATTTTTCGCCACTGGAAGAAAACGTCAGCCTGGCCTGCCGCCTTCCGGTCGCCGGCCTGCACGTCGATGCGGTACGCGCCGCCAGCGAACTGACTAGCGTTGCTGATTGGCTGCCGGCGCATAAGGTCTTGTCCATCGGCGTGATCGATGGCCGCAACATCTGGCGCGCGGATCTCGATGCGATCCTCGCAACGCTGCTGCCGGTGCTCGCCAAGCGCAGCGGCCCAGTCTGGCTTTCCACCTCCTGCTCGCTGCTGCACGTCCCGTACAGCCTCGCTGCAGAGCCAATCCTCGACGAAGAACTGCGTTCATGGCTGACGTTTGCGGAAGAAAAACTGGCGGAGCTCAACCTGCTCAAAGCTGCCCTTTCGGCCGACGAGCGCGTATCCGGGCAAGTGGCCCGCGGCTTCGCTGCCGCACGTGCAGCGCACGAAACACGCCGGTCCAGTGCTCGTGCCCACCATGCTGAAACCAAAGCACGCATGGCGGCGCTTGCTTCCGACAGCGCCGCCGACCGTCGCTGCTCCGTGTTTGCGGAACGCCAGCGCCAGCAGCAGGCTCGCCTCAAACTGCCGGTCTTCCCGACCACGACAATCGGCTCCTTCCCGCAAACGCAGCAAATCCGCACCGCGCGCGCGGCCTTTAGACGCGGTGAACTGCCGGCGCTGAACTACCAGCAAGCGATGCGTGAAGAAATCGAGCACGCCATCCGCCGCCAGGAAGCGCTAGGCCTGGATGTCCTGGTGCACGGTGAAGCCGAACGCAACGACATGGTCGAATATTTCGGCGAACAGCTCGACGGCTTCGCATTCACGGCTAACGGTTGGGTGCAATCCTATGGTTCGCGCTGTGTGAAGCCGCCCATCATTTATGGCGATGTGCAGCGCCCGCAGGCAATGACAGTCGAATGGACTGTGTACGCGCAGAGCCTGACAGACAAGCCGATGAAAGGCATGCTGACCGGCCCTGTCACCATCCTGCAATGGTCCTTCGTGCGCGACGACCAGCCGCGCGCCGAAACTGCGCTGCAAATTGCTGCGGCAATTCGCGATGAAGTGCACGACCTGGAAAACGCCGGCATCGCCGTCATCCAGATCGACGAACCTGCCCTGCGCGAAGGCTTGCCGCTGCGCCGCAGCCGCTGGGATGCTTACCTGGCCTGGGCAACGAAAGCCTTCCGCATCAGCGCTGCCGTTGCGGCCGATGCGACGCAGATCCACACCCATATGTGCTACGCCGAGTTCAATGACATCCTGCCGGCAATCGCTGCGCTGGATGCCGACGTGATCACCATCGAATCCAGCCGCTCCGCCATGGAATTGCTGGGCGGCTTCGCCAGCTTCCGCTACCCGAACGAGATCGGCCCAGGCGTGTACGATATCCACTCCCCGCGCGTGCCCGGCAGCGAGGAAATGGCGGAGCTGCTACGCAAAGCAGCCCGCGTCGTGCCCCCCGCCCAGCTTTGGGTCAACCCGGACTGCGGCCTGAAAACACGCGGCTGGCCGGAAACTGCAGCCGCGCTGGAAAACATGGTCGCCGCCGCCCAAAAACTTCGCGGGGAAATGGAACTTTCATAAGCCATCCCGTCCGACGTTGCATTACAAACGTCGAAGCAGAGGTGGCGGGCTTTGTTGGGCTGACGATACTAATCGTCGGCATGACTGGCCGACTATTTGGGCTGTATTAATTGACTGAATAGATCCAACGCACCACTGTTTCGCCGTCCGCGTCGACAAAAGTTTCGCGCTCTGTGAAGCCCAGGCGCGCAACGACTTTTGTAGACGCGATGTTGGAGGGCAGTATCTCGGCAACTACCCGCCGTACGGCGTGATCCGCCGCTGCCAGCTTCAACAGCTGGCCTACGGCGGCGCTGCCGATGCCCCGCCCACGAGCCGACTTGGCGACCCCATATGCGATTTCGACCGCGCCATTTGAAGGCGAGCCTTTGAAAGTACATCCTCCGAGAACCGAGCCTTCTGGCTTGGCGACAATCAGGAACGGCACACACCAATAAGCAGGCATACCAGCTTCCACCTGCGCCATTGCGCGGCCTGCGACATGCGGCGGCGGAAGCGCCCCCTCCTCTGTGCATCCGAACCGTTCGTCCGGCCTTGATTCAGTCAGTCCGCGCAATTCCTCGAGCGTGAGCTGCACCAGTTCGATCTGGAGCGCCATGATTAAAAACGCGCCTTCATTTCACGATCTCCATATCCCATCCGTCATACGCGCCGCCATGGGAAGCTGCGTTGTCATCGAACAAGGCCCGCAGGCTTTCCAGTTCTTTGACATTGGGAATCATGTTGCGGGTGACGACCACCTGCCATTGCGGATTGCCTTCCTGGGGCAGCCTCATTTCGACCTCGTATTTCATCGCCTTCAACTGGTCGAACGTCCGCCATGCGCCGGCGGACGTTGGAAAATTCATGTAGAAAGCGATATTGTGGATCTTGGAAATATTGGAACCAGCTTCCTCTAGTTGTGCGACAGCGTGCGAGTCTGAATAATCGGGAGTGGCCGTTTTCGGCTCGTTCTTGGCGAACAGTAAGATCGCTCCGCACGCAAGGACTAACGCGATGAGTAAGGCCGTCAGCATCGGCGCGGCTTCTTTCTTCACCTTGCGCTGCCAGATGCCGTAGTAAATGGACCAAAGCGGCAGAATCAGCAAGTTAACGCCAGCAATAGTGCGAATCCAGGTCCAGCCATGTTCATGCTGAGCAAGCGCCAGCGCGAACAGCTGCCCATAGATCAACGGGCCGAGGACGAACAGGACGAACCACGTCTTAATCACCCAGGGCTTCTGTTCCGAACTGATGCTCGCAATTGCCCTGGCCTCGTCCACTGCCGATTGAAAGGCGTCATTCGGGCGATAGACATATGGCGTCTCTTCCAGCGGCTCAGGCGTATCTGATTTGCTGGCCTGGGGCGGCGTATCGTCCGCCGGAGGCGCCGAAGCCGAACTGCCCGCAGGAACCACAAAGACAACATCGCCAATTTTGATCTTCGAGCCCATATCATCTGTTTTAGTTAATTTTCTTGAAATTTTATCACGGCAACATTTCCTGGCAACCAGTCCGCGGACCCGCATAAACGCTGGGACAAGCCTCCCCAAGCAAGCTTAAGCAAAGTACAATGCAACCAGCCTGGGCCATGCCCGTTACTTTGCGATTGTTATGCCGAAGAGCACCTTCCAAAAGCCTATCGAAATCAAGATTTCCACCGTCGTTGCCGTGTCCGCCATCATGTACACGAGCGACCTCGTCGCCCTCGACGCCGCCATGCATGAGATGACTGGCGGCGTTTCCGATTTCTTTGAAGGTGACCTGGCGGTCATCGATGTGGGTGACCTGGCGCCAGGCTGCGGACGAATCGACTGGGCGGCAACCATCGCCCTCCTGAAAAAATACCGCCTGAATCCGGTGGCCGTGCGCAACGCCACGCCGGACATGGTGGAAGAAATCCAGCAACACGGCCTGCAACTGGACAGCGGCAAGCGCGAAGAGGCGCCTGCCGTTGCCAAAAAGCCAGCGCCAGCTCCGGCCTCAGCGCCGGCCCCGGCTCCCACAGCGGCCCCGGCGGCACCAGCTTTCAGCGGTACCATGATCATCGACACCCCGGTCCGGGCCGGCCAGCGCATTTACGCGCGCGGCGGCGACCTGATCGTGATGGCCGTCGTCAACAACGGCGCCGAGATCATCGCGGATGGCAGTATTCACGTTTACAACACTTTGAATGGCCGTGCCCTGGCCGGCGCCTCCGGCGACGCCTCGGCCCGCATTTTCGCTCTGTCGATGAGCCCTGAACTGGTCTCGATCGCAGGTGTTTATCGTACTTTTGAAGATGGTTTCCCGACCGAAAACGCACGCAAACCGGTACAAATCCGGTTAAACGGCGAGAGTCTGGATATACAATCTGTCAATTCCGCAAAATAACAGTTCAGTAAAGGATTCTTTGTGGCACGAATTATTGTAGTTACGTCCGGCAAGGGCGGTGTCGGCAAAACGACTTCCAGCGCCAGTTTCTCCACCGGCCTCGCCATGCGCGGCCATAAAACCGTCGTCATCGACTTTGACGTCGGCCTGCGTAACCTGGACCTGATCATGGGTTGCGAACGACGCGTTGTGTATGACCTGATCAACGTGGTGCATAAAGAAGCGACCCTGAACCAGGCCCTGATCAAGGACAAGCACTGCGAAAACCTGTACATCCTGCCGGCGTCCCAGACCCGCGACAAGGATGCGCTGACTGAAGACGGGGTGGAAGCCGTCCTCGCCGAGCTGATCAAGATGGAGTTCGACTTCATCATCTGCGACTCGCCGGCCGGTATCGAACACGGCGCCCTGATGGCGCTGACCTTCGCCGACGAAGCCCTGATCGTGACCAACCCGGAAGTGTCGTCGGTGCGTGACTCCGACCGCATCCTGGGCATCATCCAGGCCAAGTCGCGCCGCGCCCAGTCCGGCGGCGAAGCGGTCAAGGAACACCTGCTGATCACCCGCTACTCGCCAAAGCGCGTAGAAGCGGGCGAAATGCTGTCGTTTGAAGACGTTCAGGAAATCCTGCGCATTCCTTTGATCGGCATCATCCCTGAGTCGGAGCAGGTACTGCATGCTTCCAACCAGGGTAACCCGGCAATCCACTTCACCGGTACTGATGTGGCCGAAGCCTACACCGACGTGGTGTCGCGCTTCCTGGGCGAAGAAGTTGAGCTGAAGTTTACCGACTATGAAAAGCCTGGTTTCCTGAAGCGTATCTTTGGAGCTAAATAATGGCCCTGCTTTCTTTCCTGTTCCCTAACAAGCCGAAAACGGCCAGTGCGGCGAAAGAGCGCTTGCAGATCATCATTGCGCGCGAGCGCAATGGCCGTGCTGGACCGGATTTCCTGCCGGCGCTGCACAAAGAGCTGATTGATGTGATTTCGAAGTACACCAAGGTGTCGGCGGACGATATCAAGATTTCCCTGGATCGCCAGGGGAATCTGGAAGTTCTCGACGTTAACGTGGTTTTGCCGGACGCCTAAACCCGGTAAACCTGTGTCAGACCCACAGGGTCTGACACCTTTACGCGGCTGCCGCAGGCCAGGTGTCTGACCCTGCGGGTCAGACACCGAATTACCGGTTCTGGCCCGCCAGCACCTGCCTTGCCACCTTCGCGCAAGCGTCCACGTGCTGATACCCAATCTGCCTAAACGCAAAGAAACCAATAGTAGCTGAGGCAATTTGACCGGCAATTGGCACCAGCTTACCCGCCTGCTTGGCCGCGACCTTCCCCGCGCTGCGCTTGAGCACCACCGTCACCAACTCCCGCGTCACCACCTTTCCCACCAGCATCCCGCCCAGGCTTACCACAGCCTCGTACGCGATCATCTTCAATTTCGGCTGCATCCGCTCGATTTGAGCCGGTGAAAGGCCGAACTCATGGTTCACCTCATCAATCAACTGGGTGAACAAACGCAAATCCGACAGCAAGTCCACGCCCGGAATTGGCACAGCAGCAACACCCGCCGATACCGCCGCGCGACGACGCACCAGGCGCCGGCAGCGCTCGCGAACCGCATCGATATCGGCCTCATTTGAGGGCAATACAGTCCACTCATTTCTCATGTTTTCGCTCTCCCAAAGGGCCGCCAGACACCATCTGTTCCATTGTGCTAGCCCCACAAGCAGTGTACCTTGTGATCAAGGAACAGCCTCGCGCGAGACACAGAAATTAGTACTTTCTGGCAATATTTGATCAAATTGGTAACTATTTCTTGTAAATCTCTGTTATATTCGTGTGACTGCTTCTTAACATTTTGCTGTAAAGAACATGAGAATCGTTGTCCTTGATGCTGACCGAAGCCAGGCAGACCTGATCTGCCAGGTCCTGACTTCCGCTGGCCATGCCTGTCACGGCTACCAGACAGCCAAGGATTTGCTGGCCAATATGCGCAAGGACAGCGTCGATATGCTGATCCTCGACTGGCAGGTAACTGATATGGACCCGGGCGAAGTGATTCGCAAGGCCCGCGAGAAATTGCCGGAAAATGGCCCGGTCATCTTCCTCACCACCAGTTCCGGCGAAGACGATATCGTAACTGGCCTGGCGGTCGGCGCCGAAGACTACCTGGTCAAGCCCCTGCGCCGTTCCGAATTGGTTGCCCGCGTGCAAGCGCAACTGCGGCGCGCCTATCCAAGCCAGAATGGCGCCGAGCAATTGCAATTCGGCCAATACGTCTTTGAAACCCGCCCTGGCCGCCTGCTGATGGACGGCCAAGTCCTGGACGTCACCCACAAAGAGTTCTACCTGGCCTTGCTGTTTTTCCGCAACATTGGCCGCCCGCTGTCGCGCGCCTACATCCACGAAGCGGTGTGGATCCGTGAAACCGAGATCCCATCGCGCACGATGGACACCCACGTTTCCCGCGTCCGCAATAAATTGCAATTAAAGCCAGAAAATGGCTTCCGCCTGGTGCCTGTTTACAGCTACGGCTACCGCCTGGAAAAGCTGGGTTCCTGAGAGGGAAACCACAGCAAGGTATAATGGCGTCTGGAATCGTCCGCCTATACCGAAATGCAACTTCTCGCCGTCGGCCTCAACCACACCACTGCGCCTGTCGCCTTGCGCGAACGGCTGGCGTTCGCGCCTGAGCAGCTGGGTACGGCAGTCGCGGCGGCGCGCAACTGGTTTGCCTGCGCCAATTCCAAGGGCGGAGACGAAGCGGCCATCCTGTCCACCTGCAACCGAACCGAGCTGTACGCGGCCAGCAATGCCGCCAATCCGCTCGACGCCGGCGCGCAATTCCTGGCCGATTTCCACAAACTGAATTACGCCGAGCTGCGCCCGCACCTGTATATGCTGCCGCAGCACGATGCAGTGCGCCATACCTTCCGCGTCGCTTCCGGCCTGGATTCGATGGTGCTGGGAGAGACCCAGATCCTTGGCCAGATCAAGGATGCGATCCGTACCGCCGACGAAGCGGGCGGCCTTGGCACCTACCTGCACCAGCTGTTCCAGCGCAGCTTCGCCGTTGCCAAGGAAGTGCGCAGCACCACCGAAATCGGCGCGCACAGCGTGTCGATGGCGGCTGCTGCCGTGCGGCTGTCGCAGCGCATCTTCGACAAGATCTCCGAACAGAATGTGCTCTTCATCGGCGCCGGTGAAATGATCGAGCTTTGCGCCACGCACTTCGCGGCGCAGAATCCGAAATCGATCACGGTGGCCAACCGCACCATGGAACGCGGCGAGGCGCTGGCGCACCGCTTCAACGGCAAGGCCATGCGCCTGGCCGAATTGGGCTCCCAGCTTCAGCAATACGATATCGTCATTTCCTGCACCGCTTCTTCGCTGCCGCTGATTGGACTGGGCATGGTGGAACGCGCCATCAAGGCACGCCGCCACAAGCCGATGTTCATGGTCGACCTGGCCGTGCCGCGCGATATCGAGCCGGAAGTGGGCCGCCTGAACGACGTCTTCCTTTATACCGTGGACGACCTGGGCAAGGTGGTGCAGACCGGCATGGAAAACCGCCAGGCCGCCGTGGCGCAGGCGGAAGCGATTATCGAAACCCGAGTGCAGTCCTTCATGCACTGGATCGACGACCGCGCCGTGGTACCGGTGATCCAGGGCCTGCAAGAGAACAGCGAAGTGATTCGCCTGCTGGAACTGGAACGCGCGCGCAAGCTGCTGGCCAAGGGCGAGCCGATTGATGCGGTGCTGGAGGCTTTGTCCAAAGGCCTGACCGCGAAATTCATGCACGGCCCGCAGCAAGCACTGCACCGCGCACAGGGCGACGAGCGCGCCCAACTGGCCGAGCTGCTGCCACAATTGTTCCGCGGCCGCCGTTAGCGGCGCCACACCTTCTCCTGCCGCACCGCGCGGCTACCCGTGCTATCCCCCGAATACAGGAACGTATGAAACCATCAATGCTGGCCAAGCTGGACCAACTCGCGAACCGCCTGGTCGAACTGGACGAACTGCTGATGTCCGAAGGCGCCACGTCGAATATGGACAGCTACCGCAAGATGACGCGCGAGCACAGCGAGCTGCAGCCGCTGGTGGCGCTGTACAAGGATTACCAGCAGACGCTGAGCGATATCGACGAAGCGCAAGCCATGCTGTCCGATCCGGACATGAAGGAATTCGCGCAGGAAGAAATCGAAGGCGGCAAGTCGCGCCTGGCCGGCCTGGAGCTGGACCTGCAGAAGATGCTGCTGCCGAAAGATGAAAACGACGAGCGTAATATCTTCCTCGAAATCCGCGCCGGTACCGGCGGCGATGAATCGGCGCTGTTCGCTGGCGACCTGCTGCGCATGTACACCCGCTTCGCCGAGCGTTCGCGCTGGCAGGTGGAGATTGTGTCGGCCTCCGAGAGCGACCTTGGCGGCTACCGTGAGGTAATCGCGCGCATTATCGGCAATGGCGCCTACTCCAAGCTGAAATTCGAATCGGGCGGCCACCGCGTGCAGCGCGTGCCGGCCACCGAGACCCAAGGCCGCATCCACACCTCCGCCTGCACCGTGGCGGTGATGCCGGAAGCGGATGAAGTGGAAGACGTCCATATCAACCCGGCCGACCTGCGCATCGACACCTACCGCGCGTCGGGCGCCGGCGGACAGCACATCAACAAGACCGATTCGGCGGTGCGTATCACGCACATCCCATCCGGCATCGTGGTGGAGTGCCAGGACGACCGCTCCCAGCACAAGAACAAGGCCTCCGCGATGAAGGTGCTGGCCGCGCGCATCAAGGACGTGCAGCTGCGCGAACAGCAATCGAAGGAAGCGGCGACGCGTAAGAGCCTGATCGGCTCTGGCGACCGCAGTGAGCGCATTCGCACCTACAACTTCCCGCAAGGCCGCATGACCGACCACCGCATCAACCTGACCTTGTACAAGCTGGACATGATCATGGACGGCGACCTCGGTGAACTGACTACCGCCCTGACCACCGAGCACCAAGCCGAACAGCTCGCCGCTCTGGGCGATTAAATGTCCACTTTCGTTCCTGACCCCAAGGTGGACATTTGTCCGATTGCCGAAGCTGACCCCGATTTAGATTAAGGTAGCCTTCAGCGCTTTGTGCGAGAATTGGCCGGATTTTCAACCTGATAAATTGATGACGATGAGCAACCGTAACGTTCTGCTGGCGATCGCCTTTGTGAGCTTTGCCATGATCGGCGCTGCAATGTATCTGCAGCATGTGCTGTTCCTGATGCCTTGCCCGCTGTGCGTGATCCAGCGCTACTTGTTCATCGCGATCGGCCTGGCTGCGCTGGTTGGCGCCTTTACCTCCAAGCCTAAGCTGGCGGCCGGCATCGGCCTGCTGGGTGCGCTGGGCGGCCTGGGCGTGGCGGGCAAGCAGCTGTGGATCCTGGCGCATCCTGGCCTGTCCTGCGGTATCGATCCAATGGAAACGATGCTGAACAAAATCCCTACCTCTGAATACCTGCCTTGGCTGTTTTACGCGGAAGGCTTGTGCCAGGACGCGACTGAAAAATTCATGGGCTTGCAGATTCCTGTCTGGTCCTTCATCTGGTTCGGCATCCTGTCCATCGGCACCGCCTGGGTGGTGCTGCGTAAGCGCGCATGAAGAACCAGGTCACAGCCGGTATCACGCTGGGCGCCTTGCAGCGCAAGCCCCTGCTCGATCCGGTCGACCAACGCATCCTGGTATGCCATGCGCTGGGCATCACACGAACAACCCTGATCACGCAGTCAGACCGCGCGCTCACGGTCGATGAAGCGGCGCGTGTCGCCGCGCTGCTTCAGCGCCGCCATGATGGCGAGCCGGTGGCCTACATCATCGGCCAGCGCGAGTTCTTTGGCCTCGATTTCGAAACCACGCCGGCGGTGCTGATCCCGCGTCCCGATACGGAGCTGCTGGTGGAACTTGCCCTGGTGCGTTTGCCGCCGCGCGGCAAGGTGCTGGACATGGGCACGGGCAGCGGCGCTATCGCCGTGGCGATTGCCCATAGCCGTCCCGATGCCAGCGTCACGGCGCTGGACCTTAGCCAGGAGGCGTTGGCCGTGGCCTCGCGCAATGCGCTGCGCAACAACGCCGCCGTTCGTTTCCTGCACAGCGACTGGTATGGAGCAGTGGAGGGCGAGCAGTTCGACCTGATCGTCTCCAACCCTCCTTACATCGCCGACGGCGATCGTCATTTGTCCGAGGGGGATTTGCGCTACGAACCCAGCGGCGCATTGACCGATTTCGCTGATGGCTTGAGCGCCCTGCGTACCATCATCGCTGGTGCGCCCGCCAAGCTGGCGACAGGCAGCTGGCTGCTGATGGAACATGGCTACGACCAGGCGGAGGCCGTGCGTGCCCTGCTGTCTTCCGCTGCTTACACTGAGGTGCAAAGCTGGCAGGATTTGGCCGGCATCGAGCGGGTCAGCGGCGGCAGGCGTCCGGCGACCTGACCCGGGTAAAATACGGCAACATGCGGCTTCCGGGCCGTTTTGGGGGCTCATCGTACGCGCTTTTCGGTTTTCGGTTAATCTCGCACCAATTTGATTTGCTGCATCGGAAAGGAAGCAAATTGTCCAATCTATTGACTCGCCGCCTGGCCTTGCTGGCCGACGATAAGCACCGTGCGGTGCTGGGCGGCGGCCTGCGCGGCATTGAACGAGAAACCCTGCGGGTGCAGCCGGATGGCCGCCTGGCGCATACGCCACATCCCCTGCCATTGGGCTCGGCCCTGACGAATCCGCAAATCACCACCGATTACGCTGAGACCCTGCTGGAGTTCATCACCCCGGCGGAGCGCGATATCGCGACCACGCTGGAAAAGCTGGATGCGATTCATCGTTTCAGCTACACGAAGCTGGGCAATGAGTTGATCTGGAGCCAATCCATGCCGTGCGAGCTGCCGGCCGAGGAAGACATCGAGATCGCGTGGTACGGCAAGTCCAACCTGGGCATGCTGAAGCATGTGTACCGCCGCGGACTGGCCCTGCGCTATGGCAAGGCAATGCAGTGCATCGCGGGCATCCACTACAACTATTCGCTGGACGAGCGCCTGTGGCGTATCCTGGCCGAAAACGAGGGCGCGACCCATGTTACGCCCAAGGCCTACCAGTCGGAAGCCTACCTGGCCACCATCCGCAATTTCCGCCGCTACAGCTGGCTGCTGATGTATTTGTTCGGCGCTTCGCCGGCGCTGGCAGAGGGCTTCCTGCGCGGTCGTCCGCATAAGCTGGAAAAGCTGTCCGGCGATACGCTTTACCTGCCGTACGCGACCAGCCTGCGCATGAGCGATCTGGGTTACCAGAACGAGGCGCAATCCGGCCTGCATCCGCACGAGAACAGCCTGGATTCCTATGTGGCCACGCTGACCAAGGCTGTCAACCAGCCTTACGAGCCGTATGCAAAAATCGGCACCAAAGTAAATGGCGAGTGGGTGCAGCTGTCGACCAATGTGATCCAGATCGAGAACGAGTACTACTCGACCATCCGTCCAAAGCGCGTGATCAATACCGGCGAGCGTCCGATCCAGGCGCTGTGCAACCGCGGCGTGCAGTACATCGAAGTGCGTTGCATGGATGTGGATCCGTTCGAGCCTGTCGGCATCAATGTGCAGACCGGCCGTTTCCTCGACGTGTTCCTGCTGTTCAGCGCTCTGGAAGAAAGCCCGCTGATCACGCCGGAACATGGCGAGCTGCTGGCGCGTAATTTCGCGCGCACCGTGAAGGAAGGCCGCCGTCCTGGTCTGACCCTGACACGCGATGGCGAAGAAGTCACGCTGAAACAGTGGGGCCTGGATTTGCTGGAGCGCTTCAAGCCGGTGGCGGAACTGCTGGACCGCGAACACGGCGGCCGCGAACACATGGCGGCTCTGGAGGCGCAAGCGGCCAAGCTGCACGATCCGGAGATCACGCCTTCGGCGCGCGTGCTGCAAGCGTTGCGCGAGAACGGCAAATCGTTCACCGCTTTCGGCCTGCACCAGAGCGAGAAGCATGCGGCTTTCTTCCGCAGCCATCCGCCAAGCGCCGAAGACGTGGCGCGCTTCAACGAATTGGCGCGCGCCTCCATCGCCGAGCAGGAAGAAATGGAACGCAGCCAGGGCGGCAGCTTCGACGACTACGTCAAAGCCTACCGCGCCAGCAACCTGTGCCCGAACCACTGCACCTGACCCTTGCTCACCTTTTATAACGAACAACACGCTCAGCACGCTGGGGAACCCCAGCGCGTTGAAAGCGTGCTGTCCGAGCTTGGGCGGCGCGGCCTGGGGCAGATCGTTACGCCGCATGGCGTGCCTTTGATGGCACTGGAACGGACGCATGCGCCGCGCTACCTGCATTTCCTGCGCACTGCATGGGCCGAGTGGTCGGCCGCCGCGCCGGGAAACGCCGACCATCCCGCCATCGCCACGCAATGGCCGGTACGCACCTTCCGCACCGATATTGAACCGGCCAGCCTGGCCGCGCGCTTTGGCTTGTATTCGATGGATGCCGTCACGCCTATCACCGCCGGCACCTGGACGGCAGCCAAGACCGGTGCCGATTGCGCCGTCAATGCCGCCCATGCGCTGCGTGTGGGTGAACGCGCCAGCTTCGCATTGACGCAGCCGCCAGGCCACCTGGCCGGCGCCGACTTTTGCGGCGGCGGATGCTACCTGAATAACGCCGCATTGGCTGCGCAGCATTTGCTGGACGACGGCCTGACGCGCGTCGCCATCCTCGACCTGGACTACCACCATGGCAACGGCGCGCAGGGCATCTTCTACCAGCGCGCCGACGTGCTGTGCATGTCGATCCACGCGGATCCGAACCATGCGTTTCCCTGGTTCTCCGGTCACGCCGACGAAACAGGCGGCGGTGCAGGCGTTGGCTACAACATCAACCTTCCGCTGGCGCCAGGTGCTGGCGCGGCCGAATGGTTTGCGGCGCTGGAAACAGCCTGCTTGCGACTGAACATGTTCCGTCCCGATGCGCTGGTTGTCGCACTGGGCGGTAACATTTTTGCCGGCGAGGCGCATGGCGGCTTTGACCTGCAGGCTGGGGACTTCCTGCGCGCAGGCGAGCGACTGGCCTGGCTTGGTTTCCCCACTGCCTTCGTGCTCGAAGGCGGCAGCCCGCTGCGCGAGCTGGGCACCAATATCGTCAACGTGCTGGAAGGTTTCGACTGCGCGATGGTCTGACTTAGCCTGGCAGCGCCAGCCGCGTTTCCAGGCCGCCACCTTCGCGCTGGTGCAGCGTCAGCGTGCCGCCCATTGCCGTTGCCAGTTGGCGTGCGATCGCCAGTCCCAAGCCTGTGCCGCCCGTTTCGCGGCTGCGTGAAGACTCCAGCCGCACGAAGGGCTCGAATACCGCTTGCAGTGATTCCGCCGGGATCCCTGGACCGCGATCGAGCACGCGCACCACAATGCCCGCACCGCTACCTTCGACGCGCACCTCAGCGCTACCGCTAAACTTGAGCGCATTGTCGATCAGGTTCCCCAGCACACGGCGCAGCGCCTGCGGCCGCAGATCCATCGGCCGGCCAACCGCACCTTGCAGCGTTACTGCGCTGCCGGCATCGACGTAGTCGTGCACCATGCTTTCGAGCAGCGCATCAGGATCGATGCGGGTCGGCGCCTCGCTGGTGCCGTGCAGCGTGCGCGCATAAGCCACGCCCTCTTTCACCAGCTGCTCCATCGCCCGCAAATCCTGGCGCAATTTGGCCTGCTGCGCATCGTCGTCCATCATGTCGACCCGCAAACGCATGCGCGTAATCGGCGTCTGCAAGTCGTGCGAAATCGACGCCAGGATCTGGATGCGCTCTCCCATATAGCCGGCGATACGCTGCTGCATCGCGTTGAAGGCGCGCGCTGCACGCGCCACCTCGGATGGGCCGCTTTCCGGCAAGTGTGCGCCCTGCATATCCGGGCCAAGTGCATCCGCCGCTTGCGCCAGCTGCTCAAGCGGTCGCGTAGCGAGACGCACAGCCAGCCAGCAGCACAGGGCGAACACCGCCAGCTGCGCCGCCATCAAAGCGCCAAACCATGGCGACATTGGCACGGTGCGCATGGGACGGAAATCGATGGTCAGCGGCATCCCGTCGCTCAGCTCCAGGTGCACCTGGTACCGTTCGCGTTCGCCGATGATCTGGTGCACTGTCAGCTTGTATTTCTTGCCGATGCCCTCTTCAAAAGAGCGCACCGCATTCGCCTCCAGCACCTCCAGGTGCGGCAGTGCTTCATCGCAAGGCTCGA
Source organism: Pseudoduganella sp. GW821-FHT11H04 (assembly GCF_058807935.1). Lineage (NCBI taxonomy): Bacteria > Pseudomonadati > Pseudomonadota > Betaproteobacteria > Burkholderiales > Oxalobacteraceae > Pseudoduganella > Pseudoduganella sp. GW821-FHT11H04. The sequence goes on along the minus strand of NZ_JBXARE010000003.1, from coordinate 384,835 downwards.
GCCGGAATTCATAACTGCGGCGCGCGAGGCGCGGCAACCATTCGGCACGCTGGGCGGCGGGCAAGGCATCAAGCAGCGCCACCGAAGTAGTGACCTCGCGCTCGATATAGCCCATCATCATATTGGTGGTGGCCTCATTGCGCTCGCGCATGGTGAGCCAGAACGACAAGCCCTGCGCTACCGCCACCCCGAGGCATAGCAGCAAGGCGAGGCGCGCGAACAGCGTGCGCGGCCAGTGCAGGCGCATCATGGCTGGCCTGCCGCCAGCGTCACGGCAGCCGAGAATACATAGCCTTCGCTGCGCAGCGTCTTGATGTAGCGCGGCTCGCGCGCCGTGTCGCGCAGGCGTTGTCGCACACGGCTCACCAGCAAGTCGATCGAGCGGTCGAACTGGTCGGCATTGCGGCCCTGGGTCAGGTTCAGCAGCTGGTCGCGCGTCAGCACGCGCTGTGGATGGTCGAGGAAGACGCGCAGCAGGCGGTATTCGGCGCCGCTCAGCGCAACCTGGGTGCCGTCGGCATCGAGCAGGTGACGGGCCACCGTGTCAAGGCGCCAGTCGCCGAAAGCCAGCATCGGTTCCGACTCGTTGACCTGCATGTTCGGCGGCAGCATGCGCGTGCGCCGCAGCACTGCATTGATACGTGCCAGCAGTTCGCGCACTGCGAAGGGCTTGGGCAGGTAGTCGTCGGCGCCCATTTCGAGGCCGATGATGCGGTCGGTCTCGTCGTTGCGCGCCGTGAGCATCAGCACCGGGACGGCCTTGTGTTTGCCGGCCCGAAGGTCGCGGCACAGCGTCAGGCCGTCTTCGCCGGGCAGCATCAGGTCCAGCACGATCAGGTCCGGCGTGTCTTCTTCCACCACGGCGCGCATCTGGCGCCCGTTCGCGGCGAGTGAAACGCGCAAGCCGTTTTTCTGCAAATAGGCGCCGATCAACTCGCGGATATCGCGGTCATCGTCAACGATCAGGATGTGGTCTTGGTTTTCCATGAAGCCATGATACCCAATGCGGCGGGTAGTTTTGTATCCCAGTGTGTACGGGCGGTGCAGGTACACAAAACATTGCACACGCGGGGGTGCGGCGAAATATGGCGGATACGTGGGCGCGGTCCAATGGAGTCATTCCAAAACACGGAGCCGACCATGACCAACCCGCTCGACACTCCGCTGGCTTTCCTGGCCGGCCTGCTGACAGTCGCTTCGCCCTGCGTGCTGCCTATGCTGCCCATCTTGCTGGGCTCCGGCGTCAACCAGCGCAATCCACGCCGCCCGCTTTTCATTGTGGCTGGTTTTATCCTGAGTTTTGCCAGTGTCGCCATGCTGTTGGGCGCCGTTTCGAGCGCTATCGAAGTCGCGCAGGATGTGCTGCGCAATACCGCCATCGCCCTGCTTGCCCTGTCCGGCCTGTTCCGCGTGTGGCCGGGGCCTTATGAATGGCTGCTGGCCCGCCTGCCCGGCCGCAGCGCTTCGTCCGCTCCGCGCGAGGACGACGGCAGCAACGGCGGCGCCTTCCTGCTGGGGGTATCGCTCGGCGCCGTGTGGACACCCTGCGCCGGCCCGGTGCTTGCTTCCATCCTGGTGCTGGTGGTGAAAGCGCAGGACCCTGCCTGGTCCGCCCTGCTGCTCACCCTGTATGCCATCGGAGCCGCCGTCCCCATGCTCGGAATTATCTATGGCGGCCAGTACGCCACCCAGCATGTGCGTGCCGTGGCGCGCCATGCCCATCGCCTGCAACAAGTATTCGGCGTACTGGTGCTTGCCACCGCCGTCGCGATTTACCTGCAATACGACACCCTGGCTTATGCCTGGGCCGCCCAGCACTTCCCAACCCTGAAAGGACTGTAATCATGAAGAACACCCTGAAATTCCTGGCCGCCGCGGCCACCCTGCTCGGCGCTTCCGCCGGCGCCAGCGCCGCCCCAGCCGAGGCTCCCGAATTCACAGGCATCGACCAATGGCTGAACAGCGAACCGCTGAGCATGAAGCAGCTGCGTGGCAAGGTGGTATTGGTTGATTTCTGGACCTATGACTGCATAAACTGTATCAACACCCTGTCCCATGTCGTGAAGTGGCACGATATGTACAAGGACAAGGGTTTGGTCGTTATCGGCGTCCACACGCCGGAATATGCGTTCGAGCGCAAGACAGAGAATGTGCGCACCGCCCTGAAGCGATTTGACATACGCTACCCAGTCGCCCAGGACAACCGCTACGCCACCTGGAATGCGTACAACAACCGCTACTGGCCAGCTTTCTATTTAATCAATAAAAAAGGCCAAGTGGTGTACACACACTTTGGTGAAGGCCAATACGAGCAAACCGAAGCGCGGATCCAGCAATTGCTGGCGCAAACCGAGTGAGATTCCTCATGAGCGAAAAATTCTTCAAAAATAGCTTGCAATTAAATCGCGCGCTATCTATAGTGTGCACATGGGCAGCAAACAACGCCCCGGAAACCGGAAACAAATAGCACGCTAGTTAATCGCTCACTACTCACGAAAAGGAAACTCATCATGGCTAAGATCTCGAACATCCTGTACCGCGCTAACGCAACTTCCACCGGCGGCCGCGAAGGCAAATCCGCTACCAGCGACGGCGCCCTGGACGTCAAGCTGACCACTCCAAAAGAACTGGGCGGCAATGGCGCCTTCGGCACCAACCCTGAGCAGCTGTTCGCAGCCGGTTATTCCGCCTGCTTCATCGGCGCCATGAAGTTCGTTGGCGGCCGCGACAAGATCGCGGTTCCGGCGGATGCCTCGATCAACGCCACGGTCGGCATTGGCCCGATCGAAACCGGCTTCGGCATCGAAGTGGAACTGAAAATTTCCCTGCCCGGCCTGGACCGTGAAACCGCAGAAAAACTGGTGAACGCCGCCCACATCGTGTGCCCGTACTCGAACGCGACACGCGGCAACATCGACGTCACCCTGACTATCGTATAAGCAAGAAAGGGCACGGCGGCCAAGCCGGCCGTGCCCACCGTTGAAGGAGAAAGATCATGAAAGCATTTGCAACCCTCATCGCCAGCACTGCCCTGGCCCTCTCCGCTGCTGCCCAGGCAGCGCCGCCGACCACCCGTACCGCAGCGTCGGGCGAGGCCTACGACGGCTCCCAATTCGACAATACTTTCGTCTCGACCAAAACCCGTGCCGAAGTGCGTGCTGAAGCCATCGCCGCCCTGCGCAAAGGTGAAATCCTTACCGGCGAACTGTATCCGCTCGACTTTGCCTCTCCAATGCGCGGTGGAAAAACCCGCGCCGAGGTGAAAGCCGAACTCGCTTTAGCGATCAAGAATGGCGAACTCCGCCAGGAACAGTAAGCTGGCATAAAATGGTCGCCTCCCATCATGCGAGGCGACCAATGATTGAATGGCAGTGGCTGGACTTCAACAGCATTCCCAACAAAGACCTCTACGAAATGCTGCGGCAGCGGCAAGAGGTCTTCGTCATCGAACAGCAGTGTTTTTATTCGGACCTCGATGATTGCGACCAGGACGCCCACCACCTGCTCGGCTGGCAGCTAGTCGACGGCAAACGCAAGCTGGCCGCGTACCTGCGCTGTATCGCGCCGGGCATCAAGTATCCCGAGATGTCGCTGGGGCGTGTGCTGACCACGCATGCGGCACGCGGCAGTGGCGCGGGCCGCCAACTGATCGCCGAGGGCATCCGCTGCGCCGAAGCGCTGCACCCCGGCCAACGCATCCGCATCGGCGCTCAGGCGCACCTGGAAAAATTCTATGGCAGCTTCGGCTTCAAGGCAGTTGGCCAGCCCTACGACGAAGACGGCATTCCACACCTGGAAATGCTGCGGTGATAAAAAAAACGGCCCGCAGGCCGTTTTTCTTTACTGGCTTCCGCCCGATCAAGGAGCGGTAACGGTAGTCACTTCCACGTCAAAGATCAATGGAGAGTTTGCCGGAATGTTGGTCTGCGCCTTATCACCGTAGGCCAAGTTTGCCGGAATGATCAGCGTACGTTTGCCGCCAGCCTTCATGCCAAGCAAGCCCTTCTCCCAGCCTTGGATGACTTTATTTTCACCCAGCTTGACGGAAAACGCGGTACCAGTGATACGTGAGGTGTCGAAGCGCAGGCCCTTCTTATCGGTCACGCTATCGTTGTACAGGTAGCCTGTATATTGCACGGCCAGGGTGTAGCCAGTGGCCGCGGCCACGGTGCCAGTACCAATTACTTCATCCTTTGCATCGAATGCAGGCTGCGTCGTTTGGGCAGGCGGCGATGCATTAACCGCAGTCAGCTCAATGTCATATACCACGTCGGTATTGGCCGGAACAATCACCGTACCTGCGTTATCTTTGCGACCATCCTTGCCCCATGCCATACCGGACGGAATCAGCAGCGTACGCTTGCCGCCCACCTTCATGCCAAGAATGCCCAGGTCCCATCCTTGGATACGGCTATCGACGTTCAGCAGGAAGGAAAACGGCGCACTGGAAGTTTCAAATTTCGCGCCCTTCTTATCGATCTGGTTATCGTCGCGCAGATAACCAGTGTAATTGATGGTCACCAAGTTCTTCGAAGCAGCAACTGCGCCGGTGCCGATAACGGTGTCAATCTTAGGGAACAGCGACAGCGTAGTCGAGGCGACTACTTCAAGGTCATAGACCACGGCGGTATTGGCCGGCACTTTCACTTTTCCGGCGGTGTCTGTAAAGCCAGTCGCGCCGAACGCCATGTTTGCCGGGATCAGCCAGGTGCTCTTGCCATTCACTTTCATGCCGACCAGTGCCTGGTCAATGCCTGGAATAACCGCACCGACGCCCACGGTGACCACAAACGGTGCGCCAACAGTCGGCGTCACGAACGGATCACCTTTCTTGTCCGCCTTGGTCTCGTCGTAGACGTAACCCGTGGCATAGTAAGACACGAGGTCACCGTTTGCAACGACCGCGCCGGTCCCAATGACTTCGCTTACCTTTGTATAGTTGGGCTGCGGTGGCAGCGGAGTGGTGGTCTCGCTATTGTTGGAACCACCGCCGCAAGCCGTCAGGGCTACGGCGCAAGCCAGGGTGGCGATTGCCTTGAACATCGAATTCTTCATTTCAATCTTGCCTATTCGTCAAATGAATCGGGGTAACGGAGCAGAAGTTTAGCAGACCGTAAATTCACCCTGCATATGACGCACCTTCCCGTTACAAATTAAATTTCCACTTGTGTGCCGAGTTCAATCACGCGATTCGGCGGGATCTGGTAGTAGTCCGCCGCCGCGCGCGCATTGCGCGACATGGCCACGAACAGGTGTTCGCGCCATGGCGCCATGCCTTCACCCGGCGTGGAAATTACGGTCTGGCGCGCGATGAAGAAGGAGGTTTCCATCATCTCGAACTTCAGGCCGCACTGCTCGCACAAGGCCATGATGGCCGGTACATCCGGTTCGTCCTTGAAGCCGTAGTGGATGTTCAGCTGGTAGCACTCATGGCCGAGCGAGGTGACGCGCACCTGCTCCGAAGGCGATACATACGGCTCTTCCACGATGTGCACGGTGAAGAACACCACGCGCTCATGCAGCACCTTATTGTGCGACAGGTTATGCAGCAGCGCATGCGGCACGCCATCGCTCTCGCCGCGCAGGAACACCGCGGTGCCAGGCACACGGGTCGGCGGCGCCATGAACAGGGAATTCAGGAAGTCTTCCAGCGGGATCGCGTGCTTTTCCAGGTTCTTGAACACCAGCTCGCGGCCAGTGCGCCAGGTGAGCATTGTGGTGAACAACGCGATACCTAGCAGTAGCGGGAACCAGCCACCATGGAACAGTTTCAGGGTCGTCGCCGAGAACAGCGTGATGTCGATGACAATGAAAAATCCTGTAGCGCCGAAGCACAGGATCAGCGGCATGTGCCAGCGGTAACGCGTCACGAAGAACGTCAGGATGGTGGTCGCCAGCATGGTTGCGGTCACCGCAATGCCGTAAGCACCAGCCAACGCATCCGAAGACTGGAAGCCGATCACCGCAATCAGCACTACGCCCAACTGCAGCCAGTTCACGACAGGAATGTAGATCTGGCCCATCTCGCTTTCCGATGTGTGCTGGATGCGCATGCGCGGCAGCATACCAAGCGCAATCGCTTGCTTAGTCATCGAGAATGTGCCGGAAATGGTGGCCTGCGACGCGATTACCGTGGCGGCGGTCGACAGGATCACCAGCGGGATCACGCTCCAGCTGCCGAGCTGATTGTAGAAGGGGTTGGCCAACGCAGCCGGATCCTTGATCAGCAGCGCACCCTGGCCCAGGTAGTTCAGCGCCAGCGCAGGGAAACAGATCAAGAACCACGCGATGCGGATCGGCTTCTTGCCGAAGTGGCCCATGTCGGCATAGAGCGCCTCGGCGCCGGTGAATGCCAGCACTACTGCACCCAGCGCCACGAAGGCCACCATGCCATGCGAGAACAGGAAGGTAAATGCATGCGCCGGGTTGAGCGCATGCAGGATGGCAGTTTCTTTAGCGATGTTAATGACGCCCATCGCCGCCAGGGCAGCGAACCACAGCACCATGATCGGGCCGAAGAAGCGTCCAATGCCGGCAGTACCGTGACGCTGCACGGCATACAGGCTCACCAGCACAATGATGGTGAGCGGGACGATGAATTTTTCCAGGCCGGGTGCTGCGACCTCAAGACCTTCGATCGCCGACAACACTGAAATGGCGGGAGTAATCACGCTGTCGCCATAGAACATGGTGGCGCCAAAGGTACCGATCAGCAGCAGGGGGAAGTGCCATTTCGGCGCCGCCTTGTTTACGGAATTCAGGGCCAGGGCCATCAAGGCCATGATGCCTCCTTCGCCGCGGTTATCGGCGCGTAGCATCAAGGTGACATATTTGACGGTCACAATCATCGTCAGGCCCCAGAAAATCAGGGAAACGATGCCCAGGAGGTTTTCCTGGTTCAGCGGGAGCCCGTGGGCCGGATCGAAGATGGTTTTGAGGGTATAGAGGGGGCTAGTGCCGATATCGCCGTAAACAATGCCAACGGCGGCCAGCGTCAGCGCGGCAACGCTGCTTTTCTTATGTTGTGACAAGATTTCACCCAAATTGGTTTTGGTGCATCGCACAATAGGCCAACTATAGGCCTTTTGCAAGTTTTTTAGGTCGCCGGTGAAAATGTGGCGGATGTGCTATTTTCCACCTTTACGAAAAGAAAATCACCGCTCTCATGAATACCGGCATGCTGTACGCCGCAGGCGCTTTCCTGTCCTGGGGCCTGTTCCCACTGTATTTTCACGCAATTAAGAACGTACCGGCGTCCGAAATCCTCGCCCATCGCATGGCGTGGTCCCTGCTCTTCCTGATGATGGTTCTGGCGGTGCGCCGCCAGTGGAAATGGCTGCCGCAAGTGTTGCGCCAGCCCAAAGTGGTGGGCAGCTTCCTGGCCAGCGCCTTTCTCCTGAGTGCGAACTGGTTTGTGTATATCTGGGCCGTCAACAACGGCCATGTGGTCGATGCCAGCCTCGGCTATTTCATCAATCCTTTGGTCAATGTCCTGCTGGGCATGCTGGTGCTGAAGGAAAAACTGCGCCGCGGCCAGTGGATCGCAATTGGGGTGGCGGCAACCGGCGTGGCCTGGCTGACCTGGCAAGCGGGCCAGGTGCCATATATTGCCTTGGTGCTGGCCATCAGCTTTGGCGCCTATGGCCTGCTGCGTAAGACGGCGGCGCTGGCCGCGCTGGAAGGCCTGTCCTTCGAAACCCTGATCCTGTTCCCCCTGGCGGTGGCCTACCTCGGCTGGCTGGTGTACAACGGCCAGAGCGTATTCCTGAATGCCGAATCGGACAGCACGCGCTGGCTGCTGGCTGCGGCCGGGCCGACCACAGCGATCCCGCTGCTGCTGTTCGCTGCCGGCGCCCGCCGCATTCCGATGTCGGTGCTGGGCATGCTGCAATACATGTCGCCTTCGCTTCAGATGCTGTTGGGCGTGTGGGTATTCCATGAGGCGTTTTCCCAGACGCGTTTAGTCGGTTTCGTCTTCATCTGGAGCGCGCTCGTTATTTACATGCTGGAAGGCTGGTTGGTAAGCAGAAAGGCGAATTGAGTGTCGGAAAACTTTACAGCATTGCAGCTTCAATAAGTGCGCTTGCTTGCGTTCAACTAAGTTTCTCCCATACAAATCAAGGACATGGATGATCTATCGGTACGGCAGGCACGATAGTTGCATTACTATCGGTATCGTAACGGGAGATTATCCATGGTAAGCAAAAAGTTTCTGGCAGGTATCGTCGCCATCGTCGCCGCAGCATCCGTCCAGGCTGCTCCAATTTCGCTGTCGACCTCGATGTCGCCTGCTAGCCAAGTGACTAACGGCCAGACCAAGGACTTCCAGATCGACGTGAACAGCCTGCTGGCCGCGAATGGCCTCAGCAAGAATTCGATCCTGTCGGGCTTCCTGACCGTGACCGGCTACTCGGCTGCGAACTTCTCTTCCGTCGATACTTCCAGCACCGGCTACATTCAAGGTCCGAACACCAGCCACATTTACCGCGATTGCGACAATAAAGGCGTTTGCGCGGACAAGACCGTGTTCGACAAAGTGCGCGTCAAGGACATCACCAACGAGTTCAGCGACCCTGTGGCCGACATTATGAAGGTTTCGGCTGGCGATGCTTCCGGCAGCGACACCGTTGGCGACTTCAGCAGCATCTATACCAGCTGGACCGACAGCGTCCTGGAATCGGACAAGACCACCGGCACTGCCAAGAACGGCTATAACTACTTCTACCACCGCAACCGCGACCATCACCAGTCGATCTTCGGCGGCCTGGACGTCCTGCTGGACCTGGACGAAGTCGCGCTGAACGACCTGTTCGCCGACGGCATCCTGAACATGTCCATCAAGTCCACCATTGGCCAGTTCACCATTACCAATATTCGCCTGGACTTCGATGCGGAAGAACCAGCGCCAGCGCAAGGTGCCGTTCCTGTGCCGACCAGCCTGCTTCTGACCGGCCTGGGCCTGGCTGCCTTGGCAACCATGCGCCGCCGCAAAGCATAAGCAGCGCCAAACGCGCTTCCATAAAACCCGGCAGATGCCGGGTTTTTTTACGTCCCACCAAATGCGCTAAACTAGCGCCTTTACGAACCGACAAGAACACATACCGTGGCCAATTACGTCTATACCATGAACCGCGTGGGCAAAATCGTCCCACCGAAACGTCAGATTCTGAAGGACATTTCCCTGTCTTTCTTCCCAGGCGCCAAGATCGGCGTGCTGGGCCTGAACGGCTCCGGCAAATCCTCCCTGCTGAAAATCATGGCAGGCATCGACACCGACATCCAGGGCGAAGCACGCCCGATGCCTGGCCTGAATATTGGCTACCTGCCGCAGGAACCACAGCTGGATCCAGAAAAAACCGTGCGCCAGGAAGTTGAATCCGGCCTGGGCGAAGCCTTCAATGCTCAAGCCCTGCTGGAGGCCGTGTACGCTGCCTATGCGGAAGAAGACGCAGACTTCGACGCGCTGGCCAAAGAGCAAGAGCGCCTGGAATCGATCATCGCTGCTGCCGACGGCGGCAACCTGAACCTGCAACTGGAAATGGCTGCCGATGCGCTGCGCCTGCCGCCTTGGGACCAGAAGATCGGCGTGCTGTCCGGCGGTGAGAAGCGCCGCGTGGCGCTGTGCAAACTGCTGCTGTCCAAGCCGGACATGCTGCTGCTCGACGAACCGACCAACCACCTGGATGCTGAATCGGTGGAATGGCTGGAGCAATTCCTGGTGCGCTTCCCAGGCACCGTGGTCGGCATCACCCACGATCGCTACTTCCTCGACAACGCCGCAGAATGGATCCTGGAACTGGACCGCGGCCACGGCATTCCTTGGAAAGGCAACTACTCTTCCTGGCTGGACCAGAAGCAGGACCGCCTGAAGCAGGAAGAAGCCACCGAATCCGCGCGCCAGAAAGCGCTGCAGAAGGAATTGGAATGGTCGCGCCAGAACCCGAAGGCACGCCAGGCCAAGTCCAAGGCCCGTATGGCACGCTTCAACGAACTGAGCGAATACGAATACCAGAAGCGTAACGAGACCCAGGAGATCTTCATCCCTGTGGCCGAACGCCTGGGTAACGATGTGATCGAATTCAAGAACGTCACCAAATCGTTTGGCGACCGCCTGCTGATCGACAACCTGTCCTTCACCATCCCACCGGGCGCGATCGTCGGCATCATTGGCCCGAACGGCGCCGGTAAGTCGACCCTGTTCAAAATGATCGCCGGTATCGAGCAGCCGGACAGCGGCGAAGTGGCAATCGGCAAGACCGCCAAGATTTCGTTGGTGGACCAGAGCCGCGACAAGCTGGACAACGAAAAGACCGTGTTCGAAGCAGTTTCCGGCGGCGCCGACATCCTCAGCGTTGGCCGTTTCGAAATGCCTTCGCGCGCCTATGTAGGCCGCTTCAACTTCAAGGGCTCGGACCAGCAGAAGATCGTCGGCAACCTGTCCGGTGGTGAGCGTGGCCGTCTGCACCTGGCGAAAACCCTGCTGATGGGCGGCAACGTGCTGCTGCTGGACGAACCGTCCAATGACCTGGACGTGGAAACCCTGCGTGCGCTGGAAGATGCGTTACTGGAATTCGCTGGTTCCGTGATGGTGATCTCCCACGACCGCTGGTTCCTGGACCGTATCGCCACCCACATCCTGGCCTTCGAAGGCGACTCGCAAGCGACCTTCTTTGCTGGTAACTATCAGGAATACGAAGCGGACAAGAAGAAGCGCCTGGGTGAAGAAGGCGCCAAGCCGAAGCGTATCCGCTACAAGCCGCTGCACGGCTAATCGAAAGGGGCCTCATATGCGCAAACAATTCCTTTGCGGCCTGCTGCTGGCCAGCGCAGGCGCCATCGCGCACGAGGCCCCGCTCGACAAGCTGGCCTGGCTGGCCGGATGCTGGTCGCAAACCGGCTCAGATGCGGGTTCAGTGGAAATGTGGTCCCCGCCTGCCGGCGGCACCATGCTCGGCATGGCCCGCACGGTCAAGAACGGCAAAACGGTGGAATGGGAACATCTCATCATCCGTGAAACCGAGCCCGGAATATGGACCTATGTTGCCAAGCCAGGCAAACAGCCGGAAGCTGCTTTCCCGATCAAATCGATTGGCGATGGTGAGGTAGTGTTTGAGAACCCGCAGCATGACTTCCCGCAGCGGATTATTTACAAGCGCGATGGGGCGGATGGCCTCAAAGCGCGCATTGAAGGCGTGTCGAAAGGGAAGGAAAAAGCCTTCGACTACCCAATGCAGCGGACGCAATGTCCGGGTGGAAGGTGAGGCGGGCACAAGGACTTAGGCAGTGCGAAGCTGCCCTTGTCGTACCCGGCCTCGATGGGGACTTTGCGGGGGGAAGCAGCTGAACTGCCCTCCCCCTCGACTCAGAAGCTAGCTTTTACGCCCAGGTTGACCGCGCCTTTGCGGCGGCCCTGGTCGATATCGTTCTTGCCGAAGTGTTCGTATTCCAGCACGCCCGATACTTTCTCGGTGAACGCATATTCAGCGCCAACCGATGCGTACAGTGCGTTACGGCTGCTGTCGCCGTTGTAGGCCGAAGCCAGGCCGGTGGCGTTCACGTCGTTCTTGTTGTGAGCCACACCCAGCTTGCCGGTCAGGGCCAGTTGCTGGTTGATCGGGAAGGTGCCTTTGCCGGCCAGGTAGAAGGACTTAGCCTTGCTTTCAATGCTGCCGGTACCGGCGCCGGTGGTGTAGTTGTACGACTGTTTGCCGAAGTCTACATAACCAGCTTCCACACCCCAGGTCTTGTCGATCTGCACGCCACCGAAGATCTTGCCACCGTATTCGGTGCTCTTCTTGTCACCATTGCTGGTGTCGTTAGGCAGGGTGTACTTGTTCGAGTTGGCCACAACGCCGGCGCCGATGTACGGCTTCAGCTCTTGGGCCTGGACGGATGCCGCGCCCAAGGCAACGGCGGAAGTGATGAGAGCGAGTGCGATTTTTTTCATGTTCGTGATCTTTCAGCAAAAGTGAATGGACTTGCTTGGGACCGCGCTTCGTCTGTGGAAGTGCGATGGAAAGCACGATAACACTGCCAAAAGTTCAAGGGGGAGACGAACTGGTAAGAATTGTGTGAATTTGTAAGCGGCCTTGAATTACCATTGTTCAGCCCAAAATAGCCGAACTTAAACTCAGATGAGCCTAAATGTCAGATTTATGCGCGCACCGCAGGGTTTTCGCTCTTTATTGATTCCATGCCGCCAGCAATGCTGGAGTTTGCCTGCCATCAGAAGCAAACTGCCATCGGTCAGGTCGATTTTGAGGGTCTTCGGTTGCTTCTTATGCTTGAGGATAAAGGTGCGTGTGGCGCCAAAGCTGACGGAAGCGATGGCCGGCTGCGGGCCCAGCTCCACTTCATCGTCGCTATGGAAGCCCATGCTGTCCTGCTCATTGCGGTAATAGTTGAGCAGCAGGCTGTTGAAGCGCTTGCCGGTCGCGGTCTCGACGGCACGCTTGATTTCCAGTTGCAGCGGCGTGAACGGCAGGGGTTCGAAGGTGCGGCCAGAATAGGTGTAGCGTTGCTCGCCATACCAGGCGCTCAGGCGCGGCTGCGCCACTTCACGGCCAAACAGGAAGATGGTTTCCGCTTTCCATGCCGTTTCGTCCAGCAAGCCCTGCATAACTTGCGCGTTATCCACAGCAAGCGGCAGCTGCCGCATGAAATACAGCTCGCCATCGTCGATCGGGATGGGTAAAAGCTCAGCTTCGGCGGAAAACAGGTCCATAGGCGTTATGATATAGCAATGAAGAAACGTCAATTCCTCGGCGCCGTGGCAGCGGTCGGCGCCCTCCCGTCCCTGGGCGCCGCTGCTCCCAAAACCGAGCGCGGGCCGGCGCTGCTGACCGTGACCGGCGCGATCGCCAAGCCGAACCGCGGCAGCTTTGACCGCGTGTCCGACCAGATGATGTATAAGCAGCGGCTGAGCTTTGAGAAGGCGTTCGCCTTTGATTTTGCCGCTTTGACGGCCCTGCCGGCGATTACCATCAAGCCGACACTGGAATACGATAGCCGCGCGCATACCTTGTCCGGCCCGCTTCTGGTGGACGTGCTGAAAGCTGCCGGTGCGCAAACCAGCGATAACAGCAACCTGCTGCTGCGTGCGGTGGACGGTTATGCGGTGGCGGTATCGCTGGCGCGCGCGAAAGCACAACGCTATATCGTTGCGACCCACCTGGATGGGGCGCCGATGGCACTGGGAGGCCTGGGGCCCTTATGGGCGATTTACGATGCAGACCGCGTGCCGGAAATGGCAAGCAGGCCGGTGGGCGAGCGTTTCACCACTTGCCCATGGGCCCTGTATCACATTGAGGTTCAGGCGTAAGCTTCGGCCAGCGACATCACGCGCGGGGTGATGGCGACGCCGATGTCGCTGAAAATCTTGTTGATGATGGCCATATTGGCTTCGGCTTCTTCCGCCTTCCAGCCATTGAACAGGTCGGTGCCGTCTTTCTGGAAGTGCAGGTCCAGCACCTTGCCGCGGTCCTTGTGGGTGTAGCCGGAGCTGTGCACTTGCTTGAAGCCGCCGGCAGCCAGGGCTTCCAGCACGGCGGACGGCGGATTGTCCGGATCGGTTGCCATGTACACCCCGAAAGTCTTGCCAGGCGGTTTGGCGGCAATATCAACTTCGTAAATGCCAGGCGCCTTGGTGACCGACGTGGATTTCAAAAATAACATAGCGTTCCCCTAGAACTGTGTGTGGCTCTTCCCAAGTGGACTAGCTTATTGCTAACGGCCAATTTTGTCACCCGCCGGGGCCATCTTTTTGCTCGACCACAACAAAAGATGGAGCAAAAAGCATGTCCTGCCTTTCAACTATACTTTTGCACTGCTGGAATGCAAGGCCAGTTCGTCAAGGCTTGCCTGCACGCTTGCGCTCGGCCAGCGCGACGGTCGGCGCCACCAGTGATTCGTACAGGCGGCCCGTGGCCGCATCCCATCCCGCCACAGCGTTATGCTGACGCTGAACCGTCGCCATGTCGCCGCGCGCGATCGGCCCCGTAAGCGCAGGCGCCGCTCCCAGGCGGAAAGCGTTTTCCATCGATTCTAGCGCCAGCGGCCGCGCCAGCTCGCGCGCTATGGTTTCCGGAATGCCGGCCGCCTGGTAGGCGCGAAGCGCGGCATCGATCACGGTGACCAGGTAATTGCTCGCGAAAACGGCAGCTGCGTGGTACACCGTTTTTGCGGAAGGATCGATCTGCACCGCCTTGCCCCCGATCGCCGCCAGTGCCGGCAGCAGAACGTCAAGCGCCGGCAGGTCGCCTTCTACTCCGCAGAAGGTTCCTGCAAAGCCGGCGGCGACGGCCTCGGTATCGGCAAAACTGCGGATCGGGTGCACGCTGGCGACGTGGGCGCCTGCAGCGCGCGCCACCGCCAGCTTGTCCGATGCCAGCGCTCCGCTGCAATGGAATACCACCGCACCTTGCAGCGGCACGGCAGCTGCCAGCTCGTCGCACGCCGGCACAATCTGGTCGTCGCTAACGGTGAGCATGTAGACATCGGCCTGGCGCAGCGCGCCGCCAGCAACGGCGGGCATTCCGGCACCGATGAAGGCCTGCGCCTGTGCTGCGCTGTCCGCTGAGCGGGCGACAATATCCTGCAAGGCGAATACGCCGGCACGCGAAAACAGACGCCCCAGCACGCGGCCCACATGGCCACCGCCAACTACGGTAAGTCGCAACATCAGAAACTCGACCCTGGCTGCTTAAGGAATTCAACTTCCTCGGGCGTCGATTCCCGCCCCAGGATGGCGTTACGGTGCGGGAAGCGCCCGAAGCGGTGCACCACCTCAAAGTGCTTCTTCGCGAAATCCAGCATGCCCGCATAGCCTGATGCATCAGCCGCCAGCATCGTGAACAGGTCCACGCAGCGCATCTGCATCGACAGGTTTTCCGAATGTTCCATCGGCATAAAGGAGAAGGCGCGCTGCGCAGGCGGCAAGGTCTGGTTCGCACCCGAATCATCGAGGGCTTTAGCCGCTTCCAGTGCCAGTTCATCGCCGGCAAAGGCCTTCGGCGTGCCGCGATAAACGTTGCGCGTGAACTGGTCCAGCACGATGATGCGCGCCAACGTGCCTTGCGTGCCCTCGTCGTCCCACTGGCGCAGGCCGCCCACCAGCGCCTCTTCGATCACGTCGCCGAATTGCTGGAAGATGGCGCGGTCGAACGCGTCATCCTTACGCCACCACTCGGGGCGCTGCATATTGTGGCCCTTGGCGCCGATAGGCAAGAACCAGAAATCTAGAACGTCTTGTGAATTGATGACCAAACTGGCCTCCTAGTTGCGTGCGTGTGTGACCTGGAAGCTATCGATGCCGTCGAAATGGGTCATCTCTTCGGCGATGCGCGACAGCGGCGAGCCGCTACGTTTGCTGAGCGCCAGCGCGACGAAGCGCCATTCCAGCTTGCCTTGGTCCATACCAATGGTCAGCGAACCGCCGGCGATCTGGTAGCCGCGCTCCAGGGCCATCGCGCGCAACTGGTCTTCTTTCGGCTCAAAACCAGGCTTGAAGCGCATGGTGATAGCGATGGCGTGGCGCGAAGGCAGCCAGGCCTCTACCTTGGACAGGAAAATCATCGACATCGCGCACAGGAAGGCCAGGCCCATCGCGCCGAGATAGAAACCCAGCCCCACCGCAATGCCGATCACGGACGAAGCCCAGATCGACGCCGCCGTCGTCAGGCCGGAAATATTGAAGCCCTCGCGCATGATCACGCCCGCGCCGAGGAAGCCGATGCCGGTCACAATGCCCTGCACCACGCGCGTGGGATCGGTGCCCACCAGCTCCGACATATGGCCGCCAAACCACAGCGAGGGATAGCCGCACACCACGGTCAGCGCAGCCGACGCCATGCAAACCAGCCCGTAAGTACGCATGCCGGCCGCTCGGCCGTGATAAGAACGCTCGTAGCCGACCAGCAGGCCAAGCAGGAGCGCTCCAATGATGTTCATCAGGATCACAAGGTTGGTCGCCAGTTCGCCGGACGACCAGTAAGCGCGCAGGAATTCTATGCTGGGCATGGCTGCCTCACTTATGGTTTTGGTGTTTTCTTGGCGAGCTGTTTTTCAAATGCTACATCGAGTTTGCTGACGCGTTTCACTTTTTGCGGGCCTTGCGCATTCACGAAGGCTACAAAATCGTCCAGTTCCATCGGCGGGCATAGTGGCGGCTGGCCTGGTCCTTCTGTCAGGAAGAAGTGGCCGCTGCCGGTCATGGTCATCGAATAGGCCTGGTTGCCGGAGCGCTCTTTCAGCCGCGCCAGGGCGGCTGACGCTCTAGTGGAGCGGCTCATATTGCCTCCGTCCTTTGTTCCAGCCAGTGCAGCGCTGCGCCGCCGACGTGCTGTCGCAGGCGTTTGCGCACGGTGGCGTGGTAGTCGTTCAGCCAGCGCACTTCATCTTCGCGCAGCATGGATTTGTCGATGCAGCGCGTGTCGATCGGGCACAGCGTCAGGGTTTCGAAACGCAGGAATTCGCCGAACTCCGAATCCGCAGCCGGCACGTTCAACACCAGGTTCTCGATGCGGATGCCCCATTTGCCGGGACGGTAGATGCCCGGCTCGTTGGAGGTGATCATGCCCGGCTCCATCGCCGTATGCGCGTCCGGCGGTGTCGACGGCGAAATCGATTGCGGGCCCTCGTGCACATTCAGGAAGAACCCGACGCCGTGGCCGGTGCCGTGGCCGAAGTCGATGCCGGCCGCCCACAGCGGCGCGCGCGCGATCGCGTCCAGCATCGGCGACTTCACGCCGCGCGGGAAATGGGCAACGGACAAGGCCATCATGCCTTTGAGTACCAGGGTGAAGTCGCGTTTGTGTTCCTGTGTGATGGCGCCGACCGGCACCACGCGTGTGATGTCGGTGGTGCCGCCGGTGTACTGGCCGCCGGAATCGAGCAGCAACAGGCCATCGCCTTCCACCACTGCGCTTCCTTGCGCCGGCGCGCGGTAGTGCATGATCGCACCGTTAGCCTTGAAGCCCGCGATGGTGCCGAAGCTCGGGCTGACAAAGCCTGGACGGCGGCGGCGCGCTTCCAGCAGGTGCACGCCAATGGAATACTCCGTCAGCGGCTCGCGCTTTGGATCCGCCAGTGTTTGTTCCAGCCAGCTGAAAAATTCGCACAGCGCGGCGCCGTCCTGCTCCATCGTGGCGCGGACGTAGTCGGCCTCGTGTTCAGTCTTGCGGGACTTGGCAAAGGTGGTCGGGTTGATTGCCTCGATCACGTTCACGCCGTCAGGCACCGCCTGGCGCGTGCCAAAAGTGATGCGGCGCGGGTCGATCAGCAGCGTGCTGCCGGCGGGGAGCGACGCTAGCGCTTGTGCTGCCTCCTCGTACGGTTCAACAAAGACATTGTCCGCAGCCAGCAGTCCAGCCAGGCCGGGATCGACCTTGCCTGCGCCAACGAACAGCATGGCGCGCTCGCTGTCGACCAGCGCGTGCGACAGGAAGATCGGGTTGTAGTTGACGTCCGAACCGCGCAAGTTGAACAGGTAGGCGATATCGTCCAGCGTCGAAATAATGTGATGGGTCGCGCCCTGACGCGACATTTCAGCCCGCAGCGCCGCCAGTTTGGCTGCGCGGGTCTTGTCGGCGTATGGACGCTGGTGTTCGTAGACTGGCGCATCCGGCAGGCCCGGGCGGCCGGCCCAGACATCTTCCAGCAGGTCGAGGTCCGTGCGCATAGCGATGCCGCGCGCCTGCAACAGGCGGGCAATCGACAAGCCAAGAACCGTTCCATCCACCGCCAACACCTGGCCTGGCTGAAGCTTCTCCCCCAGCCAATCCACATACTGCACGCTGGCACCCGATGAAATTTTCATCAGACGCACGCCGGTGCCGGCAAGCTCAGTCTCCGCCTGCGTCCAATAACGGCCGTCTGTCCAGACACCCGCAAAGTCTTGCGTAATGATGAAGGTACCGACTGAGCCGGTGAAATTCGACAGCCACTCACGGCCCTGCCAACGCGGCGGCAAGTATTCGGAAAGGTGTGGATCGGAGGAAGGGACCATGCAGGCATCAACCTGATGGCGGCGCATGGCCGCGCGCATGGATTCCAGTCTGGTGCTGATTGATTCTTTCATAGCGCAATCATACCCCGATTGCGCTATGTTGCTTAGCCGGGACTACATGCGCGGCTCGCCGTTTCGATTAACGGTGATGGTCCGGCCCGGCTCGGTCGAGAGCTGGGCGCGGTGCTCAGTGCCGCGGAAGTCGTAGGTGACGTCCCAGTATTGCGGGGTGCGGCTGGGAACGGCCTCGCAGCGCTGCACGTTCTGGGCGTATTGGTTGCCGCCGTTGCGGCCGACGTTGGAGCCGACTGCTGCGCCGGCGATGGCGCCGCCGACTGTGGCAACGTCTCGGCCAGTGCCACGGCCGACCTGGTGGCCAAGCACGCCGCCGATCAGGGCGCCGGCAATGGCGCCGGCCGTGCCGTTATCGCCTGAGGCCGAAACCTGTTCACGTTCGACCCAGCATCGCTGTTCCGGTGGGCCCACCACGGCGCGCGCGGAAGTAATCGGGGCTTCAAAGAGGCGTTCACTTGGACGCTGGCGGTATTCATAGCTTGCCTGCGGCATTGGTTCAGGCGCATAAGCCGATTCCTCGTAATTGCGCCGGCGCGGTACGGCGCGAATCGAAGAAATGCTGTTGTTCATGCCCATTCCGTTCAGCGATTCATAGCTACCACGGCGCAGGATCTTGCACTCGCCGCCGAAGTTGGGGTCTTCGCAGACTTCCCAACGGCCACCTTCGACCACAACTGATGAGGCGCGGTCGTCGAAGCCAGCGGATCGCAAGTCGCGGATGGAATGATTGGCGCTAAGTGGCCGGCCACGCCAGCCTTCGCCTGGATAAAGGGTGATTTGTGCAAATGCTTGGGCGCCCAGCAAGGCAAGGAAAGCCGCCAGCGCAGTTCTGATTGCAAAGTTCATGATGTCCTCCGATACAGATCAGGTGCGCCCAGAATGCCGCGGCAAGTTGGGCTGGTCTGTTCGGGAACGCTCGTTGCAGATATTAAGCTTCGAAGCGGCGCAAACCGTCGAGGTCGAGGATGCGGATGCCGCCGTAGTCCACGCGCAACAAGCCTTCTTTTTCAAGCACTTGCAATGCCTGGTTGGCGCGCTGGCGTGAGGAACCCGACAGCAGGCCGACTTCTTCCTGCGAAATCTGCACCAGGCGCTCAATGCCGGGGTAGAGGTGGGAATTGAACAGCGAAGCCAGGCAACGTGCGACGCGGGTATCAGGGTCCAGCAAGCGCTCGTTTTCCACCATGCCAATGAACTGACCCAAACGTTCGTTGAGCTGCATCAATAAGAACCGGGTGAAGGGTAGGCTATTCTCGAGCAGGTAGTGGAAGGTGACAGCCGGCATGCGTGCGATGCGGCTGTCGCGCAGCGTCATGGCGTCATAGCGACGGCATTCGTCCTTTAGTAATGAACCTTCACCAAACCAGCCACCGGGCGGCACGCCAGTAAATGTGACGCTTTTCCCGTTTGGAGAAAAATTATTCATTTTCACCATGCCCGAGATAATACCGATCCAGTTATCGACAATTTCGCCTTTATGGCAAACGAAGCCGCCTTTGGGAATAAATTCCTCATAACAGGTGGCCTCCACGCGCGCCAATTGCTCCGCTGTGAGGATGGGCGCCCAGGTGGAACTGCGTATGGCCTCGATCAGACTCGGTTCATTTTTCATTGTTGTTGCGTCGCACCATCAAAAGTCGCGCAATTGTCTTTGAAATGACAACCTTGCGAACTAGCTCACGCTAATATCATCACACAAAATGCGCATCAAAACTAAAAAGCGCACTAATAATCCAAGGAGACACCGTGCAGGATAATCTGACGACCTTCCCTCGCAGGCTGCTTCAGCATGGCAAGGAGCGGCCGCATAAGCCTGCGTTCCGTGAAAAGGACCTGGGCATCTGGCAGACCTGGGACTGGCAGCAAACGAATGAGGAAGTGCGTGCGCTGGCCTGCGGCCTGGCCGCGATCGGCTTCCAGCGCGGCATGAACCTGGCGATCATCGGCGACAACCGCCCGCGCCTGTATTGGTCCATGCTGGCGGCGCAGTGCATTGGCGGCGTGCCGGTCCCGATGTACCAGGACGCTCCGGCAGCCGACCTGGCCTTCGTACTGGAAAATGCGGAGATCCAGTACGCCATAGTGGAAGACCAGGAACAGGTCGACAAGCTGCTGGACCTGTGCGAGCAATGCCCTTCGATCGCGCATATCGCGTACGAAGATGAGCGCGGCATGCGCAATTACACGCACCAGCAGCTGGTTTCCTACGCACGATTGCAGGAACTTGGCCGCGAATATGACAAGGCGCATCCAGGCTTCTACGAAGCATCGATCGCGGAAGGCACGGAAAGCGATAACGCCATCATCCTGTACACCTCCGGCACCACCGGCAAACCTAAGGGCGTTTGCCAGACCCACAAGGCCCTGCTGTCGGCAGCCACCGGCGGAATCGGCTTCGACAAACTGACCGATGAAGAGAATGTGCTGTCCTACCTGCCGATGGCTTGGGTGGGCGACTGCCTGTTCTCATTCGCCCAGGCGTTGACCGCCGGCTTCACCGTCAACTGCCCGGAATCGTCGGATACCGTCACCACCGACTTGCGCGAAATCGGCCCCTCCTATTACTTCGCGCCGCCGCGCATCTTTGAAAACATGCTGACGCAGGTGATGATACGCATGGAAGATGCGGGGGCGATCAAGCGCAAGATGTTCCATCACTATATGGATGTGGCGCGCCGCGTTGGCTCGGACATCCTTGACGGTAAACCTGTCGCGCTGGGCGACCGTATCAGCTACGCAATCGGCAATGCGCTGGTGTATGGGCCGCTGCGTAATGTGCTTGGCATGTCGCGCATCCGTGTGGCTTACACCGCAGGCGCTGCGATCGGTCCTGACCTGTTCCGCTTCTACCGCTCGATTGGCGTGAACCTGAAGCAGTTCTACGGTTCCACCGAAACCTGCGCCTATATCTGCCTGCAACCGGATGGCGAAATCAAATTCGACTCCGTCGGCAAACCTGCGCCTGGCGTGGAAGTGAAGCTGGCGCCGAACGGCGAAGTACTGGTCAAGTCGCCAACGCTGATGCACTGCTATTACAAGCGCCCCGACGCAACAGCCGAAGCGATCGACGGCGAAGGCTATTTCCATACCGGCGACGCCGGTATCTTCGACAACGACGGGCACCTGCGCATCATCGACCGCGCCGCCGACGTGGGCAAGATGAACAACGGCGCCATTTTCGCGCCTAACTACATCGAAAACAAACTGAAGTTCTTCCCCTTCATCAAAGAAGCCGTGGCTTTCGGCCACGAGCGCGACAAGGTGACCGCCTTCATCAACATCGATATGGAAGCTGTGGGCAACTGGGCCGAGCGCCGTGGCATCGCCTACTCCGGCTACACCGACCTGGCTGCGCACGAGCAGACTTACGCGCTGGTGAAAGAATGCGTGGAAAAGGTCAACGCCGATCTTGCGCAGGAAGCGTTGATGGCTGACACCCAGGTGTACCGCTTCCTGGTACTGCACAAGGAGCTCGACCCTGACGACGATGAACTGACGCGTACCCGCAAGGTGCGCCGCAAGTTCATCGCCGAGAAATATGCGGTGCTGATCGAGGCACTGTACGGCGACAAAGCTTCGCAATACATCGAAACCCAGGTCAAATTCGAGGATGGGCGCACCGGTATGGTGGCGGCTGACCTTCGAATCATGGACCTCAAGGCAGCATAAGCGGAGTGCGCACCATGCAAATGAATGAACAGGAAGCTATTACCGCCGGGCGCAAGATCGGCGACGTAATCCTGGATATGCGCAACATCTCGCTGTCGTTCGGCGGGGTGAAGGCGCTGACCAATATCTCCTTCAACGTACGCGAGCACGAGATTCGCGCCATTATCGGCCCGAACGGCGCGGGCAAAAGTTCGATGCTGAACGTGATCAACGGCGTGTACCGCCCGCAGCAAGGCGAAATCGTCTACCGCGGGCAGCAGCGCAAGAATATGGATTGCTACGCCGCCGCCAAGTCGGGTATCGCACGCACTTTCCAGAACATCGCGCTGTTCAAAGGGATGACGGTGCTGGACAACATCATGACCGGTCGTAATCTGAAGATGAAATCCAACTTCCTTTTGCAAGCGCTCTATCTGGGGCCAGCACGAAAGGAAGAAATCGAGCATCGCCGCAAATGCGAGGAAGTGATCGACTTCCTCGAGATCCAGCATATCCGCAAGACCCCGGTGGGCCGCCTGCCGTATGGCCTGCAAAAACGCGTTGAACTGGGCCGCGCCCTGGCCGCCGAGCCGCAAATCCTGCTGCTGGACGAGCCGATGGCCGGCATGAACGTCGAAGAAAAGCAGGACATGTGCCGCTTTATCCTCGACGTGAACGAGCAGTTCGGCACCACCATCGTCCTGATTGAGCACGATATGGGCGTGGTGATGGACATCTCCGACCGCGTGGTGGTACTGGACTACGGCAAGAAGATCGGCGACGGCACGCCGGATGAAGTCCGCACCAACCAGGATGTGATCGATGCTTATCTCGGAGTGGCCCACTAAATGGATATCAACTTCTTTGCCGAGGTGCTGATTGGCGGCCTGCTCTCCGGCGTGATGTATGCGCTGGTGGCGATCGGCTTCGTGCTGATCTACAAGGCTTCCGGCGTGTTCAATTTTGCACAGGGCGCGATGGTGTTTTTCGCCGCACTGACCTGCGTAGGCTTCATGGACAAATTCGGCCTTTCCCTGTGGCTCGCGGTCCCAGCGACCGTGCTGGCGATGATTATCCTTGGCCTGGCCATCGAACGGATCGTACTGCGGCCACTGGTCAACCAACCTGAAATCACGCTGTTCATGGCAACCATTGGCCTGGCCTTCTTTATCGAAGGGCTGGCGCAGCTGATCTGGGGCTCGCAGGTGCACAAGCTGGAAATCCCAATCGAGGATGTGCCAAGCGAATTCCTGATGGAGAAATTCAACATCATCGTTTCCAAGTTTGACCTGACGGCTGCAGCAATTTGCGCCGTGATGGTCGCCTTGCTGGCCCTGATGTTCGCCAAGACCAAGGTGGGACGCGCGCTGCGCGCCGTGGCGGACGACCACCAGGCCGCGCAAGCAGTCGGCATCCCACTGCAACGCATCTGGGGCATCCTGTGGGCGGTAGCCGGCATGGTCGCGCTGGTGGCGGGCATGCTGTGGGGCGCGCGCAATGGCGTTCAGTTTGCGCTGACCTTCATCGCGTTGAAGGCGCTGCCGGTGCTGATCCTTGGCGGCTTCACTTCGGTGCCAGGCGCGATTGTCGGTGGCCTGATTATCGGCGCCTCCGAAAAACTGGCCGAAGTTTATATCGGCCCGCACGTCGGCGGCGGTATCGAAGGCTGGTTCCCTTATGTGCTGGCCCTGATGTTCCTTCTGGTGCGCCCGGAAGGGCTGTTCGGCGAAAAAATCATCCGGAGGATTTGAGCAATGTTCTACCGCGAAGCAGGACAATTCAAGACCAGCTACGAGGCGGACGGCCAGATCCTGCCGATCCGCCAAGACCGCATCGCCCTGTTCACGACGCTGGCCGTCGCGCTGCTGGTACTGCCGCTGGTCTCGTCGCCTTATATGCTGTCGGCCATCTTCATCCCTTTTTTGATTTTTGCGCTGGCCGCACTGGGGCTGAACATCCTCACCGGCTATGCAGGCCAGTTGTCGTTGGGGACCGCGGCCTTCATGGCCGTAGGCGCGTTCGCCGCATACAATTTCATGCTACGCGTGCCGGGCATTCCGGTGCTGGCGGCCTTTGTGCTGGGCGGCCTGTGCGCCGCCATGGTCGGGATCGCGTTTGGCCTGCCTTCGCTACGCATCCGCGGCTTTTACCTGGCCGCTTCCACGCTGGCCACGCAGTTCTTCGTGGTCTGGTGCCTGACCAAGATAGGCTGGCTGACCAATAACAGCTCTTCCGGCGTGATCACCGCACAGAAGATGGAAATCTTCGGCTATGGTTTCGATACGCCGGAGCGCAAATACCTGCTGGTGCTGGGCGTGGTGGCGATCATGGCGCTGCTGGCCAAAAACATGATCCGCTCAAACGTCGGCCGCTCGTGGATGGCGGTGCGCGACATGGACATGGCGGCGGAAGTGATCGGCATCCGCCTGATGCGCACCAAGCTGCTAGCCTTCGCCGTGAGCTCCTTCTACTGCGGCGTGGCGGGCGCGCTGTATGCCTTCGCTTACCTCGGCACAGTGGAACCGGAAGCGTATAACCTGGACCTGTCCTTCCGCATCCTGTTCATGATCATCATTGGCGGCGTCGGGTCGGTATTGGGCTCCTTCCTCGGCTCAGCCTTCATCGTGCTCCTGCCGGTGTTCCTGAACATCGTGGCGCACGCACTGGCCCTGCCTACTACCGTGGCGTCGAACCTGGAGTTGATGGTGTTCGGCGCCCTGATCATTTTCTTCCTGATCGTGGAACCCCACGGTCTGGCGCGTTTGTGGCAAATCGGTAAAGAGAAACTCCGCCTGTGGCCCTTCCCCCACTAAGCGGATCAACTATAAACCTGGAGACATCACATGAAATCGTTCGTACTTGGCATTGCCGTAGCAAGCAGCATCGTCGCCAGTAGCGCATGGGCGCAACCCGCCGAACAATTCGTCGCCCTGCCCTCCTACCGCGTCGGTCCTTATGCGGCAGGCGGCTCCGGTTTCTACGGCGGCATCATCGACTACTTCAACCTGGTCAACGCCAACGGCGGCGTGAACGGCGTGAAGATCGGCTGGGAAGAGTGCGAGACTGAATACAATCCTTCGCGCGGGGTGGAGTGCTATGAGCGCCTGAAAACCAAGAACGGCGGCGCCACCGTGGTGGAACCGCTGTCGACCGGTATCGCTTACGGCATCCTGGACCGCATCCCGCAGGACAAGATCCCAATGACCACCCTGGGCTATGGCCGCTCCGACGCGGCGAACGGCAAGGTCTTCCCCTATGTCTTCCCGCTGATTTCCAACTACTGGAGCCAGGCAGCCGCCATGGTGAAATACCTGGGCGAAAAGAGCGGCGGCATGGATAAGCTGAAGGGCAAGAAAATCGTGCACCTGTACCACGACTCCGCTTTCGGCAAGGAACCGCTGCCAGTACTGGAAGCAATGTCCGCGCAATACGGCTTTGAACTGATTAAGATCCCTGTCGCCCCGCCAGGCAGCGAGCAGCAGTCGCAATGGCTGCAGATCCGCCAGGCTAAGCCTGATTACGTGATCCTGTGGGGTTGGGGCGTAATGAACTCCGTAGCCATCAAGACCGCGCAGCGCAACGGCTTCCCACGCGAGAAGATGCTTGGCGTGTGGTGGGCTGGTTCCGAGGAAGACACCGTGCCATCGGGCGATGCCGCCAAGGGCTACACCTCGATGACCTTCAACACCCCAGGCAACTATCCGCTGCTGGATGAACTGCGCAAAAAAGTCTACGCCGGCGGCAAAGGCAACCTGACTGACCAAACCCGTATCGGTTCCGTCTATCACATGCGCGGCCTGACTGCTGGCGTTATGTACGTGGAAGCGATGCGCGCCGCGCAGGACAAATTCGGCAAAGGCAAACCAGTAACCGGTGAGCAGATGCGCTGGGGCTTCGAAAACCTGAACATCGACGAAGCGCGCCAGAAAGTCCTGGGCGTTTACAACATGTTCCCGACCGTGAAGACTTCCTGCGACGACCACGAAGGTTCGGGCGCCGTGAAAGTCCAGCAATGGGACGGCAAGGCCTGGAAGGCTGTCACGCCGAACTGGGTGGTGGGCGATAAAGTCCTGCTGCGCAAACTGGTGGATGAATCGTCCGGCAAGTACGCGGCCGAGAAGAAGATCACGCCTGCGTGCATGAAGTGAGAAGCCAATGAGCTACCTGTCGGTAAATAATATCGAGGTCATTTACGACCACGTGATCCTGGTGCTGAAGGGCGTATCGCTGCAGGTCCCACAGGGCAAGATCGTTGCCCTGCTGGGCGCCAACGGCGCCGGCAAGTCCACCACACTGAAAACCATCTCGACCCTGCTGCGCGGCGAGCGCGGTGACGTGACCAAGGGCGAAGTGCAATTCAAAGGTGAACGCATCGACCAGCTCACGCCTAATGAGCTTGTCAAGCGCGGGCTGTCGCAGGTGATGGAAGGACGCCATTGCTTCGGCCACCTGACCATCGAAGAGAATTTGCTGACGGGGGCTTACACGCGCAATGCATCGCGCGGCGAGATGAAGGAATCGCTGGAAAAGGTCTACCACTACTTCCCCCGCCTGCGCGAGCGGCGCAACAGCCAGGCGGGCTACACCTCCGGCGGCGAGCAGCAGATGTGCGCCATCGGCCGCGCGCTGATGGCCAAGCCGTCCATGATTTTGCTTGACGAGCCCTCAATGGGCATTGCACCGCAAATCGTGGAAGAGATCTTCGGCATCGTGAAAGACCTGAACGTCAAAGAGAACGTGTCCTTCCTGCTGGCGGAACAAAACACCAATGTAGCGCTGCGCTATGCGGACTTTGGCTACATCCTCGAAAACGGACGGGTGGTGATGGAAGGCGAGGCCAGCGAGCTTGCCAACAATGAAGACGTCAAGGAGTTCTACCTCGGCATGTCCGGTGCCGGCCGCAAGAGCTTCCGCGACATGAAATTTTACCGACGCCGCAAACGCTGGCTGGCATAAAAACTTCAGGTGTCAGGTGCTGACACGCGAAGCGTGTTGGCCCCTGATACCTCTATATAAAATGAATCTGAACAAAGCAAAAGAATTCTGCCGCACCCTTCCCGGTGCCACCGAAGACATCAAATGGGAATGTAACCTGGTGTTTTCGGTCGGCGAAAAGATGTTTGCAGCAATGGATGCAAAAGACAAAGCGAGAGCCATCAGCTTCAAAGTCGACGACGACCGCTTCCTTGAACTGACTGACCGTGACGGCATCATCCCCGCACCCTACCTGGCCCGCGCCAAGTGGGTCATGGTGGAAGACCTGTCCAAACTGCCTGATGCCGAAGCGAAAGCGCTGCTCAAGCGCTCGCACGAGCTGGTATTCGCAAAACTGACCAAAAAACTGCAACGCGAGATTGAAGGAGCGGCATGATGGCCGAAACTCTCGATAACCTTGAAACACGCCCACACGCCGAGCGCGAACGCGATTTGATGGCGCGCCTGCCGCAGTTGGTGGCGCAAGCACAGTCAGCGCCAGGCTGGGCACGCATTCTGGCCGGCGTGGATGCCTCGCGCATCAACAGCCGCGAGGCACTAGCGCAGCTGCCGGTCACGCGCAAGGCCGACCTGAAGGCATTGCAATCCGAGCAGCGCCCCTTCGGTGGCCTGAACAGCACTCCAGCCAGCAAGCTGGGACGCATCTTCATGTCGCCCGGCCCGATCTTCGACCCGGAAGGCCGCTCGCTCGACTGGTGGCGCTTCTCGCGCCCGATGTTCGCTACCGGCGTGCGCGCCGGAGGCCTGATCCAGAACTGCTTCTCCTACCACTTCACGCCAGCCGCCTTCATGGTGGAAGGCGGCGCAGCGCGCATCGGCTGCACGGTAATTCCTGCCGGTGCCGGCCAGACCGAGTTGCAGGTACAGGCCATGGCCGAACTGCGGCCAGACACCTATATCGGCACGCCCTCCTTCCTGAAAATCATCATCGAGAAGGCAGCCGAAATGGGCGCCGACATCAGCAGCGTGAAGCGCGCCATGATGGGTGCGGAAGCGCTGCCCGAATCTCTGCGCCAGTGGTTCGCCGATCACGGCGTGCCGGAAGTGATCCAAACCTACGCGTCCGCCGATATCGGCAGCATCGCCTACGAGACCCGCAGCAACGGCAAGCTCAATCCCGGGATGGTGCTGGACGAAGAAGTGCTGCTGGAAATCGTGCGTCCCGGCTCCGGCGAGCCCGTCGCACCGGGCGAAATAGGCGAAGTGCTGGTCACCCTCTTCAATCCCGACTACCCGCTGATCCGCTTCGCTACAGGCGACCTGTCGGCCGTGCTGGTCGACGCCGCACCGTCCCCCTGCGGCCGCACAAACACCCGCATCAAAGGCTGGCTGGGCCGCGCCGACCAGACCACCAAGGTACGCGCCATGTTCGTCCACCCTTCCCAGGTGCACGAAATCACTCGCCGTCACCCTGGAATGGGCAAGGCGCGCTTGGTCGTCTCCGGGAAAATTGCGGACGAAGTGATGACTTTGCACTGCGAAACTGATGACCCATCACTGCAATCGCAAGCCGCCGACATAATCGCAACCATCCGCGACATCACCAAACTGCGCGGGGAAGTCTGTTTTGAGCCAAGCGGCAGTTTGCCGAATGACGGCAAGATCATCGACGATGTGCGCGATTACAGTTGAGATGAAGAGGCGTGTGGCGTAAATCCAACTGTTCCTAGGGCGGGCGGCGGAATGGCGGGATAATTGAGCCATTCTTGACCTGCCTCAGAACATCATGCAAGACTTTCACCACAACCGTGCACGTGCGCTCCTCGAGAACGCAGAAGAACTCTTCGACAAAGAATCGGTACAGGCTGCGGTCAGCCGCATGGCCGACTCGCTGAACGACCGATTTGGCGATCCGTCCAGGCAGGAATTCCCGCTGGTGCTGGGCGTCATGGGCGGCGCCGTTGTTTTCACCGGCAACATCCTGCCGCAGCTGAACTTCCCGCTCGAATTCGACTACATCCACGTCAGCCGTTACGGCGATGAGGACCAGGGCGGCAAAGTTGTGTGGAAAGTCGTTCCGCGCCCGACCGTCTCGGGCCGCACAGTGATCGTGCTGGACGACATCCTGGACGAAGGCGAGACCCTGGCCCACGTCAAGGAGCGCCTGCTGGAGATGGGCGCCAAAGAAGTCATCATCGCAGTCTTCTGCGACAAGGACATCGGCAAAACCAAGCCGGTGAAGGCCGACCTGGTTGGCATCACGATCCCGAACCGCTTCGTCGTCGGCTTCGGCATGGATGCTTACGGCTACTGGCGCAACCTGCCGGGC
Source organism: Pseudoduganella sp. GW821-FHT11H04 (assembly GCF_058807935.1). NCBI lineage: Bacteria > Pseudomonadati > Pseudomonadota > Betaproteobacteria > Burkholderiales > Oxalobacteraceae > Pseudoduganella > Pseudoduganella sp. GW821-FHT11H04. The sequence goes on along the minus strand of NZ_JBXARE010000003.1, from coordinate 355,844 downwards.
CTGTGGGCAATCAACCCGGACGACCTCAGCACCCGCTGATTACAGTTTGAGCCGGGCCCTGGCGGCGTTATATTCCGTCTTCAGGCGCTCGACCAACTCTGCCGTGGTGGGAACGTCGTGCATCAAGCCGACGCCCTGCCCCGCGCCCCAGATGTCGCGCCAGGCCTTGGCGCTGCCGCCGCCAAAACTCATTTTCGATTTGTCCGATTCCGGCAGGTTCTCCGGATCGAGGCCGGCAGAGACGATGGACTTCTTCAGGTAGTTGCCATGCACGCCGGTGAAGAGGTTGGTGTAGACCACATCGGACGCCGACGACTCAATAATCGCTTCGCGATAATCTTCAGTGACGTTGGATTCCTGCGTGGCCAGGAAGCGCGAGCCCATGTACGCAAAGTCGGCGCCCATGGCCTGTGCGGCCAGGACCGCGTCGCCGGTGGCGATCGAGCCTGAGAGCGCCAGCGGACCATCGAAGAAGCGTCGCACTTCGCCCACCAGCGCGAAAGGCGACAGCGTACCTGCATGGCCGCCCGCGCCGCTGGCGACCAGGATCAGGCCATCCACACCCGCTTCCAGCGCCTTTTGCGCGTGGCGAATATTAATCACGTCATGCAGCACAATGCCGCCGTAGCTGTGGATAGCATCCAACATTTCCACAGGCGGCGCGCGCAGCGAGGAAATAATGATCGGCACTTTGTGGCGCACGCAGACTTCCACATCGTGCTCCAGCCGTTCGTTCGAATGATGGACGATCTGGTTGACCGCAATCGGCCCAACCCGCACGCCGGGATTCTGCGCCTGGTAGTCGGCCAGCTCCTTCTGCAAATCGGTCAGCCAGGTGTCCAGCAGCTCTTTCGGCCGCGCGTTCAACGCAGGGAAGGAACCGACGATGCCGGCCTTGCACTGCGCCGCAACCAGGGCTGGGCCGCTGGCGATGAACATCGGCGATGCGATGACGGGGAGCGTCAGGTTCTGCAAAACTGCTGGAATGGTCATGTCGCAGCCCTCAGAAATTGTGCATGCCGCTTACTGTACCCTCTTTCGGATAGGTGATGTTGTAGCCGACATTGATCTTCATTGTCTCATTCGGCGCCAAGGTTTTCTCCCAGCCGACCACACCCTGGCGCTGCTCCCACATCGCAATGCCCGGCTGCGGCGAGAAGGTTTGCTTGACCTTGATTTCCTCGGAAGCGCTGACCGGCGATGACTCCAGCACCAGCAAATCCACAGGCGTCTTGTGGAAGCTGCTGATCGTGAACACGTCGGCTACCTGATGCTCGCCGCGCTGGGACAGGAAGCCTCGGCTGCCGGATTGCTGGTCGGCTCGGTCCACCGTCACACGTACCAGTTCATCGCGGCCGAAGGACAGCGCCAGCTTGTCCGAACCCTGGGTATTCCAGTTGGTGGCGCCAACATAAGCGCCGTCGCGGAACAGTTGGATATTCCCGTTCAGCCAAACGCCGGATGGGCGCTCTGCTTCCGCCGTGATAACGGCGAATTTTCCCTGGCGCGGCACTACGCGTACGAGCTGCTTGGCGGCGACCTTCATCGTCGACAAGGCCAAGGTGATTTCGCGGCCATCGGAGGCCAGGTTGACGCGGTTTGGCACGGCGAATTCGGTATCGAAGGCACCCTGCGTTTCCAGCACGGGCGGAATGAAATTGTCTTCGCGCGCACGGCGGCCGGAAACCTCCACTGCCATCGGGGCTGGGGCCGGCGGCGCCATCGGCTTCTCCTCCATTACCAATCCATATTTAGCCTGGACCGGTTGCGGCGGGTAATAAGTCAGGCGCTGCGTCAACGGCTCCGGGGCCTGCGGCGACTGGCGCGGCTGGCCAGTGGACAAGCGCATTTCCACACCGCTCCAGTCCTCGCCGGACTTTTGCGCAACCACCGCCATGCGTTCCAGCTCAATGGTGGAGGTAGCGGAATTCAACGTGGCGCGGTAAGTCGGCCTCCAGCCCGCGCGATTGACCTGGTAGGACAGCTTGATGCTGCCCGCCTGCTGCGCAGCGACTGCAATGGTGATGCTGCGCTGGTCGCGTGCGCCGCTGCGCGCCTTTTCCAGTTCGCGCTGCGTGGCCTTGATCTTCTTATCCAGTTCACGAATCTGCACCTGCGTACGCTGAATCTGCGCCAGCGCCTCGCGGCCGCTGCGCTTGATGGTATCCACCGCAGCGCCGAGCGATTTGCCGTCCACCGGCGCTTGCGCGTTCTCGCCGCCATTCAGCTTGGACAGATAATTCTTCACCAGCGCGGACGATTCGACTTCCACGTTCAGCAAGTCTCGGCTGTCTTCCAGCGCCTGAAGCTTGGCCTCCAGCTCCGCCTCACGCGGGCTCACCGCTTCCGCCTGACCCACGTCGCGCGTCACGATTTCACCAACCTGCACGCCGGACGGCGCCTGGATGCGCAGCGTCTGCGCATCGAAATTCGCCGGCAGCCCGGTGATTTCGAGCTCCCTCATGCCCGGCGACACCTGTGCGCTGCGCACCACGGTCGCGATGCCGGAATACAGAGTGACGCGCGTGATCGGCGCGTTGCTGGCGCAGGCAAATCCCTGCAGGGAAAGGCAAAGGGCTACGGCAGTGGCGATACGCGTTGGATTCATGGATGCTCACAGGCGAGAGAAAGCCTGATCTTGCAGCGCCCACGAAATATTGTCAATTTAGGAACGCCAGACCGATGCCAAGGCCTTGAACTTGGTCCAGGCAGACAGCCTCTCATCCGATAGCGCGTCAAGAAAATCGGACAGGCGCTTGGACTTAGCCATCGTGTACACAGTCAATGCGGTCGTGATGACGAACGTCGCGCCAAAAATCCAAGCCCTGCGAGACATTGGCGCATCGGCTTCGGCCAGCAGGTTCATGCCGAGGAAACCGGTCGTGATGGTGCCGATCATGCCGAAGATGGTCACCACGGTCAGGCGCACAACGGTATTGGCCTGGCGCCGCAGGCTGTCCGCATCCAGGTATCCGTTCATGTCGGCGACGCGGGTTTTCACCTCGGCATAGGCACGCTCAATCTCGAGGTGCTGGCCGCACATGCGGAACAGCGCGCGGATTTGCTGCTGGTCCGAGATCTCCGTGAACCAATAGCGGTGCGTGAAACGCAGGAAGCTCTCGAAGGCGTAACGGATGCGGCGCTTGAATGAGCGCACGCTGTCGGCGTCCGTCACCGATAACTCAGTCAGCGCCTCCGCCAGGCGGTCGGAGAACATCAGCAAAGATGCCTTCTGCAAGTGCGCAATCATGAACAGCAGGAAGTGCTGGTGCCGGAACTGCGACAGTACACCGCGCTCCTTGCAGCAGAAGAATTGCGACGATGCGTCGCCCACCACGACCAGCGCATAGCCGCTGCAAATGTAGCGCGTGTAGGGCGCCGCGCCGCCATTGCACCAAAAGCGGTCGTAAAAGAAGCGGCGGTCAACGCCATCGGATTGAACACGCTGCGTATCAGCAGCGGCCACGGAGCCTGCGGAAGCCACAGCGGCCGGCGCGGCCGAGGTGCCGGCCATAGTCCCAAGCGCTGCAAAATCAGCGGAAGACAGCTCGCTTGGCCGGTCAAGCGCAAGGTAAGCCATCATCGGCATGCGGTAGTACTCGACCTGACGGTAACGCAGCGCGGCCGTGGCGCCCGGCGTATCCGGCTCCATTGGCGCCAGCAAGTAGCGCCAGTGCGACGCGATGCGCGGCGCTTGGTGCCGCACCACCTGGTCGATAAAAGCTTGCCGCTCCTGTGCATCCGATTGCTCCAGCAAGCGGCCTTCGGCGTCCAGCCATTCCACGCCTTGCATGCAATGCAGCGCGTTGCCATGTTCGTCCCAACCAGCGGGATAGGCGCGGCCAAAGCGGTACAGCAGGTCCTGCGCTTCATCCAAGGGCAAATCGCTGGCGCCAACCTCCAGCACCAGCAGCACGATGTCGACGTCGAAGAAGAAATGCAGGCAGAGATTATGCACATCCAGCACGCGCGGTGCGGCGCCGGGCTGCGCGGTCACGCGGACCTGGGCGATATCCTTGCGGCGGAAGATGCGGCGCTGGCCCGCGCCAAAGAGAAAGCGCTGCACATAAGGCAGGAAGCTGACGAATTCGGTGTAATAACGCTCCTGGAACGCGGGACTGGCATCCTGCGCCGAGGTGACCTCGCGCCACGGCGTGTCATCACCCAAAAGCTCCCAAGGCCGCGCGTGTGCGCGCTCAGCGCCATCCGGCGGCATCAACCGCAATGGCCATAAAAGAACCTGCCTAACATGCTGGACATGCGGGGATTGGGCGCTCATGCGGCCCAGTATAGCTTAGCCGTCGTTGAGGAGGACTTCGTTCTCGATGCGTGCGCTGCAGGCGCGCACCAGTTGTTTGATGGCCCAGGCGGCCAACTCGTTCGCGTTCATGCCGAAGTGTTTGCGGCCGATCGTTTCCATCAGCGGAATGGAGGCGAACAGCGGCCCGGCTTCGGCCACCGGCATGCTCTGGCGCTCCAGCAGCAGGAATTTGAGCAGCACTTTGACCGCGTATTCCGCATTGCGCTTCGGGTCTGCCGCGAGGAAGTCCAGGCGGCGTCGGGCGCGCGTCAGGGCAGGCGCCACGTCTTCAAACACAACGCCGTGGCCGGGGATGACAGTTTTCACGTCCAGGCTCGCGATCAGGTCCAGCGTGGCGCCGGCTTCTTCAAAGCCGCCGTCGTCTTCCAGCTCAGGGAAGATGACGCCGAAGCCGTTCTGCCACAGGGCGTCGGCCGAAACCAGCACCTTCTCGGACGGGCAGTAGTAAATCATTGAGTGCGCGTGGTGGCCAGGTGCGCCCAGCACTTGCCATTCCAGATCGCCCAGGGTCAGCGTGTCGCCCGACTTCACCACGCCGTCGATCGAAAAACGGTCGCATTGCTGGCCGGTGGCCTTGAAGCTCAGCGCATTCTCGTCCCAGCGCCGCACCTTGTCCGCTTCCGCCTCCGGTATGAAGGTGTCGCAGCCGAAGTGCGACTGCAGCGCGGCATTGCCGCCGCAATGGTCGGAATGCAGGTGGGTGTTGTACAGCCGCTCCAGGCGGCGGCCTTGCAGCGCGTGACGCACCATCTCCAGCGTCTGCTGTTTATGCGTGACATAGCCGCTGTCGATCATGGCAGCGTCGTGGCGGCCCAACAGCAAGACATTGTTCGATGAGAGCCAGCCGCGTTCGAAAACGTGGATGGATGGGTGTAGCTTCATTGCGTCAGTCAAAGTCGATCAGTTGCTCGCGGCGGCGCAGCTCGGCCCATACGGCGCGCTTGTAAGCGTCGTCGGCACGCGACCAGGCGACGATTTCGTCGATGGTGCGCAGGCAACCTTCACAAAAACCCGTATCAGGGTTCATTTTGCACAGGCTGATGCAGGGGGAAGGCACGGGCGTCGCCAGTTCCGGCGCGCCTGGCGGCAGTTCAGTACTCATGGCGACATTTTACCGCAGTGCGGCAAAAGTTCCCGGAATGGCCATATACTGATGGGGCACCAGAACAAAAAGGAGTGGCGAGGAGACAACCCGACCAACCAGCCTGCGAGGTGCAAATGAAGCTCGATCGCCATTGGTTTTCCCGCGCGCTAGGCCAACTGGCGCGCAGCCGCCTGGGCCGCGCAGCCCCTGGCCAGCCGCAATTTATCAGCGGCGAGTTCGCTTGCCGTGCCGGCAGCCGCCACTACAAGCTGTACGTGCCATCTTGTTACGAGGGCCAGCCCATGCCGCTGCTGGTGATGCTGCATGGCTGCCTGCAAGACCCCGACGATTTCGCCGCCGGCACGCAAATGAATGCGGTGGCCGAGGAACGCGGCTGCCTGGTGCTGTACCCGGCGCAAACCCAGGACGCCAACCACACGCGCTGCTGGAACTGGTTCAGCGCCCTGGACCAGGACCGCGGCCAGGGCGAACCGGCCATCATCGCCGCCATGGCGCGTGACGTCATGGCGCGCTACCCGGTTCACCAAAGCCAGGTCTATATCGCCGGATTGTCGGCTGGCGGCGCCATGGCGGTCATCGTCGGTACCCTCTATCCGGACCTGTTCGCAGCGGTCGGCGTGCATTCAGGCCTGCCCTTCGCAGCAGCGCGCGACCTGCCATCGGCGCTGCTGGCCATGCGTGCCGGCGCGGCACGGGCGCAAGCGTCGCTAACAGCCGGCCAGCCCGTGATCGTCTTTCACGGAGACCGGGACCGCACCGTGCACCCCGCCAATGGCGAGGCCGTTCTGGAACAAGGCTTGCGCAGCCACCCGCTAGGCGAGAAGGCCAATCCCGCCACGCTGGCAGGCCAGGTGCCGGATGGCCACGCCTTCACGCTGAAGGCGCATTGGCTGGAAGATGGGTCGCCGCTGGGCGAGCATTGGGTGATCCACGGTGCGGGCCACGCCTGGTCCGGCGGCAGCACCGCCGGCAGTTATACCGATCCGCGAGGGCCGGATGCCAGCCGCGAGATGATGCGTTTTTTCAGCGCCGCGAAAAATGCAGTTTCATCGCCAGCACGCACAGGGCCAGCACCAGGGTGATGCCATTGGCGATGATCACCGGCCAGGCATCGGTCAGCAGGCCATACACCAGCCAAAGAAGGACGCCTAGGCTGAAAATCAGGTACATGCCGGTGGAGATACCGTCGGCATGGCGCTGGCGCCAGACCAACAGGACCTGGGGTACAAAGGCAAAGGTGGTGCAAAAGGCGGCGATAAAGCCGAGCAGGTCGGCATTGGCTGGGGCGGACATCAAGGGGCTTTCAGGTTGGCGAGATGGGCACGCAGGCAATCCGGGCACCAGCAACCGACCGTGCCTGCCCCGGGAACCGGGACCGACGGCGGCTCGAAAGTACACCAGCAAGGTGTTTCGCCCGGCGCCCCGGTCGGCTTTTGGCCGGGCGGCGCATCGGCCATCGCGCAGTGGAACTCGGCGCCGCAACGCTCACAGGTACTCATATCATCATTGCAATCATGCTTGGGAACAGGGCCAGCCTAGCGGATCAAACCGGGAAAGACAACTCGATTAGCCCTATAATGCGCAGCATTGACCTTAAATCTAATTTTCTGGAACTGCCATGACCAACCTGCCCGTCCACGACCCGGATATGTCCACTGACCTGAGCGGCGTTACGCCCCAGATCAAGGCGCAGATCCTGGCCGAGGCACTGCCGTACATCCGTAATTACCACGGCAAAACCATCGTCATCAAATACGGTGGCAATGCAATGACCGAAGAACGCCTGAAGCACGGCTTCGCGCGCGACCTGATCCTGCTGAAACTGGTGGGCATGAACCCGGTCGTGGTGCACGGCGGCGGTCCGCAGATCGACAACGCGCTGAAGAAAATCGGCAAGCAAGGCACTTTCGTTCAGGGCATGCGTATCACCGACGAGGAAACCATGGAAGTGGTTGAGTGGGTGCTGGGCGGCGAAGTTCAGCAGGACATCGTCATGCTGATCAACCACTACGGCGGCCAGGCAGTGGGCCTGACCGGTAAAGACGGTGGCCTGATCCGCGCCAAGAAAATGGCGATGCCGGACAAGGAAAAGCCAGGCCAGTTCCTGGACATCGGCTTCGTCGGCGAGATCGAGGCAATCAACCCGGCCGTGGTGAAAGCCCTGCAGGATGATGCATTTATCCCAATTATTTCCCCGATCGGCTTCGGTAAAGATGGCCAGGCTTACAACATCAATGCCGACGTCGTAGCGGGCAAGATCGCCGAGATCCTGAAAGCTGAAAAGCTGATCATGATGACCAATATCGCCGGCGTGCAGGATAAGAACGGCAACCTGGTCACCGACCTGTCGGCGCGCGAAATCGACGAAATGTTCGCGGATGGCACCATCTCGGGCGGTATGCTGCCGAAAATCTCCTCCGCACTGGACGCGGCCAAGTCGGGCGTGAACACCGTGCACATCATCGACGGGCGAATTGAACACAGCCTGTTGCTGGAAGTCTTGACCGAACAGGCTTTTGGCACTATGATCCGGTCTCACTAAAAATTTTGGCGGTTTTCAACAGCCGCCAAAATCGTGAATGCCCTTGTAGCTCAGTGGTAGAGCACTCCCTTGGTAAGGGAGAGGCCACGTGTTCAATCCACGTCAAGGGCACCATTCTCCTTAGTAGATCCGCTCTACTTTCACGCCACGCTGGCGCAGCAGTTCCGCAACATTCCCCGTTCCAACCAGATGCAGAGTGCCGATAGCGGCAAAGCTGTGCTGTTCTTTTTTCATCATTTCCACGATTCCGTCGGCCAGAACCGGATTGCGTTCATTGAGCAGCACCCGCTTCATGAATTTGCCGGAGAAGGTCTTGTCCTCGTCCACTTCGCGCGCCAGGGCGTCGAATTTGGCGGCATCGGCCGATGCCCATGCATCGATCAGATCGCGCGGCTGCAAGCCCTGTTTCGGGTCTTCGAAGGTATCCAGGCTGTCTTCGAGGAAGCGTGCCTGGTCCTGCGGCGCCATGCGGCCGAACAGCGCGGCCTGGATGGCGAACGATTCCAGTTCCACCACGCGCAGCTTGCGGCCGTGGGCAGTGCGCGCCAATTGCAGGTCGACCCCGAGTTCCGGACGGAAGCCCAGGTTACGGTATTCGCCGATGGTAATCATCATCACGACCAGCCAGGGCTTCATGGGCGCCACCATCTCAGGCGAAATGCCGTGTTTCTTCAGCATGCGCTCCAGGCGCGGGCGGTACTCGGGGCGGATGTCGGTCATGGCGCTTCCGGTTCCTGCCGCATACAGGCCGTATTCGCGCATGACGCCCATTGAGCGGGCCGGGTCGGCGGTCGGATCGATTTCCAGCGCAATCGCGGTGGCCTGCTCCAGCGCCTGCGTGACGCGCGGTTCGAGCGGGTAAAAGTCCGGGGTGCCGACGTGGATGGTGCCGAACAGCCATGACGTATGTCCAGCGTATTCCAGTTTATACAGCGCGCCGCGCGCCGGCGCTGCAGCTTGTGCTGCCGCATTCGCCGGTGCCGCTGCGGGCTGCACCGCGCCGGCGCCAAAGCTCAATCCAAGCAGCAGGCAAAACATCACTATAATCGTGCGTCGCATAGTCTCTCCAAGTAGAACGTGAATATTAAACCTTTGGCACCGGTCTGGCTGTTCGACCTGGATAACACGCTACACAATGCCTCGCACGCAATCTTCCCTGCCATGGTGGTGAAGATGAATGCCTATATGGCGCGCGTGCTGGGTGATGGCGTGACGCCGGCCACGCCGGAAGAAATCAGCGCCACGCGCCTTCGCTACTGGAAGCGCTACGGCGCCACCTTGCTTGGCCTGGTGCGCCACCATGGCGTGGATGCGGCGCACTTCCTGCGTGAGACGCATGACATTCCGGAGCTCGAGGCCATGATCCGCCATGAGCGCGGCCTGGGACAGCTGCTGCGCCGCCTGCCGGGCCGCAAGATCCTGCTGACGAATGCGCCACGCGATTACGCTCGCCGTGTGGTTGGGCATATGGGAATCGGGCGCCATTTCAGCGACCAGATCACCATCGAATCAATGTGGGTGCACCGCAAGTTGCGGCCCAAGCCATCGCGTGTGATGTTGCGTCGGCTGATGCGCAGGGAGAGGTTGGACCCGCGCCGGTGTATCCTTGTCGAAGATACGTTGGATAACCTGCGTTCGGCGCATGCGCTGGGTATGCGCACCGTGTGGGTTACGCAATACCTGCCAAATCCGGGGAAAAAGCCGGCGTGGCTTGATGTCAAAGTAAAATCGGTCAAGAATCTAAAATAAACAGGTCCAAAACTCATGGCAAGTACACCGCCCGGACAGCGCAAGCTGCAAATCCTCCAGGCACTGGCTGAAATGCTGGAGCAACCCAAAGGAGAAAAGATCACCACGGCTGCGCTGGCGCGCAAGCTGGATGTGTCCGAGGCGGCGCTGTACCGCCATTTCGCCAGCAAGGCCCAGATGTTCGAGGGCCTGATTGAATTCATCGAGTCCACCGTGTTCGGCCTGATCAACCAGATCGCCGAGAAACAGGCGGACGGCATGGCCCAGGCACGAGACATCCTGGGCATGCTGCTGCATTTCGCCAGCAGCAATCCGGGCATGACCCGTGTGCTGATCGGCGATGCGCTGGTCAACGAAGATGAGCGCCTGCAACAGCGCATGAACCAGTTCTATGACCGCGTGGAGCTGGCACTGAAACAGGCGCTGCGTGCAGCAGCGGCCGAAGGCCAGGCCCACGAAGCTGACGTCGCTGCCCGTGCCGGGCTGCTGGTCAGCTTTGTGTTGGGTCGCTGGCACCGATACGCCAAGAGCGGCTTCAAGTCGAATCCTTCGCAGGACGCCGCCGTACAGATTGCATTGCTGCTGAATTGAACTGCTTGTCCTTTGCTTTGCTGGACGACGCAAGCGTCGATCCAGCCACCGGCGCTGGCCGTACCTCCCGCCTCTACACCGGCCATCACTCCACCCTCGCCTGCAGCGATTTCGCTGGCTGGCCGTCGGTGCTGGCCGGGATGGAGCAGGCCCTCGCACGCGGGCTGCATGCAGTGCCGGTCCTCAGCTATGAATTGGGCCACCACATCGTGGGCGTGGCGCCGCGCGCCGTTTCGCCAGAGGCGCCGCCACTGGCGCAGGTGCTGCTGTTCGAGCGCTGCGACGAACTGTCGCAAACCGAAGTTGCAGACTGGCTGGCAGCGCAAGCCACAGCGGGCGCCGAGAACGCTGGTCCCGCTGGCGTGGCCGGCATCCGCGCCAACGTCACCGAAGCGCAGTTCGTCGACGCCATCCAGCGCATCCGCGACTACATCGCCGCCGGCGACACCTACCAGGTCAACTACACCTACCGCCTGCACTTTGACGCATTCGGCTCGCCATTCGCGCTCTACCAGCGCCTGCGCGCCCGCCAGCCCGTGCCCTACGGCGCCTTGATCGGTTTCGACGACGGCCGCGCCGTGCTGTCGTTGTCGCCCGAGCTGTTCGTGCGCAAGGACGGCGACATGCTGACCGCGCGCCCGATGAAGGGCACCGCGCCCGCAGCGGACGATGACGCTGAAAATACCCGCCGCGCCGCAGCCCTGGCAGCCGACCCGAAGAACCGCGCCGAAAACCTGATGATCGTCGACCTGTTGCGCAACGACATCGGCCGCGTGGCCGCCACCGGCAGCGTCGAAGTGCCGAAGCTGTTCGAAGTCACCCGCTTCAGCAGCGTGCTGCAAATGACCTCCACCGTGCAGGCCAAACTGCGCGAAGGCGCGACCTTGCAGGACATCTTCACCGCCCTTTACCCCTGCGGGTCCATCACCGGCGCGCCGAAAAAGCGCACGATGGAAATCATCGCAGAACTGGAGATCGAACCGCGCGGCATCTACACCGGCGCCATCGGCTGGTTCGCACCTGACGGCGACTTTTGCCTGAACGTCCCGATCCGCACACTTGCGCTGCAAGCGCCGCAAAACGGCATCCGCAAAGGCGTGATGGGTGTCGGCGCCGGCATTGTCTACGACAGCGAACCGCACGACGAATTTGCCGAATGCCAGCTGAAAGCCCGTTTCCTGACCGGCCTGACGAACGATTTCGAACTATTCGAAACCATGTACGCCACCAGCGAAACCGGACCGCGCCACCTGGACCGCCACCTGCAGCGTCTTGGGAAGTCCGCCCGCTATTTCGGTTTCGCCTGGGATGAAGCGGCCGCCCGCGCCTGCCTCGCACTGGCTTGCCAGGCCCTGCCCGCCAGCCAGCCACACCGCCTGCGCCTGGCAATGAACAACGCCGGCGCCTTCGCCGTGCAGGCCGGCGTGCTGACGCCTTTGCAAGAACCCGTGCGCGTGCAGCTGGCCGACGAAGCCACCGACAGCAGCGACCTTTTCCTGCGCCACAAATCCACCGTCCGCGAACGTTATGACGCGGCGTGGAAAGCCGCCGACGCACAAGGAGCCTTCGACAAGCTGTTCTTCAATGAACGGGAAGAACTGACGGAAGGAGGCCGCAGCAATGTCTTCATCCGCAAGGATGGGCTGTGGATAACGCCGCCTTTATCTACAGGTATTTTGCCGGGTGTGATGCGCGCAGTGATGATGGAAGCCTGGGGCGCCCAGGAAAGCGTGATTACTCGCGAAATGTTGCTCGCCTCGGAGGAAATCGTCGTGTGCAATTCCCTGCGCGGCGCGCTGCGTGCCGTGCTGGTGGCTGGCGCTCAAGCGGCGTAGCAGCGCAACGCATTCCGGCCAGCCTTCTTGGCCTCGTACATTGCGGTATCTGCCTGTTTTATCAGCACGTCCGGCTCCACCGGATGGGCGCCGAACAAGGTCAGTCCCAGGCTGCCGGAACAATTCCACTCCAAATCATCCAGCTGGAAAGTGGCGGACAGTGCAGCCAGTACCTTGGCGCCAACGGCTTCCGCTTGCTGGTACGCAGTTCCCGCTTGCGCATCCAGCGCTTCCAGCACCAGCACGAACTCGTCGCCGCCCAACCGCGCCACCGTGTCGCCGGCGCGCACACTATCCTGCAATCGCTGCGCCACCTGCTGAAGCAAGCGGTCGCCGTATTCATGGCCGTGGTTGTCGTTGAGCGCCTTGAATTTATCAAGGTCGATGAAACACAGCGCCCCATGCCGCTTGCTGCGATTGCTGGCGTACAGCGCCTGCTGCAGGCGGTCCATCAGCAAGCGCCGGTTCGGCAGGCCGGTCAGCGCATCGAAATAAGCCAGGCGCCGCACCAGCTCCTCGCGCGCCTTGCGCTCCGAGTTATCGACAAACATGTGCACGTAATGCGTTACTTCGCCGGCCAGCCCACGCACCGCAGTGATGGACGTGAGCACCGGGCATGCGCTGCCGTCCTTGCGGCGCAATTCGATTTCGCCTTCCCAGGTATCGTGCTGCCCGATAGCCACCGCAATTGCCGCCATCAGCGCCGGTTCTCCCGGCACTGAGTACAGGCGTTGCGGCGTATCGCCCGCTAGTTCGGCCAGGGTATAGCCGCTGAGCGTGGCCAGTGCCCGATTGACCCGCAGGATGCGGCCCGCTGCGTCGCTGACCAGCAATCCTTCCTTGGTGTCGAAGGCAATCGCCGCCACCCGCGATTCCTCGGCCGCGCGCCGGCGGTCCGTCACGTCGGCGGTGTAGCCGTACCACAGCACGCTGCCGTCGGGCTGGCGCTCCGGCACTGCGCTGTTTTGCAGCCAGCGGTCTGCGCTCTCCTCCTGCTGGACGCGAAATTCAAATTGCCATGGCGCCAGCGTACGCACCGATTCCATCATCGATTCCCTTGCGGCGGCTCGGTCGTCCGGATGCAGCTTCTCCAATACGGGCGCGGCATCGTCGCGTACACATTCCGGGTCCGTGCCATACAGGCCGTGCATCGCATTGCTGGCATATGGAAAACTGAGCCTGCCATCGGCCTGGCGCCGGAAAACGTGCACCATGCCCGGCACCATGCGGGCTATTTTGTCCAGGCGGTCGAACGACTCTTGCACCTGGCGCGCTGCCTCGCGCTTCTGCGCGTCGGCTTCCTGCAGGTCGTGCTGCATTTGTCCCAGCCAACCCAGCACGCTTTCCTGTTTGCGCGCCGCCAGCACGCGGCCAAAGCGGCCTTCCGCCAGGTCCAGCATGACTTCATAGATCTCGCCAACCGTCCCGCCCAGCGTGCGGCGCGCTGCAAAGTAGAGCTCTACCAGCATGGACATGCACAGCACGCCGAGAACTGCCACAATCAGACGCCAGGTCCGCGCGCTGGCCTGGGCCCCGCCGACGGCCTCGCGCGTGCGCCCGTCGACCGCAATGAACGCCGAATCGATCGACTGCATGATTTCCTGCTTTGCGCCGTCGTAACGCTCGCCGAACAGGGCTGCCCACGCTTTCTCTTTCTGGCCGCTTGCTGCAAGGTCCATAGCTTCGTATTCCACCGCGCTCAGCTCGTCGGATTTGCGTTTGGCGACCTGCAGCAGGTTCAATTCGGCGTCATTGAAGCCGGCCTGGCGCATGCGCTCGACCAGGGGCGTACGGTCGTTGCTGAAGGAGCGCGGCCGGTTGCCATCCGCGGTCACCAGGTCCCAATAGACGCCATCATAGCGCTCGGGGCGCGCCTGCTTGCCTTCGCGGATGGCCAGCACTTCATCATAGTAACGGCGATAGTGCGCCTTGCCGGTGGCAGCCTGTGAACGCGCCAGGCTGGTCAGGTCTTGCGAGGAAAAGCGCAGTTCGTTCATCAATCGCAAAGATTGCTCGCGCTGCACATTGATTTCATCGACGCGCAGTTCCTGCAACGAGTAGGCAACGAATGACGCCACCAGCGCTGCCAGCATGACCATCAACGCTGCGGAGCGCACAAAGAAAGGGTTTTCGGGTAATGCCGGCAATCGTTTCATGACGGGCAGGAGGATAGGTTTCGCTCGATCATACGCCAAGCCCTGCCCTCAAAACCCGCCTTGAGTCGTTTCCGCAACAATGATTAAGTGACTACAAATCTATCACCATCTCAAAGCCGCCGTAGATCAGGCGCTTGCCATCGAATGGCATCCCGGCAGGATCCATCATCTCCTTCATGCGCGGGTCGGCCATGACTTTCTCATTGCATGAATCGCGTACTTCCTTCGAGGGATAGATAATCCACGAGAAGACGACCACTTCGCCATCTTCCAGCTTTACTGCTTGCGGGAAGGAAGTATGGACGCCGACTTTCACATCATCAGCGACCGTCTCGCGATATTCAATTGCGCCAAATTCGCGCCACACTTTGGCGCAATTGCGCGACATTTCCAAGTACGCATCCATGTTCTTTTTGGGAACCGGCACGACGAATCCATCGACATAAGCCATGGCAACCTCCAGTTGGAAAAGGAGCTACCAGCTTATGCCGCACGATTGCCCGTGACAAGGAAAGCGCGACGATAAGCGCCCGGCGTGGTGGCCGCTATGCGCCTGAAATGATGGCGCAGCGACTCTTCCGAGCCAAAACCAGCCCGCTCGGCCACCTGGGCCAACGCGATATCGGGCGACTCCAGCAAATCCTTCGCGATCGCCACTCGCTCACGCACCAGCCACTCAACCGGCCCCATGCCGGTAGCGTCCTGGAATTGCCGCTGCAGAGTGCGCGGGCTCATGGCCGCACGCTGAGCCATGCTGGCCACCGTGTGCGCTTCCGCCGGATGGCTGCGCAACCAGTCCATCAAGCGCGACAACCTGCCCTGCTCATCATGCGCCATGGGACGCGGCAGGAACTGCGCCTGGCCACCTTCGCGGTGCGGCGCAACCACCAGCCGCTGCGCCACCATATTGCCGACCCGCGCGCCGTAATCGCGCCGCACCAGGTGCAGCAGCATATCCAGTCCCGCCGCAGAACCGGCCGAGGTAATAATTTGCCCTTCATCGACGTACAAGTCATCCGCCAGAACCTGCACGCGCGGATAACGCTGCTGCAAGCGGTCGACGTAGCGCCAGTGCGTGGTGGTGCGCAGGCCGTCCAGGACTCCGGCAGCGGCCAGCACAAACACACCGGAGCAGATGGTGCAAAACCGGGCGCCGCGCGCATGGGCGGCACGGATCTGGGCCAGGAGGGCTGGCGGCGGCTCCTCGTCCGCATCGCGCCAGCCGGGAATGATGATGGTGTCCGCCCGCTCCAGCAGGGAGGGATCGTAAGGCGCCTGCACCGTGATACCGCCCGACGCACGGATCGGGCCCGGTTCAACGGCGCAGACGGAAAAGTCATACCACTCCACGCCCAGTTCCGGGCGCTCCAGGGCAAACATTTCGACCGTGCAGCCAAATTCAAAGGTGCACAGGCCGTCGTAGGCCAGCGCTACGACCAGGTGTTTTTTCGCGCTCATGGCGCAATCTTAATGCATTATGGCATTCGCGCCACTGCCGGGCGTGACGGCGGCGGCCGACAATGGAGCCACTTTCAACCGCTACAGGAGAATTGAGATGCCATCCATCGTGACCGAAGTCGCCGCCGCCCCAAGTGCCGAAGCTCTCGCCCACTTCGACGATTCGCTGCGTTTTGAGACGGATTGCTGGGATGTCCACAGCGTGATGGGCACCGCCGGGCAGGATTTCGTGCTGCTGGATGTGCGCGGAACGGAAAAATACTCAGCCGGCCACGTGCCAGGCGCGGTCGACCTGGCGCAGCGCAAGATCATCGGTTCCAAACTTGAGGAGTACCCGCAGGACACCCTGTTCGTCACCTACTGCGCCGGACCGCACTGCAACGGCGCGGCCCGCGCAGCGATCCGCCTGGCTAAACTGGGCCGGCCGGTGAAAATCATGACCGGCGGGATTACCGGCTGGCTGGACGAAGGCTTTAGCCTCGCCCAGGCTTAATCAGCCGCCGAGTGCCTTCTCGAGCGCTTCAACCAGGGCCTTGTCGTCCGGCTTGACCTTGCTCGGGAAGCTCTCGACCACATTGCCTTTGCGGTCGATCAGGTACTTATGGAAGTTCCAGGCCGGCGTCTTGCCGGTCGCCTTGATCAGCTTCGCGTAGAACGGGTTCGGCGCGTCGCCCGACACCACCGATTTGGCGAACATCGGGAATTTCACGCCATAGGTGTTGTAGCAGAGGTCCGCGATCTCCTTGCTGCTGCCCGGCTCCTGCTTGCCGAAATCATTCGACGGGAAGCCCAGCACGACCAATCCTTTTCCGGAATATTTCGCATACACTTCTTCCAGTCCTTTGTATTGCGGGGTGTAGCCGCAATAACTGGCCGTATTGACGACCAGGATCACTTTGCCGGCGTACTGGCACAGGTCCTGCGGTGCATCGTCCTGCAGGCGGTTGAAGGATTGTTTCAGGATAGCGGGGCAGTTGGTAGCCGGCGCGTTGGCGGCGGCGGCAACTGCAGGTTGCGCGGCAGGCGCCTGTGCGAAGGCAGCGGCGGCGCTCAGGCTCAGCGCGGATAGCGCGGCAAATTTGGTGAGGATAGATGGCATGGGTAGTCTCTTCCGTTTCATTCGGTTTTCCGATTGTATGACAATTGCAGGCTGCACGTTGGCGCTGGCCGCCGCCGCACAAGCCGCTGCTGCGCCAGCGCCGCTACCGGCGATGAAAACGCAGCAAGTATCGATTTCCGGCCTGTCGTCGGGCGCCTTCATGGCCGTGCAATACGAGGTCGCCTACTCGGGCAGCCTGGTTGGCGCGGGCATCATCGCCGGCGGCAGCTATTACTGCGCGCAAGGCAGCATGATGGCCGCCATTGGCAGCTGCAAAGGCGCCGACGTCGCTGAACTGGCAGCGCTGACCCGCAAGCGCGCCGAGGCCGGCCAGGTTGACCCAATCTCGAAACTCGCCGCGCACCGGGTGTGGATGTTCTCCGGCACCCTCGACAAGCTGGTGCCGTCCACTTCGATGGCCGACCTGGCGAAATACTATGCCGCCTTCATCCCCGCCGCCCAAGTGGAATACAAGAGCGACCTGGCCGCCGGCCACGCCATGCCGACCGACAGCTTCGGCAACAAGTGCGATGCACTCGCCACGCCCTTCATCAGCAACTGCGGTTTCGATGCCGCCGGCAACCTGCTGCAATGGATTTACGGCCCGCTGAAAGCGCGCGGCGACAATGAAGCTCCTGCCGGTAAGCTACAGGAGTTCGACCAGTCGGAGTTCCTGCCCTCACCCACCTCGCACGGCATGGCCAACACCGGCTATGTCTACATCCCGCCTGGCTGCGAAGCCGGCGGCGCGGGCTGCAAGCTGCACATTGCACTGCATGGCTGCATGCAGGACATCGGCAATCTCAAGGACACCTACGCGCGCCACGCCGGCTACAACGCCTGGGCCGATACCAACAAGATCGTGGTGCTCTACCCGCAAGCGGCGGCGCTTAGCCCGATGCCGAATCCAAAAGCGTGCTGGGACTGGTGGGGTTACGACGACCAGGAATATTCCGTGAAAAACGGCCGCCAGCTGCGCGCCATCAAACGGATGACTGACCGCCTGACGGGAGCGTAACCCGGAAGCAGGCGCCATGTTCGCCGTTCGGCAGGCATTCGACCTCGCCGCCGTGGCGGCGGGCGATCTGGCGCACCAGCGACAGGCCCAGGCCAACGCTGCCGGCTTTTTCCGACGCGCCGGGGAGGCGGTAGAAGGGCTCGAATATCCGTTCACGCTCCGCCACCGGCACGCCGGGGCCACGGTCGCAGACTTCGAGCATGGTGCCGTTTAGCGTGCTGGCCAGCACCACGCTGACGCCTGCATCACCACCATGGCGCCGCGCATTCTCCAGCAGGTTGCGCACCATGCGCCGCAGCAGCGTGGCGTCGCCAGTCAGCACGCCCGCCACGCCATCAAGGGCCGCGCCTACGCGCGCGCACTCCTCGGCGACGATGCCCGTAAAGTCGACCTCTTCCCTCGCGCCACCGTTCAAAGGCACGGCATCCAGGCGGCTTGCCAGCAGCACTTCGTCGATCAACTGGTCCAGCTCTGAGATATTGCGCCCCAATTCCTGACGTATCGCGGGGCTGGCCGCATCCTGCAGCAGCTCTACCGCCATCCGGATGCGGGCCAGCGGCGAGCGCAATTCGTGTGAAGCATTGGCCAGCAGGGACTTCTGCGCGCAGACCAGCGCCTCGATGCGCTCCGCTGAATCATTGAAGCTGCCAGCCAGCTGCGCCACCTCATCCCGGCCCTCCAACTGCACGCGTGCGGCCAAGTCGCCCCGCCCCCAGGCCTGCACGCTGGCCTGCAGGCGCTCAAGCCGGCGCGTTATGCGCCTTACGACGGGATAAGCACCCGCAGCAATCACGATCGCAATCATCACCAGCAGCACAATCACGGCCATCGTGGCGTTGCGCGGCATATGCTTCGGCGGCGCGAACCAGAAATGGATATAGCCGAACAGCAGGACCGCCAGCACGATGCAGGCAATCAGCGTCGCGTAGATGCGCACGTACATGCGGTGAGCGAAATCAGGCATCCTGAACCTTAGCAAAGACATAGCCTGCGCCGCGCACGGTGATGATGCGGCGCGGCGACTTGGGATCGTCCTCGATGATGGCGCGCAGGCGGCCCACGTGCACGTCAATCGATCGGTCAAATGGCTCCAGCGCACCGCCATTCAGTGCTTCGAGCAGCTGCTCGCGCGACAGCACACGTCCCGCGCGCTGGGCAAAGGCCAACAACAAATCGAACTGGTAAGCGGTCAGAGGCCGTTCGTCGCCATCCACACGCACAACACGCGCGCCGGGATTGATTTCAAGCCGACCGAAACGCAGCGGCGGCTCGGCGGCTTCCTCAGAGGTATCGGCGAGCGTTGGACGGCGTAGCAAGGCCCGCAGCCGCGCCAGCAACTCGCGCGGTTCGAAAGGCTTAGGCAGGTAGTCGTCCGCGCCAAGTTCCAGGCCAACGACGCGGTCGAGCGGATCCCCCTTGGCCGTCAGCATCAGCACCGGCAAGCTGCGTAAGGGCAGCGACATGGCGCGCAGGCGGCGACATACCTCCAATCCATCGACGTCCGGCAGCATCAAATCCAGGATAAGGACGGAATAATGCCCCGGCGCTGCCTGCGCCAGCTTATCCAGCCCAACCTGCGCGGTTTCTGCATGCTCCACGCGCAGGCCATTCTGGGCCAGGTAGGTTTCGACCATCGCCGCCAGGCGCTGGTCATCATCGATGATGAGGACAAGGGGTTGGGACATGGTCAAGACTATAACTTAATGGCTCCCCGTATGGCTTCCCATGTGGCTGGTCGCCATCATATGCAGGGCGCCGTTGAACTTTGCGCGCTGGTCCGGCGAGAGGACTTCGGCGGCATCCATCGCGGCGGCCAGCACACGGCGCGACATCTGGTCCATCTTCTTCACGTGGTCAGCACGCAGGTTTTCCAGTTCGGCGCGGTCGATCGAAGGCTGCGCAAGTAGCTTGGTCATAGCCTCATGCCCATCCTGCAGTTGTTGGTGGATCGGCTTGACATCGTTGAAGCAGGCCTTGGCGATTTCGGTCACGCGCGATTTTTGCGCCGCCGTGCCGGCCGGCAGGATGTGCTCCACCATCATTTCAATGTGCTTATCCGCTTGCGCCGCGTCCATCGTCCACGGACTGTGGCCAGCGCCGTGGCCTCGCTCATGGCCGGAACCTGCGGCGAAGGCGCTGCCGCCAAGTGCAGCGACGGCGGTGGCGATTGCAATCCAGGTCTTCTTCATGACATCTCCTTTCGGGTTAGTGGGTTTGGCCACTTTAGGGAGGAGGCATGTCGCTTCTATGCGCGCTGCGTAAAGTTTTGTAAATCTGCGACAAATGTAAGGGTTTGTAATGACCGTCAACACATTGATGAGTGATCCCGTTTTCAGCTCAGTGACACAGGAAACAGTGCGCTACACAAGATCAACTAACAGTGAGGATTTAAAAATGAAAAAAGTCATCGCAACCATGATCGTCGGTCTGTTCGCAAGCGCCGCATTCGCACAACAAACTCCTGCCCCGGCTGCACCAGCTGTCCCGGAAGTAAAGGCTGAAGTAAAGGCTGAAGTTAAAGCTGAAGTAAAACAAGAAGTACAGAAACCTGCCGCTGAAAAGAAATAACTAATTAGCTAAACGATTTATACACTTTCACTCGAGGACACCATGAAAAACATTATCGCTACCCTGATCACCGGCCTGTTCGCTACCGCTGCTTTCGCAATCACCCCAGCTGCTCCTGTAGCCGCCCAAGCAGCAACCGCAGCTCCTGCAGCCGCAGCTGCAGCCTCCAGCAGCAGCGCCAAGGCTGAAGCCAAGGTAGAGGCGAAAGTAGAGAAGAAGACCGAGCACAAGAAAGCAGTAAAGGCCACCGAAACCAAGGCCGAAACCAAAACCGAAGTGAAGGCGAGCCCGGCCCCGACCACGGCCGCGGCGCCTGCACCGGCTCCAGCTGCTAAGTAATCACCGATTTATCGTAACCAACCACGAAAACTAAAGGACATACACCATGAAAAAGACCATCGCTACCCTGATCGCCGGCCTGTTCGCTACCGCTGCTTTCGCAACCACTCCTGCAGCTCCAGCCACCCCTGCGCCAGCAGCAACTCCTGCAGCCGCAGCTGCGGTCAACAGCACCAGCGCAAAGGCTGAAGCCAAGGTAGCGGCCAAAACCGAAGTTAAGCCCGATGCCAAGACCGAAGTGAAAGCCGAAGCCAAGACCGATGTGAAGACCGAGCCGAAAGTAGAGAAGAAGGCCGTGCACAAGGTCGCGCACAAGAAAGCTGAAAAGCCAGCTGAAACTCCGGCAGCGGCAGCCGCGCCAGCACCAGCTGCCGCTCCCGCCGCCAAGTAATAGCTTGCTAACCGCGCAGCGCCCGCTGCGCTGCGCGGTATCCCCACCAGGACGCTTCTTCAAACACGGAGAAGCCGCTCAAGTCAGAATGGGCAAACAGCACCGGCCCATCCATCTCTCGCAATGCCTTCAAGCCCGCATCATTGCGGAATCCCGGTACCGGCACCGCCATCGCATGACCGCGCAGCGTAATGTCGACACGCTCCACGCAACGCTCGAACTGCGCCCCGTAAGCTGCCTTCAGGTCGATGCTCGCCAGCGCCAGCAACTCATCGCCATTCGCCTCCGTCATCCACTTGCGCGCCTCGCGCGGATCGCGGTCCGCCAGCGCCATATAGCTGGTAAAGACGGTTTTTTCAGGCGGCGCCACGCGAATATCCTGGTGGGTTGAGACCACATAACCCAAGCCCTTCGTGTTATGCACAACGTTGTCCCACGACAGCGGAGCGTCTGGCAGCTCCTGTGGAAAACGCTTCATTAGAAAATTCGCCACCATCCAGGGCGCGTGAATCTGCCTGTGGACATCCGGCATGTTTTCCACAACCCTCGCCGCAACATGCAGTGGCATCGCAGAAATGACTCGCCGCGCGTGGACGGTGAACGTACGCGGTACGCCGAGTTCGAGTGCAAAGCAAAGCACTTCCACCCCGCCGCCGGCCAACGTCCGCACCTTCACAGCGCTGCCTGCCAAACGCTTTGGCTGCGCCAGATTCTCCATGCCGCTTGCCAGTGCCTGCAAACCATTCGGCCAAGTCAGCCAGGCACCCTGCTCCGCATTCTCTGCCTCGCCGCCGCGCCCGCTGAAGTAATGCAGCCCGGCCCACGCCGACACCGCATCAATTCCCGCGCCATAATCATCGCGGCAGCAATACCCCAGATACCAGAGCAAGGAAGGCGACCGGTACCCGTTCTGCGCCACCCAGGCGCCAAAGCTCATGCCATCCAGGCGCGCCGCTTCGGCGTCGTTCGAGGAATGCTCGCTTGGGAACGTGAAGCGGCGCTTGCCGTCCGCCCCGACCGCGCTGCGCAAGGCTTCCACCTGTGCGAAGAAGCGCTTGTGCTCCGCCAACTCCGCATGCGGCAGGCCCTCATGCGGCAAGATGCCCTCCTGCCATTTGCCATCAAACAGCAGACGCTCTTCCGGCCCATGCAATACGAAGCGCTCATCGTAGTAAGGCTTGCGCGAATCTGCGCCGCGCTGGATCACGCCAAGGTCCGCCAGGATTTCGCGCACATGAAAGCATTCCTGCGTCGGCAGCGGCAAGTAGTGCGCACCGGTCGGAAATGCCAGTTCTCCAAAGCTGCCCCCAGCCGCGTTCCCATAAGGCTCCGGCCCATCGAGCATCAAGAAATCAGCATGCCCTTCTTTGCGCAGTTTCCAGGCCGCAGTCAGAGCCGCGACGCCGGAACCAAGGATCAGCACACCGGTCGACAAAGCTTGCGAAGGCGCCGGCAAAGGTTTGCGGTCACGCAGGAAGTGCCCCTCCTCGCGACCCGGCGCAATCACGGTCGGTGTGACTTCCTGCCAATGCAAATAGCCCGCCACACTGGCCGCAGCGGTCGCGCCGCTGGCGGCGGCCCAGGCCAGGAAAGAACGGCGCAGCATCAGCGGATCACCCGACGCCAGTCCTGCTCGAATTCATGCACCAGCGATTGGGTGTTGAGCCGGTTCGGCGCCATCGGCAGTGGCTTCATATCCGGCGGAAAGGCGAACATTTCCTTTGTCGTTTCCGCGTTCAGGAAGCGCATCGGCAATTGATACGATTCCGGCGGCCGGTAATCCATCTGCGGCGACGCCATGATGAAGCCCCATTCGCCGAACGAAGGCACATACAAGTGGTACGGCCAGGTACGCATACCCACCTCGCGCAAAGTGGCATCAACAGTCCAATAGGCATGCGGTGCAAAGAACGGCGATGTGGCCTGGATGACGACAAGTCCATTCGCGGCAACGTGCTTCTTCAGCATCCCGTAGAACGGCACCGAATACAGCTTGCCCAGCGCGAAACTGGAAGGATCGGGGAAATCGACAATCGCGGCATCGAACATGTCCGCATTCTGCTGCAGCCAGATGGCCGCATCGGCATTCACTACATGTACACGCTTGTCGCGGAAGGATCCCTTATTCAACGCCACCAGCTCGTCGCGCTGGGTGAAGGCCGCCGTCATGGCCGGGTCCAGGTCGACCAGTGTAACGTGTTCCACCTGTGGATAACGCAGGACTTCGCGCAGCGCAAGCCCGTCGCCGCCGCCCAGGATCAGCACGCGCTTCGCCCAAGGCAGCGCGCCCATCACCGGATGCACCAGCGCCTCGTGATAACGGTACTCGTCGCGCGAAGAAAACTGCAGGTTGCCGTTGATATACAGGCGCAGGTCATCCTTCCACTTGGTGATGACGAGGCGCTGGTACGGCGTAGTGGTCGAATACACGATCTCGTCGCCAAACAAGCCATGCTCGCCCCAGCTGGTCAGTCGGTCGGCGGCGCCGAAACCGATCACCAGCGCCAGCATCACCGCGCTGGCGCGGAGCAAACGCCCCGCCACATTCGCAAGCTCTGTGCGAAAAACGTAAATTGTCCACAGGGCCACCGCGATATTCAGCATCCCGAACAGGAAACCGGTGCGCACCAGCCCAAGCTGCGGCGCCAGCACCAGCGGGAAGAGCAGCGACACCGCAAGCGCCCCAAGGTAGTCGAATGTCAGCACCCGGCTCACCAGCTCACTGAACTCCGTCTGCCGCGAATTCAGCGCGCGCATCACAAGCGGAATCTCCATGCCGACAAGTGCCCCGACCAGGAACACCATCACGTATAGCAAAGTGTGGAAAGGCGCGGAAGCCCAGGCAAAGGTCATGAACAACAGCGCCGCCGATACGCCGCCAATCAAGCCCACCGCCAGCTCGATGTCGACAAAGCGTGCCAGCACATCGTCGTCCTTCACATATTTCGAGAAATGCGCGCCTACGCCCATGGCAAACAGGTAGCAGCCGATAATGGTGGAGAACTGCAGCACCGAGTCGCCGAGCAGGTAACTTGAAAGCGCACCGGCAATCAATTCATAGGCAAGTCCGCATGACGCGACGACGAAGACTGAAACAATAAGAATCTTTTTGGTCATTTGGCCGCTTATGCTCTAATATGTTTCTTTGTTAGCAAGCTTGTTACTTTAACCGGGGATCGACGTGAACGCCATCCTAAATTATCTGGTCCACCTGGCACTCGCCGCAATATTGTTGGTCGTCTTCTTCAAGGCATATACCTGGATGACGCCCTATGATGAAGTAAAGCTGATCCGGCAGGGCAACCACGCCGCAGCCTTTTCGCTTGGCGGCGCCATGCTGGGTTTTTCGATGACCATCGCATCGAGCCTCCTGCACACCAACGACTGGCAGCAGTTCCTGGGCTGGGCCTTCGGCGCAATGGTGGTACAGGCGCTTGGCTACGGCGTGACCACGCGCTGCCTGAAAATGGCGCAAGACCAGATTGAAGCCGACAACAGCGCTTTCGGCGGCTTGCTCGGCACTATTTCGCTTTCCATCGGCGGCATCAACGCCGCCTGCATTTCCTGAACCTGAAAGAGGTCACATCATGGGTATCGGCAGCTTTATCAAGAAGCAGTTTATTGACGTATTGCAGTGGAACGAAGAGACGGAAGGCGTGCTGTCCTGGCGCTACCCTATGCAAGACTTCGAGATCCAGAATGGCGGCGTGCTGGTCGTGCGTGAATCGCAGATCGCGGTGTTCGTCAACGAAGGCCAGATCGCCGACGTATTCGGCCCCGGTACCCACAAGCTCACCACGCAGACGCTGCCCCTGCTGACCAACCTGAAAAACTGGGACAAGCTATTCGCCTCCCCGTTCAAATCGGACGTCTACTTCTTCAGCACCCGCGTGCAGACCGGCCGTAAATGGGGCACGCCGCAGCCGATCACAATCCGCGACAAGGATTTCGACATGATCCGCGTGCGCGCCTTCGGCATGTATTCCTACCGCGTGACCGACCCGCGCAAGTTCTTCACCGAATTGAGCGGCACCCGCGACACCTATACCCGCGACGACGTGGAAGACCAGCTGCGCGGCATCCTGCTGGCTTCCATGGCCAGCTCGCTTGGCGCCTCGCAAATCGCCTTCCTCGACATGGCCGCCAACCAGGCCCTGATGGCGCAGGAAGTCAAAGGCGGCCTGGCCGACGCGTTCGGCCGCTACGGTATCGCCCTGGATGAATTCAATGTGGCCAGCGTCAGCCTGCCGGAAGAACTGCAGGCCGCGCTGGACGAGCGTATCTCTGCCGGCATGAAGGGCGGCCTGGGCGCCGACAAGATGGCCGGCTACACCAAATTCCAGGTCGCGCAATCGATCCCTCTGGCTGCCGGCAACGAAGGCGGCCTGGCAGGCATTGGAGCAGGACTGGGTGCTGGCCTGACAGTCGGCCAGGTGATGGGCCAGGCCATGGGCCAAGCGCTGAATCCAGGCGCCGCCCAAGCTCCTTCAACCGCCGCACCGGCAGCTCCCGCTGCGCCGGCACAGGAATCGATCGAAGACCGTCTCGGCAAGCTGAAAGGCCTGCTGGACAAGGGTCTGATCTCGCCGGCCGATTACGATGCCACCAAGGCTGAACTGCTCAAAAAGCTGATCGGATAAGCCAGGCCGCATGCAAACCGTTTCCTGCCCTAGCTGCGGCGCAGAGGTAAACTTCCGCTCGCACGCCTCCGTCATGGCGGTGTGCGAGTACTGCAACACGCGCGTACTGAAAGAGGCCGGCGCGGTCAAAGACCTGGGCAAGATTTCCTCCGTGCTGGAGGACTACTCGCCGATCCAGGTCGGCACCAGCGGCGTGCTGGGCGGCCGCAATTTCAATGTGGTCGGCCGCATCCAGCTGAAGTACGACGCCGGAATGTGGAACGAGTGGTACATCGTCTTCGATGACGCCACCACCGGCTGGCTGGGCGATGCTTCCGGCCAGTACATGGTGACCACGCTGCGCGCGCCGGACGGCAACGCCCTGCCAGCATTCGAGGAGCTGCAGCCCGGCAAACCCTACCAATTGGTGGGCGAACGCTATATGTCGGCCGATGTGCGCACTTCGCGCTGCATCGGAGGCCAGGGCGAACTGCCGTTCAAGGTCGGCGACGGCTGGGAAGTCAAAGCGGCCGACTTCCGCCGTGGCGGGCAATTCCTGACCATCGACTATTCGGAAGAAGGCCCGCCGCTGCTGTACACCGGCGTCGCCGTCACGCTGGAAGCGATGCAATGCCAGCTTCTGCGCGATGTCGAAGAAATCAAGCGCACCACCGGCCGTTACCGCGGCAAGCTCGATGCGCTGGATTGCCCGAATTGCGGCACCCAGATCAAATACCTGCCCGGCATGACGGCCAGCCTGGTTTGCCAGTCCTGCCACACACAGATCGATGCCGCCAGTCCAAAGGCGGAAGTCATCGCCATCGGCGAAAAGCAGGAGCGCGAGCGCTTTACGCTGCCGCTGGGCGCCACCGGCAAATTGGGCAACCAGGACTTCACCATCATCGGTGTAATGCGCCGCGCCGACGATGAAGGCAGCAGCTGGACCGAATACCTTCTGTATGGCAGCCGCAATGGCTTTACCTGGCTGGTCGAAACCGAAGATGGCTGGTCGCGCGCCAACGTCATGGACCAGTGGCCGGAGGCGAAGTCGCTCGATAGCCAGACAGCCACGCTGGACAAGGCGGATTTCAACAAGCTGTATGACTACAACTCAGTGGTGACCTACGCTGCCGGCGCCTTCAACTGGCGCGTGCAGGCGGGCGACCATACCCACGTCTACGAATACCGCCGCCAACAAGTCACGCTGGCGGCCGAACTGACCACCACCGAACTTGGCTGGTCGCGCTCCACGCCGGTAGCCTGGGACCAGCTGAAGGCCTGGTTCGGCGATGCCGTCAAAGGCGAGCCACGATCAAGCGCTGTCACCGAAGACTCCGGCAAGGACCGCTACAAGCGCTCCGCCAAGAACTGGATGATGGGCATGGTGGCGCTGAATGCGATTCCGCTGCTATTCAATTTCGGCGGCACAATCGGCCCAACCATCGTTGCCTGCCTGGCGCTTTACGTGCCGGCCTGGCTGCTGGACGCAATGAACAACGATCAGAAAAAATGAATAAATTCTTCGGCTACGCCCTGATGGTGAGCTTGTTCAGCGTCGGCTCCAGCTGGGTTAAATTTATCAACGCCCCGTCCTCGGGAAGTGGTAGCGGCTACCACGGCAGCAGCTGGTCTTCCAACGCCGGCGGCTGGGGCAGTGGCGGTGGTGGCGGCGGAGGCCATAAGTGAGCATTCACCAACCAAGTGGCACCCATCTGCTGGCGGACATGGCCGGCATCGAACCGGACCTGCTGACGGACTGCGTAAAGATTGAGCAGCTGCTGCGTGCAGCGGCGGCCGAGGCGGGCGCCCAGGTGCTGCATAGCCACTTCCACAGCTTCGGAGCCGGGCTAGGCGTGACCGGCGTCGTGCTGCTGGCGGAATCCCATATCTCGATCCATACCTGGCCGGAAAACGGCTTTGCGGCAGCCGACATCTTCATGTGCGGCGCCGCCCAACCGCAGCTTGCTTTGGAAGTCATCGAAGATGCGCTGCAACCCGAATACTCCGAAGTTCGCACCGTCGATCGCGAACCACCGCATTGACTTGCCATCCCGCTAATGCGACACTGGCGTCCTTCCAACTCACCTGACAGGAGACAAACCATGCGTACCTTTGATCTTGCCCTCCTGTCGGCTGCCTGAGCTTCAACGCTGAGCAAAAGCGCCCAGCCGGGCGCCGACTTTTCCAGACCATCTTCGCTTGCCACGCCGTGCGTGGCTGGCCGTGTTCACCTATGGAAAAAGCTCATCATCATGATCGACTTCGATTACGAAGCATTACGCAATATCGGACTTAACAACACAATCATTTCGCAGCTGAGCGGCGTTATCGCCGGCCAGCTGTGCCGCATCACCGAATACCAGCGCGACCGCATCACCCTGCATGACGGAACCGCCGAATTCCACGCCCGCGCCCTGCCACGCCTATTGGCCGAGACGCCGTTATGCGTCGGTGACTGGGTTATTGCCGAGTCAAACGCTTTAAATGAGGTGTGGATAAGCCAGCGCTTATCCCCAGCGAATCAATTTGCACGCGCGGATGCGCCTCCAATCGCCAGCAATATCGATACCGCCTTGCTGGTCATGGGCCTGGACGCTGACTTCAACCTGCGCCGGATCGAACGCTACCTGGCGTTGGCCGCCGCAGCGGAAGTCACGCCCTTGATCATCCTCAGCAAGCCGGATATCTGCGCCGATACCGCTGGCCCGTTGGCGGCAATACACCAGCGTATCCCGCTGGGTACACAAGTCCTTCTCGTCAACGGCACATCCGCTGAGTCGGTAGCCCAGCTGGAGCCATGGCTGGGTGCTGGACAGACAATTTGCCTGCTTGGCTCCTCCGGCGCAGGCAAGTCAACCCTAACCAATGCGCTGACCGGTTCGGCGCAGGAGACTGGTGGTGTGCGGCGTAGCGATAGCCGAGGCCGTCATACGACCACTGCCCGTTCGCTGCACATCTGCCGCTCCGGCGCCTGCATCATTGACACGCCAGGTTTGCGTGCCTTGAGCCCCGAATCCCTTTCAACGGCGTTCGATGATATCGAATCATTGGCGGCAGGCTGCCAGTTTCGCGATTGCCGGCACGAGGGAGAACCTGGCTGTGCGGTCATCGGTCACGTGGACCCGGACCGCCTGCACAATTTCCACAAACTGCAACGTGAAGTGGCACGCAACCAGCAGACAGCGCTGGAACGCATCGCGGAACGGCAAAAGTGGAAAGTCCTGATGAGGGCAGCTTCAGCGCGCAGCAAGCAGAAACGAGGCTAAGTTTCCTGAACAGTGGCTTCGATGTTGTTGCCGTCAAGGTCAATAATGAAGGCGCTATAGAAACTTGCGTCGCTCACGCGCGGACCTGGCGGGCCGTTATCTTCCGCCCCCAGGTCTATCGCCGCGCGATAAAAAGCATTCACCGCATCCCGGTTCGGCGCGATAAAGGCCAAATGTATCGGGCTGCGGGAAGGCTCATGTCCGTTTTCCCAGAAACTGGGAATCTCAGAGCCCACCCAGAGGAAAGGATGACCGGTGGCAGCGGCATAGATGGCCCAGTCCAGGTCAGTCACCGCCCTGCGGATGCCCAGCGGCGCCAGGCAGCCATCAAACAGCGCCGCGCTGCGCACGAAATCGGAAACAACAATGCCCAGATGGTGGATCATGAGCGCCTCCCATCTCTACTTTTGGTTCAAGACTAGCACTGCCCACTCACGGACGGCGCACCACTCGGCAGGCCGGTCAGGTAAACTGTCGAGACAAATAACAAGAGGCCTTACACCATGCGCAAAGTCGCGCCACTCGCCCTGCTGCTCGTTCTCGCCGGTTGCGGCGATAGCTATACTCCTGGTCCGCTGTACCAGGCCACGTCAGCCGAATGCTCGACGCCGGTCGACGCCGATACCTTCGAACTGCCGCGCGGAATCACGGTAGCCGCCACCACCGTCCTGCCCCAGCCGGCAGACGGCGGAATGGAAATCGGCGTCAACTACATGCTGCCCCGCACCACGCAGGTGAAATTCGCCACGGCCCACTTCCAGGTCAGCGAACCGAAGGGCCCGCTGATCGAAAACGCGACCGTGCTGAGCGTCTACCAGCGTCCAACCAACGCGAAGCCCGAGATCGTGGAAATCGTCAACGGCGTACCGCTTGTGTTGTTCGCCGTCGGCACCAGCGACGACACGCAGTTCCGCTACCGCCTGATCATCAAAGGTAAGATGCCAAAACGCTTCGACCTTACCCCACCCGACGTGATCATCGGCGAGAAGCGCTACGTCTCCCGCACCTTCACCTACCGCTGGTTTGAGGACAAACAAGCCTTCGGCATGTGCCACTGATTAAGTGCATGGGATTGCAGCGCCGTGGATGGCGCGGGCGACGGGGCTGCACAGGAACAAGATTACTTCGGCCAGCGCCTCGGGGGCGACCCATTTGCTGCGGTCGGCGTTCGGCATCGCAGCGCGATTGTCTTGGGTGTCAATGGTGCCTGGCAGGACGCAGTTGACGTTGATGCCCTGGCCACGCAGTTCGGCGGACATGGACTCAGTCAGGCGGATCACGACATCTTTGCTTGCGCAGTAGGCGCCCATATTCGCCAAGCCCTGGCGTGCGGAGCCGGAGGCGATGTTCACCACTTTGCCGCCCTGCCCGTCCAGC
Source organism: Pseudoduganella sp. GW821-FHT11H04 (assembly GCF_058807935.1). Classification (NCBI taxonomy): domain Bacteria; kingdom Pseudomonadati; phylum Pseudomonadota; class Betaproteobacteria; order Burkholderiales; family Oxalobacteraceae; genus Pseudoduganella; species Pseudoduganella sp. GW821-FHT11H04. Next base: position 325,410 of record NZ_JBXARE010000003.1, on the reverse strand, counting down.
ATGCCTGGCACCACGGCGGCAACCGCATTGCGCAAGCTGCGTACGTTCAAGTCAAACAATTCATCCCATTGTGCATCGCTAGTTGCATGCACCGGCGTGCCCATTGCAAAGCCGCCGGCGATATTGCACAAGGCGTCGATGCGACCGAAACGATCGGCCGCTGCGCGCGCGGCTGCGGCGACCGAAGCTGCATCGCGCAGGTCGGCCACGGCCAGCATGCGTCGCTCGCTGGCAGGGCCGCAGGTGGCTTCCAGGCGCGCGATATCGCGGCCGATCAGGACGGTGTTGGCGCCAGCGGCATCGAAGGCCCGTGCGACTGCGCTGCCAAGGGCTCCCGCAGCGCCGGTAATAAAAACAGTGTTCATGGATTGGATGTTTTCGCCAGTTTGCCAACAGTCTCCCCAACCAGCGCGCGTACTTGCTTGCAGTCGAGCGCGGCCAGCGTTGCCAGGTCACGCGTCTTACCTGCTTCTTTTGCGACCAGGTAACCCAGATAATAGCCGCGCCGGACGGGCAGCGTGGTGGCTTTTCCTGAAGTCGTGAACAATTCCTGCGCCAGTTTCTCGTCAGTGTTATCAAGCACGGTTTGAAGTTGCACCCACGCCGCAGGCAAGGCCGCGCGTGTGTTGGCCGCCATCCCACGAGGGAAATCCAACAGCAGTTCGTTTTCGTTGGCGCCAGGGTTCATCACTTCGGAGACGTAGACCGCGAGGCCTTCGCCCCACAGCGGCTCCCAGATGCCATCGGTATCGCAAGCGAATTTCTGACGGTGCAGCAAGTGGAACAACTCGTGGTGGAACAAAGGAGCGGAATTGCCGTCAGGGTTGATTTCGGCCATCACATCGGCGCCGAATACGAGGTGAATCTTGCCATTGAGCTCGCGCGGTCCGCCATCCATCTCACCGAGCGAATGCACGAGCGTGATGGGCGTGGTGTTCTGGTAATTGGGAAATGCGCTTAGAAAAGTGCGCATGTGCTGGTCCAGCGCAGCGCCGAATTTTTCAGACTTGTCGAGGTACGCTTTGCGGATCTTCGGAAAACCTTCAATCGCCTGCTGCACCTTCTTGTCGAGTTGCTCAGGCTTACGGCGGCTGTAGAACTCTGGATATTCCGCCATCAACAAACCACGCATGGCTGTTACGCGTGCCGGCATTGGCAACTGCACAGTTGAGTCGTACACCGTGACGAAGCCGGGAGCAAAGTTACGAACGGGAGCCGTATCGGCTGCAACGGCTTGGCCGCAGGCCACGACTGCACCCGCGAGGAGGAGGCGTTTTATCATTGCAAAAAATGCAAATCGTAGCACAGCACCGCACAAAAAGAAAAAGGCAGCCGAAGCTGCCTTTCCAGTGCAACGAGAAGAAGGGATTAACCCTTGATCTTGCGCAGTTTTGCGATTGCTGCCAGCTGGCCGATAGCCGCTGCCAGTTCCGCTTGTGCTTTCGCGTAGTCGATGCCGGTCTGTTTGTTGGCCAGGCTTTCTTCCGCCAGTTTCTTGGCAGCTTCAGCTTTGGCTTCATCCAGGTCGTGACCACGGATCGCGGTGTCAGCCAGGACCGTCACAGCGTTTGGCTGCACTTCCAGCAGGCCGCCGGCGACGAAGACGAACTCTTCTTCAGCCTGGCCTGGGATCTGGATGCGCACCGCGCCTGGACGGATACGGGTGATCAGCGGGGTGTGCTTAGGGTAGATACCCAGCTCGCCCTGCTCGCCCGGCAACGCCACGAAAGTCGCTTCGCCCGAGAAGATTTGCTCTTCGGCCGAAACCACATCAACGTGAATAGTGTTTGCCATGTTTATCCTCTGTGCGCAGTCCCGCGGAACGGGACTGCTTCAACAACGAATTAGCCCAGTTTCTTGGCTTTTTCGATGGCTTCTTCGATGGTACCAACCATGTAGAAGGCCTGTTCTGGCAGGTGGTCCAGTTCGCCGGAAGCGATCATCTTGAAGCCCTTGATCGTGTCTTTCAGCGAAACGTACTTACCTGGGGAACCGGTAAACACTTCAGCAACGTGGAACGGCTGGGACAGGAAACGCTGCATCTTACGTGCGCGAGCAACGACCAGCTTGTCTTCTGGAGCCAGTTCGTCCATACCCAGAATCGCGATAATGTCGCGCAGTTCTTTGTAACGCTGCAGGGTGCCCTGTACGGCGCGTGCGGTAGCGTAGTGCTCTTCGCCCACGACCAGCGGGTCCAGCTGACGGGAGGTCGAATCCAACGGGTCAACTGCAGGGTAGATACCCAGAGCAGCGATGTCACGGGACAGAACGACGGTCGAATCCAAGTGACCGAAGGTGGTCGCTGGGGACGGGTCGGTCAAGTCATCCGCTGGAACGTAGACGGCCTGGATCGAGGTGATCGAACCGGTCTTGGTGGAGGTAATACGCTCCTGCAGACGGCCCATCTCTTCAGCCAGGGTAGGCTGGTAACCCACTGCGGAAGGCATACGGCCCAGCAGTGCGGAAACTTCGGTACCGGCCAGGGTGAAGCGGTAGATGTTGTCCACGAAGAACAGAACGTCACGGCCTTCGTCACGGAACGATTCAGCGATGGTCAGACCGGTCAGCGCCACGCGCAGACGGTTACCAGGCGGTTCATTCATCTGACCGTAAACCATGGCCACTTTGGAGTTGGCTGGGTTTTCCAGGTCAACCACTTTAGCGTCAGCCATTTCGTGGTAGAAGTCGTTACCTTCACGGGTACGCTCACCAACACCAGCAAACACGGACAGACCCGAGTGAGCTTTAGCGATGTTGTTGATCAGTTCCATCATGTTCACGGTCTTGCCCACACCTGCACCGCCGAACAGACCAACCTTACCACCCTTAGCGAATGGGCAGACCAGGTCAATAACCTTGATGCCGGTTTCCAGCAGGTCTTGGGATGGGGACAGTTCGTCGTAAGCAGGAGCCACGCGGTGGATCGAAGCAGTCTGCTCGTGGGAGACAGGACCGCATTCGTCGATCGGGTTGCCCAGCACGTCCATAATACGGCCCAGGGTAGCTTTACCTACTGGGACCATGATTGGTTTGCCGGTGTTCTGGATGGTCATGCCGCGACGCAGACCGTCGGAGGAGCCCAGAGCAATGGTACGGACAATGCCGTCACCCAACTGCTGTTGCACTTCCAGGGTCAGCTCGGAGCCTTCCATTTTCAGCGCGTCAAAAACCTTAGGCATCGCGTTGCGTGGGAACTCAACGTCCACCACTGCGCCGATACACTGAACGATTTTGCCATCAGCCATGTTCGTTCCTTCAAATATAGTTAAATTCGTTTAAACCGCTGCCGCACCGGCGACGATTTCAGACAGTTCTTTGGTAATTGCAGCCTGGCGGGTCTTGTTGTAGACCAGCTTCAGCTCACCGATCACGTTGCCGGCGTTGTCCGATGCGGACTTCATCGCCACCATACGCGCCGATTGCTCGGACGCCAGGTTTTCTGCAACGGCCTGGTACACCAGCGCTTCAATGTAGCGCTCGAGCAGTTCGTCGATCACGGAAGCAGCGTCCGGCTCGTAGATGTAATCCCAGTTGTGGGACTTGTCATCGGCCTTCATCTTGTCCGCGGTCAGCGGCAACAGCTGCTCGACCAACGGTTCTTGCTTCATCGTGTTGATGAACTTGGTGTAGCACAGGTAAACGGCGTCCAGTTTGCCTTCCTGGAATTTCTCCAGCATCACTTGCACTGGGCCGATCAGCTTTTCCAGGTGCGGCGTATCGCCGATCTGGGTAGCTTGTGCGACCACTGGTACACCGACGCGGTTCAGGAAGCCCAAACCTTTGTTACCAATTGCGACTGCTTCAATCTTGTTGCCTGCAGCTTCCAGCTCGCGGGTCTTGTTGGTCACCATACGCAGAACGTTGGTGTTCATACCACCGCACAGACCTTTGTCGGTCGTCACGATGATAAAGCCCACAGCCTTGGCTTCCGTACCGGCTTCAGCCAGGAACGGGTGCGTGTACTCGGGGTTGGCGTTAGCCAAGTTTGCAGCGATATTACGAATCTTGTCACTGTAGGGACGGGCGGCGCGCATACGATCCTGCGCCTTGCGCATTTTCGATGCAGCGACCATTTCCATCGCCTTGGTGATCTTCTTCGTATTCTCTACGCTCTTGATCTTGCCACGTATCTCTTTACCTGCTGCCATGATCCTTCTCCTTTGCGGGGTGGCCCGTTACCGGGCCACCAGGTATTAGTTTGCGAAGGATTTCTTGAACTCAGCAATGGCGGCCGACAGCGCAGCTTCGCCGTCTTTGTCCAGTTGCTTGGTTTCTTCGATCTTAGCCAGCAGAGCGGAGTGCTTGGTCTTCAGGAACGAGTGCAGTTCTGCTTCGAAAGCCAGCACGCGCTTGACTGGAACGCTGTCCAGGAAGCCTTTGTTCACTGCGAACAGCGAAGCGCCCATCAGGGAAATCGACAGCGGCGAGTACTGAGCCTGCTTCAGGAGTTCGGTCACGCGGGCACCGCGGTCCAGCTGCTTACGGGTCGATTCGTCCAGGTCGGAAGCGAACTGCGCGAACGCAGCCAGTTCACGGTACTGTGCCAAGTCGGTACGGATACCGCCGGACAGGTTCTTGATGACCTTGGTCTGAGCAGCGCCACCAACGCGGGACACCGAGATACCTGCGTTAATCGCAGGACGGATACCGGAGTTGAACAGCGAAGTTTCCAGGAAGATCTGGCCGTCGGTAATCGAAATCACGTTGGTTGGAACGAACGCGGAAACGTCGCCAGCCTGGGTTTCGATGATTGGCAGTGCGGTCAGGGAACCGGTCTTGCCTTTGACAGCGCCCTTGGTGAAGGCTTCGACGTAGTCGGCGTTCACGCGAGCTGCACGTTCCAGCAGACGGCTGTGCAGGTAGAACACGTCGCCTGGGTACGCTTCGCGGCCTGGTGGACGGCGCAGCAGCAGGGAGATCTGACGGTAAGCAACTGCTTGCTTGGACAGGTCATCGTACACGATCAGAGCGTCTTCGCCGCGGTCGCGGAAGTATTCGCCCATGGTGCAACCGGAGTAAGCCGAGATGTACTGCATTGCTGCGGATTCCGAAGCGGAAGCGGCGACAACAATGGTGTACTCCATCGCGCCGTGCTGTTCCAGGGAACGCACGATGTTCTTGATGGTCGATGCTTTCTGGCCGATAGCAACGTAGATACAGGTAACGCCTTGGCCTTTTTGGTTGATGATGGCATCAACTGCAACGGCGGACTTACCGGTCTGACGGTCGCCAATGATCAGCTCACGCTGGCCACGGCCGATTGGTACCATCGCGTCGATCGATTTCAGGCCGGTCTGCATAGGCTGGCCGACGGACTCACGGGCGATAACGCCTGGAGCGATCTTTTCGATTGGGGAGGTCAGGCTGGTGTTAACAGGACCTTTGCCGTCGATCGGCTGGCCCAGGGCGTTAACAACGCGGCCGCACAGTTCAGGACCGATTGGAACTTCCAGAATACGGCCGGTGCACTTAACGGTGTCGCCTTCGGAGATGTGCTCGTAGGCGCCCAGAATAACGGCACCAACGGAGTCACGCTCCAGGTTCATTGCCAGGCCAAAGGTGTTGCCTGGGAATTCCAGCATCTCACCTTGCATCACGTCCGACAGGCCGTGGATGCGGCAGATACCGTCTGCTACGGAAATTACGGTGCCTTGATTGCGCACTTCAGCGCCGCCGTCAATGCCTTGGATCCGGCTCTTGATCAGCTCGCTGATTTCGGATGGGTTGAGTTGCATACTAACTCCTAAATGTTTTCTCTCTAGCTGTCGCGAAAGGCGGCCTGATTAGGCGACCAGCGCGGAACGCAGCTGCTGCAGCTTGGCGTTGACCGAAGTGTCCAGCACTTCGTCGCCAACCACGACGCGAACGCCACCGATCAGCGAAGGATCGACGGTCACGGCGGGTTTCAGCTTGCGGCTGAATTTCTTTTCCAGCGTCTTGATCAGCTCGGCCACTTGGGCTTCGCTCATGTCGAATGCGCTCGTGATTTCGGCGTCTGCCGCGCCTTCGGCTGCGTTCTTCAGCAGCGCGAATTGGGCACCGATTTCCGGCAGCAATGCGATACGACCGTTTTCGATCAGCATCGAGAGGAAGTTGTTCGCTTCCGCGTTGAGCGGCGATTTCAGCAAGGCCTTGATGGCTGCGATGACATCGCTATCCAGAACTTTTGGATTGCGGGCATATGCCAGCACCTCTTCATGCGAACCGATCTGGGCCATCTCGGACACCAGATCGGACCACTGCGCGAGGTTGCCAGCCTGGGCTACGCGGAAGAGGGCTTCCGCGTAAGGACGGGCGACGGTTGCGAGCTCTGCCATAATCAGAGCTCGGTAGCCAGGCGAGACAGCAGGTCAGCGTGAGCCGACGCGTTGACTTCGCGCTTCAGGATTTGCTCGGCGCCCTTCACAGCCAGGTCAGCCACTTGACCACGCAGTGCTTCGCGGGCCTGGGTTACTTGCTGCTCAGCTTCAGCTTTAGCTTGTGCCACGATACGGGCAGCTTCGGCTTGTGCGTTTGCTTTGATTTCTTCTGCGACCAGTTGAGCACGCTTTTCAGCGTCCGAAACGAGCGACGAAGCGTCGTTACGGGCAGCGGTCATCGCTTCAGCAGCGGCTTTTTCAGCGCGCTGCATGGAAGCTTGACCTTGGTCGGCGGCAGCCAGACCATCTGCAATTCGCTTGGCACGCTCATCCAGCGCCGAATTCAGCGCTGGGAATACGAACTTCATCGAGAACCAAACGAGCACCGCGAAGGTGATCATTTGTCCGACGAGAGACATATTGATGTTCATACCTTGCTCCTAAAAGTTTTCTCCAGATTCAGGAGAAAGATTACTGAGCAACAGCGGAGGTCAGTGCGGTCAGGAATGGGTTGTTGAAGGTGAACAGCAGAGCAACACCAACGCCGATCATGGAGATCGCGTCCAGCAGACCAGCGATAACGAACAGTTTGGTTTGCAGTTGTGGCATCAGTTCTGGTTGACGTGCCGAAGCTTCCAGGAACTTGCCGCCCAGGATAGCGAAGCCGAGTGCGGTGCCGATGGCGCCCAGGCCAACGATGATTGCTACGGCCAGAACGGTCATGCTTTGTACTTGTGCGATCAGAGCTTGCATTAGATTTCTCCTAATTTAAAAAAAACGAAAATACCAAAAAACTAAAACCAAATACTACGAATAAGTTGCTGATTAGTGCTTTTCAACCGCGAGGGCCAGGTACACAACCGTCAACGCCATAAACACAAACGCTTGCAGGGTAACAATCAGAATGTGGAAGATTGCCCATGGACCGCCCAGCAGCCACTGTGCCCACCATGGCAGCAGTGCGATCAGGATGAAGATCAGCTCGCCGGCGTACATATTGCCGAAGAGTCGCAGCGACAGGGAAATTGGTTTGGCGAACAGTTCCAGCATCTGGAAGATGAAGTTGATCGGCGCCAGGATGATGGTGGCGACGGTGCCGTGTGCGTGGAACGGTGCGGTGAACAGTTCTTTGGTCCAGCCGCCAGCGCCTTTAGCTTTGATCGAGAAGCCGATGATGCAGATCAGCACGCCGATCGACATGCCGAAGGTGTGGTTCACGTCGGCGGTAGGCACAACGCGCAGCTTGTGCACGCCGAACCAGCTCAGCACTTTAGGCAGCAGGTCGACAGGCAGGAAGTCCATTGCGTTCATCAGCCAGACCCATACAAAGATGGTGATGGCCAGTGGAGCGATAACATTGGATTTGGCGTGGAATGCGGAATTGACGGTCTCGTTGACCATCTCCATGACCCATTCAACGAAGTTCTGCAGCTTGCCTGGCACGCCAGCGGTTGCGCGGCGGGAAGCCATGTAGAACATACCCAGGAACACGAAGCCCAGGATCAGGGAGATCCAGAAGGTGTCCAGGTTGATGGAACCAGGGGTAACAACTTCGCCAGCGCTGTTCAGGTGAGACAGGTGGTGCTGGATATACTCGGTGGCGTTAGCCGGGCCGGCGTGACCGCCCGTTGCGTGTTCAGTAGTCATAGGTCCGAATTTTTAATGATTAAATCTTGAGCAGCGACAGCCAGTAAGCCAGGGTTGCCACTACGAATCCTAGAATCAGCCATAACCAGGCGGCTGACTTAAACAGCACCAGTGCACAGATAAACAGCACTGCCGTTACAAACATTTTTAGCATCTCGGCGCGGAAGTGCGTCCGAAATGCTTTCTTTGCATCATCGGTTCCGCGCATGACCATCAGCGCGTAGACCAAGCTACCGATTACTGCCATTCCGCCGCCCACGGCAGCAGACCAGCCTTTCCCCACCCCGGCGAAAAGCGCCACGGTAGCGGAGAATAGGACGGCGATTGTTAATTGCAGGGCAACTACTCGGAAAACTGGCCAGGCGATACTTCTCGAAGAATCACTCACTTGCCGCACTTCCTTTAGACCCAAAGACACGGGATTATAGTTTGTTTACGTGATCGAGGTCAAACATGGTGCATCGCAAAACGCCCCCCTAACAACAACTTATTCTGCTGAAAAAGTGGGCATCTTACGATTACTTCGGGGGTAATCGAAACCTGAAAGGCAGTGTCTGACCCGCAGGGTCAGACACTGGTCTGCGGCGGCCGCATGTTGGGTGCCTGACCCTGCGGGTCAGGCACCGGGTTACCGGTTTTAGCCGCGCAGGCGCGCAATCACGCCATCGAGAATATCGAGGTCGGCGAAATCGATGATCATCTGCCCGCGGCCTTTGGCGCCCATCTTGAATACAACCGACGTCGCCAGCGAATCCGACAGCTCCTCTTCCAGCCGCTTGATGTCGCCCGATTTCTCTTTGGCGCGAGCCGTCGGCTTGGCCTTGGCTTCTTCCATATGGTTGTGGACAAGTTTCTCCGTCTCACGTACCGAAAGTCGTTTCGCTACAACAACATTCGCCAAGGCAATTTGTGATGCCGCGTCGACAGCCAGCAATGCGCGAGCGTGGCCCATATCGATATCCCCTGCCATCAGCATGGTCTGCACCGGCTCCGCCAGGTTCAGCAAACGCAGCAAGTTGGAAACCGCCGAGCGCGACCGGCCAACCGCCTGCGCCGCCTGCTCATGGGTAAAGGAAAAATCAGTAATCAGCCGATGAATACCCTGCGCCTCTTCCAACGGGTTCAGGTCTTCACGCTGGATGTTCTCGATCAGGGCCATCGCGGCCGCGGTCGTGTCATCCACATCCTTCACCAGGACAGGCACAGTCTCCAGCCCAGCCAGTTGCGCTGCACGGAAACGGCGTTCGCCCGCGATGATCTCGTATTTGACGTGGCCGGTCCCCTTGTCGATGCCCACGGGGCGAACCAGCAGCGGCTGGATAATGCCCTGGGTCTTGATCGATGAAGCCAGCTCCGCCAAACTGCCTTCATCCATCTGGGTACGCGGCTGGTATTTGCCAGCTTGCAGGAACTGCACCGCCATCTCCGATGGAGTCGGGTGCGAAGTTGGATTCGAAGGATCTTCGTCACCACCGAGCAGCGCGTCGAGGCCGCGGCCGAGGCCTTTCATTTTTTTAGTTGCCATCGTCAATTACATTTTCTTAATACGTTTAACCATCTCTGCGCCGAAAGCGATATACGCCTGCGCGCCCTTCGACGTCGGGTCGAAAGTCACACCCGGCATGCCATAGGACGGCGCTTCCGCCAGTCGCACGTTACGCGGGATGATGGTCTTGAATACTTTGTCGCCGAAGTGCTGCTCCAACTGTGCCGAGACTTGCTGCGACAGCGTCATACGTGGATCGAACATCACACGCAGCAGGCCGATGATCTTAAGGTCCGGGTTCAGGTTAGCGTGCACCTTCTTGATGGTGTTGACCAGGTCAGACAAACCTTCCAGCGCGTAGTACTCGCACTGCATAGGAATGATTACGCCATGCGCCGCGCACAGGCCGTTCAGCGTCAGCATCGACAGCGCAGGTGGGCAATCGATCAGCATGAAGTCATAGTCTTTGGCTACCACGGCCAGCGCATCGCGCAAGCGGCGCTCGCGGTTCTCCAGCTGCACCATCTCGACTTCGGCGCCGGCGAGCTCGCGGTTGGCAGGCAGCACATCAAAGCCGCCCGCTTCCGAACGCACGCGAGCAGTCGCCACATCGGCAGCGCCGAGCAAGACTTCATAAGTGGAAGCTTGTAGCGTCGCCTTGTTGATCCCCGCGCCCATTGTCGCGTTGCCCTGAGGATCGAGGTCAACAAGCAACACTCGTTGATTAAGTTTGGCCAGGCCGGCGGCCAGGTTTACAGTCGTGGTAGTCTTACCGACGCCGCCCTTTTGATTTGCTACACAGAAAATTTTGGCCATGTATGGTCGAAATGTTTTATATTGTTTAAACCGTTTATACTATTTAATTCGTATAAACGATTAATATTATTTATACCGTTTATACTTTACGTCCTGCCGATGAAGACCAGGTGACGCTGTGCGTCCAGTCCTGGTACTTGCAAAGGCTGTAGCTCATTCACTTTCCATGGGTCTGGCAGTCGCTCTCGCTCCTCTGCCGGCGCCGTGCCTTTCAGGGCTATGAATCGCCCTCCTTCTGCCAGCAGGTGCCCGGACCAGTTCACAAAATCGCTGAGGTCGGCAAAAGCTCGCGAGGTGATGACGTCGTAGGGCGTCTTGACCTGCAGTTCCTGCACCTTCTTCGTGTACACCGTAACGTTGCTCAGTTCCAGCTCTGCTTTCACTTGGTTCAGGAAGGCCGTCTTCTTATGAACGATGTCGATCATCGACACTTTCATGTCCGGCCGCGCGATTGCCAGAACCACGCCTGGCAATCCGCCCCCGGCCCCAACATCCAGCACATTCTGCGCACTATCGAAGGCCGGCACAGCTGCCAGCGAATCGAGAACGTGCAGGGTCATCATTTCCATCGGGTCGCGTACGGCCGTCAGGTTGTACACCTTGTTCCACTTGTTCAGCAGGGCGAGGTAGTCCAGCAGTTTTTCCTGCTGTGCTTCACTCAGGCCCAGGTCCAGCTGTTCGACACCATTCTTCAGTACGTGCGCCAGTGCGGCGCGATCAAACACTGCCATTAAGCCGCCTCGTCTTTCAGCGTAACGAAACCGCCGTAGCCGGCTTTCTTCAGGTGCACCAGCAGCAGTGAAATTGCAGCTGGGGTCACGCCCGAAATACGGGAAGCCTGGCCCAGGGTTTCCGGACGATGCTTCTGCAGTTTCTGGCGCACTTCCATCGACAACGCCGTGATCTCTGCGTAGTTGAAGCCTTCCGGCAGCTTCAGGTTTTCGTAATGCTCGTGACGCTCGACCTCGCGCAGCTGGCGATCGATGTAGCCCGAATACTTCAGGGTGATTTCGATCTGCTCCATCACTGCCTCGTCGGTGACGCCTGGACCTGCCAGCGGCTGGCCTTCGTTACCGGTCATGGTCATCAGCTTTTCGTAGCCAACGCCAGGACGACGCAGCAAATCGGCCAGCGAATATTCGCGCTCGATAGCTTGGCCAATCACACGTTCGGACTCAGCAGCCGCCAGGATGCGTGGGTTAACCCAGACCGATTTCAGGCGCTCGAGCTCCTGCGCCACGGCCTCGCGCTTGCGGTCGAATGCTTCCCACTGCGCATCACCAACCACGCCGAGCTTACGCCCGATTTCTGTCAGGCGCATGTCAGCGTTATCTTCACGCAGGCTCAGGCGGTATTCCGCGCGGCTGGTGAACATGCGGTATGGCTCTTGTACGCCCTGGGTGACCAGGTCGTCGACCAGCACGCCGAGGTAAGCTTCGGAACGGGCCGGAGTCCAGGCCTCTTCCCCCTTGGTTTGCAGCGCGGCGTTGATACCCGCCAGCATGCCTTGGGCAGCAGCTTCTTCGTAACCGGTGGTGCCGTTAATCTGGCCGGCGAAGAACAGGCCGTTGATGGCCTTGGTTTCCAGCGAGGCTTTCAAGCCGCGCGGGTCGAAGTAGTCATACTCGATGGCGTAACCCGGACGCAGGATGTGCGCGTTTTCCAGGCCCTTCATCGAACGCACCAACTCGATCTGCACATCGAATGGCAGGCTGGTCGAGATACCGTTCGGGTAGAACTCGTGGGTCGTCAGGCCTTCCGGTTCCAGGAAGATCTGATGCGATTCCTTAGCCGAGAAGCGATGAATCTTGTCTTCGATTGACGGGCAGTAACGCGGGCCGACACCCTCGATCACGCCGGTGTACATCGGGCTACGGTCCAGGCCGCCACGAATAATGTCGTGGGTTTTCTGGTTGGTATGGGTAATCCAGCACGGCAGCTGCTGCGGATGCATGGATGTATTGCCCATCACTGAGAACACTGGCACTGGGTCCAGGTCGCCCGGCTGTTCGGTCATTTGCGAGAAGTCGATGCTGCGGCCATCGATACGCGGCGGCGTGCCGGTCTTCAGTCGGCCTTGCGGCAGCTTCAACTCTTTCAGGCGAGCGGACAGCGAAATGGCAGGTGGATCGCCGGCGCGGCCAGCCGAGAAATTCTGCAGCCCGACGTGGATCTTGCCGTCCAGGAAGGTACCGGCGGTCAGTACGACAGCACGGCCCAGGAACTTCAAACCGATCTGGGTCACGGCGCCGACCACGCGGTCGCCCTCCATCATCAGGTCATCCACGGCCTGCTGGAACAGCCACAGGTTCGGCTGGTTTTCCAAGCGATGACGGATGGCAGCCTTGTACAAAATACGGTCGGCCTGGGCGCGAGTCGCGCGCACAGCTGGGCCTTTAGAGGAATTCAGGATACGGAACTGGATACCTGACTCATCGGTTGCGATGGCCATAGCACCACCCATTGCGTCGACCTCTTTCACGAGGTGGCCTTTGCCGATACCGCCAATGGATGGGTTGCACGACATCTGGCCCAGCGTCTCAATGTTGTGAGTCAACAGGAGAGTTTTCTGTCCCATACGGGCAGAAGCGAGGGCTGCCTCGGTACCGGCGTGACCGCCGCCGACAACGATGACGTCGAATTCAGTAGGAAATAACATGGTAAAAATGGGGAGAAGCTGGGGATCGAACTGAATTATAAAGTTTTTTCGACCCTGCGAATTTTTTGAGCAGGATTTTTTTGCGCGCAATGTTTCACGTGAAACAAAAAAGGGCGCCGTTTGGCACCCTTTCAACATTGTTCCACGTGAAACACTATCACTTTGGCCAAGCGTCATAGCCCGTTTTGATGATCAACAGCCCCACGACAATCAAGAACAGACGCCGAACAAACTCGCTGCCATGCTTCAGCGCCAGCTTGGTTCCAAGCACAGAACCGACCACCTGGCAGACAGCCATCATCAGGCCCAGTTGCCAAATGATATGGCCGGTGAATCCGAACAACAGGATAGCCGCCACATTACAGGCAACGTTCACAACCTTCGCTGCAGCCGAGGCGCCCAGGAAGTCAAAGCCGAAACTGCGCACAAAGAGGAAGACGAGGAAACTGCCAGTACCCGGGCCGAAGAAGCCGTCGTAGAAACCAATACCCGCCCCCACCAGGATTGCCAGCACCTTTTCCTTGGTTCCGGTATGGATAGGAGCGTGGATACTGCCCAAGTCCTTCCGGTAGAAAGTGTAGACGGCGACTGCAAGCAAAACAAAGGGGAGCAGTCCGCGCAGGAAGTCGGCCGGAACCCTGGTTACTGTGTATGCGCCCAGGAAGGCGAACATAAATGCCGCGATCGCCGCCGGCGCCACCGTCGTCCAAGCTATCGGAGTACGGCGCGCATAATTGACTGCCGCCGCGCTGGTACCGAATACGCTGGCCACCTTATTGGTTCCGAACAGTGTAGCCGGAGGCGTATTGCCCATCGCCGAGAACAGAGCAGGAATCTGGATCAGCCCGCCGCCACCAACCACGGCATCCACAAACCCAGCCGCAAAAGCAGCGCCCGCCAACAACCCATACTCAACCATTTACCTTGCCCCAGCTTTATTCGGAAACGTAATATTGTACGGGGGAACTGCGCAGGGCGCTGATGGCTGGTGTAAGCTTTCCCCATGAGTACACTGACCTCGTTCAGCTTCGCTACCGTTCCGACAATCCTGTCTGCGCCCGGCGCTGCTAAAGGATTAGGCCTGGAACTCCGCTCACGCTTTCCAGACATCCGCCGCGTTCTGCTCGTAACAGACCAGGGATTCCTGCGCACCGGCTTGGCCGAAGCACCCATTGCCAGCTTACGTCAGGCAATGTTTCACGTGGAACAATTTGCCGATGTGTTGCCTGATCCGCCTGAACACGTGATCGAAGATGCCCTTGCGCTCGCCCGCCAGAGCCAAGCCGAACTGGTGATCGGACTCGGCGGCGGCAGCTCAATGGACGTCGCCAAGATCGTCGCCGTACTCGCCGCCAGCCCACAAACGCTGGCCGAAATCTACGGCATCGGCAATGTGCGCGGCCCACGGCTACCGCTGATCCAGATCCCGACGACCGCCGGCACAGGCTCGGAAGTCACGAACATCTCCATCGTCACGACCGGCGCCACAAGCAAGATGGGCATCGTCGCACCCCAGTTGTACGCCGACCTGGCGATCCTAGACGCCGAACTCACGCTGGGACTACCCGCCGCCGTGACTGCTGCCACAGGGATCGACGCGATGGTCCACGCCATCGAAGCCTACACCAGCAAGCACAAAAAGAACCCCTTGTCGGACAACCTCGCCCGGCAAGCGCTAAGCCTGCTGTCCCGCCACCTGATCCGTGCCTGTGAAAACGGCCAAGACCTAGCCGCCCGCCAGGCCATGCTGCTCGGCGCCATGCTAGCCGGGCAAGCATTCGCCAATGCCCCGGTCGCCGCTGTACACGCCCTGGCTTATCCCATCGGCGGCATCTTCCACGTCCCGCACGGCCTATCGAACTCCCTCGTCCTGCCCCACGTACTGCGCTTCAACGCTTCAGCCTGCGCCGAACAATACGCAGAGCTCGCGACCATTATCGTGCCCCATGCCGAAGGCAGTGGAGAGGCGCGCGCCGAAGCCCTCGCTGTTGCAATGCAACAATTCGCCACGATTACCGGGCTCCCACGCACCCTGCGCCAAGTCGGCATCACAGCGAACGACCTAGACCTGCTCGCCGACGACGCCATGAAGCAAACCCGCCTCCTCGGCAACAACCCCCGCCCCGTCTCCCGCGAAGACGCCTATGCCATCTACCAGCTCGCACTCTAACTACCGCCGAGCCCGTGTCAACCCTGGGGTCAGGCTCTTTGGTTGACACGGGCTGAACCGTTTACGTGAGCAGCATCAAAGATGGTCTGTGTAACTCAGCTAATCTGATTACATGAGCCGCCCACCTCGCATCCAATTCAACAATGCGATTTATCACGTCACAGCGCGTGGAAATCGGCGCGCCAACATCTTCCTTGATACGCGCGATTTCCTGATCTGGCTCGACCTACTTGCGGAAGCTGTGGGCAAGCATTTGATCAAGGTGCATGGCTACTGTCTCATGCCCAACCATTTTCACTTGTTGATTGAGACACCCCTAGCCAATCTCTCACAGGTGATGCATATGCTGAACGCAAGGTACTGCCAGCATTTCAACAAACGCCATGGCACCTCAGGGCATGTGATCCAAGGTCGCTTTCACGCAGTCCTGATTGAATCTAACCAACAACTAATGGCTGTCTCACGATATGTGAGCCTGAATCCGGTGCGTGCCCAGCTGGTAGACGACCCAGCAGATTGGGCCTGGAGCAGTCATAAACATTTTCTTTCGCCGGAGCCAGCGCCCGATTGGCTAGAAACGAGTTGGCTCCTGGGCCAATTTGGCAATGATGATTTGGTGAGCCGGATCAGCAAATATAAAGAATTTGTACTCGCCGGTATTGGTATGCCTGATCCCCTTCGACTCCATGGACAGCTTCCGAATCCGAAACGAGAGCACGCGTTATCCCTGCAGGAGTATGCAGATCAATACCCCAACAGAACCGAGGCAATGGCGCGTGCCCTTCAATCAACAGCCTATACCCGCCAAGAGATAGGCGAATTCTTCGGAGTTTCGTCGAGAACAATCAGCCGCGCCATCATTGCATTTCCCAATGCGACGGCTCAGCTCGTGTCAACCAAAGAGCCTGACCCCAAGGTTGACACGGGCTCAGCGGTTGGTGCGTGCGATGATTTCGCCGACGATGCCTCGGCGGAATAGAAGCACGCAGGCGACGAAGATCAGGCCTGTGACCAGGCTCACTGCTTCGCCGAGGGTGGTGAACCATTCGATGCCTGTGGCGCTAGCCATCATCGTGCCGAAGTCGCCGAGCTTGTTTTCCAGGGAGATGATCAGGATCGCGCCGATGATCGGGCCGACCAGGGTGCCCATGCCGCCGACGAGCGTCATCAAGATTACGAGGCCGGACATGGCCCAGTGCACGTCGGTCAGGGTCTCGAAGCCAAGCACGATCGATTTCGTTGCGCCGGCCAGCGCGGCCAATGAACCCGAAAGCACAAAGGCCATAAGCTTGTACTTGTCCACGTCATAGCCAAGCGAGATTGCGCGCGGCTCGTTTGCCTTGATCGCTTTCAGCACTTGTCCAAACGGGGAATGCACGGTGCGCATGATCATCACAAAGCCGCCAACGAAGATCGCCAGCACCACGTAATACATCGTCAGGTCGCTGCCCAAATCCAGCATCCCAAGCAGCTTGCCGCGCGGGATACCTTGCAGGCCATCTTCGCCGCCGGTGAAATCGGTGAAGCGAAGGGCGCCGAAATACACCATCTGCGCCAGCGCCAACGTGATCATCGAAAAGTAGATCCCTTGCCGACGAATCGCCAGTCCGCCCATCACGAGGCCAATGACTGCGCCAGCCAGAACCGCCGCCAGCAGGCTTAGTTCAAATGGCAGCCCCCAGTTCTTCAGGGCGTTGCCGGCCACATAGCCTGCGGCGCCGAAGAATGCAGCATGGCCAAACGACAGCAAGCCAGTGAAGCCAATCAGCAGGTTGAACGCGCAGGCAAACAGTGCGAAGCACAGGAGCTTCATCAGCAGCACGGGATAGCCGACAAACGGCGCGCCTAGCGCCAACAAAAACGCGATGGAGTAGCCCAGCTTCTTGTTCATCTACTTTTCCTTCCCGAACAGGCCAGCAGGGCGCATCATTAGGATGATGACCATCACCAAAAACACAACGGTGTTGGCGAATTCGGGATAGAACACTTTAGTCAGTCCTTCGATCACGCCAAGCGCGAGACCGGTCACGATCGAGCCAAGAATCGACCCCATGCCCCCGATCACCACAACGGCGAACACGACGATAATCAGGTTCGCCCCCATCAAGGGGGTCACCTGCTGGATTGGAGCCGCCAGGACGCCTGCAAAGCCCGCCAAAGCGACACCGAAGCCGTAGGTGAGCGTCACCATCAGCGGCACGTTGACGCCGAAGGCTTCCACCAGCTTCGGATTCTCGGTGCCGGCACGCAGGTAGGCGCCCAATTTGGTCTTCTCGATCACGAACCAGGTGGCGAGGCAAACCACTAAAGAGGCCACAACTACCCAGGCGCGGTAATTCGGCATCACCATGAAGCCGAGGTCCGTTGCCCCCTGCAGGGCCTCCGGAGTTTCAAACGGCTGCCCGGAGACCCCGTAAAACGAACGGAAACCGCCTTCAATCAGCAGGGTGACTCCGAACGTCAGCAACAGCCCATAAAGGTGATCAAGCTTGTACAACCAGCGCAGCATGGTTTTCTCGATCACCACGCCCAGCACGCCCACAATTAACGGCGCCAGCACCAGCATGCTCCAATAGCTCAAACCGAAGTAAGTCATGCCGATCCACGCGAGGAAGGCGCCCATCATGTACAAGGCACCGTGCGCGAAATTGATCACATTCAGAAGGCCGAAAATCACAGCGAGGCCGAGCGACAGCATGGCGTAAAAAGAGCCGTTGACGAGCCCCAGCAAGAGCTGGGACATCAGCATCGGTAGCGGGCGGCCGAAGATCTCCATCTAGCTTACTTCCAAAGTGGGCACTTGGTTTCGGCCTTGGACATATAGGCTTGATCGCCCGGAATCGTGGCGGCGATCTTGTAGTAGTCCCATGGGTACTTGGAGTCCGACTGCTTCTTCACTTCCATCAAGTACATATCGTGGACCATGCGGCCGTCCGGGCGGATCACGCCGTGATTGGTGAACACGTCTTTGATTGTGGTGGACTTCAGCTTGGCCATCACCTTGTCCGAATCGTCGGTACCTACAGCCTTTACCGCCGCCAGGTATTGCGACGCTGCGGAGTAGTCGCCCGCCTGTAGCATCGACGGTTCCTTCTTCATTTTCGAGAAGTAGCGCTTGGACCATGCGCGCGTGGTGTCGTTCATGTCCCAGTACCAGCCATCGGTCAGGTACATCCCGGCGGTGGCGTTCAAGCCGAGGGAGTGAATATCGTTGATGAACACCAGCAGGCCGGCCATCTTCATCTTCTTGGCGACGCCGAATTCATTGGCTGCCTTCACGGAGTTGATAAAGTCGCCGCCAGCGTTAGCCAGGCCAAGCACCTGCGCACCAGACGACGAAGCCTGCATCAGGAAGGACGAAAAATCAGTGCCAGGGAAGGGGTGGCGCACGCTGCCAACCACCTTGCCGCCGGACTTGCTCACCACTTCGGTTGTGTCTTTTTCCAGCGAGTGGCCGAAGGCGTAATCAGCGGTGAGGAAGTACCAGTTCTTGCCGCCCTGCTTGACCATGGTGCTGCCGGTGCCGCGCGCCAGAGCAACCGTGTCGTAGGCGTAGTGCACGGTGTAGGGCGTGCATTCCTCATTGGTCAGGCGCGAAGAGCCGGCGCCGATCACCATGAAGACCTTCTTCTTGTCAGCTGCAACTTTGGCCATCGCCAGGTTGGCGCCGGAGTTGGTACCGCCGATCAGCATGTCCACACCCTGCTGGTCAAACCATTCGCGCGCTTTGGAGGCCGCAATATCAGCTTTGTTCTGGTGGTCGGCGAATACGAACTCGATCTTCTTGCCGTTGATCGCGCCGCCCGCATCGGCAATCGCCATCCTGATCGCTTCCGCGCCGCCTTGCCCGTCGATGTCGGAATAGACGCCGGACATGTCGGTGATGAAGCCGATCTTGATCGTGTCGCCAGAAATCTGGGCGTGGGCGCTACCGAATGCACACAGGGCTGCAGCGAGGGCGATTACTTTGCGTTTCATAGTGTCTCCGTTTTCAATTTTTGAATTTCAAACACCCAGCAGCTCAGTCAAGACCGGCATGCGGGCATCCAGTTCCGATGACGCAAAACTCTCAACAATCCGACCATGTTCCATGACATAAAACCGATCCGCGAGCGGCGCCGCGAAGCGGAAATTCTGTTCGACCATCACAATCGTGTAACCCTTCGTTTTCAGCGTGCGGATCATGCGCGCCAGGCCCTGCACGATCACCGGCGCGAGCCCTTCCGAGATTTCATCCAGCAGCAGCAAGCGTGCTCCTGTGCGCAGGATGCGCGCCACGGCCAGCATCTGCTGTTCGCCGCCCGACAGGCGTGTGCCCTGGCTGTTGCGGCGCTCTTTAAGGTTCGGAAACATCTCGTAGATTTCTTCTACCGACATGCCCTGCCCCGTTTTCAGCGCAGGTGGCAGCATCAGGTTTTCTTCGGTAGTGAGCGAGGCGAAGATCCCGCGCTCTTCAGGACAATAGCCAACACCAAGGTGGGCGACTTTGTGCGTAGCCAGGCCGATCGCTTCTTCGCCGTTGATGCGGATCGAACCCTTGCGCGCGCCGGTCAGGCCTATGATGGCGCGAAGCGTCGTGGTGCGGCCCGCGCCGTTGCGGCCCAGGAGCGTGACCACTTCACCGGGATTCACGGTCAGGTTCACGTCATGCAGGATGTGCGATTCGCCGTACCAGGCTTGGAGCCGGCTGATCTCCAGCGCCGCCGTCATGCCTCGGTCCCCATATAGGCTTCCATCACCACTGGATTACTCGATACTTCGTTATACGGGCCTTCCGCGAGCACCGAGCCGCGCTGCAGCACGGAGATCCAGTCGCAAATCCCGGAGACCACGTTCATATTGTGTTCAACCATCAGGATGGTGCGGCCGGCCGAAACCTTCTTGATCAACTCTGTCACGCGGTGCACATCTTCGTGCCCCATGCCCTGCGTCGGTTCGTCGAGCAGCATCAGCTCCGGTTCCATCGCCAACGTGGTGGCGATTTCCAAAGCACGCTTACGACCATAAGGCATATCGACGGTCACCGTGTCGGCGAATGAGCCAAGGTCGACCTCGTCCAACAACTCCATCGCGCGGCCGTTCAGTTGATCGAGCGTGCGTTCACTGCGCCAGAAATGGAAAGTCGTTCCAAGCTTGCGCTGCAAGCCAATGCGCACGTTTTCGAGCACGGTCAGGTGGGGAAAGACTGCTGAAATTTGAAACGAACGAATCACACCCATGCGCGCAATTTGCGCCGGCTTGTGAGTCGTGATGTCCTTGCCATTAAAGTGGATCTGGCCCGACGTCGGCACCAGGAATTTGGTGAGCAGGTTGAAGCAGGTTGTCTTGCCGGCGCCGTTTGGGCCGATCAAGGCATGGATATGCCCACGCTGGACTTGCAAGTCCACGTTAGCGACAGCTGTGAATCCCTTGAACTCCTTGGTTAAACCTTTTGTTTCCAAGATGAAGTCGGACATCGTGTCTCCCCGGTTTTGCTAGATCATACACAACAACGCTGCCTTTTCCGCAATCATGATTACCGGGGAATTCGTGTTACCAGAGGTAATGGTGGGCATCACCGAAGCGTCGGCGATGCGCAAGCCTCGCACACCGCGAACCCGCAATTCGCTGTCAACGACGGCCGAAACGTCGTCCTCGCGCCCCATTTTGCAGGTGCCCACCGGATGGAAAATCGTCGTGCCGATAGCGCCCGCGGCCTCGGCCAATTCTTCGTCAGTGCGAAAATGCACACCGGGTTTGCATTCCTGCGGCTTATATTTCGCCAGCGCCGGCGCCGCGACGATCTTGCGTGTGAGGTTTAGTGCTGCTGCTGCGACGCGCCTATCTTCGTCGGTGCTCAAGTACATCGGCGCAATCTTCGGCGGTGCATAGGAATCGGCGGAGGCAATCCGCACATGGCCGCGCGAGGTGGGACGCAAGTTGCAAACGCTGGCAGTGAAAGCAGGGAAGTCGTGCAGCGGTTCGCCGAAGCGCTCAAGCGAAAGCGGCTGCACGTGGTATTGCAAATTCGGCGTCAGCTGCTCCGGCCCCGAACGCGCAAAGGCGCCCATTTGCGAAGGCGCCATCGACATCGGCCCGCTCTGGAACAGTGCATATTCAAGTCCAATGCGAGCCTTGCCGAACCAGTTCGAAGCCAGGGTATTCAGCGTGCTCGCGCCCTCAACTTTGAACACCATGCGCAGTTGCAGGTGATCCTGCAGGTTGTCGCCAACGCCGGGTAAATCATGAACGGGTTTCACGCCAGCTTGTGCCAGCACTTCGGCAGGACCGATGCCGGACAATTGGAGGATCTGCGGCGTGCCGATTGCGCCCGCAGCCAGCAAGGTCTCGCGGGCTTCCGCGTTCCAGCGTGTACCGCCGCCGGTGAAAACTACGCCTTTGCAGACGCCCTCTTCCAGCACCAGTCTTTCAACATGGCAGCCGGTCATCAGCGTCAGGTTAGAGCGCCCGGTAGCAGCGCGCAGAAAACCCTTGGCGGTATTCCAGCGGATTCCGCGCTTTTGATTCACCTCGAAATACGAACAGCCGAAATTGTCGCCGCGGTTGAAGTCATCGATTTTTGGGATACCGCTTTGTTCGGCTGCATCGCGGAAGGCATCTAGGATGTCCCAGCGCAGGCGCTGTTTTTCGACGCGCCATTCACCGCCAACGCCGTGGAAATCCGAAGCACCAGCATAGTGGTCTTCACTTTTGCGGAACAAAGGCAGCACTTCCGACCAGCGCCAGCGCGGATCGCCACACATTTCAGCCCATTGGTCGTAATCGCTGGATTGGCCGCGCATATAGATCATGCCGTTGATCGAAGAGCTGCCGCCGAGGACTTTACCGCGCGGATAAATCAGGCTGCGGCCGCCCAATCCGACATCCGGTTCGGTACGGAACAGCCAGTCTGTGCGCGGATTATTGATGCAGTGAAGGTAGCCAACGGGAATGTGGATCCAGACGTAATCATCCTTCCCTCCCGCTTCGATCAGCAACACCTGGTTCTCTGGATTTTGCGTCAGGCGATTGGCAAGCACACAGCCTGCTGTCCCTCCGCCCACGATGATGAAGTCAAACTGGCCTGCAGATTCCAAGCGTGCTCCTGGTCAGGGTTTGTCGATTTCTGCTATCAAGGTTTCCATCAATTTTTTGACCGGCATGGCGCGCGACTTCGCCACACCTGTACCGGCCCACAAGGACATCAATTCGGAATCACCGCGCTTTGCCGCTTCCGCACGAATGCTGCCGGTCAGCGCATTTTGTACCGGATACGCAGGAACCTCGGCCTCCACAGACTCCATCTGGCGCATGAAACGGTTCTCAATACCCCGTGCATAGCGACCGGTAATCCCACGCGTCAAGCGGGTCGGGTTGCCCTGAGCGCCCAGCAGCTTGTCTTTGTAAGCCTGCGGAAGGCCCGATTCATCGGTCACCATGAAAGCAGTCCCCATTTGCACGGCCGACGCGCCCAGCGCCAATCGTTCACGGATATCTGCGCCGGTCATGATGTTCCCGGCCGAGATCACAGGGATCTTCACCGCCTCGAGAACATCCACCAACAAAGCCACCGCGCCAAGCGTGGCAGCGCTTTGCTCTCCGATAAAGGTGCCGCGATGGCCGCCTGACTCCACGCCAGACGCGACAACAGCATCAGCGCCAGCAGCCTGCCAGGCGAGGGCTTCACTAACCGTGGTGACGGTGCCGATCACGAATATCCCGGCATCTCGCAAGCGCATTACTTGGGCAGGGGACAGGATATCGAAAGTAAAACTGGCCACAGCCGGCTTCAGTTCAAGCAAAAGCTCAAATTGTGCGGCAAAGTCTTCGCACCAGCGTGCAGGCTTGGGCAATTCCGGCCATCCCAGCGAACTCCATACCGGCCGAAGCAAACCAACCCCCCGATCCACCTCCTTCTGGGACGGTGAAGGCACGCGCTGCACGAAAAAATTCAGCATGAAAGGCTTGGAAGTCAGGCGCCTGGTCTCCGCCACCTGGGCGCGGATCGTGTCCAAAGGCAGCATGGAAAAGCCAAACGACCCAAGTCCGCCAGCTTCTGACACCGCGGCGACCATCGCAGGCGTATTTGTACCGCCAGCCATCGGTCCCTGGATGATCGGAACGGGGAATAGTTCCTTTAAACCCATTTATCACCCTTCCAGAGCTGTGGATAACGCTATGAATATCCACAGGCATCGTTTGTGAGTAAACAAGACTTCCTGAAAACGGCCGAAAATTGTCCAAAAACAGTTCTCAGCCCATTCAAGGTTTACGCGCCTGCTTATACAGCTCGTAAACCGCTGATTTTTCTCCGCAAGGTGCACTTATCCACAGAAAGTGGAGGTTGTTAACAATCACTACTATTTTGTATACACACTAATCTAACGTAAACAAAACTCTCCACCTATACTGAACAAGCAAGTTGTTCCATGCAATCCTGCCTGGAGGAGCTCTTGTCGACCTCTGACGCCTATCGACGTTTTCGCAGGCGATTGCTCGTCACCATGACCATGCTCGCCCTGCTCGCCACGGCAGTCATCGCTTGGCAGCTACTTTCTTCTGCCCGGGATCGTGAACAGGCTATCCGTCAACAAACCCAACACTACGCTCGGGCTATCGAAGCCCAGGTTTTAAGCTCGGTCCAACTTTCAGACATCGCCTTACTCGGCTTTGCCAACGCAATCAAGGTTGCTCCCTATACGCCAAAAACTGTTGACGGGCTGCTTTCCTCTCGCGGCGCCACATTCGGCAGCAATTTCTGGATCACTTTTATTGATCCCCAAGGTTTTGCAATTGCCAGCTCGCGCGATATTCCAGTCAAAGGCATCAGTTATGCAGACCGCGACTACTTCCAGTCTCAGCTGACTCCTGGAGACAAGCTTTTTGTCGGTGCACCGACCCGTGGCCGGATCTCGAATTCGCGCTTGTTTTTCCTTAGCCGCCGCGTCGAAAGCGCTAACGGGGAATTCCTCGGTGTGATCGTTGCTCCCATCGATGCCAGCCGTCTCGCCGAAACATTCGAATACTCACGCCTGAGCAACGACGTCACCATCACGCTATTCCACACAAATGGCCATATCGTTGCTCGCGCTCCCCTTTTCGAACAAACCTTCAATCGCGACATGCGCGATTCGAATGTTTTCAGAGCCTTCAGCAACGCACCAATCGGCACTCTTGAAACAATCAGCCCCATCGACAATCTCTCTAGAATCGCCAGCTACCGAAAATTGCCGAACCTTCCTTTGATCGTCACTGTCGGCAGTTCCAATGTCGGTCTGGCTCTGATTTCGCAACGACAAATCCTCGTTGCCGGCGCAGCCCTGATCCTGATCTTCTTGCTGATTTTTGTCGCAATAATTTATGCCTTACGCTCTTTCGCCGCTGCCGAAGAACGCGAGCGCCGCTACCGAACTCTCTACGCCACATCGACTGAAACCGAAAAGAAGCTGGCCAACAGCGAACAGCGTCTACGCTTAATTGCCGATAACTTGCCGATCGTGATCGCCTACATGGACCGCGACGAACACTACACCTTCAAAAATCGGCGTTTTGCTGAAATTTACGGCAACGGCGTAAACCTTCAGCAAGTGCTGACGCCAGCGCTGTACGCAGAAACCAGTCCCCATCTTGAACGCGCCTTTGCCGGGGAAACCGTATATTTCGAACGAGGCATCCAGCGCAAGAACGAAGAACGCTGCGACGCCATCACTTACGTCCCAGACCGCGATGAAAACGGTAAAGTCATCGGCCTCTTCGTCATGGCAGAAGACATCAGCGAGAGAAAACGCCACGAGGAATCGAGCAAACTGGCCACCCTTATGTACGAAAACGCCAGCGAAGGCATGATGGTCACCGACGATGAAGGCCGCATCCTGTCCGTTAATCCAGCGTTTTCCCAAATCAGCGGCTACGCAGCGGAAGAAGTAGTCGGCCACCTTGCCTACGAGCTGACATCCACCCACCAGGACATCAAGTTCTACAGCCGTATGCGCCAGACCATCACCCACACTGGCTATTGGGAAGGCGAAATCTGGCACCAGCACAAGAACGGCGACCACTATCTGGTCTCCCTGCGTTTCAACACGGTCTTCGACGACAAGGGCAATGCGCTACGCCACGTTGCGCTGTTTACCGACATCACCAAGAAAAAGGCTTCGGAAGAAGCAATCTGGAAGCAGGCCAACTTCGACACACTGTGCGGCCTGCCCAACCGACGTATGTTCGATGACCGCTTGCGCCTGGAGATGAAAAAAGCAGCACGCGACCAGCTGCCAATGGCCCTGATCTTCATCGACCTGGATGGATTCAAGGCCGTCAACGATACGCTTGGCCACGACTACGGCGATATCCTGCTCAAGCAAGTTGCAGAGCGCCTGCTTGAATGCGTGCGCAATACTGATACGGTCGCAAGGCTAGGTGGGGATGAATTCACCGTTATCCTCAGCGAACTCAAAGAACCAGGCGATGTGGTTCGAATCGTGCAAGACATCCTGCATTGCCTGGCCAGGCCTTTCCACTTAAAGCATGAAATTGCCCATATTTCGGGCAGCATCGGCATTTCCCTGTTCCCGGACGATGGCAAGGAACCCGAACAGCTCATCAAAAACGCCGACCAGGCCATGTATCTCGCCAAACAGCAAGGCCGCAATCGCTTCAGCTACTTCGCACCGTTCATGCAGGAAGCCAGCCAAATGCGCATCGAACTTGCCAACGAGCTGCGCAGTGCTTTAAAAAACAAAGAGTTAAGGCTGTTATTTCAGCCGATCCGCAATCTGGCTTCGGGCAAGATCGATATGGCGGAAGCACTGATTCGCTGGGAACATCCCCAACGAGGCCTGCTCAAGCCCGCGGAATTCATTGGCGTTGCCGAAAATACCGGCGTCATTGCATCCATAGGCGAATGGGTGTTCCAAGAGGCCGCAGCCCTCGCAGCAAGCTTTGGAAACGGCTTCAAAGTCTGCGTGAACAAATCAGCCTGGCAATTCCGCCATGAGGCCGTAGGTGTAGAACATTGGCTGGATTTGCTGCGCGAACAAGCACTCTCACCCCATTCTATGGTGATTGAAGTTACTGAAGGGCTGCTGCTGGAGGCAAACAGGGAAGTGGTACAGCGCGTGCAATCCCTGAGGGACGCCAATCTCCAGATTTCCCTGGATGATTTTGGTCATGGCTATTCATCTCTGAACTTCCTGAAACGTTTCCAGATCGATTTCCTCAAACTGGACACAAGTTTCAGCGACAACCAGCTCTTGTGCGAAGCAATTGTCTCGATGGCCCACAAGCTGGACATCAAAGTCATCGCGGAAAAGATCGAATCAGCGGCCCAACTGGAAATTTTGATGGCTGCAGGTTGCGATTTTGGGCAGGGATTCTTCTTCGGAGCACCAATTTCAGCTGAAAAACTACATCAACTGTTGATAACTCAATGAATATCCACAGGATCGAATGTGCGTAAACACCATTTTTGAGTTCACGCACAAAATTTGTTCAGAACTCATCCGTTTTAGACACAGTTCTTGTCCAGCCAGTTCTACAATTCGTAAACTTCTGATTCTGTGGATGTTAACAGGTTTATCCACAGACAGGCTCGCGTTTACTATCTACTACTATCCTTTCGTATACAACTTTAAATAAATAGAGGACAACTCGCGCATGCGTCTCGGTATCATCTCAGCCTTGGCAGAAGAACAACAAGGTCTACTGGAAGCCATGGAGAGCCCCTACAAGCTCATCCACGGCAAACGTGAGTACACGGCCGGAAAACTCTGGAAAATCGATTCTGTGGCTGTTTTATCGCGAATTGGAAAGGTTGCTGCAGCAGTGACAGCTGCAACACTTGTGGAGAAGTTCAACGTTACCCACATAATTTTTACCGGCGTTGCCGGTTCTGCAGACCTTGGGGTTCATGTCGGAGACGTAGTCGTCGCAGATTCCCTGGCTCAACACGATTTTGATGCCAGCCCGCTATTCCCACGTTTTGAAATCCCACTGACCGGGCTCTCGCGCATGCCTACAGACCGCGAATTGAGCCTGAAACTAAGCCTGGCTACACGCGAATTCCTACAAAACAATGCGCAAGTACATCGCGGCCTGATCGGCAGCGGAGATCAATTCATTAAAGACAAAGCTCATTTGATGAGCCTGAAAGACGCACTGCCTGATTTATTGGCAGTGGAAATGGAAGGAGCAGCTGTTGCCCAGGTCTGTCACGAGCTGGGAGTGCCTTTTGCCATCATGAGGACGATTTCGGACAACGCCAACGAAGAAGCGGCGACGGATTTCATGCACTTTGTACAAACCGTCGCCTCTCGCTACGCCTTCGGCGTCATCCAGAAATTCTGCAAATCTCTTACTTGATCGGCAGTTTGGTGGTGTTTTTGACTTCTTCCATCACCGCATAAGTGTGGGTTTCTCGCACACCCTTCTGCAATAAAGTTTTGCCAAGGAATTCACGATAAGCCGCCATATCCTTCACGCGAGCCTTAACCAGGTAGTCAAAACCGCCGGCAACCATATGGCATTCGAGGACTTCAGGAATCAGCTGAACGCTATGTTTGAAGGCATCAAAAACTTCCGGGGTCGTGCGATCCAACACGACTTCGATGAACACTAGCAGCGAAACATCCAGTAGCTGCGGGTTCAGCTGTGCCGTATAACCCATGATGTAGCCCGCTTCGTGCAATTTTCGTACACGTTCCAGGCAAGCGGCAGGGGAAAGATTTACTCTCGCAGCCAGTTCAACGTTGCTAATTCGGCCATCGTTCTGCAACTCGGCCAAAATTTTCTTACTGATCTTGTCCAGCATTACATCTCCACGATTAATTTTATTTGGTCAAATTCTCGCACCAAAAACTATCTATTGCTAGTCCAAAGTATTACCAGAATTAATCCGAGCGATTCCGGCATACAATCGAATCATTAGTTGCACTGCACAACACGCCCGCGCAAACGAGCTTTGCCGGGCGTGTTTTCTTAGGTGCCCAAAGACTTTTTACATACTAGCCAATAGAGACATTCATGCATCTGAACACCACTCCGTTCGCCGCCCTTCAAGCAGAAATCCTGCGAGATCCAAGCCCGCTGCGCAGCGCCATCACTGCTGCGTATCGCCGCGACGAACAAACTGCTGTGCAATGGCTTCTGTCGCAAATTAACGTCGGTTCACTGGAAACTACCCAAGATGCGCAGTTCCTGGCCAAGCGCCTGGTGACTTCTGTACGTGAAAAACGCACCCGTTCTTCCGGTGTGGATGCTCTGATGCATCAATTCTCCCTGTCCTCCGAAGAGGGCATCGCCCTGATGTGCCTAGCCGAAGCACTGTTGCGTATTCCCGACTCCGCAACCGCCGACCGCCTGATCGCCGACAAAATTTCCAGAGGCGATTGGCGTAAACACCTGGGCGAATCGCCTTCCCTGTTCGTGAATGCAGCGACTTGGGGCCTGCTGATTACCGGCAAACTGGTTTCTTCTTCCAGCGAAGAAGGCCTGGGTTCGGCGATTACCAGCCTGATCGCAAAAGGCGGCGAACCGCTGATCCGCAAAGGCGTCGACCTGGCGATGCGCATGCTGGGCAACCAGTTCGTCACCGGCCAGACCATCGACGAAGCAATCAAGAACGGTAAAGACAACGAAGCACGCGGCTACCGCTACTCCTACGACATGCTCGGCGAAGCAGCACTGACTGAAGCCGATGCCGCCAACTACTACGCCGCTTACGAGAAGGCTATCCACGCGATCGGTAAAGCCTCCGCTGGCCGCGGCATCCGCAATGGTCCTGGCATTTCCGTAAAACTGTCCGCCCTTCACCCACGCTACAGCCGCGCACAGCGCGATCGCGTGATGTCCGAACTGCTGCCGCGACTGACCGCGCTGGTCAAGCTGGCCAAGGGCTACAACATCGGCCTGAATATCGACGCCGAAGAAGCCGACCGCCTGGAACTGTCCCTGGACTTGATGGAAGCGATGGCCTTCAATCCCGAACTGGAAGGCTTCGAAGGCATCGGCTTCGTGGTGCAGGCCTACCAGAAGCGCTGCCCGTTCGTGATCGACTACCTGGTCGACCTGGCAAAACGCAGCGGCCGTAAATTCATGGTGCGTCTGGTGAAAGGCGCCTATTGGGATGCCGAAATCAAGCGCGCCCAGGTTGATGGCATGCCTGGCTATCCGGTCTACACCCGCAAGGTCTACACCGACCTTTCCTATCTGGCATGCGCCCAGCGCCTGCTGGCAGCGAGCGATGTGATTTACCCGCAGTTCGCCACCCACAACGCACAAACCCTGTCCACCATCTACACCTGGGCCAAGCGCGACGGCATTACCGGCTACGAATTCCAGTGCCTGCACGGCATGGGCGAAACCCTGTACGACCAGGTAGTTGGTTCGGACAACCTGGATAAACCATGCCGCATCTACGCACCGGTTGGTTCGCACGAAACCCTGCTGGCCTACCTGGTTCGCCGCCTGCTGGAAAACGGCGCCAACTCCTCGTTCGTGAACCAGATCGTCGATGAAAGCATTCCTGTTGATTCCCTGATATCGAACCCGATCGAAGTAGCGCGCAACCTGGATGGCGTGCCGCACACCGGCATCGCCCTGCCGCTAGCCATGTTCGGTTCCGAGCGCAAGAACTCCACAGGTATCGACCTGTCCAACGAAGACGTGCTGCGTGAAGTATCCGCAGCCCTGGCCCAGCCGCGCAGTTGGACTGCCGGCCCTCTGCTGGCTGTTGATTCCAGCGCCGGCCAGGCCTCCCAGCCAATCGTGAACCCAGCCCGCAAGGAAGATATCGTCGGCTCCGTGACCGAAGCGACTGCGGACGACGTGAACAACGCCCTGAACGCAGCCAGCCAGTTCGCCATGGATTGGCAGACCACCGAGCCATCGCAACGCGCCGCCTGCCTGGATCGCGCCGCCGATTTGTTCGAAACCCACAAGCTGGAACTGATGGCGCTGGCCGTCCGCGAAGCCGGTAAATCGCTGCCGAACGCAATCGCCGAAGTACGCGAAGCAGTCGACTTCCTGCGCTACTACGCCGTGCAAGTACGCGGCTCCACCAACACGCTGGCGCTGGGCCCTGTCACCTGCATCAGCCCATGGAACTTCCCGCTGGCGATCTTCACCGGCCAGGCTGCTGCCGCACTGGCCGCAGGTAACGTCGTGTTGGCAAAACCTGCCGAACAAACCCCATTGATCGCCCAGCGCGCAGTGGAACTGCTGCACGAAGCAGGCGTACCACGCGCAGCGCTGCAATTCCTCCCAGGCCGCGGAGAAGTGGTCGGCGCAGGCCTGTGCAACGACCCCCGCGTCAAAGGCGTGATCTTCACCGGCTCCACCGAAGTGGCGCAGTTGATCAACCGCACCCTGGCAAAACGCGCCGCAGCGGAAAATGTGGACATCCCGCTGATCGCCGAAACCGGCGGCCAGAACGCGATGATCGTCGACTCCTCCTCACTGCCAGAGCAGGTGGTGGGCGACGCGATTTCGTCTGCTTTCGACAGCGCCGGCCAACGCTGCTCCGCGTTGCGCGTGCTCTTCCTGCAAGAAGACATCGCCGACAAGACCATCAAGATGCTCAAAGGTGCGATGAAGGAATTGAAGATTGGCTCGCCAGACCGCCTGGTGACCGACATCGGCCCTGTGATCGACAAAGAAGCGCAGCAAAACCTGCTGTCCCACATTGAAAAAGTGCGCGCCCACGCCAAGGCCAGCTTCTCGCTTGAAGTGCCGAACGCAGAGGCAGGCACTTTCGTACCGCCGACAGTGCTGGAAATCCGCTCGCTGTCCGAACTGACCAAGGAAGTGTTCGGCCCGGTGATGCACGTGATCCGCTACAAGCGTTCCGAACTCCCGAAAGTGATCGAACAAATCAACGGCAGCGGCTTCGGCCTGACCCTGGGCGTGCACTCACGCATCGATGAAACCATCGACTACATCACCTCCAGCGCCCACGTCGGCAACATCTACGTGAACCGCAATATCGTCGGCGCAGTGGTCGGCGTGCAGCCATTCGGCGGCGAAGGCAAATCCGGCACCGGCCCGAAAGCCGGCGGCCCGCTGTACATCAAGCGCCTGCAACGCGGCGCCGTCGCCCTGGACCGCCACGAACGCGTAGGCGCGCCGGCAACAGACTCCCTGGCCGCATGGGCCAAGGCACAAGGCAAAACCCGCCTGGCAGCGCATATCGAAAGCTATGCACGCACCACGCCAGTGGGCAACCTGGTCGCTCTGCCAGGTCCAACCGGCGAGCGCAACACCCTGGCCTACGTCCCACGCGGGAATATCGCTTGCTTCGCCATGCACGCCGACGTACTGCTGAACCAGGTCGCCGCAGCCCTGGCAACCGGCAACCGCGCACTGGTAGTAGACGGTACTTTGCCAGCCGACCTCCCAGCCGACGTCAAATCCGCAATCCAGACGATCAAGTCCGCAGACGTAGCTGGCGCCGACTTCCAGATCGCTCTGGTGGAATCCAACCTCGGCGCCAAGCTGCGCCCAGAACTGGCCGCCCGTGACGGCGCGATCGTATCCGTGATCGACACCACCGAAGAAGGCGACATCCCATTGTGGCGCCTGGTGGCCGAACGCGCCCTATGCGTCAACACCACCGCCGCCGGCGGCAACGCCAGCCTGATGACCCTCGACGCTTAACTACAGCACAGTCCGTGTCACACCTTGGGGTCACACCCCAAGTGTGACACGACCACAGCTGTTTGATTTTGCTCAGAATATGTGCGCTCGGGCTATGTTAGCTTTGCCAGCATGAGCCGAGCACCTCGCGTCATTTTTCCTGGAGCAATTCACCACGTAACTTCGCGTGGAAATCGTCGTGCAGCCATTTACCACGATCGGCGCGATCATCTCATTTGGCTCGACACTTTGGCAGAAACAGTCGATAGGCATGAATTGAAAGTTCATGCTTTTTGCCTTATGCCGAACCACTATCATCTGTTGATCGAAACGGTCCATGCCAACCTTTCGGAAAGCATGCATCAATTGAATGCCACCTACTGCCAACATTTTAATCGACGGCATGGTCTAACTGGACACGTGATTCAAGGCCGCTTTCACGCAGTTTCAGTACAAAAAAATATGCAGCTTCTGGCTGTGGCTCGCTACATCAGCCTAAATCCCGTCCGGGCAAAGCTTGTGGCAAATCCTGCTGATTGGCCGTGGAGCAGCCATCGGCATTATCTATTTCCGGACGAGGCGCCCGATTGGCTCGAGACGGATTGGCTGCTATCTCAATTTGGAACGGGCGATCGTAACCAAAGAATCGCAACATACGCGGAATTTGTGGCGAATGGCGTGGGCATGCCGAATCCATTGAACTTCCATACTGAACGCCCCAACTGCATTCGAGAACGGGCACAGCCTTTGATTACCTATTCAGTAATTTACGCGGACAGGGACGAGGCTATGGCCAAAGCCTACCAATCAATGGCCTACACCCGTCAGGAAATCGCGGAACACTTTGGCGTCTCAGTCAGAACTGTAGCTCGAGCAATCAAGATGTTCACGCCGAATGACAGCTGAGAGCGTGTCACACTTGGGGTGTGACCCCAAGGTGTGACACGAGCGGGGCTGTAAGGCCGCGGGGTTAGTACGTGTCGTTCTTGGGGTTGGTGCCGGGGGCGGTTTTTTGGGCGACGGCGTTCATGCCTTCGAGGTGGCCGCGGAGCCATTTGTGGGCGGGGCTGCGGGCGTCGCGTTCGTGCCAGAGCATGTCGAGGTGCACGGCTGGCAGTGGGAAGGGCAGCTCTTTGTAGATCAACGCGTCCGTCATGCCGGTAGAGGCGATCAGGTGCTTTGGCAGCACGGTGATCAGGTCACTATTGGCGACCACGCGGCCGGCGGTGAAGAATTGGTTCACCGTCAGGAGGATGCGGCGTTCGCGTTGGATTTGCGCTAACGCTTCGTCGACCAGGCCGTGGGCGCGGCCGGAGAAACTCACCAGCAGGTGGTTGGCGGCGCAGTAGTTGTCCAGCGTTAGGTCTTGCTTGGCCAGCGGGTGGCCGCGGCGCATCACTGCGACGTAAATACCGGAATACAGGCGTTCGTGGCGGATCGGGGAACTTGGTTCGCTCATCAACTGCGCCGCTACGCCGGGGAAGAAGCCGACCGCGAGGTCGATATCGCCGCGCAGCAGCATCGGCCGCGGTTCGCGCGTTGTCAAAGGGACCATGCGGATGTTCACGCCCGGTGCTTCGCGTTCGATCGAGCGCATCAGGGAGGGCAGCCAGAACGCTGCCGTCGCGTCCGCCATCGCCATGCGGAAGGTGGCGTGGGTCTTGGAGACGTCAAAGGTCCCCGGCGTTACTGCCGATTCCAATGAGGCCAGGGCGCTGCGCACCTGCGGCCACAGCGCTTCGGCGCGCGGGGTTGGTTTGACGCCATATGCGGTGCGGATCAGCAAATCGTCGCCCAGGCTTTCGCGCAGGCGCTTGATGGCGTTCGACACCGCCGGCTGCGTCATGGCCAGGTGGCCGGCAGCGCGGGTCAGGTTCTGCTCAGTCATCACTGCGTCGAAAACGCGCAGCAGATTCAGGTCGAGGGTCAGAAAGCTCATCGGTCATTCACACCAATAATAATTGTTATCGAGAAACGGAATTGGCGTTATATGTTGCGGCGCACTATAGTGTCAATAGATTCTATAGGTATTGAAACTGGTATGTCTACTTACATTAACATCATCGAATTCGCACAGTTCCTGCCGCTGGTGATCCTGGCGCTGGCGCTGGCTGTCGTGTTCAAGCCGCTGCTGCGTGGTATCGCCCGCGCTGCCGTGCTTGTCGTTAAGCCAAAGTTGAGCAAAGAGGAACGCCTGCAGCGTCGCCTGATGCGCGACACCATGATGTTCAAGCGTATGCTGAATTCGATGGAAGGCTCCCCAAGCCATGTCGCCGAACTGCGCGCCATGGCCTGCCGCGCGTAAGCCTTC
Source organism: Pseudoduganella sp. GW821-FHT11H04 (assembly GCF_058807935.1). NCBI lineage: Bacteria > Pseudomonadati > Pseudomonadota > Betaproteobacteria > Burkholderiales > Oxalobacteraceae > Pseudoduganella > Pseudoduganella sp. GW821-FHT11H04. Next base: position 291,357 of record NZ_JBXARE010000003.1, on the reverse strand, counting down.
CGCAGCGCAGCAAATCAGTTCGTTTCTGGGGTCGGATTCGAAGCCGGTTTCTCGGCATTCCACAACAGCTTGGGCTTCAGGGACGAATCCACCGGCTTAGTGCCGATCCAGATGCGCATGATGGCGTTGAAAAACGCCTGGTCAGGCAGTGACTCGCCGACCTTCTTGCCATTCAGGAAGGACTGGGAACCGGCGCCCGGGGTCCAGTCGACCAGCAGCTCGTCACCCTTCTTCAGCCCTGGGAACTGGGCAAAAATCTCACCGAAAGCTTTGGTCTGCGGCAGCAGCTTGGTGCGCTCTTCCGCACTCACGTTGTCGTTCAGGCCCTTCATGAAGGCCATGCCGAAGTCGTCCGAGCTCAGGTCGCGCATCGCAACGATGCGGATGCGGCGCGGGCCTGGCGCAGCCAGCACGTCAGCGACAGTCGATTTCTTGTCTTGCAGGTAGAAGCCCAGCGCGTAGACCTTGAACACCAGCTTGGTGCGCACGCCTGCGCCGTTCAGTTTCAGTTCGTGTCCAGCTACCGTGACAGTGTCTGCAAATTTCACGCCGGCGACTTCTGCGGCGAATGCGGGCAGGCTGCTGGCGGCCAGGACGGCAGCGGCAACAGCGCTTTTCAATACGTTACGACGGGTAATGCTCATTTTGTCTCCGGTTAGTATGGGTAGCTATTTGCAATATAACGCAGAGCTACCCATTTGGGGAGACATCAGGCCTTATCTGCCTGCAACTTCTCGAATTTTGCCAACAATTGTTCCTTGCTTTCCCGCCAATCTGGATTGAAAGGAATGCAGGAAACCGGGCAAACCTGCTGGCATTGCGGTTCGTCGAAGTGCCCGACACATTCGGTGCACTTGTTGGGATCAATTTCGTAGATCTCCGGACCCATGTAGATCGCGTCGTTCGGGCACTCGGGCTCGCATACATCGCAATTGATGCAGTCGTCGGTAATCATTAAAGCCATGGCAATACTCTCTTACTCGCCTTTGCGGGCTGCGATCTTCTTGCGAAGCCAGCGGTCCACCGAAGGGAAAACAAACTTGGACACGTCGCCGCCAAGCTCGGCAATCTCGCGCACGATGGTGCCCGAGATGAATTGGTATTGGTCGGATGGGGTCAGGAACAGCGTTTCCACATCCGGCAGCATGTAGCGGTTCATGCCCGCCATCTGGAACTCGAATTCGAAGTCCGACACGGCGCGCAGGCCACGCACGATCACGCGCGCGTCATGCTCGCGCACGAAGTCTTTCAGCAGGCCGGAAAAACTCTCAACCTTGACGTTTGGATAATGGCCCAGTACTTCATTGGCAATTTCGAGCCTTTCTTCGAGGGTGAAGAAAGGATGTTTGTTCTGGCTGTCGGCCACGCCGACGATCAACTGGTCGAACAAGCCCGATGCGCGACGCACGAGGTCTTCGTGACCCCGGGTCAGCGGGTCGAAAGTACCCGGATAAACTGCTACAACCATTGCAACTCCATGCGTTTGGCTTCAATCAAAGAAGGATTATGCCTCATTTTCAGGCAAGGCCTGAAGCAGGTGGTAGTACACCATGCCCGCTTTGTCGGAGCGCACTACTTCCCAGCCTTCAACGGCGAGAGGCGCTTCCGCTTCGGCATAGACCAGGCCGCCGTCCTTCAAAAGGGGGCGGCACAGAGGCAGCGAGCGTTCCAGCAAACCTTGCTGGTAGGGCGGATCGAGGAAAATCAGGTCGAAACGGGCGCCGCGGCCGGCCAGTGATTGCGCCGTCGCCAGTGCGTCGCCGCGTTGGATGGCGATATTGGTGGCCATGAGCTTTTCGCGGTTGGCTTCCAGCTGGCGCACCACGGCGCTGTTGGCGTCGATCATGGTGACCTTGGCTGCGCCGCGGCTGGCGGCTTCGAAACCGAGGGCGCCGCTGCCGGCGAACAGGTCCAGCACCTGGGTGTCGCTCCAGGCGGCATCGTGCAGGTGGTTGATCCAGTTGAAGACGGTTTCGCGCACACGGTCTGGCGTTGGGCGCAGGCCCAATGCTTCCAGAACGGGCAGCGGGGTGCGCTTCCAGTCGCCGCCGATGATGCGGACCTGGTTGGGGACTTTCTTCTTTTGCATGGCCGGCATTATCTCATGCCGCGCTGCACAAAGGCTCAATGCGCCTGCGCCGCCAGGAGATTCAGGTCCTTGATCCAGCCTTCCATGCGCTTTTGGGCGTGTGCTTTTTGCTCCGGCGTCGAGACCTTCACCACGGTGTGGACAAGTTCCACCGTCGATTGCGTGTAGTTGTCGAAGAAGGCCTTGCGCTCCGAATAGCCAAAGCGGTCGAAGCCCGAACGTATCAGCTCTTCCACCCATTGCGTGGCCACTTGCTTGCTCGGTTGCTCGTGCATGATCTTGCGCGCCAGGCTCATGATCTTGAGCTGGCGCCGTATGCGCTCGTCCAGCCACAACTCGTTATTCAGCGGCCGTGCGTCGGATGCCTTGCGGATCGCGGCTTCCTGCTCGTCGCTGAAGCTGCCGAACCAGAGCTCAAACTGCTCCATCGATTTCTTGTAGCGGAATTTGTTTTGCTCCTCCGCGTCGCCTTTCATATTCTTTTTGCGGAAATCCAGGTTGTTCTTGGCGAATTTCTTCTCCATCACATCCAGCTGGTCGGGCCTGAGCGACAAGGCCAGTTCCGCGATGTCGGGCGCTGAGCGCAGCAGCAGCGCCTCTGTGCGGTCGCGGATATCCACATAATCAGCCATCAGGTCAGCCGCGCTGGGGTTGCCCTGCAGCTGGCGCTGGCCCTTCTGCAGCAACTGCACATAGTCCTGCAGCTGGGTCTTGCGGTGCCAGCGGAAGAAGTCGCCGATATCCTGCTTTACGTCCGCTTTTTGCTCGCTGTCGAAGTCGACATAGGCGTCGAGCCACCAGTACAGCAAGGTATCGCCATTGTTATAAGCAAACTTAAGGGAGCTGCATGCCGCGAGCAGAATGGCAAAAGCTAGCACGATCCACGTGTTAAACTTTTTCATATATCAACTCACACAAGAACATTACGGTCTATGAACGTCGTCATTCTCGCCGCCGGCATGGGTAAGCGCATGCAGTCGGCGCTGCCAAAAGTTTTACATCCCGTTGCTGGTAAGTCCCTGTTGTCCCACGTTATCGACACCGCGCGCAGCCTGTCTCCGGCTAAATTGTGCGTCATTTACGGTCACGGCGGCGCAGCGGTGTTGGCTTCGCTGGACAAGCATAAATCCGTTCCCGGTACCGAAATCTCAGCTGCCCTGCAGGAACCGCAGCTGGGCACCGGCCACGCCGTCCAGCAAGCCCTGCTCCACCTGGACGACGACCAGCCAACCCTGGTGCTGTACGGCGACGTGCCGCTGACTTCCGCCGCATCCCTGAAGCGCCTGGCCGAAGCCGCCGGCAAGGACAAGCTGGGTATCCTGACCGTGGTGCAGGACAACCCGTTTGGCCTGGGCCGCATCGTCCGCGTCGGCGGCGCCATCCAGCGCATCGTTGAAGAGAAGGATGCCACAGAAGCTGAGCGTCTGATCAAGGAAATTAACTCCGGCATCATGGTGATCCCGACCGCCAAGCTGAAACAGTGGCTGGGCAATCTGAAGAACCAGAACGCACAAGGCGAGTACTACCTGACCGACATCGTCGCCATGGCGGTGGAAGAAGGCGTGCAGGTGGTGTCGGCCCATCCAGCCGCGCCATGGGAAGTGCTGGGCGTGAACAGCAAGGCCCAGCTGGCCGAACTGGAACGCATCTACCAGCGCAGCGTGGCCAACGTCTTGTTGGACAAGGGAGTCACCCTGGCCGATCCTGCCCGCATCGACGTGCGCGGCGAGCTGACCTGCGGCCGCGATGTGACCATCGACGTCAACTGCGTCTTCGAAGGCAAGGTGGAAATCGGCGAAGGCGCGACCATCGGCCCGAACTGCGTGCTGATTAACGCGAAGATTGGCGCCGGCGCCAACATCAAGGCCTTTTCCCACATCGAGCAAGCCGTGGTGGGCGATAAAGGCCAGATCGGCCCATACGCGCGCCTGCGTCCTGGCACGGAGCTGGGTGAAGACGTCCACGTTGGTAACTTCGTCGAGATCAAGAACAGCCAGGTGGCCGCGCACAGCAAGGCTAACCACCTCGCCTACATCGGCGACGCCACGATCGGTTCGCGCGTGAATGTGGGCGCCGGCACCATCACCTGCAACTACGATGGCGTGAACAAGTTCCGTACCGTGATCGAAGACGGCGCCTTCATCGGCAGCGACACCCAGCTGGTGGCCCCGGTCACGGTGGGCGCTGGTGCGACCATCGGCGCGGGCACGACCCTGACCAAGAATGCGCCGGCCGGCCAGCTGACCATTTCGCGTCCGAAGCAGCTGACGATCGAAGGCTGGAAGCGTCCGGTTAAGCTACCGAAAACTGACGGCGGCGCTGGTAAGTAAATTTCACCAGCTCGGGGAAGAAGCGGTCAAAGCCGGCGGCGATCGCTTCGTAGTGCTGTTGCACTTCCCCGATACCTTCCCTTAGCAGGTGGCCATTGCGGCTTAGCCTGTCCGACATGCGGGTCAGCGCCAGCTCGACCCCGCTGAATTCCCCGTAAGCACCCAACCAGTCCTGCTTGATCAGCTTGGGCAGGATTTCGCGCAGCCGATCGGGCAGTTGCGCTTCATGCGAGGCCAGGGCGCCGTAAAAGCGCTCGATCAGCTCCGCACGAGGTTCTTCGCAGTATTCATCCCAGCGCTGGCTCAGGATGTGGTCGTAGAACACGTCCAGCACGATTCCCGCATAACGCCGCCGCCCCTCCGTGAACAGGCTTTTTGCCTCGGTGACGACCGGGTGGCTATCCGTGAACGAATCGATGAAACGGTGCAGCGCGATCTCGTTCGCAATCTCCGGCGCGTAGTGGTCACCACCGTTCGCCTTGACGAAATCGCCCAGCATGGCGCCGACCATCGCCTCGTCGCTATGGCGGGCCAGATAGATGTGTGCGAGGTAGTTCATGCCTCATTCTAGCGCTGTGGATAAAGATGTGTAAAAGCAGTCGTAATTCCGCCTGAAAACCGTGGGATAGCCTTGGGATAAGCAGCAATTGGTATCTCTGAATTGTCCACAAAGCACGCTGCGGCACGGGCGCTGTGGAAAAGCCTGGGGAATACTGGCTAATAAGCAGGGATAAACCAAAACTGTGGATAAAGATGTGGGAAACCCTGAGGAAAGCGCGAGGATATGCGGTGTGGAACGCCGAATAACTTCTCCGGCCGTGTGCGGCGCTGTGGAGAAATGTGTGAATAAGCCTGTGTCTATCCCGGTATAAGCCGGGATAACTGATTCAGACTGCGATACTGGTTTCGAACTTGCTGCGGAAAGTGGAAAAATACGCTTTTACATTCCGCACATTGGCCTGCCCAGCGAATAAACGGTGCGCTAACGCGTGGTAAGCCGGCATGTCGGTCACCTGCACGATCAGCACGAAATCCGGGCCAGGGGAAACCCGGTAGCATTGCAGCACCGCCGGCTCCGGCGCCACCAGGGCCTCGAATTCCGCCATTCGTTCAGCGGCTTGGATATCTAAGGAGATTTCCACAACCGCCGTCAGGTGCGCCCCCACCTTTTCCGGCGACACCAGGGCCACTTCGCGTTCGATCACGCCTGAATCGCGCAAATGCTTCACCCGGCGCAGGCAGGTTGGCGCAGAAACGTGGACCGAAGCTGCCAATTCGGCATTGGTTTGGGACGCATCTTTCTGCAAAGCGTTCAAGATACGACGGTCGATTTCATCAAAGTCCATAATTTGAAAGAATATTTCGCGCTATGCGCCATGCGAAATATTCTTTCACACTATAGCTAATTGAGAAAGCAAATTTCTCAAGGCCTGCTCTACCATTCATTCATTAACTTTCTAAAAGAGGTCGCGCATGTGCGGTATTGTTGGCGCTGTAGCCCAGCGCAATATCACCCCTATCCTGGTTGAAGGCCTGAAGCGCCTGGAATACCGCGGTTACGACTCCTGCGGCGTCGCCCTGCACCTGGACGGCAAACTGCAGCGTTCCCGCAGCACTTCGCGCGTGGCCGACCTGGAAAAGCAGATCAATGAAGGCGGCCTGAACGGCTTCACCGGCATCGCCCATACCCGCTGGGCTACCCACGGCGCCCCTGCTTCGCACAACGCCCACCCGCACTTCTCGCCAAGCGAAGCGGCCGCCCGCATCGCCCTGGTCCACAACGGCATCATCGAGAACCACGACGAACTGCGCGCCGAACTGACTGCGCTGGGTTATGTATTCACCAGCCAGACCGACACCGAAGTGATCGCCCACCTTGTCGACCATATGTACAACGGCGACCTGTTCGACACCGTCCAGCAAGCCGTCAAGCGCCTGCACGGCGCCTACGCAATCGCCGTCTTCTGCCGCGAAGAGCCGCACCGCGTGGTCGCAGCGCGCCAGGGCTCGCCGCTGATCGTCGGCATCGGCCAGGGTGAAAACTTCGTCGCTTCCGACGCCATGGCGCTGGCCGGCACCACCGACCAGATCATCTACCTGGAAGAAGGCGACGTGGTCGACCTGCAACTGGGCCGCGTATGGATCGTCGACGTCGACGGCAAGCAAGTGCAACGCGAAGTGAAGACCGTGCACGCCCACACCGGCGCCGCGGAACTGGGCCCGTACCGCCACTTCATGCAGAAAGAAATCTTCGAGCAGCCGCGCGTGGTCGGCGATACGCTGGAAGGCGTGACCGGCGTCATGCCGGAACTGTTCGGCGATGGCGCGTTCAAAGTGTTCAAGGAAATCGACCGCGTACTGATCCTGGCCTGCGGCACCAGCTACTACGCCGGCTCGACCGCCAAGTACTGGATCGAATCCATCGCCAAGGTACCGGTCAGCGTGGAAATCGCTTCCGAATACCGCTACCGCGACAGCGTGCCGAATCCTAAGACCCTGGTGGTGACGATCTCCCAGTCCGGCGAAACCGCCGACACCATCGCCGCACTGAAGCACGCGCGCAGCCTGGGCATGGAGCACACCCTGACCATCTGCAACGTGGCCACCAGCGCCATGGTGCGTGAATGCAAACTCGCCTACATCACCCGCGCCGGTGTTGAAGTTGGCGTGGCATCGACCAAGGCCTTCACCACCCAGCTGGCTGCCCTGTTCCTGCTGACCCTCAGCCTGGCGCAAGTGAATGGCCTGCTGACCGAAGAACAGGAAGCGGAACACCTGAAGGCCATGCGCCACCTGCCTTCCGCCATCGCCTCCGTGCTGGCGCTGGAACCGCAGATCATCGCCTGGGCCGAAGAATTCGCCCGCAAGGAAAACGCGCTGTTCCTGGGCCGCGGCATGCACTACCCGATCGCCCTGGAAGGCGCGCTGAAGCTGAAAGAGATTTCGTACATCCACGCAGAAGCCTATCCAGCCGGTGAACTGAAGCATGGCCCGCTGGCGCTGGTGACCGACGAAATGCCGGTCGTGACCATCGCCCCGAACGATGCCCTGCTGGAGAAGCTGAAGTCGAATATGCAGGAAGTGCGCGCGCGCGGCGGCCAGTTGTACGTCTTCGCCGACGTCGACTCGCGCATCACCTCCAGCGACGGCCTGCACGTGATCCGCTTGCCGGAAAACTACGGCCACTTGTCGCCGATCCTGCACGTGGTCGCCCTGCAGCTGCTGGCCTACCACACGGCCCTGGCACGCGGCACCGACGTCGACAAGCCACGTAACCTGGCTAAGTCGGTCACCGTCGAGTAATCAGGCGCGTTTCATCGATAGTTCCACATCTCCGGGGAGCGGCAGCGACAGGTAGCCGCCCTCCGGATCGCGCACCTTCGCCACGTACTCGGCGCAATAGTCGGCGTTGTCGGCGATGATCAGGGCGCCAGGGCGTAGGCGTTCCTCCACCAGCGCCAGCACGTCGGCATACAGGCCTTTCGCGCCGTCGAGCAGCAGCAGGTCGATTTGCTCCGGCAGATTGCTGCGCAGGGTTTCCAGCGCATCGCCTTCACGAATTTCCACCAGGTCCAGCAGTCCGCCAGCCGTGAGGTTGTCGCGGGCTCGTTGCGCTTTGGAGGGTTCGAACTCGGTGGTGATCAATTGGCCGCCGCCGTTGTCGCGCAGGGCTGCGGCCAGGTGCAGGGTTGAGATGCCAAATGAAGTGCCGAATTCGACAATCGTGCGGGCCTCGGCGCTGCGCGCCAGCATATACAGCAGCAGGCCTGTCTCGCGCGATACGGGAATCGCGGCCTCCTTCAGTTGCGCATAGATTTCACGGTATTCCGTCTTGCTGCTCAATATGTGCGCGCGTTGTTCTACCGGGAGCGCAGCGAAGGCCGCCATTGCCGGTACTTTGACACTTTCGGCGTCGGCAAACAGGCGTTCCAGCAGGGGCGCAACGGGGGCTGTGGTGAGGGTAATCATGGGGGTATTCCTTTCTGAAGTAAGAGCAGGAATAATATGAATAATTCTTCACATTTCATATTCGCGTTCCCTCCGCCCGCCATGACCGATCCCCGCAAGCCCCGTGTTTCCTCGCGCCGGCAGCCCAAACAGGCCCGTTCCAACGACCTCGTTGGCGCGATCCTGCAGGCAGCTATTCAGGTTTTGGCGAAAGAAGGCATCCGGCGCTTTACCACCACAAGGGTGGCAGAGCGCGCCGGTGTGAGCGTCGGTTCGGTTTATCAATACTTCCCGAACAAGGCGTCGATCCTGTTTCGCCTGCAAAGCGACGAATGGCAGCAGACATCGGCAATGCTATCGACGATCCTGCAGGACTTTGCCAAGCCGCCGCTGGAACGGCTGCGCCTTCTGGTCCATGCCTTTGTGCGCTCGGAATGCGAAGAGGCCGAGGTCCGCACGGCCTTGAACGATGCGGCGCCGTTCTATCGCGACGCACCGGAAGCAGCGGCCGCAAGGGAAGCAGGCGACCGCATGCTCCAGGCCTTCATGCTGGAGGTGCTGCCCGATGCCGGGGAGGCCAAGCGTGCCATGGCGGGTGACCTTGTCATGGCGACGATGAGCGCGGTAGGACAGCAGTTTTCCGAGACGCCGCGTACGGACGAAGAAATCACGGCTTACGCGGAGGCGCTGGCCGACATGATGTGCGCCTACCTGTCCACGTTTATACTGTCGCCATCATGAGCAAAACCAAACTCGCGGATTTCCTGTGCTTCGCCATCTATTCGGCCAACCTCACCTTCGGCAAGGCCTATAAGCCCCTGCTCGATTCGCTGGGACTGACCTACACGCAGTACATCACCATCGTCGCCTTGTATGAGGAATCCGGCCAGACGGTGAGCGAACTGGGTGAGAAGCTGTTCCTGGAATCGAATACGCTGACGCCGATCCTGAAGAAGCTGGAGGCATCGGGCTATGTGACGCGCGAACGTAGTGCGGCGGACGAACGCCAGGTGCTGGTCGGCCTGACTGATGCAGGCCGTGCCTTGCGTGAGCGAGCCTTTGACTCAGACTTGATGGAAGCTTGCGGATTGACCAGCGGGGAATTCGCCGAAACGCGCGACGCTGTACTTAAACTGCGCACCAACCTGGCCAAATCGCTGTCCAAGTCGCCATCTAAATAGCCGCGCTAAAGCTTTTGCAAGTGTTCGGCTGTCACGTCGCGCACAACGGCATAGAGCCTGGCAGGCCGCTGTGTACTTCCGTCAAATTCGACGCGGCCACTGAGCGCCAGCCGGCGTTCGACTCCGTCTTGTCCTTGAACGCGCAACTCCTCGTGGAAGAATCCGTCCCCGCCCGGTTCCAGCGCGCGGCGCAATGCGGACTCATGACGTTGGCGGTCGTCGGGATGGATCATCGATGCAACGGTATGCCGCCGCCCTAAGACCGCGTTGGCGGGCATGCCAAGCAGGGCTAGCATCCTTGCGTCGGCCTCGGCCCGGTCATCGCCCGGATACCATTCGTAATAGCCCAGGTCCGCTGCCTCAAGCGCCAACCGCAGCCGGTGCTCGGTGGCGCGCAAGGCATCTTCCGAAAGCTTGCGTGCGCTGATATCGTTAAACAGGATGCCGACGCGCGCCAGCGCAGGGTCGCCAACGCGGAACGCAAACACATCGTAAAAGCGCCCCAGCTCCCTGGCTTCGCGCTGGAAGCGCATTGGCTCGCCGGTTTTCGCAATTCGCCCGTAGACCTCGAACCAGTGCGGTTCGTGGCGCGAGGCGATCTCGCGCATCAACCGTCCGGGTGCGTTTTCGATCCCGGTTTGCGTTTCCATTGCCGGGGTGGTCTGGAGGAAGCGGTAATCCACCGGGCTCTCATCCGCATCAAACAAGACCTCGATGATGCAGAAGCCCTCGTCGATTGCGTCGAACAGCGAGCGGTACTGGCCCTCCGATTCGCTCAAGGCTTCAGTTGTCAGCTTTTGTTCAGTGATATCGCTGGCGGCGCCAAACCATTTCACGATGGTCCCGTTCTCATCCAGGAGCGGGATGGCACGGGAGAAAACCCAGCCTGTCGTGCCGTCAATGCGCAGGATACGGTGTTCCAGTTCGAAATAGCTGCGCGTTTCGATGGCATGGCTGATCGCGGACCAGACGCGCGCTTTCTCGTCCTCGGGGATATATTCCTGGCTCCAGTCAACGCGCGGAATCTCGGTCGTTGTGATGAAGTTCTTGCCTTCGAGTGAACGCATTTCCTACCAGTCTGCGCTCATCTCATAGACGATGTCCGATGTTGCGCTGATGAATGTCCTGAGCTTTTGCTCGGAAGCCCCGAGCGCCGCTTGTGAATGCTTTCGTTCAGAGATGTCGAAGAAGGTGAGTACCACGCCACCGATCTGGTCGTGTTGGGAATAATACGGCAGCACTCGCGCAAAAAACCATTTCTCACCCTGGCCGCGGACTTCATGTTCAATCGGCTCGCCGCCGTTGATGACGAGTGCTGCATCCGACATTAATCCTGGATAGTCGAGCGCGGCATGCAGGTCGCTCAGTGGCCGGCCGATGTCGGATGGGATAAGCCGGAACAGGTCGCGCGTACGCGGGGTGTAGCGCATGATCTTCAGTTCGCGGTCAAGGAATACCATGGGAATCGCAGCCGCATTCATGAGGTTGTTGAGATCGCTGTTTGTCTGCTCCAACTCGTTCAGCTTCTCGCTCAACAACTGGTTCACTGCGGTCAGTTCGGCATTCATCGAGCGCAGCTCCTGGCGATTGATGTCCAGCTCTTCCAGCGTTGCGTGCAGCTCTTGCGTAATGACCTGGAGCTGGCGCCTCTCCGCCGTATCGGGAGCGTCCTGCAGGCCAATGCCGCGCAGGCGTTGTTGCAACACATCGAGCTGGTTCTGCAGTTCGTTCAGGTTGGCGCTGGCGCGGCCGCCCTTTAAGCGCGCCGCCCTGCCGTACGCGACTTGCTCAATCGCCAAGGAGCGCTGGATGGCGTCGAAGCCGAGCCCTTCCGATTCCGCGTCGCGGCTGCGGCGATAGATGCGGTGCTTGTCATCGGCCGGCGCGAATGCTTTGCTGAACTCCTTCGGACCCTCTACGGGGCCAAGGAACAGGAGCCCGTTCGGTCCAAGCGAAAGGTCGAAGACATCGATGATGCGTTGTTGTCCCTCTGCGTTCAGGTAGATCAGCAAGTTGCGGCAGCTGATGAGGTCAATGCGCGCGAAATTAGGGTCCCATACAACGTCATGTTCGGCAAACAGAACGATCTGACGCAGCTCGCGCCGCACCCGGTAGCCGCTGGGCTCCTTCTGGAAGAAGCGCTGCAAGCGTTCCGGCCCTACCGCATTCGCGGTACTGGGGCGGTAAAGCCCTGTACGCGCTTTTTCAATGGCAGACTGGTCCAGGTCGCAGCCAAAGACCTCGATGCCGGGTGGGTGTGCAAGCGTGTGCGCATGCTCCAGGAGCAGCATGGCGATGGAATAAGCTTCCTCTCCGGTCGCGCAGGCGGGCACCCATACCCGTACAAAGTCTTCCTCTCCCTTGTCTTTGAAGAGTTCGGGGATAAATTGTTCCAGTGCCGAAAACGCTTCCACGTCGCGGAAAAACTCCGTTACGGACACCAGAAGATCGCGCACCAGGGAATCCGGTTCGGCCGCGTCGTTTTCAAGCAGTCGCAGGTATTAAGGGCCGTCGACGTAATGGACAAATTCCATCCGCCGCTGCAGGTGCCGAAGCAGGACGGCTTCCCGGTAGCATGAGAAATCCCGTCCCGTACGCCGGCGAAGCGCGACCACAGTATTGCGCACCAGTTCGGATTCCGCCTCTGTTAGCAGCAACGGCAGGTCGTTGCGAAGCGAGCGTTGTGCCGGCACCTGGCGTACCGGTTTGGCGATGCCAAAATTAGCCAGCAGACGCTCGGGCATATCTGCTACCCGCAGCACGGCACTGGCGCAACCACGATTTATCGCTGCGCGGGGCATGATGTCCTGCTGCGCTTCGTTCGGGTCCTGCGCCAGCGCCAGGCCGTCCGCTTTGCTGATCTTTTCCAGCTCGGCGGCGCCATCGGAATCAGCGCCTGAGAGCAGGATGCCGGCAATCGGTCCAAGCCCGGCTTCCGCCAGGGACGCAAATAGCACGTCAATCACTGCAACCCTTGCCGGAAAGGCGTCCAGAAGTTCAACCTTCAAGCGGTCATTGCTGCGGAAGATGACGCGGCCGGGAGGGATGACGTAGGCCTGGTTGGCGGCGAAAGGCATGTTGTCGCGCGCATGCATGACCTTCAGTGCGCAGTGTCTTTGGAGCAAGGCCGGCAACAGGCTTTCTTGGGTGGGTGTGAGGTGTATCGCAACGATAAAGGCGATGCCGCAATCTTCAGGGATCAGCTCAAAAAAGTGGACAAGCCCATCGACGCTACCGGCCGAGCCACCGAGCGCGACCAGTGGAATATCCAACTTTGCGACGCCATGTGTTGAGTGGCCGGGCATGCAGTTCCCTTCCAATATTGTTAGGGGATCACTTCAGCATAGTACTACGGCCACTCAAGCTGCATTTTCAATCGTCAGAGGCGCGGCATCTGCTTCGTGACGCAGTGAATGCCGCCGCCGCCGGCGGCAATCGGGTCGATATCGATTTGCACGATATCGCGGCCCGGATAGAGCTTGGTGAGCAGGTCGAAACAATAGCCGTCAGCTTCCGCGTCGCCGAATTGCGGTGCAATCACGGCGCCGTTGATTGGCAGGTAATTAATGTAGCCTGCGGCGAAATCGGGATTGTTTTCGGTGAAGCGGTTGCTGCGCGGGTTCGCCGGCGGCGGCAGGATGTGGATCTCCAGTTTGCGGCCATCGGCGTCGGTGGCGTTTTTCAGGATATCCAGGTGCTTGCGCGTGACGTTGTAGTCATAAGATTGCGGGTCGTCGTCGCGGTTCACCACCACCACGCCGGGACGCACGAAGCGGGCGTAGAAATCGACGTGGGCATCGGTGATGTCCTTGTCGCGGATGCCCGGCAGCCAGATGATCTTGCGTAGGCCGAGCCGCTGCTTCAGCTCCGCTTCGATCTGCGCCTTGCTCATGCGCGGATTGCGGTTGGCGTTGACCCAGCAGCTTTCCGTCATGATGCCGGTACCGTGGCCGTCCACTTCGATGCCGCCGCCCTCGCCGACCAGGGCGCTGACAAAATAGCTCGCCTCCAGGTCTTCGCTCAGGGCTTTGGCGACGCGGGTGTCGCTGCCGGCGCGCTGTTTGCCGCCCCAGCCGTTGAAGTTGAAGTCCACCACGCCCAGGTTGCCGGTGCCGTCGACCACGAAGCAACCGCCGTAATCACGCACCCAGATATCGTCCAGCGCTACCGGGAAGTAGTCGATATTGCTCGTGCCGCAATCGCGCTGCGCCAGTGACAGTTGCGCTGGGCGGCAGAACACGGTCACCGGCTGGTAGCGGGCAATGGCTTTGGCCAGCCGTGCCACGGCTGCATTGACCGGTGTCGCCCAATCCTTCCAGACCGTGCTCGATGCGGCGTAGGAGACGAATACGCGCTCCTGCGGCAAGTGCTCGTCGGGCATGTACCAGCTGCTTGCAGCGATACCGCGTGCGCACACGGCGCCTCCGGTCAATCCAAGTAAAGTGCCTGCGGCCATTTGCTGCATGAAGGTTCTGCGGGTCGGCATTGTGTCTCTTGTGGTAGCGGGTTGGTGGGTCAAACAGGTTCTTGTTGGGTAGTGCAGTGAATGCCGCCGCCACCGGCAGCGATGGCGTCGATATTCAACTGGACGATCTGGTGGCCGGGCAGCTGTGCAGCTAGTGCGCTGCGGGCGGCGGTATCGGCTGCCGCGTCGCCGAATTCGGGCAGGTACAGCGCTTTGTCCGTCAGCAGGAAGTTCACGTAACCCGCCGCGAAGTCCTTGCCCGAGTAGGCTGGACGCACCTGCTTAGGCGTTTCCAGCGTAATGATTTGCAATGGACGGCCACGCGCATCGCTTGCGGTGCGCAGCAATTCAAGGTGGCGTCGAGTTACAGTGTAGTCAAAGGAATTGCTGTCGTTGTCCATTGCTGCCACCACCACGCCGGGCTTGATGAAGCGCGCGTAGAAGTCGGTGTGGCCGTCGGTGATATCGCGCCCGGCGATACCCGGCAGCCAGATGATTTTGTCCAGGCCCAGCAGGCGCTTGAGCTCAACTTCCGCATCGGCCTTACTGACGCCCGGGTTGCGGTTGGCGTTCAGCACGCAGCTTTCAGTGATGATGGCCGTGCCTTGGCCGTCGACTTCGATGCCTCCGCCTTCCAGGACCAGTTTGCTGCGCACCAGGGGGATGCTGCTGAGCTCGGCCATGCGTGCCGCCACGGTGGCATCTCGTGCATGGGCCTGCTTGTTGCCCCAGCCATTGAAATTGAAGCTGAGTGCGGCGCGCTCCTGGCGTGCGTTGCGCACGAAAACGCAGCCGGTGTCGCGCATCCACAAGTCGTCAATAGCGTGCTCGATCAGCTGCACATTGGCGCCGCACAATTTGCGCGCCACGGCAGCGTCCTCCGGATTCACCAACATTTTCACCGGATGGTGGGCGCTGATTGCGTTGGCGATGCGCGCCAAAGCCTGCTGTACCGGTTGTTGCAGAGCAGCGCCCCAAATCGATTCGCGCGCCGCGAAGGCCATCCAGACCGCGCGCTGCGGGCTGCCCTCGTCGGGCATTTGCCAGGCGGCGGATGTTGGCTCGGGTGTTGGCTTTGGTTGCGGGATCACGGCGGGCGTGTCGCCGTGATCTCCGCCGCCACCGCCGCATGCGCTGATAAGTCCACCGACCAGGCCGAGACTGCCGAGTTGAAGGAAAGTACGTCGATTTGCCATATTGAGTGTTGGTTGCGATTCGAAAGTTCGAATTCTACGAACCACCACTCATGCGAACAATTGATGTTTATTGCCCCAACTAATCGATATTGCTCATGATTGGCGCGTCTGTCTGAGCAAAATGCAGCAGGCTGTCGAACATTTCGCGGATCAGGGGGATGCGCGTGTCGCCCTCGACGCGGGCAATCCATACGGTTCCCAGTTGCAGGCATGGATAATCCGGCAGCAGTTTCAGCTGGCCGGTGCGAAGGGCGTCGTCGGCCAGCAGGCTTGAAACCAGGGCTATGCCGCGGCCGCGGATGGCCGCATCCAGCGCCAGGCGCGGATCATCGTAAATCGCTATCTTGCGCCGGTCGCCGAAATGGCGACGGATGAAGGGGCCGATCCAGTCGCTGGTCAGGTCGCCTTCGATACAGACCAGGCCAAGGTCGGGGTTGGCGGCCTTGCCGGGGGCGCAGACCGGTATCAGTACGTCCGTGTGCAGGGGCACCTCGTGCAAGCCTTGCTGCTTGAGCGGCTCGGTGGTGATGCAGATATCCACATCCAGCTCGTCGATATAGCGCGCCGTCACATCGATGGAAATGATTGGACACAGGGCGGGATGGGCTTCGCGCAGGCGCTCCACGCGCGACTGCAGCCAGCCGCTGGCGATATGGGCCGGGCAGACGATGGTGGCCAGGCTGTCGTCCATATAAGTCTCGATCCGGTTCAGGCCATTGCGGATCTGTTCCAGCGATTTGCCGACGCTGTCCAGCAGCAGGCGGCCCGCGACCGTCAATTCCACGCCCCGGCCTTTGCGGCGGAACAGTGGCTGGCCGAGCTGCTGCTCCAGCTGGGCGATCTGGTGGCTGACGGCGGATTGTGAAATGCACAACTCATCCGCTGCACGCGAGTAATTGCCCAGGCGCGCGGCCGCCTCAAAGCCGATCAGGAACTTGAATGAGGGCAATCTGGAGTTCGACATATGAGCCTGCTTGGTAGATATTGCCGAAATTTTCCTCTGTCCATCAATTGCGCTCAAGCTAAATAACTATCGCACACGATGCAATCGAATCCGCTTGACATCGCAAATTGCGCGGCTATACTCCTGTTCATCGAATGCGATTGCATCGTAAGCGATTCAAACTAAACCACCCAATGGAGCTAACCATGAGCAAAATCACCAAAGTCCTCGCCACCGGCAAAACCCGCACTACGCCTGTTGATAACGCGATCTTTTCCGGCAATCCTGAAGGCTTCCTCAACCTTCACCTGACCACGCCAGGCAACCCTTCCGGCCGTGTCATCGATGTTGAAGGTACCCAGCCGCACCCGCTCGCCGAACAACTGTTCGCCGGCGCCTGGTCGGCCTGCTATTCGGGCGCTGTCGGCCTCGCCGCCAAGGAAAAGAAAGTCGCCCTGCCGGCTGATACCCACGTCGAAATCGAAGTGGACCTGGGCGCGGGCACTGGTGGCTACTTCCTGCAAGCTCGCTTGACCGTATTCGCGCCTGGCGCCGACCACGCTGCCGTGACCGAGGTCGCGCATTTCGCCGACACAATCTGCCCATACTCGAAAGCAGTACGCGGCAATATCGACGTGGTAATCAATGTCGTCACTGCTTAAGCGCTACAAGATGTAACCATCGTTGCACCGGACGTTCCTTTGGGGGAAGTTAGCAAGACAATAATTACCAAAGGACGTCCACCATGAAAAAGATCAAAGGATTCGCCCCTGTCGTGGCGGCAGGCATGTTGACGCTTGCTGCCTGCAGCACGCCGAACGTGGAGCAGGCCCAACCGCAGGTGCTGGCTGCACCGCCGCCTGCCCCTGCACCGGTCAATCTCACCGCGGCGCGCTCGCGCGAGCCGCTTGCGAAATACGCGCCCGCGCCACAAACGTATGCGGGCATGGCGCCGCAAATGTCGTACTTGCCGGAAGCTGTAGACAAATTCCCCGAAAAGGACGCCAACAAATCGATGCTGGTCAGCGAGCAGCCGGTTTCCACCTTCAGCGTCGATGTCGACACAGCTTCTTACGCCTTCGTACGCCGCATGCTGTCCGATGGCCGCATGCCGCCGCTGCAAGCTGTGCGGGTCGAAGAGATGGTCAACTACTTCCCCTACCAGTACAAAGTGCCGGCCAAGGCCAGCGAGCCGTTTGCCGTCACCACTGAGGTCATGCCGAGCCCCTGGCAGAAGGGCAACCAGCTGGTTCACATTGCGTTGAAAGGCTACGACATCCAGGCCGCCGCTCGCCCGCGCGCCAACGTCGTGCTGCTGGTGGACATCTCCGGCTCGATGGGGCCGCGCGACCGCCTGCCGCTGCTACAGCAAGGCTTCCGCCTGTTCGCCCAGCAGCTGCGCGATGACGATACGGTTTCCATCGTCACTTACGCCAACGGCACCGCCGTTGCGCTTGAGCCGACCAGCGGCAAGAATAAGCAAAAGATCATCGACGTGATCGACAACCTGCATGCCGCCGGCGGTACGGCGGGCGGAGATGGCCTGCAGCGCGCATACGCACAGGCCGAACGCAACTTCGATCCGAAAGCCGTGAATCGCGTGATCCTGGCGACCGATGGCGACTTCAATATCGGCATCACCGATCCGAAGCAGCTTGAAAAATTCATTGTCGATAAGCGTAAGTCTGGCATCTACCTGTCCGTGTTCGGTGTTGGCCTGGGCAACCTGAACGACGTCCTGATCCAGCGCCTGACCCAATCCGGTAACGGCAATGCTGCCTACATCGACAATCTGCTTGAAGCGCGCAAAGCCCTGGCGCAGGAGCTGGGTTCGACCATGTTCCCGATCGCGAACGACGTGAAGGTGCAGGTTGAATTCAACCCTGCGCAAGTGGCCGCCTATCGCCTGGTCGGCTACGAAACCCGTATGCTGAACCGCCAGGACTTCAAGGACGACAAGGTTGATGCCGGCGACATGGGCGCGGGCCACAATGTGACGGCCATCTACGAAATCACTCCTGCAGCCAATGCCTCCGCCCTGGTTGACCCCCTGCGTTACGCGAAACCAGGCAAGGACAAAGCTACGGCCGGCAAAGGCGATGAGCTTTGCTACGTGAAGGTGCGCTACAAGCTGCCTGGCCAGTCAGTCAGCAAGCAGCTTGATCACGCGGTATTGGCCGGCAACGCACGCAGCTCACTCGATGCGGCGCCGGACGACCAGCGCTTTGCAGTCGCCGTTGCAGCCTTTGGCCAGCGCCTGCGCGGCGAACAGCAACTGGCGGATTTCAGCTACGGCGACATTGCGAAGCTGGCGGAAGGCGCGCGTGGCGCCGACCCCGATGGATACCGCGCCGAATTCGTGAAAATGGTTCGAATGGCGGAAACCCTCGGCGCAGTCGGCGCCACGGCGCAGCGCTAATGCGGATTAGTTGAGCGTGACGTTCCAGTTACGCTCAACGCATTTCACGTAATTTCCAGCGATGAGGGCGTTGTAAGGCGTCTGGTAGTTCACCAGTTGGCACTGGTAGTCGCCCCCGCTGTTCCAGTTCTTTTCCCAGTAGATGTTATAGGAAGCAGAACTGGCGGGGCCGAAGCGCTGCATATTGGCGCAGGACAGCTGCTCGCCCGTCACATCCCAGCCAAGATCGGCCGCGAACTGCCGGTAATAATCGATGCGGTTCTGCGCCGCCGGCTTTTCACTGCCGGTGCCGCATTCCGCATTGATGATCATGATCGTGGTGGCGAAATTGTTGCCAGCGCCGGCTGCGATATCGCTGGCATTCGGCTTCCAGCTGCCGTCGATCACGTGCAGCATCGATGGCTTGGGCGGCTGCGGGTAGACGAAGAAGAACGTGGCAGAGGCAAGGTTCAGCCACGTCGACGCAACCTGGTCGGGATTCTTCAGCAGCACCGACTGGTCACCGTTGAACATCACCTGCGAGAACGGTCCGTAGTTATAGTTGTAGGACAGCTGCTTGGCGCCTCGCCCAAAGTATTTCTTGTAGCTGCCATCGACGTTTTTTCCGCAAGTCCAGACGGTATTGAACACGGGGTCCGCACATTCCGTGTTGTAGCCGCAGCCCGCGCCATCCTCGCTGCATCCCAACTCGCGCAAGTACTTCAGGCCCTGGCGCCATTGCGGTTGCGGCAGGCTTGCATTGTGTTCGCCCGTCTCCTGCGCGAAGTGGGCAAACATGGTGGCGAGCGACTGACGGCAGATGGCGTCCGCATTCCTGCCGTCGCTGTAGTCGCCGCATACAGCTGGGAACTTCGCTACCGATTGCAGGAAGCGCCGGTATTCATAGCTCGCTTCCCTCACGGGGAAGTAGTAGTCCCATTTGGCAGATGACAGCAGGCGCTCCACACGTTTGACGTTGGCGGGATTGCTTGCAGCACCGGGCGCCACAGCTTCCACTGCGGTGTTGTCGAGCGTCCGTATCGACGCCTTTACGCTGCGGAAGAAATCATTGTCCGTTAGCGCCTTCTCGCGCGCTTCCGCCTGGGCTTTCGTCGGCACGCCGCCTGGCTGCGTTGGCGGATCGGTGGGCGTTGTCGGTGGATCGCTCGCATCGGCAATGTACTTCCATGGTCCCCAGGTATCGGCCTGGCTCGGTGCGTTCCCCTGCGTCCACCACTTGGCTTCATATTGCTTGCCCTGGTAAATGGCGCACATTCCCGCTGTGTAGACCTGGCTCGTGCTCCACGCCGGGCAACTGGAAACCGTTCCAGTTGCCAGCGTGCGGACTTGCGCTGCGCCGTCTGCGCTGCCGCTGCCGCCACCACAGGCGGACAGCAGCAGGGACAGCGCGAGTATCGGATAACTGATAGCTCGCATGTCATTCTCCGCTTATGGAAGCGCAACCGGCAGGTTGGGATATTCCTCGCTGAGGGCATAGCGCACGCCGCTCACGGTGATCGTGAAGGCGGACGGGCCGCTGATCGGCAAGGTGTAGTTCAACGTGAGCGAGACCGAAGCGCCCGGAGCCAGCGATTGCCATGCCGGTATCGTGAATTTCGCGTGGTTGAAGTTGGCCGTGAAGCCGCCGATATTATTCGGCCCGCTGTAGCCTGCCTTCGTGACAACCAGGCCATACCCTGACTGGTCGCTCATATTGGCGGGCGCGGAAACTGGGTAGTCGAATTCCACCACCGAGCCGCCGGGAATCGTGGTGGCGCTATTGTTCGTCACTGTCATCACAGGGTTGATCGGGTAGTTGCTGTCGCCCAGTTTCCAGCCGCCCAGCGAGATACTGACCTTCGCACTGCTGGCAGGAATCACGGACTCCGCACGCTGGACGCCATATGGGGCGGCGCCACGGAAGGCGCTGGCAATGTTGTTCGTCAGCGTGTAGCCCATGAAGTACTCGTTCCGCGCCGAGTTCCATGCGTAGTCGCCGGCCAGCTCCCAGATCATGATGCCGCCGATGCCGTTGTTCACCACGTAGTTGGTCTTGGCGGTGATCGATTGTGCCGTTTCGGTCGAGAGGAAGACCTTGCGCGTCGCGTTCCACAGCCACGGCGCGGCTAGCGTTGCGCTGTATTGCGGACTGTATGTGCCGGTGATGGTCTTTTCGGTGACGCCGTATGCGTCGAGGTAGGAAGGCACAATGGCGTTTTGCAGGTTAAGCGCATGCCACAAAGGATTGCCGCCGCCTGGGACCGGGTTGCCGTTGGTGTCCAGGTCGTACCAGACGTTGTCGATGCCGGTGGCGCCTTTGCCGCAGGTTTTGACGCCGGCGCAGGCGACGGTGTCCGTGACGACTGGACTGGTTCCCCATAAGCCGTTCGTTCCGCCAGTGACTTCTTTCCAGCCGCGCGTGTAGTACGGAACGCCGATATTAATGCGTCCCGCTTGCAGTGCACCGCGGTAGTAGCGATAGGCCCAGTCGACGTTCAGGTAGCCGATGCCGCCATACTGGTAAGCGTTGCCGGCTTTGAGTTCGGCGTCGTTGCCGTCGTCGAACAGTGCGGCGTTGGGGCCGACGTACTGGTTCCATCCGCCGTGCAGGTCATAGGACATCAGGCTGGCGTAATCGAGGTACTTCAGGCCGGACAAGTTTTCCTCGCCGCGCAAGATCCAGGCGGAGGCGGAACCGGCAATGGTCAGCATGTAGTACTTGTTGTCGGCCACCGCTGCGTTGTCGAGCTTTTCGCGCACGGTTTTCAACAGTTGATTGTAGCTCTTCATCAGGCCGGCCAGGCGGGGCTTGGAGACTTGGAAGTCGAGCGGGTTGCCTGCTTCGTTATTGGTGGTCGGGTGCTCGTAATCGATGTCGATCCCGTCGAAGAAGGTGTACTGGCGCAGGAACGAGACCATCGAGTCGGCCAGGGTGTTGATGCCGTTCGTGTTGGTGCTGCCGTCGGCATTGGTGGTGGCGGTGTAGAAGCCGGTGCTGCCTGCCCAGCCGCCTACCGACAGGATGATCTTCACGCCGGGGTACTTCTTCTTGTATTGCGCCAGCAGGTTGAAGTGTCCTTTATACGGCAGTGATGGGTCCATCGCTGCGGCGGGGACGTTCGGCCAGGTGATGCCGGTATCCGGGTTATTCGCGCCACTGCCGATTTGTACTTTGGCGTCGGTGCCTACGCTGGCGAAGGCGTAGTTCACATGGGTGATGTTTTGCCATGGGATGTCGTTGACCAGGTAGGACGGCTGGCCATTAGCGCCGGTGCGCCAGCTGGTGAAGTAACCGACGATGCGGCGATTCAGGCCGTTCGCCAGTTTTTCGCGGCCGTTGGCGTCGTACACGCCGCAGTATGGGACGTTTGGCACAGGCGAGGCCAGGCCGTCGGGGCGGCATGCCACAGGCGTCGGTGTCGGTGTTGGGGTTGGCGTCGGAGTCGGAGTTGGAGTCGGAGTCGGGGTAGGCGTCGGCGTGGCCGTCTGCAGTTCCCATGGACCGCTCGGATCGGTGCCTGGCACATTGTTCTGCGTCCACCACTTCGCCTTGTACACGGAGCCGTTATAGGTGGCGCACATGCCGGCGGTGTAGACCGCGCTGGCGCTCCATGCGGGGCAGTCGCCGGCAGGTGTAGGCGTTGGCGTGGGTGTCGGGGTTGGAGTCGGAGTAGGCGTGGGCGTTGCCGCCTGCTGCTCCCACGGCCCATATTGCTCGGTGCCAGGGATATTGTTCTGGGTCCACCACTTCGCCTTGTACGTAACGCCGTTATAGGTGACACAGGCGCCAGCGGTATAGGCTGTGCTGGCGCTCCATGCGGCGCAGGACACCACCGCCTCCGCAAGCGTGCGTGTGGATTGCTGGGTAGTCGAACTGTTGCCGCCGCCGCAGCCGGCGATGGCGCTGCCGACTAGCGCCAGCATCAAAACATTGGGTCGAAAAATCATGCTGTCTCCGTTTATTAGAAATCGTGGTTATTCGGATAGCTGCTGTAAAAATCGTTATCCCAGCGGAAGTGCGTCGTCGAGATGGTGAGAGAGATGTCGAGCGCCTCGACGAAATGCCACCAGCCGACCGGCAGGAACAGGATTTCGCCCGGCGCGAGCTCGCAATCGATGACCGGCACGCCGGCCATCGAAGGAAAGCGCTGCAGGTCGATATCGCGGCCATCGACGGGAGTAAAGCAATGGCGCTGGTTCTGCAGTTTCGGTGTTTCGCACGGCGCGATCAGCCGCACACGTTTGCGGCCCATCACCTGGATCATGAAGTTGTTGGTGAGGTCATGATGGAAGGGCGTGACTGTACCCGCCGGTCCAAGCCAGAAAAATCCTTTGCGCTCGCCATTCAGATATTCCGGCAAAAGGGGCATTTCCCGCCAGAGTTCATCCAGCGCTTGCCGGTTTCGCCCGTCGTTATTGGCCGTCATGTAAAAGTCGTTGGTGCGGCCGCTGTTCTCCACCAATGCCACGTATTCACCGAAAGGCATGAGGCGCTTGTGCGCGATGCTGTTCATCTCATAATCGGCGTCGGCATTGCGGCCGAATTGCACTTCGACTTCGCGCTCGCCGAACTGTGCTTCCAGCCAGTCCAGCGACCACTTGCCGCGCGCAGCCCAGTCATCGAGCGTGCCGGTGATGATCACAGGGCGGTTGCACAGGTAATGCTCATGCAGGAAGGCGTCTGCCGTCAGGTGCTCGCGGCGCGGCACTTCTTGCGGCGCCATGCGGTTCAGGCGTGCCTGGATGCCCAAGAGCCAATCACGCTTTGCCAGCCGGTTATGCAGGCGTTGCACGCCATGCAGGTAAGGGCTGTTGATGGCCGCGGTGATTTCGGCCTGCGCCAGTTGGGGAGGAATGCCGGATTGGCCAAGAATGCCGGCCAGGGTTGCAGGTGAGTGGCCCAGCATCAGGTTTTCGGCAATCCAGCGCCGCCACTCATCGCTGATGCCAAGGGAATGCACCGTCGCACGACGTTTCATGGTCGCCTCCAAATGGGAAAAAGCCGGCGGCGCTGGGGGACGCCGCCGGTAAGGAGCAAAGGACTAGCGCCCTTTCCAGACTTCGCTTGTCAGCGCGCCACTGGCATCGCCGTCCAGCTCCCACGAGAACGCACCGCGCAGGCCCTGATCGCGAACATACTGCATCTTGTTGCCGATCACAGTCGGATCGTCATAGCTCCACCACTCGCCGGTGCTGGTGTAGAGGTAGAGTTGCTTGGTCACCGGGTGGTACCAACGCTGGCCAGTCTTGTTGCGCAAGACCTTGTAGTCGTCGATGCCGGTTTCGTACGTGCCTGCTGCGCCACCGCTGGCCGTCTGGTACAGGCCATTGCCATTCGGTCCGGCAGCCACGCCCTTCCAACCGCGCCCATAGAACGGAACCCCGAGCAGGATCTTGTTCTTCGGCATACCGGCCGCCACCAAAGCTGCAATACCGTCGTTGGCGTTGTACTTGGCCAGGTTGCCGGTCGCCGGATCGGCCGCATCGTGATACAGCGGCGAATGGAAGTTGGTGGTCGATTCCCACGCGCCGTGGAAGTCGTAGGTCATCACGTTCACCCAGTCCATATACGGCGCGTATTGGCCTGGCTCGGTGTTGGCGATCTTGTCGACACCGGCGCCGATTGCTGCCGTCAGCGCGTAATGCTTGCTGTCGGTTGTGCCTTGCGCGTCTAGCTGGGCGCGGAATTCGGCCATCAGCAGCGTGAAGTTGTGCTTGTCGTTGGCCGCATCGAAGGTGTTGTATGGCTGGCCGCCGCCGCCCGGGTATTCCCAGTCGATGTCGATGCCGTCAAACACGCCCTTGGCTGCGCCTGGGCCGCCGCGTCCATCCTGTACTGGCAAGTCGCCGGCGATGAACATCTTCACGCAGGACTTGGCCAGCTGCTTGCGCAGGGCGTCGGTTTTCGCTGCGGCGGAGAAGAACTTGGACCAGCTCCAGCCGCCAAGCGAGATGAACACCTTCAGGTTCGGATGCTGTTGCTTCAGCAGCTTCAGTTGCAGGAAGTTGCCGGACAGCGGTGCGTCCCATGGCACGGATTGGCCGTTGACCGTGCGTTTCGGCTGGCGCTGGTAATCGGCGTAGGAGTCGCCGCCGGTGCCGGCATCCGGCGATGACGGATTATCGTTGCCGACTTCCGCTTTCGTGACCATGTCGCATTCGTAGCCGCCGTTCTTCTGATACACGTTGCCGAAGGCGTAGTTGATGAAGGTGAGCTGGTCGGCAACGCTGGTTTGCACTCCGTTCACCGGCGTTTTCGCGGTGTGGATATCGGCTACTTCGTAATCGCGGCCGTACACGCCCCACTGCGCGAAGTAAGAGCCGATCTCGCGGCCATTCGGCGTTGGCGTTGGCGTCGGAGTAGGTGTCGGTGTTGGAGTAGGCGTTGGCGTTGGCGTCGGCGTTGGAGTAGGCGTCGGGGTTGGTGTCGGAGTAGGCGTCGGCGTCGGAGTCGTCGCCTGCAGCTCCCATGGGCCGTTCGGATCGGTGCCCGGGACATTGTTCTGCGTCCACCACTTAGCCTTGTACACTGAGCCGCTGTAAGTGATGCACATGCCGCCGGTGTAGACAGCGCTGGCGCTCCACGCTGGGCAGTCGCCGCTAGGAGTCGGCGTTGGCGTAGGCGTCGGTGTCGGTGTCGGAGTCGGAGTCGGCGTGCCCGCCTGCTGCTCCCAAGGGCCATATTGCTCGGTGCCCGGCACATTGTTCTGCGTCCACCATTTGGCCTTGTACACGACGCCGTTATAGGTGACGCACATGCCGGCCGTATAGGTCGCGCTCGCACTCCAGGCCGGACAAGACTCCGACACTGTGCTCGACGCCAGCGTCTTGGTCGGCTGTTGCGCGACATCGCCGTTGCCGCCACCGCAGGCCGCCAAAAGACTACCTGTCAATCCGGCGACCAAAAAACTTCTCGAAACCTTTCGTTCCATTTCTCCCTCCTCCATCGCGTTGTGGTTGTCGGGGTAGAATGGATTTACGAAAATTGGTAGTCAAGTGGTTTCCATAAATGCTGCCAATATAAGACCAGTTGCAAAAGAGGAACGCGCCGAAAAAGACGCTTCTGGAAACGATTTGAGAATGAGATAGGCGATGTCTCAAATGAGACATTCCGTTAAACGGTGAATACCAGCGCCAGACACGCTAACGAGTGGTATTACTGCTCAGCTTCCGGGGAATGAGCGCTGGATGCGTTCGATGGTCCGCTCGGCCTGCATCTGCCGCAGCACGCGGG
Source organism: Pseudoduganella sp. GW821-FHT11H04 (assembly GCF_058807935.1). Classification (NCBI taxonomy): domain Bacteria; kingdom Pseudomonadati; phylum Pseudomonadota; class Betaproteobacteria; order Burkholderiales; family Oxalobacteraceae; genus Pseudoduganella; species Pseudoduganella sp. GW821-FHT11H04. The sequence goes on along the minus strand of NZ_JBXARE010000003.1, from coordinate 265,573 downwards.
TCAGCTCAGGGACAAGAGCTTCGTGCTTCTTGTTCACGTAGTGATAGACGGGGAAGGAAGCCAGCGGCGGTTCAAGCACCATGATGCCATCCAGCTTCTGGCTGCGCACCACCGCCATGCCGGAAGCGCGATGGCCCAGAACCAGGTCGGTGCGCCCCATCATCAGCTTTTCAAAAGCCTGATGCATGGTCGGCACCTGTTCAACCTTCATGCCCCTGGTGTTTTCCTGAGCGATCTTATTCCCGCGCACAAAGCCCATCGTATAAGGGCGCAGGCTTTCCCACCCGTTGACCACGAAGGAAGTCCCGCGCGTGAAGATCACTAGCTCGAAGGTCAACAGCGGAACGGGAACGATGATCAGGTTTGGATAATCGCGATCAAGGCCAAGCTTGCGATACAGCTCGCCATCCATCTTGCCCTCGTTCGCGTAGACCAGCGAACGTTCGCCGGGCAGTTGGTGTACGACCAGGGTGCGGCCCAGGCGCCGGTAAGCTTCGCGCAGGACCTGTTCCGAGATAACGGCAGCGGGATCGTCACCAACCAGGGTGGAGACATTCATGACCGGCAAAGCTTGCGCGCCTGCCCATGCTGGCAGCAATCCAGACAGCGCAATCCCCAAAACGGTCCTACGACGCATTTCAACTCCCGGCAATCCCCTACCGGGAGCATAACACCGGCTACGCCTCCCGAAGCTGCAAAGTCTCGGGCGTAAATTCCTGGAAGGCTGCAACCGCATTGGCCGCATACATCGCGACCGGACCGCCGCCCATGTAGATGGCGACTCCAAGGGCTTCGTGCACCTCTTCGGTTGTGGCGCCAAGCCGCGCCAGCGCCTTCGTGTGGAAGCCGATGCAGCCATCGCAGCGCGCGGCGACGCCCACGGCAAGCGCGATCAGTTCCTTGGTTTTGGGATCCAGCGCACCGCCAGACATGGCGGCTTTACCAATATCGCTGAAGCCTTTCATGACTTCCGGCTGGGTCTTGCGCAACTGGCCGAGGTTGGCGGAAATGCCCTGGGTGAGGTCTTTGTAATTGGTATCCATTCCCGGATCTTAGAGCCGGCGGCCCGACCGGGAAATGATCCAGGTCAGCTTTCTAGGATGCGCAGAGCCTCGCGCGCCATATTGATCGCCAGTTCTTCCTGCGCGATGCCGCCCTTCAGCAGCACAAATTGTAATTGCCGTGCGCGCGAAGCGGTTTCGTTGGCAAAGTCGCGCTGTTCGAAACTCTTGTACAGCGCCAGTTTCGCTTCATGCAGGACCAGGTGGCGGCGCATTTCCTCGGCCAGCCCCGCAGGACCAACCGCCGCTTCGGCACGGATGCGCACCATGAGGGCATCGCGCTGGGGACGGGGTTCCTCGCTTTCGGCGACCCAGCGCCGCAGCTCCGCGGTACCCGCCGGCAGGACCCGATAAGCACGTTTGCGGCCGCGGCCAGTTTCGGCGGGCAGGGACTCGATCCAGCCGGCTTGCTCCAGGCGCGCCAGCTCGCGGTAGATCTGCTGGTGGGTGGCGGCCCAGAAAAAACCGATGGATTTATCGAAGCGCCGGGCCAGCTCCGAGCCGGAACCGGCTCGCTCGGACAGTGAGGTCAACAGCGCGTGAGGCAAAGACATGGCGGGAAACAATGTGAAAGATGCCACCATCTTGCCTCAGCAGGCCGATGCGGACAAGCGACAACGTCTCTGCAACTGGTTGCATAGACGTGAAAACCGGGCTATATTTATGCAACTAGTTGCATAAAGAGGACACCCATGTACCGCTACCCACACCTGCTCGCCCCGCTCGACCTGGGCTTCACCACCCTGAAAAACCGCGTGATCATGGGTTCCATGCACGTCGGCCTGGAAGAGGAAGAAAACGGCTTTGAACGCATGGCCGCCTTCTACGCCGAGCGCGCGCGCGGCGAGGTGGGGCTGATCGTCACCGGCGGTATTTCACCGAACGAGGCTGGCCGTCCGTGGAAAGGCGGCGCAAAGCTGACCACCACCGAAGAAGTGGCGCAGCACCGCACCGTGACCGCCGCCGTGCACGCGGAAGGCGGCAAGATCGCCATGCAGATCCTGCACTTTGGCCGTTACGCCTACCATCCGAAACTGGTGGGCCCGAGCGCGATCAAGGCGCCGATCAACCAGTTCACCCCGCACGAGTTGTCCACCGAAGAAGTGGCGCAGACCATCGAGGACTACGCCCAGTGCGCCGTGCTGGCACGCGAAGCCGGCTACGACGGCGTGGAAATCATGGGCTCCGAGGGCTACCTGATTAACGAATTCATCGCGGCCCGCACCAACCAGCGTACCGACGAATGGGGCGGCAGCTACGAGAACCGCATGCGCTTCCCGGTCGAAATCGTGCGCCGTGTGCGCGAGCGCGTGGGCCAGGACTTCATCATCATCTACCGCCTCTCTATGCTGGACCTGGTGGAAGGCGGTTCGACCCTGGAAGAAGTGGTGCAGTTGGCGCAAGCTATTGAAAAGGCTGGCGCCACCATTCTCAATACCGGCATCGGCTGGCACGAGGCGCGCATCCCGACCATCGCGACCAAGGTGCCGCGTGCCGGTTTCGCCTGGGTGACCAGGAACCTGATGGGCAAGGTCGGCATTCCGCTGGTGGCGACCAACCGCATCAACACGCCGGAAGTGGCGGAAGGCATCCTGGCCGAAGGCTCTGCGAATATGGTGTCGATGGCGCGTCCATTCCTGGCCGACCCGCTCTTCATGCAGAAAGCGCGCGAAGACCGCGCCGACGAAATCAATACCTGCATCGGCTGCAACCAGGCCTGCCTGGATCACACCTTCTCCGGCAAGATCACTTCCTGCCTCGTGAACCCGCGCGCCTGCCACGAGACCGAACTGGTAATCGCACCGGTGCAGCAAACCAAGCGCATCGCCGTGGTGGGCGCCGGTCCTGCGGGCCTGAGCTTCGCCACCACTGCGGCCTCGCGCGGCCATGAAGTCACCCTGTTCGACGCCGGCAGCGAAATCGGCGGCCAGTTCAATGTGGCGAAAAAAGTGCCGGGCAAGGAAGAATTCAATGAAACCCTGCGCTACTTCGGCCGCCAGATCGAGCTGACCGGCGTGAAGCTGCACTTGAACACCCGCGTCGATGTGGCCGGCCTGGCAGCAGGCGGCTTCGACGACATCGTGCTGGCAACCGGCGTCACGCCGCGCGCACCGGCCATCGATGGCATCGACCATCCGAAAGCGCTGGGCTACCTGCAAGTGCTGCGCGATGGCGCGGCGGTCGGCAAGAAGGTGGCGGTGATCGGCGCAGGCGGTATCGGCTTCGACGTGTCGGAGTACCTGACCCACGAAGGCAAGAGCGCCAGCCTGGAGCCGGAAAAGTTTTATGCCGAATGGGGCATCGACAATGGCTTTGCCGACCGTGGCGGCCTGCGCGCGCCGGACGTGCATCCATCGCCGCGCAAGGTGCACCTGCTGCAGCGTAAAACCAGCAAGGTTGGCGATGGCCTGGGCAAGACCACCGGCTGGATCCACCGCACCGGCCTGAAAGCCAAGCGCGTGGACATGCAATCGGGCGTCAGCTATGACCGCATCGACGACGCCGGCCTGCACGTCACCGTGGAAGGCCAGCAGCACGTGCTGCCGGTGGATAATGTGATCGTTTGCGCCGGCCAGGAGCCGCTGCGCGAACTGCAGCAAGGTCTGCTCGACGCGGGCTGCAAGGTACACTTGATCGGCGGCGCCGACGTGGCCGCCGAACTGGATGCAAAACGCGCCATCAACCAAGGCACCCGACTGGCTGCCGCCATTTAAGGAGTTCGCCCATGCAGTTGCAAACCGCCGTAGCTGAATCGCTGGAACGCTGGCACAAGATGGTCGCCAGCGGCGACCTGTCTACCCTGCCCTCCATCGTTGATGCAGATGCGGTGTTCCGTTCGCCGATAGCCAATAAGCCTTATGCCAGTGCGCAGGCGGTGGTGCTGGTACTGAATACCGCTTACCAGGTGTTCGAAAACTTCGCCTACCACCGCGAGCTGGCGAGCGACGATGGCCTGAGCGTTGTGCTGGAATTCAGCGCCAACGTGGGCGACAAGCAGCTGAAGGGCATCGACTTTATCCGCTTCAACGACGCGGGCCAAATCGTCGACTTCGAAGTGATGGTGCGTCCGTTGAGCGGCCTGCATGCGCTGGGTGAAGCCATGGGCGCGCGTATTGGCGCCCAGGTTGGAGCATTCAAGACTCCTGCTTAGCCTCCAGCATTGCCAGCAGCTTGCGCAGTTGGGCATCCAGCTCGGCTGTGCCATCCGCCCCCAGCGGAGCGATGATGTCTTTTTCGTTTTTCACGTGCGCCAGCACGGCGCGTTCAATCAGTTCCAGCCCGGCGGGGCTGAGCTGGACCAGCAGGCTGCGCGCATCGGCCGGATTCGGTGCGCGCGTCACCCAACCCTGCGCTTCGAGCCTTTGCAGGCGATGGGTCATCGTGCCGGACGTGACCATCAGCTGCGAAAACAAGGCGGTTGGCGCCAGCTGGTAAGGGGCGCCTGAGCGACGCAAGGTCGCCAGCACGTCGAATTCCCAGTTACTGAGTCCAAATTCCTCAAAAGTCGCGTCGAGGCGGCGCCCCATCAGCGCGGCGCAGCGCTTCAGGCGTCCGATCACGCCCATCGGTCCCACATCCAGGGCGGGCATCTCGCGTGCCCATTGCTCCAGGATTAAATCCACTTTATCCACAGCCGTCTCCAGAAAGTGCTATCGGGGCGATTATAACAATTTATCTCGATTTCAAGATAAATTGCGCTATACTTCGATTTATCTCGACTTCAAGATAAATTTGACGCCATGAAAAAATTCCCCCTAGCCGATACCGCGATCACCGCGCTGGCCCCCGTCATCTGGGGTTCGACCTATATCGTCGCCACCGAAATCCTGCCCGCCGGGCGCCCTTTCACCGCCGCCGCAGTGCGCGCCCTGCCTGCCGGCCTGCTGCTGGTGCTGTTCGCCGGCCGCATGCTGGCCCGCCATCTGTGGTGGCGCGTTGCCGTGCTGGCCGCGCTGAACATCGGCGCTTTCCAGGCCTTGCTCTTCGTCGCCGCTTACCGTTTGCCGGGCGGACTGGCCGCCGTACTGGGCGCCATCCAACCCATCGTGATCATGGGCCTGGCCTGGGGTTGGGATGGCCGCAAGCCGCAAGTGGCGGCACTGGGCGCCGCTGCGGTGGGCGTGGCCGGCATGGGCGCCCTGCTGTTGTCACCATCCGCGCGCTGGGATGCACTCGGCGTGACCGCAGCCCTGGCCGGCGCCCTGAGCATGGCCGTTGGCACCTGGCTGGCGCGCCGCTGGAAAACCGGCTTGCCGGTGGCTGAACTGGCCGGCTGGCAGCTGCTATTGGGCGGCCTGATGCTGGCGCCGCTGGCGCTGCTGGCCGACCCGCCTCTGCCTGCCTCGCTGGCGACCAGCGAGCTGCTTGGCTATGGTTACCTGACCCTGGTTGGCGCCTTGGTGGCTTACCTGCTGTGGTTCCGTGGCCTGAGCCGCCTGTCGCCTGTCGCGGTGTCCTCGCTTGGCTTGCTCAGCCCTGCCACCGCCGTGGTGCTGGGCTGGGCCCTGCTCGGGCAAAAACTTGGCGGCACAGCGATGCTTGGCTTGGCCGTGGTGCTGGGCAGCGTGCTGACTCTCCAACTCAAACTGCAGGAGGCGAAATGAACAAGCCAATTAAGGACCTGATTGAGTCCCGCGTCTCGGCCAATTACTTTGACCCGGCCGCGCCGGTTAGCGATGAACAAGTGACGGAACTGGTGCGTCTGGCAACGCTGGCGCCATCGGCCTACAACGTGCAGAACTGGCAGTTTGTCGCAGTTCGCTCCCAGGAAGCGCGGGAGAAATTGCGCGAGCTGTCCTTCGGCCAGCAGAAAGTTGTCGATGCGCCCGTGACTTTCATCATCAGCGGCACGCTGCGGGCACAGGACCAGGTGGCGGCGGCTCTGAAGCCGGCTGTGGATAAGGGCATACTTATCCAACCCGTTGTCGACAGCTGGACCCGCATGGCGCAGGGTTCCATGAACGGCGATGAGCGCGCCCAGCGCGATGAAGCTTTGCGTTCCGCCTCGCTGGCGGCCATGACCATGATCCTGGCCGCCGAAGGGATGGGACTTTCCAGCTGCGCCATGACCGGCTTCGATGCGGAGGCCGTGCATGCCGCCTTTGGACTCGGCGCCAATGAAGTACCGGTCATGCTGGTGGCGGTCGGCCAGGCCGCCCAGGGCAATTGGCCGCAAAAGCCACGCCGCCTGCTGGATGACGTGCTGCGCTACGCTTAACGATTCGTGATCGTCACGCCGGTGGCAACCAACAGGCCGCCGGCGATCATCGAAGCCATCACCTGCTCGCCCAGCATCAGCGCGGCGAGCGACACGCCGAACACCGGCACCAGATTGTTGAATACCGCCGTGCGTGCCGGGCCCAGTGCCTTCACGCCTTCATACCACCACACGAAGGCCACCACGGTGCCGAAGGCGCCAAGGTAGGTGACGGACGCCCAGACCTGCCAGCCCAGCGCTGCCCAGGCCACGTTCGGCAGCTCGCCCGAGGCGGTGATCAGCAGGAAGCCCAGGCCCCACAGCGACGCATAGGTCGTGGCGGCAATCGGCGACAAGCCTTTCAGCGCGGCGCGGCCAACCAGGGTGTAGGCGGCCCAGCACGAAGCAGCGCCCAGCATCATCAATTCGCCGACGCCGATCGACTGGCTGATGTCATGCAGCGCGGCCATTGGCTCGCCGCGTGTGATCAGCACGGTCGCGCCGACGAAGGCGATGCCGATGCCCGCCCATTTCTGCCAGTTCAGGCGTTCGCGCAGCACGGCGGCAGCGGCCAGCGCGGTCACGATCGGGTTCATCGCGATGAACAAGGCCGAGCGGCTGGCTTCCATCTTGCCCAGCGCGGAGAAGAAGCAGAAGTTGTACAGGAAGATGCCGGTCAGGCCCAAAGCCGCCGTGGCGCCCATCTGCTGCAGCGAGAGTTTCGGCAGGCCGCCTTCGCGCTTCCAAGCCAGCACCAGCAGCAGCGCCGCCGCAATCGAAAAGCGGATGGACGCTGCCGTCAGCGGTGGCAGTGCATTCGAGACAATATGGCCGGCGATGAAAGTGCCGCCCCAGATCAGGGTGCAGGCGATCAGTTTAAGGTAGATCATGGCAGTCGGGCCTTGCGTGTCAGTGAAGGAGCTTATACATTAATACTTATCCTGACTCATAGAAAAATGAGGAAAAGCTCATGACTTTCACTCAGCTCGAAATCTTCGCCCTGGTGGCTGAATTGCGCGGCTTTACCGCCGCCGCCCTGCGCCTCGGCGTGAGCCAATCCGCCATCTCCCACGCCATCAAATCGCTCGAGCAGGAACTGGGCGTGCAGCTGATCCAGCGCCAGGGGGCGGTCGCGGAAATCACGGAATTGGGCCAGCGCCTGCTGGTGCGCGCCCGCGAAATCACCGGCCTGGCCGAGTCGATGCGACAGGAGGTGGCGCTGGCCAGCGGCCTGAATAAGGGCTTGCTGCGGATTGGCTCGTTCGGCCCGACGTCTTCCCTCAAGCTGCTGCCGGCAATCCTGGATGTGTTTCTCATCCGCTATCCCGGTATCGAAGTGCGCATCGACGAGGGCACTGACGGCGACACGCTGCAATGGGTCATGGACCGCCGCGTTGATATCGGCTTCACCCAGCTGCCGGACGAGCGCTTCGATACCGTTGAACTGGTGGAGGACCAGATGGTGGCGCTGCTGCCCTCTGCGCATCCTTTGGCAAAGCAGAAAACTGTTACGGCGCAGGACTTGGCGCACGAGCCCTTCATCATGCCGGACGCGGGATGTTCGACGCTGATCGAGCCCCTGTTTGCATCGCAAGGCGTAAGCCCGCAAGTGCGCTACCGCATGTCGCAGGTGCTGACGGTGCTCGGCATGGTGGCGCGCGGTGATGGCGTTTCCGGCATGGCGGAACTCGCGCTGCCGGTCAACCTCGCGTTGACCCATCCTGAAATTGCTGTGCGCCCGTTCACGCCGGCCGTGCGGCGCCGTGTCGGCCTTGCTCTGCGCAACCTGGCGCAGGCATCGCCTGCAGCCAAGGCCTTTGTCGAAGTGGCGCGCCAGATCAAACTGCAGGACCGGCTGGCGCTGGCGCCCCCGCCGGCGACGATTCGGCGTCGGGCATAAGATCGTCGATGCGCGTGTGGCGGCGCCGGCCCGCCATCAAGGCCAGCTCGGTGCGCTGCTGCTCAGCCTTTCTTTCTAGCTCGCGCAGTTCCTGCTCCAGCGCTTCAACGCGCAGCGCATGGATATCGAGCCCGATCTGCTGCGCTGCAAATCCCAGCGCCTCGCATTCATCCGGGCGGTATGACTCGCCGCTGGCCTTGGGGCCAAGCACGACGAAACCATGCAGCGCACCGCGATGGCTCATTGGCAGCACCAGGTCGCCGCGCACTTGGCTTTGCAGCTCGATCGCAGTCGGCGCCATGTCGGCGCGCAAAGCCACCACCAGCTGGTCGTTCGGTTCCACCAGCGCCGGTGCATCGGACAGGGTGCCGCTGACGAACAGGTAATCGCCGCTTCCCTGCCGCAGGTAGATGGCGCAACCCGCGTGCCCGGTAAAGCGGTCCACTGCGGTGCGGAAGGCGGCAAGCAGCGCATCGACGGCAGTGAAATGCGCGGCCTGGCGCACGAAATGGCGCAGCTTATGTTCGTTGTCGTGCCATTTGAAGAAAAATATCTTTTCCACCCAGCGCTCGATGCGGCCGTGCAGCTGGTGGAAGATCAGGTAGACGGCCAGCGCAATCGCAGCGTCGATGGCAAAGCTCTTATGGGCTGCGCCATCGCCTTTCAGCAGCGATTTGGAGATGAACTCCATCAGGCCCACAGTGCACAGCAAAAGAACGCTGACCACGCTGTACACCATGGCGCGGTTGATGGCGAACTCGAAATTGAAGACGCGGTGCTTCAGCACTGCATACGCCAGGCCGCAGTACATGACCAACTGGCCGGCATAAGCCATCAGGGCCACCACGCGCAAGTCGCCTGCTGTTGCATCGGCCGAGGGCATCCAGATCAGGGTGCTGGGGATCGCCGGTACCAGGAAGGACAGGAATAGCCACATATGGCGCTGCCGTACCTGGCCGCTGGTTTGCTGCCAGCCTTCGGCCACGCTGGCCAGGGTCAGCACCATTCCTGCGGCGGCACATGACAGGACCAGCACCCACAGCATCGGCGCTTCATTGCCAAGTGCGAGCCAGCCTGAATACGCGGCGGTTACCAGTGCGAGCAAGTGCAAAGGTGCACTGCAGCGGGCAAGCCAGCGCCTGAGAGGACGTGGCTCATATGCCTGGTAGCGCAGGGCGAAGGCCAGCGCCCAGTACCACAGCATCGGATACAGCGTCAGGCAAAGTAGCTTGCCAACGTAATGCGGCCAGCCGTAAGGCGCATAGCTGAATGTGATGAAGTACAAAAGCGTCAGGCAGAGGAAGGTCTTGGCCAAGCCGCGATAGGCCGGGTGGCCGGCTTGCTTGAATCCGACCAACAGGGTAAATAGCAGCGATACCGAGGCAGTCAGGATGCGCCCGAAAAAGTCCATGTATTCGGCAACGCGGATCGGCGCCGCCAGGGCGGTGACTTCGATGTGGCGCGGCACGCCATTGCGGTACAGCGTCAAGCCGATATGCTCCCCAACGGCGAATTTGCGCCAGCGGTCCAGTGTACGGTCGAAGCGCACAACATCGCCAGTCTGGGCGCCGGCTTGCCGCAGCGAAGATTGCTGGTGGAAGCCGAGGATGCGAAGCTTGTGGGTGCCAGGCGGCATGGGGCTGGTGCCGGAATCGTCTTCCAGCTGGACGCCAAGGCTGCCTTGCTGCTGCTCGACCAGCAGGGGCCGGATGGCAAAGCTGGCATCGTAAAGGATCAGCGACAGGACTATCATGCACATCCCGGACAACAGCCAAGTCCAAGTTGCAGGCGCAATGCGGAACTGCTTCATAAAGCCCCCCGACCGGTAGCGATCAACGATTATAGGTAGAATTCTCGTCTTGTCGCAATGGCAAGCAACTTTCAATAATCAAGGCACCGTAAGCATGAAGGCAGAACTGGAGCAGCGGCTTTTCGCCACAGGCAAAGCATGGTGGAAATGGCTGGAAAAGCAGCACGCCGAATCGCAAGGCGTGTGGATGAAGATCGCCAAGAAGGGCGCGCCGGAATCGTCGGTGCAATATCCCGAGGCGCTGGATGCGGCGCTGTGCTTCGGCTGGATCGACGGGCAGAAGAAGAGCATCGACGAGCAGTACTGGCTGCAGAAATTTACGCCGCGCGCCAAGCGTAGCATCTGGTCCAAAGTGAACCGCGAGAAGGTTGCGGCTCTCATAGAAAAGGGTTTGATGCAGCCAGCCGGACAGGAGGAAATCGAGCGCGCAAAGCAGGATGGGCGCTGGGAGGCGGCCTACGATTCATGGAGCGCGGCCGAGGTGCCGGGTGACCTGCAGGCGGCGCTCGATGCGAACGCCAAGGCGCGCGCCAAGTTTGCAACGCTTAGTTCGCAGAACCGCTACGCGATCCTGTTCCGCACGCACCAGGCCAAGCGGGCGGAGACTCGGGCCAAACGCATCGGCGAATTCGTGGCCATGCTGGAACGGGGCGAAACGATTTACCCGCAACGTTAGCGGTCTTCCTGCTCCAGCCAGCGCCGGCCCTGCGTCAGCACTTGCTCCAGTTCGGCGCGTACGGCGGCCAGCACCGCGGGCAGGGTTTCCGGACTGCCGACGCGGATGGCCGATTCGGCGTCCAGCGTTGCCTTCACCAGGCGTTTGGCGCCCAGCACGCCGACGGCGCCGCGCAGGCTATGCAGGATGCGGGCTGCTTCTCCGGGGCGGCCATCGCGCACGGCGGCGTCGGCGTCGTCCATCGGCTGCATGCCGCCCTCCAGTGCGCCGCGCACCATCTTGAACATCACCGCCCGGCCCTTCTGGTCTTTGCCCATCACCCGCATCAGGCTGTCCATGCTGAAGACCTGCTCGGATGGGGCTTGCTCGGGCGCTGGCGATGCGCTTGGTTCGGGCGCGGCGCCGGCTTTGGCGGGCAGGTTGCGTTCGATCACGGCCATCATTTCCTCGATCACCACCGGCTTGGCAATGAAGTCGCTGATGCCGGCTTCGGTGCAGCGGTGGCGTTCGGAAGCCAGTACACCGGCCGTCATGGCGATCACCGGTAGATCCAGTTTCAATTCGTCGCGGATGATGCGCGTAGCGCTGAAGCCATCCAGCACCGGCATCTGCATGTCCATCAGCACGATGTCGTAGTTGCTGGCGCTGGTGCGCAGGATGTCCACCGCTTGCTGGCCGTCGCCGACAACGTCCAGCGTGGCGCCGGCAAGTTCCAGGATGCCGCGCGCCACCGCTTGGTTCAGCAGGTTGTCCTCCACCAGCAGGAAATGCATGCCGCGCAGGCGGTTAAGCAGCGCGGAAGCAGCAGCTGTAGCCTCCTCCTTGCCGCTGGTCGCTGCCAGCGCCTGGTGCAGGGCGTCGAACAGGCTCGACGCGGTGATCGGCTTGACCAGCACCACGTCCGCTTCGCGCGAGTTGGCGATTTCGTCGACCTGGCTACGGGCAAAGGCATTGATGGTCACCACGATTGGCTGGCGATGCCCCTCAGCCGCCTGCCGTATTTCGCGCGCTGACGTGAGGCCCGCCGGACCGTGCATATGCCAGTCCGCCAGCACCACGTCGTATGGTTGCGAGCCCGCCAGGTGGGCACGGAACTGTTCGAGGGCTGCCGCGCTGGAATCGGCTGCGTCGGCTTCCCACCCCCAAGCGCGCAGCAGCTGCACCATCATATTGCGGCTGGTCTGGTTGTCATCGGCCACCAGCACATGGAGCGGACCGAGGGCCGGCAAGCGGCGCGGTTCGGCGCGTTCTGGCAGTACGCCGAACCAAAGCTCGAAGGAGAAGGTGCTGCCGGTCCCCGGTACGGTTTGCAGCTGCACTTGCCCGCCCATCAGCTCCACCAGCCGGCGCGTGATCGCCAGCCCAAGGCCAGTCCCGCCGAAGCGGCGCGTGATGCTTTCGTCGCCTTGCGAGAAGGCGTTGAACAACTGCGTGGTTTGCTGCTCCGTCATGCCGATGCCGGTGTCGCGCACTTCAAAGCACAGCAGCACGCGATCGGCCACGCGCACCGCCGTCCTGACCGAAACCACTACCTCGCCCTGCTCGGTGAATTTGATTGCGTTGCTAGCCAGGTTGGTCAGGATCTGTTGCAGGCGCAATGAATCGCCGTGTAGAAGCGTGGGCACGTCCGGGTTGACCACGATGGCCAGTTCCAGCTCCTTGTCGCCGGCATTCATGGTCATGGTCGTGGCCAGTGTGGCCATGGCCTCGTCAAGGTCGAAATCGACAGGCGCCAGTTCCATGCGGCGCGCTTCAATTTTGGAGAAGTCCAGAACGTCGTTCAGGATGCCCAGCAGGGACTGGCCCGAGGTGCGGATCATCGTCAGGTATTTGCGCTGCTGCGCGCTGAGCGAAGTATTCCCCAGTAGGTAGACCATGCCCAGCACCGCATTCATCGGCGTGCGGATTTCGTGGCTCATGTTGGCCACGAAATCGCTCTTGGCGCGGTTGGCCGCTTCCGCGCGGTCACGTTCGCGCTCGAGTTCCGCCGCGCGCAGGTCGGCCTCCGCCTTCAGGTGCTGCGACTGGGCTTCCGCCGACTGCCTCTCCTGCATCAGGCAATTGAAGGCCTCCGTCAGCTCGCCGATCTGGTCCTTGCGCGTCACGGGTATGGCTGAAAACTGGCCCGGCGAGGCCCGCAAGTCCTGAATCGCATTACGCAGCCGCGTCACGGGCGCCAGCAGGTAGAGCGTGATCCAGCCGATCAGCAAAGCGGAGATCACGGACGCGCCCACACCCCAGGCCAAAAGATGCAATTGCACGCCTTCGAAGGGCTCAAACGCTTCATGTACCGGCAGGATGGTCGCCAGCACCCACCCCGTGGATTTCAGCCGCCGGTAGCTGCTCAGACCCGGCACGCCGGCGGAATTCTGGCTGATGACGGTACCCTCGAAGCCTTCCTTGATTGCCCGGGTGGTGGCCGGATTGGCATTCGCTGCGCGCGGCTGCAGGATGCGGGTGGCGTCCGGATGCACAACGTATAGCGAAGGCTCGCCGATCGTCACGGCAAAGTAGTAGCCGGTCTTGCCCACCTTGGCGGTGCGCAGGTGGCCCAGCATATTGTCTTTGTAAAGCCGCAGCACACCGGCCAGGACGCCAACCACCTTGCCCTGGTCGTCCAGCAGGGGCGCCACCATCTGCACGATGGGCTGGCCGCTGGCGCGGCTCTTGATCGGTCCCACGATCATGGGCTTGCGGGTTTCGAGCACCTTCTTGAAGTATTCGCGGTCGGCCACCGACAGGCCCGCGCGGCCGGGCATCAGCGGCACATCCGCCACCAGGGTGCCTGCGCCATCGATCACGATGACGTCGTCGAACATGGACAGCATGGCGCGCTCTTCGTACCAGTTGCGCAACGCGGCGGGATCGTGCATCAGGGTGCGGGGCTGCTTGCGGGCCGATTGGGCGATCACGTCCAGCAAAGCAGTCAGCTTGTCGTCCAGGTCTTCCGCAGTCCGGGCGATCAGGGCATCCTGCTGCGCAAACAGCACCTTGGTGAAGTCCTCCCGCAGGCGCTGCGCCTGCAAAACGGTCACCACGGCGATCATCACGATGGACGTGATGCTGGTGGCTAAGGCGACCTTCACATTGATCCCGAGAGGCTTCATCGACGTCCTTTGAGCGGGGGGCTGCTGGCTAGTGTAATTTATTTTTGTAACCGCGAATCCAAATGGCGCGACGACTCCTCTTAGCAGGTGAGGAATTTCCCTCCAAAGCGAAAAGGAGTGCAAAATGTTCTATGTTAAAAATGTACCAACATGGGAGCGCGTGATGCGCGTAGTCGCCGGCTTGGCGGTCGTGGGCTGGAGCGTGCTGGCACTGGGCGGCCTGGGGGGCACCGTGCTGGCTTTGTCGGCGGCCGGCATTGTGCTGTCCGGGCTATTCGGCTTCTGCCCGGCTTGCGCAATGGTGGGACGCAAACTGGATAAGGCGAATCGGTAAATGGCACTTCTTGAGCAGCACCAACCCGTGCTGAAGGCGGCGCACGGCGGCGATCCGGAGGCCTTGGCACGCCTGCTGGCGGTCTGCCAGCCGGATATCCGCCGCTATGCGCAGCGCAATTGCCTGATCAGCGATGTCGATGATGCGGTACAGGAGGTGCTGCTGCTGATGTCGCGGCGCCTGTCGTCCCTAAAAGTACTGGCGGCGTTTTCGGGATGGCTGTTCAAGGTGGTGCAGCGCGAATGCCGGCGCCTGGGACGGCGTGCCTTCAGCTACGACCCGTACGACGAGGAGCGCGCCGAGCAATGGCTTGCGGCGCAGACCGATGCCAGCTTGCGCACGGAGGTGGCGCAGGCGCTGGAATCGCTGCCGCACGATTACCTGCAGATTTTGCTGTTGCGGGATTTTGAGGAATTGAGCATTGCGGAGATAGCGCAGGTGCTGGGGTTGACGACGGCGGCTACCAAGAGCCGCCTGCATCGGGCGCGTGCGCTGGCGCGCGAGTATCTGGTCAACTAGTCGGCGCGGATCGAGACTTCACGTTCCGCCGGCCATTGCCAGCTGCCTTCCAGCCGCCAGTCGCGTTTCTTGCCTTCGACCAGTACCTGCCAGCGCGAGCGCTCCAGCATTGGCAAGGCCACGCTGAAATCGCCGTCGGCATCGGGCCGCGCCAGCAGCACCGTATCGCGTGCCGGCTGGGTCGCGTGCTGCAAGCGGATGCTCAGTGTCTCGTCGGCCAGCGGTTTGCTGCTGCCGATGTGGCCGCGCAGCAGGCCTTCGGCCGCGTCATAGCGGAAGCCGACCGACAAGCCCAGCGCCGCAGCCGCACGGTCACGCCGCAAGTCCTGGTTGATGGCCTTGCCCTGCTTGTAGTAATCGCCCACCACCAGCGCATCCTGCCCGGTGAAGGCCACATAGCAGGTGGCGATGCCGGCGATCGCAACGAAGGCTGGACCCATCATCAAGAGCCACGGCCAGCGATGGGTGTACCACGGGGCTTCGGAAACTATCGCATTCATTTTTCACTCCTTAGCGCGGTA
Organism: Pseudoduganella sp. GW821-FHT11H04; assembly: GCF_058807935.1. Taxonomy (NCBI): domain Bacteria; kingdom Pseudomonadati; phylum Pseudomonadota; class Betaproteobacteria; order Burkholderiales; family Oxalobacteraceae; genus Pseudoduganella; species Pseudoduganella sp. GW821-FHT11H04. The sequence continues at coordinate 250,448 of NZ_JBXARE010000003.1, read as the reverse complement.
CGATGAATACCGCTTTTTCCTTGACGGCCAGCGAGGGATCGTCCAGCGCCGTCAGCTCAATCGCAATCTTGTTGGAACCGGTTTCACCCTTGCCGTGATCGACGCGCAGGCGGATCGGCACGGCGCGCGTTTCGGTCGGGCCCAGGTCCACGGTGTCCGGCACTGCAACCTGAAGCGTATCGATGCCGCTGGCACGGATGCGATAGGTGTGGCCCTTCTCGGCCGTATTCATGATCTGCAGGCGGTACACGTTCTCGATCATGCCGTTTTCAACCTCGCGGCCCATCGAACCGCGGTCGCGTATCACGTCCATCTTGAGCGGCGTACGCATGGCCAGCGTGGTGAACACGGCGATGATGAATACCAGCAGGCCGCCGGTGTAGAGCAGAACGCGCGGGCGCATCACGCGCTTGCGGATTTCTTTCGCCCCCAGCCCCTGCGACATGGCGCGATCGGTGCTGTAGCGGATCAAGCCGCGCGGCTGTTCAATCTTGTCCATCACGATGTCGCAGGCGTCGATGCAGGCGGCGCAGCCGATGCATTCGTACTGCAGGCCTTTGCGGATATCGATGCCGGTCGGGCAAACCTGCACGCACAGCGAGCAGTCGATGCAGGAGCCTTCCGATTTCGGGCCGCGTGGCTCGCCGCGCTTTTCATCGTAAGTGATGATCAGGGTGTCGCGGTCGAACATCGCGCTCTGGAAGCGGGCGTATGGGCACATGTACTTGCACACCTGCTCGCGCAGCCAGCCGGCGTTGCCGTAGGTGGCCAGGCTGTAAAACCCAACCCAGAACAATTCCCATGGACCGAAATTGAAGGTTTGCGCCGCCTCGGCAAGATTGTGCAGCGGCGAGAAGTAGCTGACGAAGGTAAATCCGGTCCACAGCGAGAGCGCCAGCCAAGCCGTGTGCTTGCCGCCCTTGCGCCAGGCTTTGTTGAAGGACATCGACTCTTTCGCCAGGCGCATTTGCGCACTGCGCGAACCTTCGAATTTTCGCTCGATCCACAGGAACATTTCCGTGTAGACCGTTTGCGGACACGAGAACCCGCACCACACACGCCCCGCTACCGCCGTGACCAGGAACAGTCCCCAGGCACAGGCGATCAGCATGGCCGCCAGGTAGATGAAGTCCTGCGGCCACAACACCAGGCCAAAGATGTAGAACTTACGCGCCATCAGGTCGAACAGGATGGCTTGCCGGCCATTCCATTGCAGCCACGGCGCTCCGTAGAAGACCACCTGGGTCAGGATCAGGCAGATCCAGCGCAGGTTTGTGTAATGGCCTTTCACCTCGCGCGGGAAAATCTCCTCGCGCTTGGCGTACATCTTGATCACTTGTGGTGCGGGGGCGTTCATGATGCTTTACTTCATAGCTTGGACGGGTGGATTCGACAGGCTCCAGACGTAGGCAGCCAACACATGCACCTTGCTCTCGCCGAGGAAGTCCTCGAACGCAGGCATGGTGTTGTTGCGGCCTTTGCGAATGGTTTCCATGATGGTTTCCGAGCTGCCGCCATAGAGCCAGACCTTGTCGCTCAGGTTAGGGGCGCCCAGCATTGGGTTGCCCTTGCCGCCAGGGCCGTGGCAGGCCATGCAGGCAGAGAACTTGGACTTGCCCATCACCGATTTGATCGGGTCGTGGGTGCTGTCGGACAGGCTCAGGACGTACTGCGCAACGTTCTCGATTTCCTTCTCCGAGCCCAAAGCCGCGCCCATTGGAGGCATCACGCCGTGGCGGCCCTTCATGATCGTCAGCTTGATGGTGTCGGGATCGCCGCCATGCAGCCAGTCCTTGTCGGCCAGGTTAGGGAAGCCCTTGTTGCCGCGCGCATCGGAGCCGTGGCACTGCGCGCAGTAGGTCAGGAACAGGCGTTCGCCAATGGCGTGCGCCTGCGGGTCGGCCGCGACGGCCTTGAGGTCCTGGCCCTTGTACTTGTCGAACAGGGGGCCGTAGTCCTTCTCGGCTTTGGCCAGTTCTTCCTTATGCTCCTTGGCGGAAGTCCAGCCCAGCGAGCCCTTGTAGCTGCCCAGGCCTGGGTACAGCCACAGGTAGCCGATGGCGAAGGCGATGGTCAGGTAGAACAACCACATCCACCAGCGCGGCATCGGGGTATTCAGCTCGGTCAGGTCTTCATCCCAGATATGGCCGGTGGTGCCGACTTTGCCGTCCACCGACTTCAGGGCCGCGCCCTTCACGGAGGATTGGGACCACAGCAGCACGCCGCAGCCGACGATGCCGATGACGGTCAGGACGACGATATAGATGTTCCAGAATTCGCTAGTGAAATCAGCCACGGTCTTTCTCCTCGTCCGCGAAAGGCAGCTTGGCCGCTTCTTCCCAGTTACCGCGCTGGGCCCACCATACGATGCCGAGGAAGGTGACGAAGGAAATCACCGTCATCACATTGCTCGCATTGCCAAAAAAGTTTTCCATGTCAGTTCCTCGTCTTGATCTGGGTGCCCAGGCCTTGCAGGTAGGCCACGAGTGCATCCTCTTCCGTCTTGTTGGCCAGTTCGGCCGGTGCGGCGGCGATTTCCTCTTCCGAGTACGGGTCACCCATGCGCTTCAGCGCGCGCATTTTCGGCACCACCTCATCCGGCTTCAATTTGGTCTGCGCCAGCCACGGGTAGTTAGGCATATTCGATTCCGGCACCACGTCGCGCGGGTTGTTCAGGTGGGTTTTGTGCCATTCGTCGCTGTAGCGGCCACCAACGCGCGCCAGGTCGGGGCCGGTGCGCTTGGAGCCCCACTGGAATGGGCGGTCATACACAAACTCGCCCGCCACCGAGTAGTGGCCGTAACGTTCGGTCTCGGCGCGGAACGGGCGGATCATCTGCGAGTGGCAGGTGTAGCAGCCTTCACGCACGTAGATGTCGCGGCCCGTCAGGCGCAGCGCGGAGTAAGGCTTCAGGCCCGCAACTGGTTCTGTGGTCGACTTCTGGAAGAACAGCGGGATGATTTCCACCGCGCCGCCCACCGACACCACCAGCGTGACCAGTGCGATCAGCAGCCAGGGGTTCTTCTCAATCCATTCATGGGAAAATTTCATTATTCGCTCCGATATGCTGCATTAGGCCGCGAGGCTCATTTCAGGGATGCGCGCACGCGTCGTTTCGCGGCCCTTCAGGGTCATCCAGGTGTTGTAGGCCATGACGCACATGCCGGCCAGGTACAGCACGCCACCCAGGAAGCGCACCACGTAGTACGGGTAGGTAGCCTTCACGCCTTCCACGAAGGTGTATGTCAGGGTGCCGTCCGGATTTACTGCGCGCCACATCAGGCCCTGCATCACGCCGGCAATCCACATCGCGGCGATATACAGGACGATGCCGATTGTGGCGACCCAGAAGTGCAGGTCGATCAGCTTGGTGCTGTACATCTTGGTCTGGCCGGCCATGCGAGGGATCAGGTAGTAGATCGAGCCCATGGTGATAAAGCCCACCCAGCCCAGTGCACCGCCGTGGACGTGGGCGATGCCCCAGTCGGTGTAGTGCGACAGCGCGTTGACGGTCTTGATCGACATCATCGGGCCCTCGAAAGTGGCCATGCCGTAGAAGGACAGGGACACGATCATCAGCTTCAGGATCGGGTCGGTGCGCAGCTTGTGCCATGCACCGGAGAGGGTCATCATGCCGTTGATCATGCCGCCCCAGCTTGGCGCCAGCAGGATCAGGGAGAACACCATGCCCAGCGATTGCGCCCAGTCAGGCAGCGCTGTGTAATGCAGGTGATGGGGACCGGCCCACATATAGGTGAAGATCAGCGCCCAGAAGTGCACGATCGACAGCTTGTAGGAATACACAGGGCGCTCGGCCTGTTTCGGGATGAAGTAGTACACCATGCCCAGGTAGCCGGCGGTCAGGATGAAGCCCACCGCATTGTGGCCGTACCACCACTGGATCATCGCGTCCTGCACGCCCGAGTACATCGAGTAGGACTTGAACAGCGAAGCCGGCATGCTCATGCCGTTCACCACGTGCAGGATGGTCACCGCCAGGATGTAGCCGCCGAAGAACCAGTTGGCGACGTAGATGTGCTTGACCTTGCGTTTGATGATGGTGCCGAAGAAGACGGTGGCGTAGGCAACCCACACCAGTGCGATCAGGATGGAGATCGGCCATTCCAGTTCAGCGTATTCCTTGCCGCGGGTGTAACCCATTGGCAGGGTGACCACGGCGGCCAGGATCACGGCTTGCCAACCCCAGAAGGTGAAGGCGGCCAGCTTGTCGGAGAACAAACGCACCTGGCAGGTGCGCTGGACCACGTAATAGGAAGTGGCGAACAGGCCGCTGATGCCGAAGGCGAAGATCACTGCATTGGTATGCAGGGGACGCAGGCGGCCGTACGTCAGCCAGGGGATGTCCAGGTTCAGGGCGGGCCAGGCAAGTTGGGCGGCGATGATGACGCCGACCAGCATGCCCACAACGCCCCACAGTATGGTGGCGATCGCGAATTGCTTCACGATCTTGTAGTTGTAGTCCAGTGATTGATCCACTTTGAATTCTCCAGGCAGACACTTTGATGAGATATGTCAAAGGGTACCGAGGAGCACTTCAAAAAAACATGACGTAGGTCAAATCCGGTCGTCGTCCTGCAAAACTCTGATGGCTGGACCGACCAAATCGTCGAATTGGCCATCGTCCGAGGCCTTGAAGAACAACCACAGCGCGCCGAAGACCAGGCCGACGCTGAGGGGGATGAGAAGGTAAAGTGATTCCATTTTTCTAATTCCTCTTGCTAACCCCGGCGCAAACGGAGCGCATTCAGTACCACGAAGGCGGAACTGGCCGCCATGCCAATGCCCGACAGCCAAGGGTTCAGCAAACCGAAGGCCGCTGCCGGAATGGCAACTAAGTTGTAGAGCGTGGCCCAAGCCAGGTTCTGGCGGATCACGCGCATGGTTTTGTCGGCGCTGCGGGCGGTATCGGCCAGCAGCGGCAGGCGGGCGTCGAGCAATACGCAATCGGCGTGCACTTGTGCCAATGTTGCACCGCTGCCCATTGCGAAGGAAACATCGGCGGCGCTTAGTACGGCGGCGTCGTTGATGCCGTCGCCGACCATTGCCACCACGGCGCCGTGCTTTTGCAGCTCCTGCACGTAGGTGAGTTTTTCCTCCGGCAGGCAGTCGCCGATTGCCTCGCCAATGCCTAATTCGCCCGCCACTTTGTCAGCCAGCGCTTGCTGGTCACCGCTAAGCAGTACCACGGTCTTGCCGAGCTTCTGGAAATATTCAACCGTCTGCCGCGCATCCGTGCGCAGCGCATCGCTGATCAGGAAGCGCCCCAGCCAGCGGCCTTGCATGCCCAGCCAGACCGTCGTCATTGGCGACGCGCTGGGGCCAGGTTCCTTTCCTATCGCCGGGATGCGGCAGCCGGTGATGTCGGCTACGAAGGCGGCGGTCCCGAGGCGGTAACGGGCGCCGTTGACCATGCCCTCCATGCCTTGCCCCGCCAGTTCCTGCAATCCGATCGCGACTGCCGCACCGGCACCGTGGGCGTCAGCGGCAGCGCTGATGGCGCGCGCAATCGGATGCGCACTGCCCGCTTCGAGTGCCGCCGCCACGCGCAGGATGCCGATGATGCGTGCGCCGTCGATGGCGTCCACGCTTTGCACGGTTGGCCGCCCTTCGGTCAGCGTGCCGGTCTTGTCGAACACGACGTGCGTGGCGCGATGCAGGGTTTCCAGCACGTGCGGCTGCACGACCAGGGCGCCCTTGCCGAGCAGGCGGTCGGTCGCCGCAGCCAGCGCCGATGGCGTTGCCAGCGACAGCGCGCATGGGCAGGACACTACCAGCACCGCAATCGCCACCGGCCAGGCGCGCGCCGCATCATGCCAGTACCAGAAGCCGAAGCTGGCAGCCGCAAACAGCAGCAGCGCGGCGACGAACCAGGAAGCAGTGCGGTCAGCCCACTGCGCAATCTGCGGTTTGGCGCTGCCCGCGCGTTCTACGAGTTTGAGCAGGCCGGCCAGGGTACTGTCTCGTGCAGGTTTTTCAACCAGCAGCACGACCGGTCCGCCCGCGTTGACTGCGCCGCCTGGGATGCGGTCGCCAGGCAGCTTGCGTTGAGGCGCACTCTCGCCGGTCAGGAGCGACAGGTCGACGGCGGTGCTGCCGTCGACAAGGATGCAATCGGCAGCCACGGCTTCGCCGCCCTTGACGATGATATGGTCGCCTGCCGCCAGGGCGACCGCGGGAACGGTGACGGTCTCGCGCGAGTCCGGCCACAGCGACAGGCGCTGCGCCATCTCCGGCACGCCATGGCGCAGGCGGGACAAGGCGCTCGCCGCTTTACGCCGCGCCACCATTTCCAGGTAGCGGCTGGCCAGCAGCAGGAAGATGAACATGGTGACGGAGTCGTAATACACCTCGCCCGCGCCGCGGAAGGTGGACACCGCGCTGCCGATGAAGGCGGCCATGATGCCCAGCGCAACCGGCACGTCCATGCCCAGCGCACGCGCCTTCAGGCTGGCCAAGGCGCCTTTCAGGAAGGGCTGTGCCGAGTAGGCGATGGCGGGAAGCGTGAGCAGCAGGCTGGCCCAGCGCATCAGGCTTGCCATGCCGGCGTCCAGCGTGCCGTCGTCGCCCGCCATGTATTCGGGGGCGACGTACATCATCACCTGCATCATCGACAGGCCGGCCACGAACAACTGGCGGCCTAGCGTGCGGCTGGCTTTCTGCAACTGCGCATCGTGGCGGGTAGTGTCGTAAGGCCAGGCGTTGTAGCCGATGCTGCGCACCGCCTCCAGCAACGCCGCTGCCGTGGTCTTTTCCTTGTGCCAGCGGATGAAGAGCTTTTCGGTTGCGACGTTCAGGTTGGCATGCTGCACGCCGCTCACCTGGCGCAGGCGATGTTCGATCAGCCACACGCAGGCGGCGCAGCGGATGCCTTCCACCAGCAGGGTCATCTCGCGCGCATCGCCGTCGTCGATGATGTTCGGATCGTCTTCAGGCAGCGCCAGGGCAGCCGGCACCAGCGCCGCCCCGTCCGTGACGCTAGCGTCGGCGCCGCCCGGCGCGGCTGCGAAGCCATCGCGCTCGCGGTAGTAGCTGGTTTGCCCGATATCGACGATAGTCTGGGCGACGGCCGCGCAGCCAGGACAGCACATCGCGCGTTCAACGCCTTCAATGTTCACATTCCAGTTGGCGCTCGCCGCCACCGGCTGGCCGCAATGGAAGCACTGCGCGATTTCATTCATCATCATGGTTGCACCGTCAGGCAAAGCACATCGAGCCAGCTATGTTGGTTGCCGCCGGCGACGCGCGCCAGTCCCAACACGCCAAAACCCAGCACCAGCAGACCGCAGGCCACGCGTACGGAACGCTGTTGCAGGTAATGGCGCAGCCTGGCGCCGGCCATGCCCATCGCCAGCAGCATCGGCAGCGTGCCGAGGCCGAAGGCGCCCATGACCAGCGCGCCGTCGAGCGCGGAACCGCTCAGCATGGCGGTCAGCAGCATGCTGTAGACCATCCCGCATGGGACCCAGCCCCACAGGCCGCCCAGTGCCAGCGCCTTCAGCGGCGTATCCATTGGAACCAGCGGTTTGACCAGCGGCTGCACGCGGCGCCACAGCACGCCGCCGGCTTGCTCGACGCGGGCCAGGCCGCGCCAGGCATCCATCAGGTACAGGCCCATGGCGACCAGCATCAGGTTGGCCATCCAGTGCGCGGCCAACTGCAATGATGCCATGTGCGCCAGGCTGGCGACGCTGCCGGCAATACCGCCGGCAATCGCACCAGCCAGCATATAGCTGCCAATGCGGCCCGTGTTATAGAAAAGCACGTGGCCAAGCGCTTCTGCGTTGGCGCCGGCCCACGCGACTGCCCCACCTGCGGTCACGGCCCCTGCGCCCGCTCCTGCACGCGCGATCGGAATCACGCGGGTGCGCGCCGGCGCGGACGGCCCGCCGACGCTGAACGCGCTGACGATGCCGCCGCACATGCCGGCGCAATGCACACTGCCGGCAAGGCCGGCAATCAGGATGGGCAGCAGGTTCATGGCCTCCTCAAATCGTGCGCGAGAAGCGCAGCGGATGTACCTGCCCCGGCGCCGTACCCGCAGCGCGGTCGGCGGACAGGTGGCGGTCGAACACCATGCAGATATTGCGGATCAGCAGCCGGCCTTTCGGCGTGACGGAAATCCAGTCATCCTCAATCGCAAGCAAGCCGTCGCGTTCGAACTCGCGCAGCTTTTCCAGTTCTTTGGCGAAATACTGCTTGAAGCGAATCGGATAACCCAGTTCCAGCGCCGAAATCGACAGCTCGAAATTACACATCAACATCTGGATCACCATGCGGCGCAGCAGGTCGTCGTTATCCATCGCATAGCCGCGCGCGATCGGCAAGCGGCCTTCATCCAGGCGCGCATAGTATTCATCCAGGGTTTTCTCGTTCTGGCTGTAGGTGCCGTTCACCGAGCTGATGGCCGACACACCCAGCGCCACCAGGTCGGTTTCGGCGTGGGTCGAATAGCCCTGGAAGTTGCGGTGCAGACGGCCCTGGCGCTGCGCCACGGCCAGGTCGTCGTCTGGCTTGGCGAAATGGTCCATGCCGATGTAGACGTAACCGGCCTTGGTCAGGCGCTCGATGCACAGGGCCAGCATGTCCAGCTTCACGGCTGGCGTTGGCAGCTCGTCTTCGGCGATGCGGCGTTGCGGCTTGAACAGGTGCGGCATGTGCGCGTAGTTGTACAGGGCGATGCGGTCCGGATTGGCCTCGATCACCTTGTCCATCGTCGCCTGCATGGTGGTCATGCTTTGCTTCGGCAGGCCGTAGATCAAGTCCACGCTGATCGAGCGGAAGCCCGCATCGCGCGCTGCCTGTATCACGGCCAGGGTTTCTTCCGCCGGCTGGATGCGGTTGACCGCCTTCTGCACGTCAGGATCGAAATCCTGCACGCCCATGCTGACGCGGTTGAAGCCTTGCTTGCGCAGTGTATGGATGCGCTCCGGATCGACAGTGCGCGGGTCGATCTCGATCGAGTACTCGCCTTCTTCATCCGGCGCGAAGTCAAAGTGCTTGCGCATGTACGCCAGCAGCTCGCCCATCTGGTCGTCGTCCAGGTAGGTTGGCGTGCCGCCGCCAAAATGCAGCTGTTCCACGCGGTTCATGCCTGCGAACAGCTTGCCCTGCATATCGATTTCCTGTTTCAGGTAACCGAGGTAGGTCACGGCCTTGCTGCGGTCCTTGGTGACTACCTTGTTGCAGGCGCAGTAGTAGCAAACTACGTTGCAGAACGGGATATGCACATACAGCGACAGCGGCGCGCGCGAGCCGCGCATGCGCAGGTTGGCTTGCGCTTCCAGGAAGCTGGAGTAGCTGAAGTCCGGTTTGAAGCGGTCGGCCGTCGGATACGAGGTGTAGCGCGGGCCGGAGGTGCTCATGCGGCTGATCAGCTCTGCGTCAAACTGTACGGTTGGTTCTGCGATCGTGTTCATAATATTTCTCGTTTGGTATCAGGCTGCCAGGCGTTTTTGCGCTGGACGGCGGGTTGGTTGCGCGCTGCGTGCCGAGTTCACTGCCGTCAGGCGCGCATGACGGGTGCGTTCGAATTTGAACAAGCTGAAGGCGTCGCGCAGGTGGCCGGCTTCGTCGGCCAGGCTGACAGCTGCCGCTGCGGCTTCTTCCACCAGGCCGGCGTTCTGCTGCGTCACCTGGTCCATGTGGTTGACAGCCTGGTTGACCTGGTCGACGCCGATGCTCTGCTCGCGGGAAGCGGTGGAGATCTCGCGCATGATGGTGGTGACCTGTTTGACCGACGTCACCACCTGGTCCATGGTTGCGCCGGCTCGCTGGGCGCGCTCCATGCCGGTGCTGACCTTGTCCACCGAGATTTCGATCAGGTGCTTGATGTCCTTGGCGGCTGCGGATGAACGTTGCGCCAGGTTGCGCACCTCGCTGGCCACCACGGCGAATCCGCGACCCTGTTCACCGGCACGCGCTGCTTCCACAGCGGCGTTCAGCGCCAGGATGTTGGTCTGGAAGGCGATGCCTTCGATCAGGCCGATGATGTCCACCACGCGCTTGGAGGAGGTGTTAATCTCGTCCATCGTCGCGATTACTTCGGACACGATCTCGCCGCCCTGCACCGCCACGTCGGATGCATTGACCGCCAGCTCGTTGGCCTGCATCGAGTTGTCAGCATTGGCTTTAACGGTCGACGAGAACTCTTCGATGCTGGATGCGGTCTTTTCCAGGCTGGCTGCCTGCGACTCGGTACGGCCCGCCAGGTCGGCATTGCCGGCCGCGATCTGCGTCGTGGCCACCGCCATCGCGTCGATGTTGAAGCGCACATCGCGGATGGTGGCGATCAGGTTGTTATTCATCTGCTGTAAGGCGCGCAGCAGCTGGCCCACTTCGTCGGTGCTGTCGGTGTCGAAGGAGCCGGTCAGGTCGCCCGCCGCGATCAGGCGCGCGCCTTCGAGTGCACGGCCCAGCGGCTGCAGCATTCCGGTGCGCAGCGTGTACCAGAGGAAAACGTTGATCAGGAAACCTAAGGCGGTGGCGCCGAAGATACCCCAGCGTGTCAGCTCGCTCGTGCCGTCGGCGAACAGCGCGACCACGCAGACCGCGATTTGCAGCACATTGACCACGCTGGTAGCCAGCCAGATGCGCATCGCCAGCGAGGTATGGCTCAAACGCGCCACCACGTTCGACAGGCCAAGGTGCACGATCTGGCCGTTTTTGATGCGGATATCGCGGGCGCCGGAAATGATCTTGCGATAGGCCTCGGTCGCGGCCGCGATCTGGCTGCGCTCAGCGCGGGTGCGCACCGACATATAGCCAATGGTGCGGCCGTTTTCCTTGATCGGGGTGATATTGGCCTTGACCCAGTAGAAATCGCCGTTCTTACAGCGGTTCTTTACCAGGCCGGTCCAAGGGATGCCGGCGCGGATGGTTTGCCAAAGGTCGGCGAACGCTTCCGGCGGCATGTCAGGGTGGCGGATGATATTTTGCGGCTGTCCAATCAGCTCCGCAGCGGAGTAGCCGCTGATTTGCTCGAAGTAAGGATTGACGTAGACAATATTGCCTTCCAGGTCAGTCTTGGAGACGATGGCCTGGTCTTCGTCGAGCTCTACTTCTTGCTTGGTTACCGGTAAATTCTTACGCATCGCGCGCTCCCTGTTGACTTTCTTGCTATGACGCAAGATCACAGGGATAAGTCTAGGGACTTAGGCGCGCTTTTTTAATGATGTAGATCAAATCTGGCTGGGTTGGTGCTCCCAGCCTTTGGTGCTTAACGTTTGAGCAAACCCAACACCTTGCTGCCGATGGTGACGACGGCCAGAACGATGGCGCCGGCGATCACGCCGCCGACAGCATCCAGCGTGGTCGGGGTGACGGCAGCCAGCAGGGGGCCGACGCCGCCGACCGAGCCGGCAGCTTCGGTGGCGTGGTGGATCACGTCGTGCGCGCCGGGGATGCCGTGCAGCAGGATGGAGCCGCCGACCATGAACATGGCAACGGTACCGGCCACCGACAGGAATCGCATCAGCTTAGGCGCGGCATTCAGCAGCAATCGGCCGAAAGCCTGCACGCCGGCGCCGCCGCGTTTGCTCAGGTACAAGCCGGCATCGTCCATTTTCACGATCGCGCCCACCAGGCCATACACGCCCAGCGTCATCACGATGGCAATACCAACCAGCACGGTCACCTGCTGCATGAACGACGCAGCGGCCACGGTGCCCAGGGCGATCACGATAATCTCGGCGGACAGGATGAAGTCGGTACGCACAGCGCCCTTGATCTTTTCCTTTTCCATTGCAACGAGGTCAACATCCTGGTTGGCAGCCACCAGCTCCTTGTGATGCTGGTCGTCTTCGGCAGGGGAATGCAGCAGCTTATGCGCGATCTTCTCGAAGCCTTCGAAGCACAGGTAAGCGCCGCCGACCATCAGCAGGGGCGTAATAGCCCAAGGCGCCAGGGCGCTGATCGCCAAGGCGGCCGGCACCAGGATTGCCTTGTTGACCAGGGAACCACGCGCTACTGCCCAAACAACAGGCAGCTCGCGGTCAGCTTGCACCCCCGCCACCTGCTGCGCATTGAGCGCCAGGTCGTCGCCCAACACACCCGCTGTCTTCTTGGCCGCCACTTTGCTCATGGCAGCCACGTCGTCAAGGATGGTGGCAATATCGTCAATCAGGGCAAGCAGGCTCGAACCGGCCATTTGGTGTAACTCCGTAAGAAAAATTTCAGGAACGACAATCTATCATGCCGCCGCTGCCAGCGGAGGGCTTCAACGCTACAATGGACTCTTTATTCGTCGGTAATCGGTCATGGCTTTCACCACCTGGATCACTTTTGTCATCGCCGCCTGCATCATCGCCGTGTCGCCTGGTTCGGGCGCCGTGTTGTCGATGTCGCATGGCCTGTCCTACGGCGTGAAGCGCACTTCCGCCACCATCCTCGGCCTGCAACTGGGCTTGCTGCTGGTGCTGGCGATTGCCGGCGCGGGCGTCGGCTCGCTGCTGATCGCCTCCGAAGTCGCCTTCAGCGTGGTGAAGACCGTCGGCGCCCTATACCTGATCTGGCTCGGCATCAGCCAATGGCGCGCTAAAGTCACTGGCGGCGAAGGCGTGCACGCAACCCACCAGGCTTTGCCAACCTTCCGCAAGCGCGTGATGATCGGCTTCCTGACCAACTCCACCAACCCGAAAGGCATCATCTTCATGGTGGCGGTGCTGCCCCAGTTCATTAACCAGCATGCACCGCTGTTGCCGCAGTTGGCCATCCTGGCGGCGACCATGTGCGTGATCGACCTGGTGGTGATGCACAGCTATGCTTTCCTCGCTTCGTCAATGCAGCGCTTCTTCCGCCAAAAATCTGCGATCAAGGTGCAAAACCGCGTATTTGGTGGCCTCCTGATGTTTATCGGCGGCGCCCTGTTCTTTGTCAAACGTGGAGCGGCCCTGGCATGACTACCCAATTCCGGCATTACAAAGGCGGCATTTACGAACTGGTGTGCGAAGCGACACTGGAATCCGACCTGAGCACGATAATTGTGTACAAGGCAGCGAATGGCTCGATCTGGTGCCGTCCGCGCGAAATCTTCTTTGAAATCATCGAGGTAGATGGCAAAAAGGTGCAGCGCTTCACGCCTATTTGAAATTATTTGTAACTTGGGTCCTCATTTCTGCGGCTCAGGCGTTATATAAAAACAAAAACGCCTAAGAACGTTCCCCTTGGAGAGAGAAATGAGCCGCAAATTTGTGCACTTTATGGTGCTGGCAGCCCTGGTTGCTGTAACTTCAGTCGCGATGGCCGACCCGCCAGCCCGCGTGGGCCGGGTCACTGTGACCGAAGGCCGTGTGACCATGCTGGTCAACGGCGAGGAAGAAGCCGGCAACCTGATGAACTGGCCGGTCACCGCCGATAACCACCTGACTACCGCCCCCGGTGCCCGCGCTGAATTCCGCATCGGCTCCACTGCCGTCCGACTGGATGGCGATTCCGACATCGAAGTTGAGCAATTGGATGACGAACACCTGCGCCTGCGCCTGAATTACGGCACTGCCAGTGTGCGCGTGCGCGACCCTGCCATGCTCAATGATGTCGAACTTCTCACGCCGCAAGCCCGCGTGACCCTGGTCGAACCGGGCGCTTTCCGCGTCGATACCGAACGCGCGCCCGACACCACCGTGGTCAACGTCATTGGCGGCACCGCCCGTGTCGAAGGCGCCGGCAATATGCTGAACGTCCGTTCGGGCAAGCGTGCCGAGGTGCGCGGCGACGAAATCTTTACCGCCTTGGCCATGCGCGACGGCTTCGATGACTGGGTGAGCAACCGCGACCGCCGCGATGAGCGTCCGGTCGCCTCCCGCTATGTACCGCTCGACATGACCGGCTATGAAGACCTGGACCAGTACGGTAATTGGGTCGACGACCGCGAATACGGCAACGTCTGGTTCCCGCGCGCCGTGCCGGTTGGCTGGGCGCCTTACCGCGACGGCCGCTGGGTCTGGGTCTCGCCTTGGGGCTGGACCTGGGTCGATAACTCGCCTTGGGGCTACGCACCGTTCCACTATGGCCGCTGGGTCGTGGTGGGCGGTCGCTGGTGCTGGACGCCGGGCCGCGTCGTTGGCCGCTCTGTGTGGTCGCCGGCGCTGGTGGGCTGGGTTGGCGGCAACAACTGGAGCGTGAATTTCAGCTCGGGCAGCCCGGCGCCGGCAGTAGGCTGGTATCCGCTGACCCCGCGCGACCGCTATGTGCCGGCCTACCGCGTGTCGGCTGATTTCGAACGCCGCCTGGTATGGAATCACCGCACTAACGAGCACTGGCATGACCGCTACAAGGACCGCGACCATGATGGTCGCCGCGACGGCGTAACCGCCCTGCCGCGCATCCAGTTTGACCGTGCCCGCCAAGTCACCGTCAGCAATGTGGCTCGCGTTACCCCGCAGGAAGTGCGCAGCGTGCCGCAAATGGCGACCCCGCCGCAGCTGACCGCGACCCCTCCACGCCAGGACTGGCGCCAGAACCGCGACGGCCGTGACGATCGCGGCAACCGCGACAACCGCGACCGCTTTGACCGTAATGACCGCAACGACCGTGGCCAGGATCGCCGCGCCGAGCGTGGCCAGGACCAGCAACGCCAGCCGCTGCTGCAAACCCAGCCGCCAATGCAGCAGCCGCAGCCACAACAGTTCCAAGGTTCGCAACGCCAGAACCGCTTCGATAACGATGACCGTGACAATTGGCGTGGCCGCGGCAATCGCGATGACCGCCGTCAGATGCCCGGCGCGCAGCAACCGCAGACGCAAGGCGTTCCGCCGCAGGTGCAGCAGCAACAGCAGCAACAGCAACAGCAACAGCAACAGCAACAACAGCAACAACAGCAACAACAGCAGCAACGCATGGATCAGCAGCGTCGTGTCGAGCAGCAGCAGCGTGAGCAGCAACAGCGTATTGAGCAGCAACAGCGCATGGACCAGCAACGCGCCGAACAGCAGCAGCGTGACCAGCAGCAGCGAATGGAGCAGCAACAGCGCGCCGAGCAGCAGCAACGCATGGAGCAGCAGCGCCGCGTCGAGCAGCAACAGCGCATGGAACAGCAGCGTATGGAGCAACAGCAGCGCGCCGAACAGCGTACCGAAGTACGCGACCGAGGCGAGCGCATCGAAGCCCGCCGCGAAGCGCAGGCAGCCCAAGCCCGCCAGCAGCAAGCGGCGCCGCAACCGCAACAGCAAGCTGCCCAGCCTCAGCAATCAGCGCCGCAGCAACAGCAGCACCGTGAGCCGCAGGACAAGCGTGAGCGCCGTGAAAACCGCAAGGAAGAAAACAACCGCTAACTGCGCCCCAAGAACGTAGTCTTTAGCCAGCCCGTCTCCCGACGGCTGGCTTTTTTTATTTCCCGATCCGCGCGCGCTGGCGAATCCGCTCGCGCCATTCGCCCAGCGCCGACAGGGCGCCATGGAACTCGCGCTCGATCAGGTCGGCTTCCGCCTCGGTCACCTTACCGTCGAGCAGGGCCTCCGACACCGCCTCCGCCACCGCGCCCACCTGGGCCATCACCTTGCACACCGTCTGCGACAGGTCGTCGCTGCTTACCTCGTCCGGGATAGGAACGATGAAAGCCGCCATGCCATGTCGCGTCAGCAGCGCATGCAGGGGCAGCATGGCCTCAGATACGCCGGCCTTGTGGCACAGGTCGACGATGGTCGAGACCTCTTCGAACGATGGATAGTGCGAAGCGATGGTCGGCGCCAGCTTATTACGCAGCACATTGGCCGAAATGCCCATTTGTTGAGCAAGTGCCTCGATACCGCCGGGGAATGTGCGCGCCACCTTGTACAGCGCGTCGTGTTGGTTCATGTCCAGGTATTTCTTCGTCATGGTGAAGCTAGCCTTTTTTTACCGATGCATTCAGATTGTTAGAACGATATCCTGATTTTCATCAAAGTTTAACTACCTGACAACGGTGAATTTCATGTTCAAGCGCACTCGCTTCGCGGCCATCATGGCAATCGTGGTGGCAATTGTAGTCGCCAACACGGCCGATGCCCGTCCAAGCGGCTCTTTCCGCAGCGGTTTTTCGTCGAGCCGGCCTACGGCGACACGCAGCACCGCCGCCCCACGCCAGCCGTCATTCGGCAGCTTTGGCCAGCGCCAGTCGCAGCCTGCCGCTGCGGCGCGCGCCCCGCAGCGCGACTCGGCCATGTCACGCGACCTTGACCGCAAGGCCGCCCAGGACCAGGCAATGCGTACCTACGACGCCCGTACCGGCGCCAATACGACGGCAGCGGCTGGCGGCGGCCTGCCTCCACTTAAACCGGTACTGCCGGCCGGCGGCGGTAGCAACGGCGGCAGCGGCTACAGCGGCGGCGCTTACGCCCAGCACGGCGCTCCGGCGAGCGGTGCTACCAGCGCTCCGGCTCCGGTGATTGTCCGCGAAGGCAATAACAACTGGCTGTGGGGTATCGGTGGCTTCATTCTGGGCCGCGCTGCGAGCAGTCACGCTGCGCCGGCGCCGGTCATTGTCCAGAACACTCCGGCGCCAACCGTGCAGCAGGTGGACGTATCGGGTAACTCCGGCGCCATGGCCGATGCCGCAGGTGCAAACGATATCGCCACCGCCGGCAGCGCCAACGCAGTATCGGTGCAAGCGCAAGTCGCCAAGCCGGCGGCCCACCAGACCAGCACCCTGGCCAAGCTTGCAGTGGCTCTGCTGATTGGCGGCCTGGTCTGGCTGGCCTGGAAAGCCTTCCGCCTGATGGCGACGGCACAAGAAGTGAAAAAGAACGCTAACTATTCGTTTGAAAGGAACTAAGGAAATGGGCTGGAAAGACGCCATCGATTACCTGCGCAGCGGCGCCAGGAACCGCGGCATGGGCAGCGACGCGCCGCAGGCGGAAGATCGCAGCCTGCCGCTGGCAGCAAGGATCGGCAGCCTGGTGGAATTGCAAGCGTCGCCCCTGCTGCGCGCCAACGCCAACGGTTCCCTGGTGTCGCTGCCGCAAGCGGAAGACAGCCGCATCCTCGCCATCTCCCAGTTCAAGCTGTCGATGGCCGGCCGGATCTACCGCTACTACCTGGCGAAAGGCGACGAGGACGACCGTGAAAAGTTCCTCCAGCTGTACGTGGACGAGCACGGCGAGGTGAAGGAAATCCTGTACTGCACGCAGCTGGTGCGCTTCATCCCCACCACGGTGGAGGACCAGGATGCCTTCACCGGCGCCGACGGCTGCGGCCTGGGCGACCTGCAATTCAGCATGTGGCGCAGCCAGCTGGAAGTAAGCGGCGCCGACGGCGCAGTGCTGGCCACTGCTTTCGGCGACCAGGAGGCATTGGACTTCGAGCGCGATGTTGGCGACCCGAACGCCGGTTTCGTCCCGCCTTTCACGGGCACAGAAACCCGCATCGACGAGGCCAGCGGCGTGCAGGGCCTGAAGCAAGAGCTGTACTTCATGCCCTACGCCCGCCAACTGGGCGACGGCAGCAAGGAATATCTGCTGGTCACGACGGAGATTGTCCAGAGCGTGAACGGCGATGCAAGAAAACGCGGGATACACGTCGATTTCGTCGTGGGCATCCCGGTGGAGCAGGAACGGCTGGTCATCCAATAACGACCGCCGCATTGGTGAACTGAACTTAACCCGAAAGGAAGCAACATGAGCAACTCGAACGGCTGGTCCCTGACTGCACGACTGATTTCCAAGCACTTTGGCGCCCTGGGCGACCGCGTGTCGGAAGCCATCGCCAGTTTTGACCCGGAAACGGCGACCGAGGCCGACCGCGACCGCCTGGCCGACACTCTGCGCAGCGCTGCCCAAAAGCTGGCCCAGGCCCGCGCCTCCTTCAACAAGGAACGCGAAGATGTGGTCCGCCTGCGCAAGCTGATCGAAACCGACGAAAAAGCCACCGGCACCTTGGCCGAACGCCTGGCCGCCGGCCAAATTTCGGAAGCGACGATCAACCTGTTCTGCGACGAGCTGGAAGCCAACAAAGGCCGCCTGCCGCAGGAAATCCAGGAAGAAGCCGATGCCCAGGCTTACATGGAAGAACTGCAGAAGATCGTGGACGCCCTGTCGCAGCAACTGGCCGACTTCGACGCCGCCGCGAAAAAAGCGATGCAAGCCCTGGCCCAGGCCAAGGCCCAGCGCGACCTGCAGGAAGTGCGCGCCGACCGTCAAAGCCAGCTGGCCAACCTGTCCGGCATGCGCGGCAACACCAGCGCCCTGAACGCGCTGACCAAGCGTGCCCAGCAGATTAGCAACGAAGCCGAAGGCATGAAGATCGTCTCCGACATCGGGCAGCGCCCTTACGACCAGGCCGCCGAAATCGACGCGATCCGCAAATCCGTCACCAACCCGGCCAACGGCAACGAGTCCGCCCTGGAACGCCTGCAGCGTTTGTCCAACAAGGCAGCTGCTACGGCCTGATCTTGAAATATGGCCCCGCGGGGCCATATAGGTATCGATGTAAAATGGAACCCGGCGCGTCTCGCACCGCGCCGGTTTTTTTTTTACCCGATTGGAACAGCCATGATGAACACCATCCCCCCTGAAGAGTCCCTCATTGAGTACCCGAGCGACTTCCCGATCAAGGTGATGGGCGCTACCCACGACGCGTTCGCGCCCACCATCCTTGAATTGGTGTGCAAGCACGATCCATCCTTCCACCAAGGGAAAATGGAAACGCGTCCGTCTGGCAAAGGCAACTTCACCGGCCTGACTTGCACCGTTCGCGCGACCAGCCGTGAACAGCTTGATGCGCTGTACAGCGAACTGTCCGGCCACCCAATGGTCAAGATGGTGTTGTAAGGAGCTGGCTGTGGGCGATTTCCGCCTTCAGCCACTCACGGAATGCCCGCACCTGCGGTTTCTGCAGGGCGCCGGGCGGACTCACCAGGTAGTAATCATCCGGGCAAGGCGCAGCGATATCGAATAAGCGCACCAACTGGCCCGACGCAATTTCCTGCGTTGCCACTACATGGCGCACCAACGCCACCCCGTCGCCATCGACAGCGGAGCGGATCAGCATCGATAAATCCTCGAACATCACGCCGCCGGAGGGCTCCGGCAGCTTGAGTCCGGCCGCCCGGAACCATGGCTGCCAGGGTTCGTTCGAACGTAGCAAAGTCGCCTTCTCCAAGTCCTGTGGATAGGTGGGCAGTTGTCCACCGCGATAGCGAGGACTTACTACTGGGTAGTAAATTTCGCCGAGCAGGCGCTCCACTTCGAGCCCCGGGTACTTGCCGCGCCCAAAGCGGATACCGACGTCGATCCCCTCGCGCACCAGGTCTTGCAGCTGGCCGCTGGCCTGCAGGATCACCTCGATGGTCGGATGTCGTTCAATGAATTGGCCAAGACGTGGCGCCAGCCAGCGCGCCGCAAACGAGGGAATGGCCGTCACGCTCAGGCGCTGCACACCCTCCGGCGGCCGCAGCCTGGCCGCGCCATCTGCCAGCTCCGCCAGGCAGCGCGCCACCGTGGTCGCGTATTGCCGCGCCTCCGGCGTCGCCGTCACCTGCCGCCCATTGCGGATGAACAGCTGCACGCCCAGTTCCTCTTCCAGCCCGCGCACCTGGTGACTGATCGCGCCGTGCGTCAGGCAAAGCTCCGCCGCCGCCCGCGAGAAGTTCTCGTGGCGCACCGCCGCCTCAAAGGCGCGCAGGGCGGATAAATTCGGCAAACGCATATCGTTGTGAGAAAAACTAACCAGGCAATAGAAAATATATCGTTTTGGCAAGCAGGAAGCAAGGCATACCATGTGAACAAACCTAACCAAAGCCGGAGCCCGCGCCATGAGCCTCAAACTGTATGTGGACAGCCAGTTCACCAGCCCTTACGCCATTTCCGCCTTCGTCGCCCTGCGCGAAAAAGGCCTCGATTTCGAACTCGAGACCGTGGACTTGGAAGCCGGCAAGAACAAGGAACTGTCCTATACCGGCAAGGCGCTGACGGGCCGCGTGCCCTGCCTGGTGCATAACGACTTCATGCTGACCGAGTCGAGCGCCATCACCGAATACCTGGAAGAGATGTTTCCGGCCCCCGAACACCGCGCCCTCTACCCGGTGCTGCCCCAGAAACGCGCCGTCGCCCGCCAGATCCAGGCATGGGTGCGCAGCGACATGGGCGCCTTGAGGGAAGAACGCAGCACCTACACGGTGTTCTACCGCCGCGCCGAACAGCCGCTGTCCCCCGCCGCCCAGGCGGCGGCGGATAAGCTGGTCCACCTGGCCGAGCGCGTGATCGAAGGCCAGAACCTGTTTGGCCGCTGGTGCATCGCCGACACTGACCTCGCGATCATGCTGAGCCGCCTGGTGATGAACGGCGACCCGGTGCCGCAAAAACTCAAGGATTACGTGGCGCACCAGTGGCAGCGGGAGTCTTTGCAAGATTGGCTAAAGAACATTAACCTGATGCCAGCATAAGGAAATCGGCATAAAACTGCTCAGTCATTAAGCAGCGCCATGGCTGGAAAGGTATAATGGCGGGGCTTTTCCCGACCTGTAGCCTTATGCCTATCCAGCCGGCGGTGATCCGCCATCTCGGCCAAGCCGAATACGAGCCAACTTTCGCAGCGATGCGCGCCTTCACCGACGCGCGCCAGGAAGATACGCCCGACGAACTGTGGATCGTCGAGCACCCGCCCGTCTATACGCTGGGCTTGGGCGCGGACCGCGGCCACCTGCTGGCCGGCGCAACGTCGATTCCCACGGTGCAGACCGATCGCGGCGGCGAAGTGACCTTCCACGGTCCCGGCCAGGTCGTGATCTACCTGATGATGGACCTGCGCCGCAACAAGAAAGGCGGCAAGCTGTATGCCCGCCAGTTCGTCAACAAGATCGAAGAAGCGATCATCAATGTGCTGGCCGCGTATAATCTCGCCGGCGAGCGCATCGAAGGTGCGCCCGGCATCTATATCGCCCACGGCCCGAAAAAAGGCGCCAAGATCGCCGCCCTCGGCTTGAAGGTGCGCGGCAATGGCTGCACCTACCATGGCGTATCGCTGAACGTGGGCATGGACCTGGCCCCCTTCACCTGGATCAATCCCTGCGGTTATGCAGGCCTGGAAACCATCGACATGCGTTCGATGGGCGTGGATGTCCCGCTGGCCGATGTCCAGCAGGCCCTGGCCAATGAGCTGGTCAACCAGCTCCACGTGGCCGAACCTGAATTAACTTGAAAGCAAGCAGCTATGACTTACAACCCAAGCGACAAGCAAAAAGGCGCCGACAAGACCTCCCGCATTCCGATCAAGATCATCCCGATCGAACAGGCCGAACGCCTGAAGAAGCCGGAGTGGATCCGTGTTAAGGCGGCATCGCATTCGTCCCGCTTCTACGAGATCAAGGACATCCTGCGCGAGAACAAGCTGGTGACCGTTTGCGAAGAAGCGAGCTGCCCGAACATCGGCGAATGCTTCGGCAAGGGGACTGCTACCTTCATGATCATGGGTGACAAGTGCACCCGCCGCTGCCCGTTCTGCGACGTGGGCCACGGCCGTCCGGATCCGCTGGACACCCAGGAGCCGATCAACCTGGCCAATACCATCGCCAAGCTGCGCCTGTCTTACGTGGTGATTACCTCCGTGGACCGCGACGACCTGCGTGACGGCGGCGCCGGCCACTTCGTCGAGTGCATCACCAAAACCAAGGAGCTGTCGCCTAAGACCCAGGTTGAAGTACTGGTGCCCGACTTCCGCGGCCGCCTGGAAAAGGCGCTGGACATCTTCGCCGACGGCCTGCCGGACGTGATGAACCACAATATGGAAACCGTGCCGCGCCTGTACAAGGAAGCCCGCCCAGGCGCCGACTACCAGCACTCCCTGACCCTGCTGAAAGAGTTCAAGGAACGCTACCCGCACGTCAAGACCAAGTCCGGCCTGATGGTTGGCCTGGGCGAGACCGACGAAGAGATCCTGGAAGTGATGCGCGACATGCGTGCGCATAACATCGACATGCTGACCATCGGCCAGTACCTGGCGCCGTCCAACAGCCACCTGCCGGTGCGTCGTTACGTGCACCCGGACGTGTTCAAGATGTTCGAAGAAAAAGCCTACGAAATGGGCTTCGCCCACGCCGCAGTTGGCGCCATGGTGCGTTCCTCGTACCACGCTGACGAGCAGGCCCACAACGTCCTCGAGCAGGCGTAACTTCCCTCTGCAAACGTGTTCAGCGACATTCGACGCTGAACACGTTCTGTTCCGCCTTATCGCCCTTCGTTCCCTTGATCGTGCAAGACGTAATGCCGTCATCAAGACGCGTCGCAAGCACAATCTCATTCAGCATTCCGTAACTGCATTGCAGCCATTTCCCGTCTGGGAAGGGACCATGCAGGTCGTATATGTCGATCCAGGCGTTGCGCCCCGTTTTGACCTGCCTTCCCATAAGTTGCCCAAGCCGTTCCGGCGGTCCGTCCGTCGGCGCAACCGAATGCAAATAGAGCGGCGAGGCGACAAAAGTTCGCCAGCCTCCGGCGACGTTCGTGAGCGAAATAGAAGGTTCTGAAATCTGCTCGGGACAAGTTGGAGTTGCGTTGCATGGTGCAGCAAACAAAACAAGCGCTGCAGCTGCCAGAAGATTGACGATGGAGGGATTCTTCATATTTAACCTATTCGATCACAGAGAAGGCATCTGCGTTATCGCTGGGCTCAATGTATTTGCCAGACTTGTTCTTTCCTTTAGCCCGGACGAATCGCTTTGAAATTCGGGGTTTCCTGACCGAATCGTTCCATTGATCCATGATATAGATGCCATTCGGCGCTTGGCCAAGATAGAACGCGGCGTGATTGCCATGAGCCCGGTTGGGATACCGACCATTCTCAAAGGTCGCGATTGCGGTGCCGGGTTTTAAATCACTATTGCCCATGACGGCCTCACCCTCGCGCCAGGCAGACGTAATTGGCGCATTTGTATAGTGCTGGACCAATGCCACACACTGAAAAGTTCCTACCTTCTCCTTCTTCTCCAAGTCCTTAACATCGGAATAAACGTAAGCCATAAAGCCTCCACTTGTCGGTTTAGGGATGACGCAATTTGATTTTCCAGCGGGAGCTCTTGGCAGGTGTTGAGCTTCGTCACAAAGAGCGAACGCATTCGGGGTGACGTAGTAGTATTATTGCCAACAAAAAACCGGAGGCGCAGATGGCTGAGCACAAGTGGCATGAAGAGTTTGAGACACTGAAGAAGATCGTTCTCTCCACGCATTTGAACGAGGAGACGAAGTGGGGTTGTGCGTGCTTCACCTACAACGACCAGAACGTCGTCCTGATCCACGGCTTCAAGGAATACTGCGCGCTGCTGTTTTTCAAGGGTTCGCTGATGCAGGATCCTGAGGGTATCCTGGTGCAGCAGACCGCAAACGTACAAGCTGGACGCCAGCTGCGCTTCTCCGGCCTCGCGGAGATCAAGAAGCAGGCGAAGACTATCAAGGCCTACATTGAAGAAGCCATCGCGGTGGAAAAGTCCGGCGCCAAGGTTGAATTCAAGGACACCAGCGATTTCCCGATGGCCGACGAATTCCTGCAAAAGCTCGACGAACATCCAGCATTGGCGGAAGCCTTCTACGCCCTCACGCCAGGCCGCCAGCGCGGCTACCTGCTGCACTTCTCCTCGGCCAAACAAGCCAAGACCCGCGAATCGCGCGTCGAGAAATGCATGCCGCAGATTTTGGCCGGCAAAGGCCTTGACGACTAAAGCTTGCGGCGGGCGAAGCGGATAGCCGTCGGCAGGCTATCTTCCTGCTGCCCTGCCAGCACGCCTTCCAGGAAAGACAGCTCGGCCGCATGCAAGGGAAGATGGTCTTCCAGCGTGCGCAGCAAGTCGCGCGCGACGCTGTGGTCGTTCATACGGCCCAGCATTTCCTGCGCATCGGCCAGCACTTGCGAGCGAGTGCCGGACCCAAAGAACTCCCGCAAATAGCGCTCCTTCTTCACGGCGATACGCAGACGGTGCAAGCTGTCCACGCGCGCCGCATCCAGCTGGCGGGCACGCTTGCCGACCCGCTCGCGCGCTCGACGCAGCAAAACCTTCGACACTTTGCGCGCATCACGATCCCAGGGTTGGATGTGCGCAGGATCGCGCCACAGGCGCTCGCCGCTCCAGAGCGCAAGTTCGTCCAACAACGCCTTGCAGCGCGGGCCCTCCAGCAAATGCTGTATGTGGACATGCTGCTTGCGCGTCAGTTCGCGCGCCATGGCCTCTACCGGCTGCGACGAGCCGCCAAGGCCGGGCAAGGTCGATTCAAGGAATACATCCCAGTTGCGCGCCCGGCCCAGTTCCACGCCGAACCAGCGCAGCTTGCCCGCCGTCCCTTCCGGCATGGGTTCCCAGGACTGCGTCGCGGACAGCAGCGCACGCAGGCGGCGCACGCCAATGCGCATCTGATGCAGGCATTCGACGTCGCCCGCCAGCACACCGGGGGTATTGGCGCGTACCTGCGCCAGGCAGTTCAGGAGAATTGCTTCGAAAGCCTCGCCAAATCGTGCCGCGCGCCGGATATTGACCGGCGCCGCAGTCACGGCGTGGCGAAACAGGGGAGGCACATTAGTGCGTAGTGCGCTTGCCGTAGCAGAGGGTGTAGAGCTGGGTGCGCAGGTCGCTGAATTCTTCATCGAGCTTCAGATCGCTGATCGAGCCGGCGCCGCCGAAGTAGTGCAGGATTTCGCCCTTGGCGGCCGAGCAATCGAAGGCGCTCAGCGTGCGCGCGCGGTGCAGAAGGCGGGCCCAATCATCCTGATGGCCTTGCGCCAGCTTGACTTCCATGCGCTGCACGATGGCAGACAGTTGCTCTCTTTCGTTCATAGGTCATTCTCCGTAAGTTAATCGGTTGAATCCACCTTTTGAGCTTCTGGTCTTGCCTGCAGACCGGACCCTTGTGAGGCCAGCCGCGCAGCCATAAGCATACCCTGTTTCTGCCTGCTATGATTCCCGTTCTGTAACGGAGACACCGCCCCATGAAGTTCGACCTCGAAAAACTCAACAACCTCACCCCTAATAACCTGACCGGCCTGCTCGGCATCCGCGTCACCGGCGCCGCTGAAGGCGAATTGCAAGCGGAAATCGATATCGGCCAGCACCACCTGGCCCCGAATGGTTACTTGCACGCAGGCACCGTTGTTACCCTGGCGGATACAGCCTGCGGCTTCGGCTGTATCGCCAACCTGCCGGAAGGCGCCCAGAATTTCACCACCATTGAGTTGAAGTCGAACCACCTCGGCACCGCGCGCGAAGGCACGATTGCCGTCACCGCCCGCATGGTGCACGGCGGCCGCACGACGCAAGTGTGGGATGCTACGGTGACCAACAAGGCGACCGGCAAAGCCATCGCCCTGTTCCGCTGTACGCAGATGATCCTCTACCCCAAAGGCTGAAATGCGAAAACTCCTTGGTGCTGGCTTGCTGATGGCTGCTTCGGCGGCACATGCTCAAGACGATGGCCTTTATCGCGGACTTGGCGGCGAAGCGGGCATCAAGCGCATCGTCAACACGATGTTCGACATCGTGCTGGCCGACGAGCGCATCAAGGAGACCTTCGATGGGTTTGACATTGCTCAGACCAAGGCGCGGCTGGCGCTGCAGTTCTGCGAGCTGTCAGGGGGACCCTGTAAATTCAAGGGCGTCGGTAAGAACCGCGACATGAAGTCAGCGCATGAAGACCTGAAGCTGAACGACAAGCACTTCAATGCACTGACGGAAGACCTGCAGATTGCAATGGAGCGCAATGACGTGCCGACCAGCGTGTCGAACCAACTGGTGGCAAAGCTCGCGCCCATGCATCGCGATATCGTGACCATTGGCGGCGGCGTCCCCTCCGCCCTGCCGGATCACGGAAAATTCATCGGCACAGGTGGCGTCAGCATGGTGGAGGGCAGCGGCGGCGGCGGCATCGTGCCATGGGCACTGATCACAGGCTATGGCACGCGCGATAGCTGGGGCGCCAGCGCATTCGCCACGCACGTCTCTACACAGGACTACCGTCTCGTGAGCTACGGCGTGGCCGCCGGCATAGGCGATCGCGTCGAACTATCGCTGGCGCGGCAGGACTTCGAAGGCAGCCTAGCCCCGCTCGATCAGCTGCGCATCAAACAGGACATTGTCGGCGCCAAGGTGCGCGTGATGGGTGATGCGGTCTATGAGCAAGACAGCTGGCTGCCGCAAATCTCTATCGGCCTGCAGTACAAGAGGAACAAAGGCGTCGACGGACTGGGCGCGCTCGGCGTCACCAACGTGAAGCAGCTTGGCGCGAAATCCGAGCACGGCACGGACTTCTACATCGCTGCCACCAAGATCCTCTTCGATCAAAGCCTGCTGTTGAACGCCACCCTGCGCAGCACGCGTGCGAACCAGATGGGCCTCATGGGATTTGGCGGCGACAAGGAAAGCAGCCGCAAACTGATGCCCGAGCTGTCGGTTGGCTACCTGCTCACGCGTAAGTTGGTGCTTGGCGCCGAATATCGCCGCAAGCCGCATAACCTGGGAGTGGACAACGAGAAGGCCTACAAGGACGTGTTCCTCGCATGGCTGCCGAACCGCCACTTCTCAATGACAGCGGCGTATGCGGACCTGGGAACGATTACCGTCTTTAACCGGAAGACCCAGCGCGGCGCATACCTGTCCGCGCAGGTTTCCTTCTAGCCCTTCAGGGCTTTTTCGAGCAGTGCGTGCAGTGCCGGGAATTCCGGCTTGCCTACGTAGCGCTTGATGATGTTGCCATCCTTGTCGATGACGAAGGTGGTCGGCGTCATGGAGACGTCGCCATAAGCCTTGGCTGCATCGCCCGTTACGTCCAGCGCCACCTTGAACGGCAGCTGGCGGGTTTCGGTGAAGTTGACCACGTAATTTGGCGCGTCGTACTTCATCGCCACGGCGACGAATTCGAGACCCTGGCCTTTATACTTATTGTACGTTTCGACCATTTCCGGCATTTCGGCAACGCAGGTGGTGCACGAAGTGGCCCAGAAATTGACCATCACGACCTTGCCTTTCAGGCTGTCAGGCGTGATCTTTTCCCCTTTGATACCGAGGAAAGTGACCGCAGGGGCGGACTGGTGCTTGTTCAGCGATTGGTAGGCCGTCAAGCCGATGCCGGCGATGACGGCAAGCGCAATCGCCGGTTTAATCCACGCCCTGGAGCCGGTACTCATGATTAGCCCTGCGAACCCTGGGACGATTGGTACTGCTTTACTTCGTCGTCGGTGATGTACTCAAATACTTTGACGACCTTGGTCACGCCGCGCACGCCGCGTGCGATATCGCCTGCCTTGGTGCCTTCACGCTGGGTCACGCGGCCCATCAGGAAGACAGCACCCTTCTCGGTGATCACTTTGAAGGAGTTGGCCGAAATATCCTGGGCGTCGGCCAGGCTCAGTTTAACCTTGGAGGTAATCAGCGCGTCGTTGGAGCGCGAGGTGTAGCTGGAGGAGAAGCCAACTTCCAGTTCATTGGTCACGTTCATCACGCCTTCGATAGCGCGCACTTCACGTTCCACCTTGGCCTTGGTTTCGTCATCCGGTACTTCGCCGGTGATCAGCACGCGGCGGTTAAAGCTGTTCACATTGACGTGGGAGCTCTTGTCGACGATGTTGGACATCTTCACTTCGGCCTTTACCACGATCGACTTGTCCTCCGTCTGCGCACCGAAAGTGCGGCGGTCGGATGCCGCGACGGTGCCGGCGATAGCGCCGCCAACCAGGATCGGGGCGCAAGCGGACAGCGTGCTGCTCGCCAGGACAGCGGCCACCACGGCCAGCGTCAATGGACGCGCTTTACTCATTTACATCTCCTCCGAACAGCGCGACGTCGATGCCGTCGCAAATGCAATGGATGGTCACAAGGTGGACTTCCTGGATACGGGCGGTACGGTCAGCCGGTACGCAGATATGAACGTCAGCGTCGGTCAGCATCTTGCCGATCGCGCCGCCACCTTTGCCGGTCAGTGCCACTACGCGCATCTCACGTTCCAGCGCCGCTTCGATTGCCGCCATCACGTTGGCGGAATTACCCGAAGTGGAAATCGCCAGCAGGATGTCGCCAGCCTGGCCGAACGCCTGCACCTGCTTGGAGAATATCTCGCGGTAGCTGTAGTCGTTGGCCACAGCGGTCAGGATGGAGGTATCGGTTGCCAGCGAAATCGCCGGCAGCGGGAAGCGTTCACGCTCAAAACGGCCGACCAGTTCCGCAGCGAAGTGCTGGGCGTCAGCCGCCGAGCCGCCATTGCCGCAGGCCAGGATCTTGTTGCCGTTCGAGAGAGCGGAGAACATCAGTTCAACCGCTTGCGCGATAGGCTGCGCCAGGACGGTTGCGGACTGGATCTTGATTTCGGCACTTTCGTGGAAGTGCGAGAGGATGCGTTGATTAGTCATAGTGTGCGTAATTATAGTGCAGCGGCTCGGCGAGCCTAACAAGCGCTGTTAAAAATGCTTACATTTGATCAATGATAGCGTTGCGCAGCCAGTTTATGCGTTCTCCATCGATTGCCACTACGTCAATGCGGCATGGTGGCATTTTGACAAAACGCAGCAGGTAAAACCGGGCCGCGCGCAGGATCCGGCGCTGCTTGGCCGGGGAAATACTGGCCGCGGCGCCGCCATAGCGGGGATTACTGCGCTCGCGGACTTCGACAAAGACCAGGCGATCTCCCTCGCGCATGATCAGGTCCAGCTCCCCCACCTTGCACAGGAAATTGCGCTCAACCAGCCGCAGGCCCTGCTGCTGCAGGTAGGCCAGGGCGCGGTCTTCGCCGGCCTGGCCGATCTCCTGCAGCTCGGTGCGGGGCATGGGACACCTTAGCGCGGCGCCGGTGCCGGGATGCCGTTGCGGTATTCGACCGGCACTTCCACGCGCTCGAACCAGGAAGGGCCAGTGCCGAAATCGATCGTCAGCTGGCCGGTCACGCCATCCAGCTGGAAGCGGCGCTGCGGCTGGCGCGCGATTTCGCGGGCGATGCGGAAGGCGTCGATGCCCAATGCGTAGAGCCTTTCCTGGTCGGTGCTGATGCGCGCCTCGTCACGCGACACTGGCTGCGGATACACCATTACTGCCGGGTGGTCGCGCTGTACCAGCCATGGCAAATCGATCAGGCGCACGCCGTCGAGTTCTGCGCCGGCCCGGTACATGCTGCGGCCAGGGTTCAGGGACGAAGTGCCATAGACCGGAATATCGCCAAGCGGAGGCGCCGACAGGGCGACCTTCAGCTGGCGCAACTGGTCCGGGTCCAGCGCGGCAAACAGCACGCCGGCTGGTTCGCTTTGCAGGCGGGTGCGCAGGGTCACCAGCTCGGCGTCCGGCAGGTAGCCATTTTGCGGCGTGAAGTCAAAATTGCGTGATTTCAGGCCCAGGCGCTGCAGCTGGCCATAAATGGCGCTGGAAATGCGCTTTTGCCAGGACGTGTTGCCGGAAATGATCAGGGCGCGCGCCGAAGGATTCTCGCGTGCCGCCCATTCGGCCACCTGGCGCGCCTCGTCTTCGATCGACAGGCCGATCACCAGCATCTGCGGCGGCAACTGCGGATCGCCGCGCGAATCCGGATGGTTCAGGGCGATGGTCGGCTTATCTACCAGCGGGCTGGCAGCGATGGCCGTCACCGCGGAACGGGCCAGCGGGCCAACCACCATATCGTTGGATTCCTGGGCTGTAACGTAGGCCGACATGACGTCCTGCGTGGCGTCGCCGGTTTCCACTACATTGACCTGGAAGCCGTGGCCGTCGCGCTCCGCAGCCGCCATGAAACCAGCACGCAGCGCATCGGCGGCGCGGCCAAGGGCTTCGGAACGCAGCGGCAGCAGCAGCGCAATGCGGTAAGGCGGCTTGCCGCTGGCGTCTTCCATCGGCTGCGGGACTACTTGCGTCATGCTGGGCGGAGGCGGCGCATCTTCTGGCGCAGGCACGGCAAAGGTCTCCACCACAACCTCCGGTTCAGGAGGCGGCGCAGGAGGTTTTGGCCGCGGCGCCTTCACGGCGGCAGGCGGCGCACTTGTCACCGACGTAATTGGCGCGCACAATCGCCCCGGCGTGCCGCAAGGCGCGCTGCAAGCGCTGGTCAGCACAGCCGCCGCGACGCCGAGTATCAGCTTATTGATATTTTTAGACAGCATCCTACCCCCAATGACAGCACAAGATTCCAGCCCGCTCGCCGGATTGCCCATCCTCGGCGAGACCGTCCACCAGAACTATCCTACGGCATCTTTGTATGTGGTGGCTACGCCTATTGGCAATGTTACCGACATTACACTACGCGCCTTGCATGTGCTGGCGCTGGTTGACGCCGTGGCTTGCGAAGACACCCGCAACACGGCTCAGCTGATGAACCGCTTCGGGCTGCACAAGCCGCTGATCGCGGCGCATATGCATAACGAACGCGAAGCGGCCAAAGGGCTGGTCGCACGGTTGCAGGCGGGCGAACGGATTGCATTGGTGTCCGATGCCGGCACCCCGGCCGTTTCCGACCCAGGTGCGCGCATTGTGGACGCGGTGCGCGCCGCTGGCCTGCGCGTGATTCCGCTGCCAGGCGCCTCAGCAGCCGTAGCCGCACTGTCAGCCAGCGGCCTGGTCAACGATCAATTCCATTTTGTTGGCTTTTTGCCATCCAAGTCCAAGCAACGCGAAGCCGTGCTGCAAGGGCTGGTAGCCGCCCCGTCTACCCTGGTGTTCTACGAAGCCCCGCACCGTATTGTCGAGTGCGCCCAGGCGCTGGCCGACGTCTTTGGCGCCGACCGCCAGGTGGTCTTTGCCCGCGAAGTCACCAAGTTGTTCGAACAAATCCACCGCTGCCCGCTGGGCGAAGCAGTCTCCTGGCTGAAATCCGACGCCAACCACGAAAAAGGCGAATTTGTCGTGCTGATCGAAGGCGCCCCGCCCGCCACCGAAGGCCAGGACGCCGAAACCGACCGCATCCTGCAAATCCTGCTCGCCGAATTGCCAGTAAAACAAGCCGCTGGAATTGCCGCCCAAATCACCGGCAAGAAAAAGAACGCCCTCTACGACCGCGCCCTCGAGCTCAAGCAGTAAATGTCCACATTCGTTCCTGACCCCAAGGTGGACATTTACCATTTGCAGCCGCTGTCTTTCTTGTCCATCATGAGGTAGAGGGGGGCTAGCAGGCCGCCGGGGATGCCGTCTTTGCAGTTGGGGCGGGCGGCGTTTTGGATCTTGCGTCCTAACTTTTCTTCGCGGGTTTCGCTCAGGGCCGCTTGGGGGGCTCCTAAGTCGCCTGCGATGCCGCGGGCGGCTGCTTTGGCGGCTTCGCGGTCGAAACGCTTTGCTGGACCATTTTCTGCCGGCGCCAGAATCAGGGTGGACTCGCGGACCGGTTGCGCTGCCATTTCCGGTTTGTCTTCGTCGCGTAGCTTTTTGCGCGGTTCGGCACGGCGTAGCTGCCGCCGGGGCTCGGTGGCCGCGACAGGCTGCGGAGTGGGTTCCACGGCAGGCGGCGTTATTTTCGGCGGCGGCACTATCCTTACTTCCACTTGCGTCAGCCAACTGCGCGAATCGGGAACCGGGCGCATGACCGGCAGCTTCAGAAAAATGATCGCCGCCACATGCAGTAGCAAAGAAATAAAGATACCGACTGTGATGCGTGAGAAAGGCTGTCGATAAGCTATTTCACCCACGGCAAATTCCTTCCGATTTGAAATTGGGGGTTGACGGGTCCTGGCTCAGCTTGTATTATCTTGCTTCTTACGGAGTGTAGCGCAGCCCGGTAGCGCATCTGCTTTGGGAGCAGAGGGTCCAAGGTTCGAATCCTTGTACTCCGACCAAGTTTCAAGAAAAAGACCTGCATTCGTGCAGGTCTTTTTTTTTCTGCGATGGGAATTGTCGCCATGTACACCTGTCCTTGCTGCGGCTATGCCACCTTCGCCGGCGCTCCCGGTTCGCTTGCCGCGTGCCAGGTCTGCGACTGGCACGACGACCTGCCGCAACTCTACTCCCCCTTCCTTGCCAGTGGCGCGAATGTGCATAGCCTGGCGGAAGCGCAAGTGCGCTATGTGCAGTTTGGCGGTGCGGCGGCGAGCGCTGATCACGTACGCGACCCGCACTGGTTCCCGCTGTGGCAGCAGAAGGCCGATATCCCCGACAACGAGCCAGCCGCCGACGCCACTACGTATGACCTGTATTACTGGCTCCGCACCCCGCGCTCCTCAGTGCCCGAGCAGCCGATTGGCCTGCGCCGTGTGCGCAACCGCATCATTGAATACCTGGAACTGGCTGGCTCCTTTGAGGCGCAACGTAAGTTGCAGGCGAGCGCGCCCGGTATGCCGGCGGCGGACGAAGTGCTGAATCAATGGGAAGACTGGGTAACGCCGGACTGGAAACAGCATTTCACTGAACCGGTCTTCTCGGCGGAAGAACGCAAGGGCATCGCGCAGTTTGCGCTTGTGTGGAGCGAGCTCGCGGATGGTGCGCCGCATCCCCTGCCGCGCCTTGAAACGCTGTTTGCGACGCCTAACTGGCAATCGTTGCAGCGTGCGGCGGCCACGCTGCTGGCAGTATTCCTGCTGCGCGGCCGCTCGGACGAGAACTAATCAACCTGCGCGTTTGGCGGCAATCGCATTGCCTGCGCGGCTGGCAGCCTTGCGGTTCAGGAAGTTGGAAATGAACTGGCCTGCGTCGACGACCTTGTCCAGGTCCACGCCGGTTTCAATGCCCAGGCCATTCATCATGTAGATCACGTCTTCCGTGGCGACGTTGCCGGTAGCGCCTTTGGCATAAGGGCAGCCGCCCAGGCCGGACACGGAGGAGTGGAAAATCTCAATGCCCACTTCCATCGAGGCGTAGATATTCGCCAGCGCCTGGCCGTAGGTATCGTGGAAGTGGCCCGCCAGACCGTTGGCGCGGAACTCCTTGATCGCGCGTTCCATCACGGCCTTGGTCTTGAGCGGGGTCGATACGCCGATGGTGTCGGCAATATCGATCTCGTCGCAACCCAGGTCGCGCATGCGGCCTACCACGTACGCCACGGAATCGAGCGGCACGTCGCCCTGGTATGGGCAGCCGAAGGCGGTGCTGACCGAAGCGCGCAGGCGCAGGCCTGCATCCTTTGCGGCTTTGGCCACCGGTACGAAGCGTTCGATCGACTCGGCGATCGAGCAGTTGATGTTCTTTTGCGAGAATGCTTCCGATGCGGCGCCGAAGATTACTACCTCATTCGCGCCGGCTGCCAGCGCGGCTTCGAAGCCCTGCATATTCGGGGTCAGCGCGGAATAGATCACGCCAGGCTTGCGGGTGATGCCGGCCATGACTTCTTTTGAAGTGGCCATCTGCGGCACCCATTTCGGCGATACGAAGGACGCCGCTTCAATATTCGGGAAGCCGGCTTCCGTCAGGCGGTTCACCAGCTCGATCTTCACGTCGGCCGGCACATCACCCTTTTCGTTTTGCAGGCCGTCGCGCGGGCCCACTTCGACAATCTTGACCTTCTTTGGCAAATTCATTTTCAGTATCCCTTTGTTCGGTTGATGACGTCGGCGACTTGTTCGCCGCGCGCATGTTGGCGCATCTTGCCAACCATCTGCTCCACGCTTTCGCGGCGCAGCGTCAAGGCGGAAATATGCGGCGTGATCGTAATACGCGGCTCCATCCAGAACGGATGCTGCGCCGGCAGCGGTTCGTTGCGGAACACGTCCAGCGTGGCGCCTGCGACCTGGCCGGACTTAATCAGCGGAAGCAGGTCCGGCTCGGCGATATGTGCTCCGCGCCCTACGTTGATGATGTAAGCGCCCTGCGGCAGCTTTTGCATATTGGCGCGGTTCAGTATGTTGGTGGTTTCTTCCGTCAGAGGCAGCATGCACACCACCACGCGCGACGAAGCGAGGAAGGCATCCAGCCCTTCGTCGCCGTGGAAGCACTCAACGCCTTCCAGCGACTTCGGCGAACGGCTCCATGCGCGCAAAGGGAAGCCAAACGGCTTCAGCGCTTCGATCACGTGCGAGCCGAGCGCTCCAACGCCCATCACGCCGACTGAAAAGTCTGCCTTGCTGCGCGCTTCCAATTGGAGCCAGGCTCCGGAGCGGGCCTGCGCTTCATATTCGTCCATGCGGCGGAAGTATCGCAGCACGGTATAGCTGACGTACTCCGCCATCTGAATACCCATGCCGGCATCGTTCAGCCGCACGATAGGAATATGCGGCGGAATCGCATGCGCGTACTTCATGATCGCATCGGCGCCGGCGCCGGTCAGGAAGATCGCTTTAACGCGCGCCAGGTCGGCCAGCATGGCTTGCGGCGGTGTCCACAGCACGGCGTAGTCGCAAGCTGGCAGGTCGGCGCTTTCGCGCCAGACCACCACTTCCGCCTCCGGCATGAAGTCGGCGAAATCCTTGATCCATGGCGCGGTGTTGCCATCCGCGCGATAAAGCAGGATGCGCATGCGCCTCCCTTAAGCTGCGGTCTTGAAGGCTAGCAGCGGAGCGCCGTCTGCTACCTGGTCGCCCACCGCGTACAGGACTTCTTCGACCACGCCGTCGTGAGGAGCGGAGATGGTGTGCTCCATTTTCATCGCTTCCATGATGACCAGCGGATCGCCCTTCTTCACTTCCTTGCCCTTCTCGGCCAGCACGGCGACAACCTTGCCCGGCATCGGCGCGGTCAGGCGGCCGCCTTCCGCTTCGGACTCACCGGCATGCGCCATCGGGTCGTTATAGTCCAGCACATAGTGGCCGCCGCCGGTGAAGACGTGGAAGGCATCTCCGTCGCGGCGCACGGTGCCGTGCACCGAGGTTTCGCCCAGCTTGATGCTCAGGTCAGAACCATCCTGCCTGAACAGGGACAGGTCGACTTCCAAGCCCTTGATCTCGAACTGCCAGCCATGCGGCAGGTAGGTCAGCATCGGTGCGTACTGCTTGTCATGCTCGTCGCTGAAGGACAGCTTGCGCGCATAGTTGAAGTTCATGCGCCAGCCCAGTGCCTGGCCCCACGGATCGCCTTTGTTGGCGCCGGATTGGGCGGCCGACTTGTCCTTTTCTTCTTCGATCAGCGATACCGCGGCCAGCGCCACTGCAGCGACTGGGATCGAACGTGCCGGCGGGAACAGCGCGTCGTGATTACGTTCAATCAGGCCGGTATCCAGGTCGGCGTTGGCGAAGGCGTCGCCTTCCACCAGGCGTTTCAGGAAGGCGATATTGGTCGCCAGGCCGACGATCTGGTATTGCGACAGCGCTTGCGCCATGCGGGCCAGCGCTTGCTTGCGGTCCGCGCCCCAGACGATCAGCTTGGCGATCATCGGGTCGTAGAACGGGGAAATTGCGTCGTTCGCGCGCACGCCGGAATCGATACGTACGGCGGATGGATGGCCAGGCACGCCGCCCAGTTCAAAGTTGACGGCGCCTGGCGTTTCCAGGTGGCGCAGTGTGCCGATCGACGGCAGGAAGCCCTTCTCTGGATTCTCGGCGTAGATACGCGCTTCGATCGAGTGGCCGTTGATGGTCAGCTCTTCCTGCTTCTTCGGCAGGGTTTCGCCGGCGGCGACGCGGATCTGCCATTCCACCAGGTCGGTGCCGGTGATCATTTCCGTCACTGGATGTTCCACCTGCAGGCGGGTATTCATCTCCATGAAGTAGAAGCTGCCGTCCTGGTTGGCGATGAATTCCACCGTGCCTGCGCCGACATAGCCTACAGCGCGAGCAGCGGCAACGGCGGCTTCGCCCATCGCGGCGCGGCGCTCTGCGCTCATGCCTGGCGCCGGCGCTTCTTCCAGAACTTTCTGGTGGCGGCGCTGCACGGAGCAGTCACGCTCGAACAGGTAGATGCAGTTGCCGTGCGTGTCGGCGAAAACCTGGATTTCGATATGGCGCGGGCGCTGCAGGTATTTCTCCGCCAGCACCTTGTCGTCGCCGAAGGAGCTGATCGCTTCGCGTTTGCAGGATGCCAGCGCATCCTTGAACGCTTCGGACGATTCGACCACGCGCATGCCCTTGCCGCCGCCGCCGGCCGAAGCCTTCAGCAGCACAGGGTAGCCGATGCGGTCTGCTTGTTCTTGCAGGAAGCCTGCGTCCTGATTGTCACCGTGATAGCCCGGCACCAGCGGCACATTGGCCTTCTCCATCAGCTGTTTTGCAGCTGATTTCGAACCCATGGCGCGCATGGCGGAAGCCGGCGGGCCAATAAAGGCCAGGCCTACTTCGGCGCAGGCATCCGCGAACTCGGCGTTCTCGGACAGGAAGCCATAGCCTGGGTGGATCGCTTCCGCACCGGTGGCCAGCGCCACGGCGATCAGCTTGTCGCCGCACAGGTAGGATTCCTTGGCGGCGGCCGGGCCGATGTTCACCGCTTCATCGCACACGGCAACATGCTTGGCGTTGGCGTCCGCATCCGAATACACGGCCACGGTCTTGATGCCCATGCGGCGTGCGGTTGCAGCGACGCGGCAAGCGATCTCGCCACGGTTGGCAATCAGGATTTTTTTGAACATGTCTCTCTCTACTCTTTTTGAATTCTTTTGAATTTTTTCTTAGCAGCCGCAGGCTTCTTTTTGTACGGAATCCAGCACGGCGCCGCGGGTCGGCAGGCCCAGTTTTGCCAGCAGTGCGCGGTCGTCGTTGGCTTCCGGGTTGTCGGTGGTCAGCAGCTTGTCGCCGTAGAAGATCGAGTTGGCGCCGGCCATGAAGCACATTGCCTGCACGGCTTCACCCAGTTCGCGGCGGCCAGCCGACAGGCGCACGCGCGCTTTCGGCATGGTGATGCGGGCGACAGCGATGGTGCGCACGAATTCCAGCGGGTCCAGCTTGTCCAGGCCGTGCAGCGGGGTGCCTTCCACTTGCACCAGGTGGTTGACCGGTACCGACTCAGGGTATGGGTTCAGGTTGGCCAGCTGGGCGATCAGGCCGGCGCGCTGCTCGCGCGTCTCGCCCATGCCCACGATGCCGCCGCAGCAGACCTTCAGGCCGGCGCTGCGCACGTGGCCCAGGGTGTCCAGGCGGTCCTGGTACTGGCGGGTGGAGATCACGTTGTCGTAGAAGTCCGGCGCGGTGTCCAGGTTATGGTTGTAGTAGTCCAGGCCCGCGTCCTTCAGGCGCTGAGCCTGTTCGGCTTCCAGCATGCCCAGGGTGGCGCAGGTTTCCAGGCCCATGGCCTTAACTTCGCGCACCATGGTTTCGACTTTTTCCATGTCGCGCTCTTTCGGGCTGCGCCAAGCGGCGCCCATGCAGAAACGGGTAGCGCCGTTGTCTTTTGCCTGCTTGGCGGCGTCCAGCACCGTGTCCAGGTCCAGGATCTTCTTGGCTTCCACGCCGGTGTCGTAGCGCGCGGCTTGCGGGCAGTAGCCGCAGTCCTCTTCGCAGCCGCCGGTCTTGATCGAGAGCAGGGTCGCCAGTTCAACGTCGCCGTCCGGCCAGTGGGCGCGGTGGGCTTCCTGCGCGCGGAACATCAAATCGTTGAATGGCAGCGCGTACAGTGCCATCACGTCTTCCAGAGGCCAGGTGGCGGCTTCCGGTACTTTGATGGCGGCGGTTGGACGGTGCAGTTGGACGGCTTTAGGTTCTTGCAGGGACATGTTCTTCCTCTCTTACTTGGTGCGGCGGCCCGGCCAATGTGGCAGGGACGTGAAGTTCAGGTATTCGGCAGCGGCGGCGGCAGTTGGATTTGCCAGTCGCGGGATGCGGCCGAGCAGCGGCGCGGGAATGCGCGCTGACAGTGCGGCGATATTCTCGTCCGCGAAGTTCATTTCAAATTCCAGCGTGTTGGCAACCCAGCCCACGAGCTTCAGGCCGCGCGCCTGGATCGCTTCCACGGTCAGCAGCGCGTGGTTGATGCAGCCCAGGCGCAGGCCCACCACCAGCACCACCGGCAGCGCAAGCTGCTCGGCCAGGTCGGCGGTGTCGAAATCGTCGGTCAGCGGCACGCGGAAACCGCCTACGCCTTCCACCACGATGGCATCGGTGGCGGCGGCGATTTCAACGTAGGCGGCCAGGATAGGTACCGGGTCGATTTCCAGGCCTTCCAGGGCGGCGGCGATATGCGGTGCCGCCGGCTCTTTCAGCATGAATGGGGTAGTCAGCGATTGCGGCAAGTGTACATTGCTTG
Source organism: Pseudoduganella sp. GW821-FHT11H04 (assembly GCF_058807935.1). Lineage (NCBI taxonomy): Bacteria > Pseudomonadati > Pseudomonadota > Betaproteobacteria > Burkholderiales > Oxalobacteraceae > Pseudoduganella > Pseudoduganella sp. GW821-FHT11H04. Next base: position 212,491 of record NZ_JBXARE010000003.1, on the reverse strand, counting down.
CTTCGATCAGCTGGTCGGCATCGTCGTTATGCAACTGGCCGTTCTTCATCACCGCACCAGCGGCGACGGGTTTCATGCCGCAGGCTCGGGCGCCTTGTTGTACCAGCGCGTACAGCATGGCGGAAGACGTGAGAGTCTTGCCGATTTCGGTGTCGGTGCCCGCTACAAAGCAGGCGAAGCGTGGCGGCAGACCATCGGCGGCTGCGGCAGCTTGGGGCTCAGGAGTGATGACAGGGTCTTCGAGCGCCATATCAGGTCCTTTCCAGTTGGTTGATCGCGTCTGCCAGGCGGCGCACGTCGTCGGCTGTGTGACCAGCGGACAGGGTGATACGCAGGCGCGCGCTGCCGGCGGGCACGGTCGGCGGGCGGATGCCGCCTACCCAGATACCTTGCTCGTACAGCGCGGCTGACAGGCGCATGGTTTCGTCGTTTTCGCCAATGATGATTGGCTGGATTGCCGTTTTCGACGGCAGCAGTTGCCAGCGCTTCAGGCGCAGGCTGTCCTGCAATTGTGCCACCAGCGCCTCCAGGTGGGCGCGGCGCTCGCTGCCTTCGTCGCCACAGATGATATCCAGGCTTGCTTGCAGCGCATGTGCCAGCGCCGGTGGTGCGGCGGTGGTGAAGATGTATGGGCGGGCGCGCTGGATAAGCGTTTCCACCACGGTGCGGTGCGCCGCCACGAAGGCGCCGCCCACGCCGGCAGCCTTGCCCAGCGTGCCGACATACACCAGGTAAGGCGAGCGCATGGCGAAGTGCTCCAGCGCGCCACGGCCGTTCTCGCCCAGCGTGCCGAAGCCGTGGGCGTCGTCGACCACCAGCCAGGCCTTGTGCTGTTCGCACAGGGCCAGCAGCGCCGGCAGGTCGGCCAGGTCGCCATCCATAGAGAACACGGAATCGGTGACCACGATCTTGTTGCTGGCGGCGCTGGCGGCCAGCAGTTCGCCCAGCGCGGCCAAATCGGCGTGCGGATAGACGGACAGCTTGGTGCGCGCCAGGCGGGCGCCATCGATCAGGGAGGCATGGTTCAACGCCTCGCTGAAGATTTCGGTGTCCTTGTCGCCGACGGACAGGCCGGTCAGCACGGCCAGGTTGGCCATATAGCCAGTGCAGAAGTACAGCGCCTGCGCGTCGATCAGGTGCGGCGACATGAATTCGGCCAGGCGCTGCTCCAGCAGCGTGTGCGCACGGCTATGGCCGCTGATCAGGTGCGAGGCGCCGCTGCCGGTACCATACAGTTCAACGCCCTGCTGCATTGCTTCCGCCAGGCGCGGATGCGCGGCCAGGCCAAGGTAGTCGTTGCTGCAGAAGGCCAGCAGTTCGCGGCCATCGACCATGACGCGCGGCGCGCAGGCGGTTTCCACCGAGCGGCGCTTGCGGATCAGGTTTTTGTCATCCAGCGCTTGCAGCTGCTGGTCGAGTTTTGCGAGCAGTTCCATGGTCAGCCCACCCGCGTTTTCTCGAACACCGACAGCGTGCGCGCAGCCAGGCCCTCGATTTCCTCATCGCTGAGGATGTACGGCGGCATCAGGTACACGGTATTGCCGATTGGACGCAGCAGCAGTTCCTGCTTCGTGCCTTCGGTGAAGAAGCGGCGCGAGAAGCCCGGCGTGGCGCCGACGGCGTCAAACGCCCAGATCATGCCGCGGTTGCGGAAGTTCTCGGTGTGCTCGTGGTTCGCCAACGGCGCCAGCGCCTCGGTCAGCTTGCGCGAGCGGGCCTTGTTCGCTTCCAGCACATGGTCTTCGGCGAAGATGTCCAGCGTCGCCAGCGCTGCGCGGCAGGCCAGCGGGTTGCCGGTGTAGGAATGCGAATGCAGGAAGCCGCGCGTGACGTCCGCATCGTAGAAAGCCTGGTAGATCTCGTCGCGGGACAGCACGATGGACAGCGGCAGGTAGCCGCCGCTGATGCCCTTCGACAGGCACAGGAAGTCCGGCCAGACGCCTGCTTGTTCGCAGGCGAAGAAGGTGCCTGTGCGGCCGCAGCCCACGGCGATTTCGTCCAGGATCAGGTGCACGCCGTGCTTGTCGCACAGCTCGCGCACCAGTTTCAGGTAAAGCGGATCATGCATCGCCATGCCGGTGGCGCATTGCACCAGCGGCTCGATGATGATGGCGGCGATCTTGCCGGCGCGTTCGGTGAACATGCGTTCGACGTCGGCGGCGGCGCGGCGCGCCACGTCGGCAGCCGTTTCGCCTTCCGCAGCCTGGCGCGCATCCGGCGACATCACGGTCTGCGTGGCGCGCAGCAGCGGGCCGTAGGCATCCTTGAACAGCGCCACGTCGGTCACGGCCAGCGCGCCGATGGTCTCGCCGTGGTAGCTGCCCTTCAGGCAAACGAATTCCTGCTTGTCGCCCTGGCCCATATTGCGCCAGGCGTGGAAGCTCATTTTCAATGCGATTTCGACCGCCGACGCGCCATCCGACGCGTAGAAGGCGTGGCCCAGATTGTGCTGGGTCAGCGCCGCCAGGCGTTCACTGAGCTGGATCACCGGCTCGTGGGTGAAGCCGGCCAGCATCGCATGCTCCAGCATGTCGAGCTGTTCGCGCAGCGCCGCGTTGATGCGCGGGTTGGCGTGGCCGAACAGGTTCACCCACCAGGAGCTGATCGCATCCAGATAGCGGTTGCCTTGGTGGTCATACAGCCACACGCCGCGGCCATGGCTGACGGGAATCAGCGGGACCGTTTCATGGTGCTGCATCTGGGTGCACGGGTGCCATACAGACTTCAGGCTACGTGCTACCCAATCGCTTTGTTGGTTCACTTCCAAAAACTGCTCCGTTCAATTCAGCCAGCCCGGCTTGCGCTTCTCGAGGAAGGAAGCAACGCCTTCGCGGCCTTGCTCGGAAGCGCGGATGTGGGCGATGCGTTCGGCCGTATCGGCCAGCAGCGCATCGTTCACCGCTTTGCCGACCACGTCGCGCACCAGCACTTTGGCTTCCTTCACTGCGTTCGGGCTGTTGGTCACCAACGCCTTCAGCACTTCCGCCATCTTGGCATCCAGTGCATCGGCGGCGACCAGTTCGTGCACCATGCCGATGCGGTGTGCTTCGGCGGCGCTGAAACGTTCGGCGGTGAGGAAATAGCGGCGCGAAGCCTGCTCACCCATCGCCTTGATCACGTATGGCGAAATGGTCGCGGGGATCAAACCCAGTTTCACTTCGCTCAGGCAGAAATTCGCTTCCGGCACGGCGACGATGATGTCGCAAGCCGCAACGAGACCCATGCCGCCCGCATAGCAATCGCCATGCACGCGCGCGACGGTCGGTTTCGGGCACAGGTAGATCGTGCGCAGCATTTGCGCCAGCTGCATGGCGTCGGCCTGGTTCTCCTCGTGGGAGTAGTGGGCCATTTTTTTCATCCAGTTCAGGTCACCGCCGGCGCAGAAGGCCGGGCCGTTCGCGGCCAGCACAATGGCGCGCACGGTTTCGTTGCGGCCCAGTTCCGAGAAGGCGCGCGTCAGGTCGTTGATCGAATGCTCGTTGAAGGCATTGCGCACGTCCGGACGGTTCAGGGTGACGGTGGCGATCTTGTCGTTGATGTCGACGGTCAGGGTTTCGTAGGTCATCGTCATCTCCTTACATGCGGAACACGCCGAACTTGGTATCCGGGATTGGCGCGTTCAGCGCAGCGGACAGGCCCAGGCCCAGCACCATGCGGGTGTCGGCTGGATCGATCACGCCGTCGTCCCACAGGCGCGCGGAGGCGTAGTAAGGGTGGCCCTGGTGCTCGTACTGTTCCTTGATCGGCTGCTTGAAGGCAGCTTCTTCCTCAGCGCTCCACTTGCCGCCCTTGCCTTCGATGCCGTCGCGCTTGACGGTGGCCAGCACGCCTGCGGCCTGCTCGCCGCCCATGACGGAGATGCGGGCGTTAGGCCACATCCACAACATGCGTGGCGAGTAAGCGCGGCCGCACATGCCGTAGTTGCCGGCGCCGAAGGAGCCGCCGATGATCACGGTGAATTTCGGCACGGAGGCGGTAGCCACAGCGGTCACCATCTTGGCGCCGTTACGGGCGATGCCTTCGTTTTCGTACTTGCGGCCGACCATGAAGCCGGTGATGTTCTGCAGGAAGACCAGCGGGATCTTGCGCTGGCAGCACAGTTCGATGAAGTGCGTGCCTTTCAGCGCGGACTCGGAGAACAGGATGCCGTTGTTGGCAATGATGCCGACCTTCATGCCATAGATATGGGCGAAGCCGCACACCAGGGTAGTGCCGTAGCGCGCCTTGAATTCATCGAATTCGGAGCCGTCGACGATACGCGCGATCACTTCGCGGATATCGAAAGGCTTGCGGGTATCGACCGGGATCACGCCGTACAGTTCTTCCGGCGCGTACTTCGGCTCCACCGCTTCGCGCAGCACGCCCTGCTGCGGCTTCTGGCGGTTCAGGTTGGAGACGATGGTGCGGGCCATCGACAGCGCATGCATATCGTCCTGCGCCAGGTGGTCGGCCACGCCGGACAGGCGGGTGTGCACGTCGCCGCCGCCCAGGTCTTCAGCGGAAACCACTTCGCCGGTCGCCGCCTTCACCAGCGGAGGGCCGCCGAGGAAAATGGTGCCCTGTTCTTTCACGATGATCGATTCGTCCGACATGGCCGGCACGTAAGCGCCGCCCGCAGTGCAGGAACCCATCACCACCGCGATTTGCGGGATGCCCTTGGCCGACATATTGGCCTGGTTGAAGAAGATACGGCCGAAGTGGTCGCGGTCCGGGAACACGTCGTCCTGGTTCGGCAGGTTGGCGCCGCCCGAGTCCACCAGGTAGATGCACGGCAGGTTGTTCTGCTCCGCGATCTCCTGCGCACGCAGGTGTTTCTTCACCGTCATCGGGTAGTAGGTGCCGCCCTTCACGGTGGCGTCGTTACACACGATCACGCATTCCTGGCCGTTGACGCGGCCGATGCCGGTGATCACGCCCGCTGCGGGAGCGGCGTTGTCGTACATATCGTAGGCAGCCAGCTGCGAGAATTCGAGGAAGGGTGTGCCGGGATCGAGCAGCATCTGAACGCGGTCGCGTGGCAGCAGCTTGCCGCGCGCCACGTGCTTGGCGCTGGCCGCTTCGCCGCCGCCTTGCGCCGCTTTTGCGACTTTGGCGCGCAGGTCATCGACCAGGGCTTGCATGGCGACGGCGTTGGCTTTGAAGTCCTCGCTGCGCGGATTGAGTTTGCTTTCGATATGCGGCATGTCTCGTCCTCTTGTCTTATTCTGGAAATTCGCCGTCGACGTAATACCAGCGCAAGCCACCCTCGGCCGGTTCGCGCAGGAAGCGGCTCAGCTCATGCAGACGCTGGCCGCGGCCATTCACGCGCAGGCGGGCGACGAACTCGACAAAATCCTCGTTCGGCTGTGCCTCTGCTTTACGTTGACGTAAACGTAAAGCAGATTTTACCTCAAGTCCCAGCCATTGGAGCTTTTCGTTCGGGTCGACTATTTTTTCTTTTGGGCGGGTGGATTCGTGCCAGGTTGACAACAAATACTGCTCATTCCGAAGCGTATAGGCAGAATAGCGGGAGCGCATCAGCTGCTCAGCTGTCTCCGGCAGGGCTTTCCCTTCGATAAAGGGGCCGCAGCAAGCCTCAAAAGAAGGACCGCCGCATGGGCAGCCGACAGGGGTCTTGGATTTGGACATCCCGCCATTATCCGCCATATCGGCGGCCGGCGGGTTTCAGGGCGGCATATCCATTTCGCGTGCCGACTATCTGGTTCAGGCCTTATAGGCCAGGAAGTCGAGCTCGAAAGGTGCTTCCTTGCCGCGCATCAGGGTGGCGAGCAGGTTGGCGCTGCCGCAGGCGAGCGTGAAGCCCAGGCCGCCGTGGCCGACGTTGAGCCAGAGGTTGGGGTATGGCGTCGGGCCGATGATGGGGGCGCCGTTTGGGGTTGCGGGGCGCAGGCCTGCCCAGGCTTCGGCCTTGTCGTAGTCAGCGGCATTGGGCATCGTTTCGCGCGCCATGCGGGACATGCTGGCAATCCGGCGCCGGTCGATTCGTTTGTTTTCGCCCACCAGGTCAACCATGGCTGCGATGCGCAGTTCGTTGCCGATGCGGGCGTACAAGGTCTTGCGCTCAAAGTCGGTCACGCTGATATTGGGCGACAAATGCCCTTCGCCGATCGGCGCTGTCAGGCTGTAGCCCTTCAGCGGATAAATCGGCAAGTCGAGGTTGGCGGTGGCGGCCAGGTCGCGGCTCTGGATGCCGGCCGCCAGCACGTAGTGGTCGGCCGTGATCCAGCCGGCATCGGTCTCAATCGCTGACACCTTGCCGCGGTCGACAAAGATATGGCGCGCCGAAGTATGCATGCAGCGCTCAAAGCGCGGGTGGGCGACAATGCGCCTTTCCAGCGCCATGCAGAAGGCATAGCAATCCGCCACCGCTTCACCGGGATTGAAAATGCCGCCGGCCAGCTTCGAGGCCACTTGCGCCAACGCAGGCTCGATACGGGCCGTATCGGCGCCCCACAGCACGGCGCGGTTGTCGTCGACGCCGGGCTTGTCCAGCGCCGCCTTGAAGGCTTCCTCGCTGCGGTACACCACCAGCTTGCCGGCATTGCGCCAGTTGAACCTGGACAGCGGCAGTTTCAGTTCCAGCTGGGTCAATGACTCCCGGCTCAGCTCACTCAGCTGCAAGAGCTTGGCGGTAATGCGGGCATTGGTTTCGGCATTGCAGTTTTTCAGGAATTGGCTGATCCAGCGCCATTGCCGGTAGTCGGCTTCAGGACGGAAGCGCAGTGGGCCGTCTTTCTCAAACAGCCACTGCATCACCTTTTTCGGGACGCCGACGTCGGCCAGCGGCGACACATAGCGATAGCTCAGCTGCCCGCCATTGCGGTAGCTGGCGGCAGAGCCAACGGTAGGCGCGCGCTCGAGCAGGGTAACGCGGAAGCCTGCTTCCAGCAGCCACCACGCTGACGCCAGGCCGACCACGCCGCCGCCAATCACTATTACCTGCTGACCATTTGCCATTACATCTCCGAGATATGCAGCGTCAAGCTTAAGGCCAATGTTTCCTCGTGGCAAATACTTTCAGTTCACTCCCCGTGCTTGAGGATGGCATGTTGGTAGATTGCATCGAGGATCTTTTCCTCGGCCCGGGTATGGGCGGAAATGTGGCCCGGGTCGGCTTCCGGATCACTGCCGAAGCCGCCGATCAGGGACACAATGCCCTGCTTCTTCTTCAAGTCTACGGCGAAGGTGGAGATCAGGCCATAAGCTTCTCCAAGATGGCCGACCGCCTGGAAGCGGCCATCTTTCGGCAAGCCGCCCATATTGCCCCGCACATCGGCAAAGCGCTGCGCACCCAGGCCCCAGCTGTGATACAGCCCTTTCAGCCTATCGCCATTGACGCCGTTGAAACGCCACTGCTCGCCGAACATGATCGCCAGCGACTCCGGCTTCAGGATTTGCTTGCCCTCGTAACGGCCATTGTTGATCAACATGAGCATGATCTTGCCCATATCGGGCGCAGACATTCGCATGCCGCCGGTCGGGCTGAACGGCGTGGCATTCGCGCCGATCACATATTTCTCGATGCCGGCAGGCGGCTGCGGCGCTGCAACGCCATAGTCATCCACCTGCGCGATCCACGGACCCTTGTTGTCCCAGATTTCCGTATCGCGCGTTCGCCGCCGATACAGGGTCGCCGTGTCGGCCACTTCCTGCGCGCTGAATTCGGCAGGGTTGTAGCCGCCGTGCAGGCCCATTGGTGTTAGCAGCAGGCGCTTCATCAAGCGGTCGAAGCGCTCGCCCGTCGCGCGCTCCATGATGGTGCCGATTACCGCCCAGTTCAGGTTGGAGTAGGTGAAGTACTGGCCAGGCTCGCCATCACGCGCCCACATTGTGCCTTCGGGGACCAGCACATCGCGCAGCGCCGTGCCGCTAGGCCAGGAATAACCCGCGTCGTCACTCAGCGTTGACGTGTGGCCCAGCAAATGTCGCAGCGTGATCGCGCGCGCCGGGTAATTCGGATTGCGCAGCGCGAAACCAAGATAGTCGCCCGCATCGGCATCGAGCGACAGCTCGCCTTCCTCCACCAGCTTCATCACGCCGAAGGTGGTCATCAATTTCGAAATGGAAGCGATGCGGAACATGGTCTGCGGCGTCACCGGTGCAGTTGTGCCGGACATCCGCCGCAGGCCGAACTGTTGTTGATAAACCACCTTGCCATCACGAACCGCCAGCACCGACAAGCCTGATAAGGGATGCTGCGCATCGTTCACGATGGCCGCCAGTTCAGCATCCAGTTTGCTGGCCGCTGCATGGCCCATTCCGCTCAACAGCACCGCGCCAATCAAGGCGCGCACACCTTTTTGCATGCGTTTTCCTATCGCCAAAAACATCAACCAGTAAATGAAAAGAGCAGCGTGATTTCGCTTTCGCTATTACACTAGCAACTATAGGAGAAAAGTAATGAGCCTCACCAGCGCTGAATTCAAACCAGATCAACAAGACAATTCGCCGCTGTACATGCAGATTGCCCGCAAGTTGAGCGACGATGTTCGAAACGGACGCTATCAGGTAGACCAGGCATTGCCTTCCGAACGAACGCTTTCGGAATTGCTGAACGTTTCGCGCGTCACTGCGCGCAAGGCCATCGACCAGTTGGTCGACCAGGGCCTGGTGGTGCGCCGCCGCGGCTCGGGCAACTATATCGCTCCGCGCATCGAACAACCGCTGTCGAACCTGACCAGCTTCTCGGAACAACTGTCCCAACGCGGCTACAAGCCCGGCTCTCGCTGGCTCAAACGCGCCGTTGTTGCCGCAACTGCGGACGAACAACTGAGTCTCGGTTTATCGCCGAATACCCGCGTGGCAAGGCTGGAGCGCTTGCGCCTGGCCGATGACGTGGTGATGGCGTATGAAGTTTCGGTGCTGCCGCAAACCATCGTCGCCGATCCGGAATTGATCGGCGATTCGCTTTACCAGTACCTGGATTCGGTCGGCAAAGGACCGGCGCGCGCGCTGCAGCATATCCGCGCAATGAATGCCTCGGCCGAACTGGCGCGCCAGCTGGAAGTGCCGGAAGGCCAGGCCGTGTTGTTTATCACCCGTATCGCCTATCTTGAATCGGGACAGGCGATCGAGCTCACGCACTCTTACTGCCGCAGCGATCATTACGACTTTGTGGCGGAGATGCGAAGGGCTGCATAAAGCCTTTCTTTATATGCTGAAAACTGAAACTCCCAGTTCGCAGCATTTAGAACTGGACCAATATCCCACAGAGCAGCTGGTCGCTGCCTTTGCCGACGACCAGCTGAACGCTGTGCAGGCCGTACGCGCCGCCGTCCCCTCCATTGCCCTAGCCATTGAAGCAGCCGTGCCGCGTATCGAAGCGGGCGGCCGCCTGCTCTACGTCGGCGCGGGAACCTCGGGCCGCCTCGGCGTACTCGATAGCGTCGAACTCTATCCCACCTTCTCCTGGCCGTACGAGCGTGCGGTCGCAATCCTCGCCGGCGGTGCAGACGCCATGTTCAAGGCTGTGGAAGGCGCGGAAGATGACCGTACCCAGGGCGCGCGCGACTTGCTGGCGCTGAAGCCAGGCAAAGACGACGTGGTGCTGGCGCTGGCCGCCTCGGGGACCACGCCTTATGTGCTGGGGGCCATCGAAGCAGCGCGTAATGCCGGCGCCCTGACCATCGGCATCGCCAACAACCCCGGCGCACCGGTGGTGAAGGAAGCAGAATTCGGCATCACCCTCGATACCGGCAACGAAATCATTTCCGGCAGCACGCGCCTGAAAGCAGGCACCGCGCAGAAGATCGTGCTGAATACAATTTCCAGCGCCATCATGGTCCGCCTGAACAAGGTTTATGGAAACTTGATGGTAGACTTGAAGCCGACCAATGCGAAGCTGTACGCACGCACGGTGCGGCTCACCATGCACGCCACCGGCGCCGAAGAAGAGGCAGCCCGCAAAACGCTGGAACAGTGCGGTTTCCACGTCAAAGTGGCGGTGGTCGCCCTGTTGAAGAAAACCACGGTCCAGCAAGCGCAAGACTTGCTGGGCCAGGCCAAGGGTAGCGTACGCGGCGCGCTCGGCCGATAAGAAAGGACGTAATGGATCGAGCGCAGCAACGCAGCCCCTGGGGCTGGGTCCCGACACTGTATTTCAACCAGGGCATTCCCTACTTTGCGGTCATGGCGCTGTCCACCGCAATGTACAAAGACCTCGGCATCTCCAACGCGGACATGGCGTTCTACACCGGCTGGCTGTACCTGCCCTGGGTCATCAAGCCGCTCTGGTCCCCACTGATCGAAATGTTCGGCACCAAGCGCGCCTGGGTCGCCATCCTGCAGATGGTGCTGGGTGTGTCGCTGGGCGCGGTCGCCTTCACGCTGCCGCTATCGAACTTCTTCCAGCTAAGCCTTGGCGTTTTATGGTTGATGGCCTTCAGCTCCGCCACCCACGATATCGCGGCGGACGGCTTCTACATGCTTGGCCTGCGGCAGAAGCAGCAGGCCGAATTCGTCGGCGTGCGCAGCACCTTCTATCGCGCGGCCAATGTGGCCTGCAATGGCGGCCTGCTTTTCCTCGCCGGTGAAATCATCAAGTATTACGGCAACCCGCATATGGCCTGGGCCGTGACCTTCGGCGTGGCGGGAGCGGTGTTCCTGGCGCTGGCGATCTACCATTTCTTCGCGCTGCCCAAGCCGGCGGAAGATGCACCGGCCAAGCACGCGGTGTCGCCGATGCAGGAATTCTTTGCCACCTTCGGCGCTTTCTTCCGCAAAGAAGGCATTGTCGTCATCCTGCTGTTCCTGCTGCTGTTCCGCCTTGGCGAGTCGCAGCTGCTGAAGATGGTGGTGCCCTTCCTGAAAGACCCGCTGGAAAAAGGCGGCCTCGGCATGAGCACCGCCGACGTGGGCATTGCCTATGGCACGGTGGGCATCATTGGCCTGATCCTGGGCGGCCTGGCGGGCGGCTGGCTGATCTCCCGCTTTGGCCTCAAGCGCTGCCTGTGGCCTTTCGCGATTGCCATCCACATTCCGGACCTGGTCTTTGTCTACCTGTCGCAAGCCCAGCCCCAGGGTTTCGCCTGGATTTCGACCTGCCTGGCGATTGAGCAGTTTGGCTATGGCCTGGGCTTTACCTCCTTCATGATGTACATGATCATGGTCAGCCAGGGCGAGCACAAGACTGCCCACTACTCGATCTGCACCGGCTTCATGGCGCTTGGCATGATGATTCCGCAGATGGCCAGCGGGAAGATCCAGGAGATCCTGGGTTACCAGCACTTCTTCATTTACGCCTGCACGGCGACCATCCCCGCCTTCATCATGACGGCCCTGATCAAGATAGACCCCGAGTTCGGCCGCGAATAGTAGGTAGAATACGGCTCCTGCTGATGTGAGGATTAGGTTTTGGCTTTTAATGCGAAAAGGCGGCTGACCATAGCCGCCGCCGCGGCCGGCGTGGCCGCATTGATGGGGGCATGTGCGACGTCGCCCACCGCCCCAGCCGACGGGGAAGCCGCGGCTTCCCCGGCAGGCGCCGGCGGCAACGCGCCTGCTCCTGGCGCAGCCGCCCCGATGCAGCAGCCCATCACCGGCGAACAGCCGCCCGCCGCACCGCGCGAATTCCGCGCCGCCTGGGTGTCCACGGTCGCCAATATCGACTGGCCAAGCCGCAGCAACCTGCCGCCCGCGCGCCAGCAGGCGGAAGCCATCGCCATCCTCGACCGCGCCAAGGCGCTGCACCTGAACGCCATCGTGTTGCAAGTGCGCCCCAGCGCGGACGCCATCTACCCCTCCAAGCTGGAACCGTGGTCGGAATTCCTGACCGGCCAGCAAGGCAGGGCGCCGGAGCCGGCCTGGGATCCGCTGGCCTTCTGGATCAGCCAGGCCCACGCACGCGGCCTTGAGCTGCATGCCTGGTTCAATCCTTACCGCGCACGCCACTCCGCCGCACGCACGCCGAACGCGCGCGAACACATCGCCAGCACCAAGCCGCAGGTGGTGCGCCAGTACGGCAAGTTCCAATGGATGGACCCGGGCGAGGAAGCCGCCGCCCAGCAAACCCTGGACGTGATCCTGGACGTGGTGCGCCGCTACGATATCGACGGCGTCCACATCGACGATTATTTCTACCCCTACCCGATCGAAGCCCCCGGCGCCAATGGCGGCGAGGCGGCGCTGGATGCGCCATCGAACGGCAACAAGCCGGAACTGGAATTCCCGGACGCCGTGTCGTTCCAGCGCTACCAGCAAGGCGGCGGCACCCTGGACCGCGCCAACTGGCGCCGCCAGAACGTCAACCAGCTGATCGAAGCCCTCAACACAGGCATCCACAAGGAAAAGTCCTGGGTACGCTTTGGCATCAGCCCCTTCGGCATTGGCCGCCCGGACCGCCGGCCGCCCGGCATCCAGGGTTTCAGCCAGTACGACAAGCTGTATGCCGACGCCGAAACCTGGCTGCAGAACGGCTGGCTCGATTACCTGGCGCCGCAGCTGTACTGGCCAATCGCCCAGCAGCCGCAAGCCTTCCCCGTGCTGCTCGATTACTGGCTTGGCCAGAACAAGCGTGGCCGCCATATCTGGCCCGGCCTGTACACCAGCCGCATCGACGACAGCAGCAAATCCTTCACGCCTGACGAAATCGTGCAGCAGGTCGGCGTACTGCGCGGCCGCGCCAACGCCAATGGCCACATCCACTTCAGCATCGCCGCGCTGATGCAAAACCGCAAAGGCGTGAGCGACCAGCTGAAAAACGCCAGCTACCAGGGCCCGGCCCTGGTGCCGGCCTCTCCATGGCTTGGCAGCGAAGCCCCGCCCGCGCCGACTGTCTCAGTCAAGCGCCATGCCAGCGGCCTGGCTGTCATACTCGGCAATGCCGCGCGCGCCACGCACCTTGCTATCTGGGCACGTTATGGCGAGGAATGGCGTTTCAATGTGGTGCCGGCTGGCCGCAGCGAAGTAGTATTGACCGACGATAACGGCGTGCCGGCGCGCAGCGTGGTGGTTTCCGCCGTCGACCGTCTTGGCAACGAAAGTCCAAGAGTTTCCGCAGCGCCATAACTTATCGAAATGGGAGGAGAACGTCCTTTCGTGTAAAGATGTCACCATTACAACGTACACTCGACAGATCATGGGCAAACCTGACACCGATCGTACCCTGGGTTTAGGCATTGATGCGGGCGGAACGGAGACGCGCTGGGCGTTGTCCGATACCGCAGGACAGATTGTGGCCGAAGGCGTGGTCCCGGGGCTTTCCGCCTTGATGATGGCCAGGCCGGCTGGCCGCGAACAAGTCCACGCGATATTCAGCCAATTGACGAACGACGTGCTGGCAACCGGCAAACCGGCGCGCGTATGCGCCGGGCTGACAGGTTTCAGCGGCGAGGGCACAGTGCTGGTCGACTGGCTGGCCAGCCTTCTCGGCGTGCGCAGCGATGCGATCACCCTTTGCAACGATATTGAGATCGCCTACCTCGATGCTTTCGAGCCCGGCGAAGGCTACCTGGTCTACGCCGGCACCGGCTCGATTGCCGCCTTCATCGACGAACAAGGCGAATTCCACCGCGCCGGCGGCCGTGGCGTCACGCTGGACGATGCCGGTGGCGGCTACTGGATCGCGCGCGAAGCCATGCGCCGCATCTGGCGCGGCGAGGACGAGCAACCGGGCTGCTGGCAGGATTCGCCAATGGCACACGCCGTGTTCGACCACGTCGGCGGCAGCGACTGGGCCTTCTCCCGCAGCTTTATGAACACCAAGGAGCGCGGTGAGGTTGGCAAGCTGGCGCTGGCCGTGGCCATGAGCGCCGGCGCCGACCCGGCAGCCCGCCACATCCTGCTTCAGGCAGGGCGCGAACTGGCCCGCATCGCGCTCGCCATGGTGACGCGCTTCGGCGAACGGCCAATTGCCATATGCGGCCGCGCCGCAGAACTGCACCCGCTGATTTTCGAAGCCATGCGCTCGGAACTGCCGCTTGGATTGAATTTGCAAAAGCATAGCGCCACACCGCATCATGCGGCTGCGCGGCTGGCATCCTTGCCGCGCAACTAACCCGAGAAATTATGAGAAAACTGCTGCTTGCCTCCCTGATTGCCGTGCTGACCGGTTGCGCCACGCCGCTGCCGAACATCGACCATTCCCTGACTTCCAAGGGGCAAAGCAGCCGCGTGCGCTTTGTGGTGCTGCATTACACGGCAATCGACCTGCCGCTGTCGATCAAGGTGCTGACGGAGCAGGAGGTGAGCGCACACTACCTCGTCACTGACGAGCCTGAGCCACGCATCTACGCCCTGGTCGATGAAAACCGCGCCGCCTGGCACGCAGGCTTGAGCAGCTGGAAGAACTACACCGCCCTGAATCACAGCTCGATCGGCATCGAAATTGTCAACCCGGGCTTCAAGGATGAAGCGGACGGCCGCCACTGGTTCCAGTTCAGCGACCGCCAGATGGACCAGCTGGTTGCCCTGCTCAAGCAGATCAAGGAGCGCCACCAGATCGCACCGGAAAACTTCCTCGGCCACGCCGACGTGGCGCCGCAGCGCAAGCAGGATCCGGGTCCGCTATTCCCATGGAAGCGCCTGGCCGACGAAGGCCTGATCGCCTGGCCGGACGCCAACGCTGTTGCCGCCGCCCTGCCCAAATACCAGGAACAGTTGCCAGACATTGCCTGGTTCCAGCAAAAACTGGCGCTGCACGGCTATGCTACCCCGCAAACCGGCGTACTCGATCCGGAAACCCACAATGTGCTGGTCGTCTTCCAGGCGAAATACCGCAACAGCAAATGGGACGGCGAGCCGGATGCCGAATCCGCCGCCATCCTCGACGTGCTGACCGCGCCAAAGCCGAAGCAGTAATGAGCAATACCATCCGCAGCGAAGACGTCCCCGGCAATCCAGCTTTCCGCCATTTGAGCAGCATTGCCGGCATCGCCGTGGACTTGCGTTATGCCGGGCCGGATAACTTCGTGGGCCGCGACCTGTATTCGCCCCTCGATTGCGCCTGGCTGCACCGCGATGCCGCCGCAGCCGTCGAACGTGTCGTGGCCTGGCTGGCGCAGAAAGCGCCGGGCTACAAGGTGTTGTTATTGGACGCCCTGCGCCCGCACCGCGTGCAGGAAGAGTTGTGGGATGCATTGGAAGGGACCACGCTGCAGATGTACCTGGCGCCGCCGGAGCGCGGCTCGATCCATTCCTTCGGCATGGCGGTCGATCTCACCATCCTCGATCCCTCAGGCCGGGAACTGGATATGGGAACCGGTTTCGACGATATGACCGAGTTGTCCCACCCTGCGCTGGAAGAGCAGTTCCTCGCCAGCGGCGAACTAAGCGCCGCCCAGGTGGCCAATCGCCAATTGCTGCGCGACGCCATGTTCCAGGCGGGCTTCGTCGGCATCAAAACCGAGTGGTGGCATTTCGATTGCGGCGACCGCGTGCTGGTGCGCCGCGACTACACTCGCGTCTTATAAGCGGAGCTCGGACAGCTTCCAGTCCGCAAAGCCGTTGCGCACCAGGACCAGGGCGATCTTGTCGTTGCGGATGATGTAGCGGTTCACACCTTCACGCTCGGTCACCCATTTCGGCTTGTTCTCGGCGGGTGGCGGGGCTTCGTCGCGTGGCGCTTCCACTGTCGGTTCGTCTCGGTGCTTCTTCTTCGCGAAATCGCCGTGCTCCAGCACGAACATCACAGCCTCCGGACGCACCAGGGCCTCGACTACCACGCCGCCAAGCAGCCGTCCCAGGCCATCGAGAGCGCCATCGCCAGGCTTGCCGGCGATGTCATCCTTCATATGCTCACGCAGCGCCGGATAGTCCACATGGCTGTTGAAGGCCTCAACGTCGCGCGAACGCACCGCTTCCTTCATCTGGTGCACGACCAGCAGCGGCGACCAGTACCAATATGCTGCCACCGCTACAACCGCAGCCAGTGCCGCGGTCTTGATACCCTTATTTTGCTTTGCCATCTCTTGCGACCCAATCAATTATCCCGTCCACGATAGCACGGCCATTGCCATTGCCGGCGCGCTCGTGGTTCACCGTGACCACCACGATGCACTGCTGGCCGTTAGCGTCCGGCACGTAGCCGGCGACCGAGATGACGTTCTTGATCGAACCGGTTTTCACGCGGGCGTGCATCGCGGCCGGGCTGTCTTTCAGGCGGCGCTTCATGGTGCCGTCGATGGCGGCAATCGGCAGGCTGGTGAGGAATTCCGGCGCCCACAGCGAAGTCTGCGCAGCTTTCAGCAAGCCAGCCATCTGCTCGGGGCTGTAGCGCTCCACGCGCGACAGGCCGGAACCGTTTTCGAACACCATGCCGTTATCGTCGATGCCGTGGGCCCGCAGCCAGTTCCGGATCATCATTTCCGCTCGGGCGTTGGTACTCATGGGGGCTGGCACTGCCTCGGCTCCACCTGGGATTTCCATCGGTGCCGCGTCGGTGATCGGACGGCTGCCTAGCACCGGATCGGCTTGCAGGCTGCCCAGGCTCAGGAAGATGGTGCGGGCCAGGCCGTTGTCGGAGGACTTGTTGGTGTCGCGAACCAGCTCGGGCAGCGAACGGCTCACATGTTCCGCCAGCAGGGTCGAAGGCAGGCTGCTGTAGGCTTGCGACTCGCCGGCCGAGGCCTCGTATGCCTTGCCGGTAAAGCGCCCGCCAAGCCGCTCCCACGTGGCGCGGAACAGGCGTTCGGCGTAGTCGGTGCGATCGAGGACGTTGATCACATTGGTCTTGCTGCAGTTGCGGGGGAATGTCCCCTTCAGCACCACGGTTACGCGCGAGCCGTTGCGGACGTATTCGGGGATCTTCCAGCCTTCTTCCCACTTGGCGCAGTCGCCATTTACCAGCGTCATATCGGAGCGCACGCGCACATTGTCCAATTCCGGCAAGGCGCTGGCCTTGATTGAATTCGCATCCGAAGAAATGTCGAGCGTCTGAAGATTCATGTTCAGCAGCAGCGCATCGGGAATCAGGTTGTAGTAGGCCTCTGGTGATTCATCGAAGGGCGGGACGCCGGTATCGGCGCGCGCTGGTTGCCACAGCTGGCGGTCCAGAATCAGGTTGCCTTCGATCTTGCGGATGCCCTTGGTGCGCAGCTTTTCCAGCATATGCGTGAAAGCGTCGGCGGTCAGGTCGACATCGGCGCCGCCGCGCAGCACAAGGTCGCCCTTCAGTACACCGTTGGACACTGTGCCGGGCGTGCGCAGCTCGGTGCGGCCGCGGAACTGCGGGCCCAGCACCTCGAGCCCCACCATGGTGGTGAACAGCTTCATCGTCGAAGCCGGCACAAACGTGCGCGAGGCCTCGTTCGACACCAGCACCTGGTCGCCGCGCAGCACCAGCGCGCCGATTGCGTCTTCCGGAATGCCTTTTTCGGCAGCGAGGCGTGCGATCGCTTCCGGCAGTGCCGCGTGGGCGGAGGCGCCGATGGCGGCGAACAAAGAAGCAAGCAGGAGTCGACGCATGAAAAATCCTTATCCGAAGAAGACGTAAGCCACTGCAATCGCCGCCAGCACGCCGGCAAAGTCCGCGATCAGGCCGCAGGAAATCGCATAGCGCGTTTTGCGGATGCCGACCGAGCCGAAATACAGGGCCACGATGTAGAAGGTGGTGTCGGCCGAGCCCTGGAACATACAAGCCAAGCGTCCCACGAAGGAATCCGGGCCATAGGTTTTCATGGCATCAATCATCAGGGCGCGCGAGCCGCTGCCGCTGAATGGGCGCATCAGGGCCGTCGGCAGGGACGGCACGAAATCGGTGGCCAAACCAAGCTGGGTCAACACCCAGGTGGCGCCATCCATGATCATGCCCAGCACGCCCGCATTGCGGATCACGCTGATCGCCACCAGCATGCCCACCAGGTAGGGAATCACGGTGAGCGAAGTCTGGATACCGCCCTTGGCGCCTTCGATAAAGGCTTCATAGACATTGACCTTCTTGCGCAGCGCGCCAAGCAGGAAGGCGGAAATGATTGCGATCAGGATCAGGTTACTGGCGACCTTGGACACCACTTCGATCTGATCGCGGGTCAGGTATTGGGTGAAGTAGTAGATCAAGCCGCCAATGGCAGCCGTCATGCCGCCCAGCCAGCCCAGCACCACCTTGTCGAACAGGTTGATGCGCTGGCGGATCGAGACCGTGATGATGCCGACCATGGTCGCTACATAGGTCGCGATGATGCAGGGGATGAAGATGTCGGAAGGGTCGGCCGCACCGAGAATCGCGCGCTGTGCCATGATCGCCAGCGGGATCAGCGTCAGCCCGGAAGTGTGCAGCACCAGGAACATGATTTGCGCATTGCTGGCCGTATCCTTGTTCGGGTTCAGCGTCTGCAGGCTTTCCATCGCCTTCAGGCCGAAAGGCGTGGCGGCGTTGTCCAGGCCCAGCAGGTTGGCGGAGAAATTCATCACCATATGGCCCGTGGCCGGATGGTCTTTCGGCACTTCCGGGAAGATGCGCGAGAAGAAGGGCGAAATGATGCGCGCAAGCCAGCCGATGGCGCCTGCCTCTTCCCCCACTTTCATCAAGCCCAGCCAGAGCGTCATGATGCCGGCAAGCGGAAGGGCGATTTCCATCACCGCCGACTTGGCGGAATCGAAAGTGCCGTCGATGACCTTCTTGAAGATCTCGGTGTCGCCCGTGAACAGCCATTGCAGGAAGGCGGCGGCGAAGCCAACAAGGAAAAAGCCGGACCAGATGTAATTAAGGGACATGAATGCGCTTCTTATGATGGTTTTTGCAGCGAAAGTATAGGGTAAAAAAGTTATAAGCTGGCGTATCGTCGCCCCCTGGCTTATGCTCTGCCGCATGAAAAGACTTCGCGTTCTCACCGCCGCCCTCGTCATTGCCGCCGCCGCACCAAGCGCGCTGGCGGGCGACAAAGTCCTGCACGCCTTGCTTTCCACGGGCGAGACCGGCCTCGACCCTGCGGTCGCATCCGATATCGCCAGCCTGAGCCTGCTTGAAAACCTGTTCGACCCCATGCTGCGATATGACTACGAAGCGCGCCCGGTCAAATTGGCGCCAAGCGGCCTGAGCGAGATGCCCACCAGCGACGCCAGCGGCAAGGTCTGGACCATGCACGTACGGCCCGGGATGTTCTTCGCCGACGATCCAGTATTTAACGGGAAAAAGCGCGAAGTTACTGCGGCCGACTATAAATTCGCCATCGAACGCCTGCTCGACCCCGCCCTCAAATCGCCTTGGGCCTTCATGTTCGAAGGCAAACTGGCCGATTTGAGAGCGCTCGACAAATACACCTTGCGGCTGACCCTGAAAGAGCCCGACCCCAGCCTGTTGTTCTACCTGGCCTTGCCGGCCACCGGCGCCGTCGCCAAAGAAGTCACCGACGCCTACGGCAGCCAAGTCGGCAACCACCCCGTTGGCAGCGGCCCCTTCTTTATGGAACAGTGGAAGCGCAGCGACAAGATCACGATGGCCGCCAACAAGGGCTACCATCAGGTCTGGCAAGGCAAGCACCTGCCAATGGTCGACAAGGTCGAAGTCAAGATCATGGAGGAATACCAGTCGCGCGTGCTGGGCTTCCTGAACGGGGAATTCGACTATATCGAGCAGGTGCCCGAGTCCATGCGCGACATGGTGCTCGACCCGGCCTCGTCCCAGCCGGTGCTGAAAAAAGAGCTGGCCGCACGCGGCATGGTGCTTTCGCCCTTCCCCGTGCTGCAGACCTATTACATGTGGATGAACATGGACGACCCGGTAATCGGCGGCTACAGCAAGGAAAAAATCGCCCTGCGCCGCGCGATTGCACTCGGCTATGACGGCCCGGAAGACATCAGCCTGCTCAAAAAAGGGCTCGCCATCCCCGCGCAAAGTCCCTTGCCGCCCAATGTACTGGGCTACGACCCGGCCTACCGCAGCCCGATCAGCTACAACCCCAAACTTGCCAAGGCGCTGCTCGACCGTTTTGGCTACAAGGTCGGCAAGGACGGCTATCGCACCCTGCCGAATGGCCAGCCGCTGGCGCTGGTCATGCACAGCGAACCAACCATGGTGGGCCGCCTGCGCGACGAGCTCTGGCGCAAGAACCTGACTGCCCTCGGCATCCGCGTCAGCTTCAAGACCGACAAAAAGACCGAGATCATCAAAGCCAGCCGCCTGGGCAAGGTGCAGATGTTCGAAACCAACTGGGTCGCCGATTTCCCAGATGGGGAAAACTTCTACCAGCTGCTCTACGGCGCCAACAGCGGCCGCGCCAACTACGCCCGCTTCAACCTGCCCGAGTACAACATCCGCTACGAGAAAGCCACCCAGCTCAGCGACGGTCCCGTGCGCAACGCCCTCTACCGCGAGATGAACCAGCTGATCCACGCATACAACCCCTGGGTGCTGCTGATCCACCCGATCTCAGCCGACATCCAGCAACCCTGGCTGAAGAACTACAAACGCCACCCCGTCGAGCTCACCAACTGGCGCTACGTCGACATCGTTCACTAGAGAAATGTCCACCTTGGGGTCAGGAACGAGAGTGGACATTCCGTCCGGAATGTCCACTCCTGTTCCTGACCCCAAGGTGGACATTTCAGCTTCGGCGTAGAATGGGGCGATGCGAATACTCAAGCACAGGGCGGTTGCCTTTGTGCTGGCGCATCCCCTGGATTTTACTCTTCGCTGCTTGAAGGGTTTCAAGGCCAACCAGGGCTTGCTGCTGGCGGGCGCCGTCGCCTATTACTCGCTGCTGTCCATCGTCCCGCTGCTCATGCTGGTGGTGGTGGCCCTTTCGCACGTGATCCCCCAGCAGGAGCTGCTGCAAATCATCGGCCGCTACCTGGAATGGCTAATTCCAGGCCAGTCTGAGGCCGTGGTGGCGGAAGTCGGCCATTTCCTTGACCATCGCGAACTGGTCGGCTGGGCCCTGGTGCTGGTCATGCTGTTCTTCAGCTCGCTGGCCTTTTCGGTTCTCGAAAACGCCATGTGCTTTATCTTCCTGCATCGCGCCCGTGTGCGGCGGCGGCATTACCTGGTGTCTGCCGTCCTGCCGTATTGCTACATCCTCTTCCTTGGCGTTGGTGCACTGGTGATGACCCTGGTCGCAGGCAGCCTGCAGGTCATCGGCAGGGAAAGCGTTCACCTGTTCGGCTACGAATGGTCGCTGCATGGACTGTCGGGCGTGCTGCTCTACCTGCTGGGCCTGGCCGGGGAAGTGCTCATGCTGAGCTCAATCTACCTGGTGATGCCGGTCGGCCGCCTGTCGCTCTCGCATGCCCTGATCGGTGGCGCGACTGCTACCGCGCTGTGGGAAATAGCGCGCCATGTGCTGGTCTGGTATTTCTCCACCCTGTCGCAGGTGAACCTGGTATATGGCTCAATGACGACCGCTATCGTGGTCATGTTCAGCCTGGAGATTGGCGCCACCTTGCTACTGTTCGGCGCCCAGGTTATCTCGGAGTTTGAAAGAATCGGCCGCGGCGAGGAAAACAAGCCTCCGCATCGCCTGCAAACCAAGACCGCTTGTTAGCCAGGCAGCGTGATCGTGAAGCGCGCTCCGCCCAGGGCAGAGGTGCCGACTGACAGCGTGCCGCCATGCAGCTCCACCGCCTTGCGCGCGATGGATAAGCCTAAACCGAAGCCGCCCGTGTTGCGGTCGCGGCTGCGGTCCAGGCGATAGAACGGTTCGAAGATGCGTTCGCGCTCGGCATATGGAATGCCGGGACCGTCGTCTTCCACCACCACCTGCACTACGCTGCCCATGCGCACCGCTGCCAAGCGCACCGAGCGCGTTCCGTACTTCAGCGCATTGCGCAGAAGGTTGCCCACGGCGCGTTCCAGCAAGCGCTGGTCGCCGCCGATCTTGCCCAGGTCGGCGCCAAGTTCCATTTCCAGCACCATGCCTTCGGACGGCGGCAGGGTCTCGCTGCAATGGGCCAGCGCCGAGCCCAGGTCGATCGGCTTGCGCTGCAGGTGAGGCTCGGCGTCCAGGCGCGTCATACCCAGAAGCTCGTTGACCAGCTCTTTTAGCTCGCGCAGGTCGCCTTCCATGGCGTTGATGCGCTTGTCCAGGGCCGGATTCTCGGCCACGTCGCGCAGCAGCTCCAACGCGAATTCCAGCCGCGCGATTGGCGTACGGATTTCATGACCCACGGAATGCAGCAGGTTGCGCTGCGAATCGAGCAGGCGCTCGATGCGGTCGGCCATGTGGTTGATACGCTCGGCCAGGGGATAGATGCTGTCCTCCGGCTCCATATGTGCCCGCGCCCCGAGCTCACCGCCGCCGAAGCGGTCCGCCACATCGGACAGCTGCTGCAATCCTTGCCAGTGCGAACGGGACCAGGCCGCGATAGGAATCAGCAGCACCAGCGCCACGATCAGGTAGCGCACCGCTTCCATCGACAGTGCAAAGCCGATATCGATCGGCAGGTCTTGCGCCACCAGCGCCTCCTCATTACTGCCAATGTAGCGTTCGCCCAACAGGTCGACCCGGCGGTAGAAGGACTTGCGGCCGATGTCCAGCACCACGCCGCCGCGTTCAAAGCCCGCTATATCCGCACCGGAGATCTGCCTGCGCACCTCGGACAGCGGCACCAGCTCAAAACGCACGCCCGACACCTCGCGCACGCGGTTCAAACGGTCCAGCCATTCGTCAGCCGGCGCCTGGTCAATGTACTGCTCTAGAAGGAAGATTTGCGCCGAGGCCTGGCGCCGCGCGATCGAATCCAGCGGGTCGCCAAAGAGACGATTGATCGCGAAATAGACGATGAATGCCGCCGCACTGATGGACAGCATCACCAGTATAAAAAAGCGGAAGAACAGGCGATTCATCACCGCGCATTGTATTAGAAACAATCACATGCGGGAACCGCTGTACAAATTTCCGACAAAAAGCGTACAGCTCTCGGCGGATTTTTTTAACCCGTTTCTCTATGATTACGCTATCACTTTGCGCAATTCACAACGGATTTTGCCTGGGAGCTGAGCGTTTTAGCGGCTTTGGAAGGTATTGCAATTACAATATCCGCCATTCCGAACCGTAAGACTTTCAATATGCGACAGTACTTGTTTCTCGCCATCGCCGGCGCATGCAGCTCTGTAGCAGCGCAGACCCCGGCTACTAACCCGATGCCTGACGGCAGCCGGGATATGTATATTGGCGTGGGCGCTCAATCCATTCCGCGCTATGACGGCTCGGCAGAAAACCGCATTCGGCCGCTGCCGGTACTGCAAGTCCAATGGAGTAATGGGATCTTCGTGTCGGGCACTTCGCTCGGCTGGCACCTGTCGCAATCGCCCGCGATGGAATTCGGCCCGATGCTGACCCTGTCGCCGCGCCGTGACCAGGATGGCCTGTCGTTCGGCGCCGGCGGCGTGAGTGATGGCGCGGGCTCGCGCGTTTTCCAGACCACCAAGCCCGTTGGCTTCGCCCCGAAAGATGCGGACGTCGGCAGCGAGAACCGCCTGGAGCACATGGACGTGATCAAGCGCCGCATCCTGTTCGGCGGCTTCTTCAACTACTACTTGTCGCCCAAGCTGCGCCTGACCAATACCCTGTTCTATGGCAGTGGCAAGGACCACAACGGCGCGCGCTTGCACACCGCCGTGCAGTACATGATGGAAGACGTGGTGCCGCACCACACCGTCGTGCTGTCGGCCGGCGTTTCCGTCGCCAACCGTGCTTATAACGAAACCTGGTTCGGCGTCACCCAGGACGAAGCCGAACGCGCCAACACCAAGAGCGACTACCGTCCTGGCGCTGGCGTGCAGGAAGTGCGCGCAGGCGTACGCTGGAACTGGGCATTGAGCCCGAACTGGATCCTGACTTCCGGCGCGTCGGTGAACCGCCTGGTCGGCGATGCCAAAGACAGCCCGCTGGTCGAGCGGGCAACTAACTATTCCGTATCAACAGCACTGGCTTACCGATTCTAATGAAGACTTTGACCATACTCCGCACCACACTGCCGGCCCTGTGCCTGGTCGTGGTGACCTGTGCCGTCCAGGCGCAGGAGGAGTGGGTCAGCTATCGCGACGCATATCGCCAGATGGTGGTGTTTGCCAAATACGGCAAACCGAAGAACTTCCTGCAGATCCATTATGAAGTGAGCCCACGCGAACAGTCGGCCACGCTGGATGGCCTGCACCTGACGCTGACAGGCAAGAACACGCAATTGAACCTGCCTCTGGACGCCACCGGCCGCGCCGTCTTCCCGTTGCTGAAAGCGGCCTATGACGACAACGCCGTGCTGGCGCTGAACCGGCGCATGGCCAGTTACCGTTTCGTACCTCGGGTGACGATCCTGAGCCGCAACGACGGCATTTATGAGTCGACCGACCTGCGCACTGCATGTGAACAGGCGCTGGCATACCAGCGTTACGTTGACACTTCATACGGCTACAAGAAATGTTCCGGTGTCCGCTTCGTCTTCGGCAACCGCGCCGACGCCCTGGTGCAAGCTAAATACGGCCAACGCGAAGCCCCGCTGCCGGTAGTGGACGGCCCAGCCTTCGATGGCGAAGCATACGGCGCCTACCGCACCGCCACTTACCGCTTCACCGACTGGTCAAGCCAAGGCCAGGTAGTCAGCCAAAACACCCCCCTCGCCATCGCCCCACTGTTTGAATAGACAGGGTCCGGCCCTTGGGCCGTACCCAGGTTTACCGGGTTTGAGGTTCTAGTTCCAAGCCGACGGCGAGAACAAATACCCCTCCCCCCAAACGGTTTTGATCTTTTCCCCGTCAACGTCATCGAATTTGCGGCGCAGTTTAGAGATCGAATTATCAATAGACCGATCCAGCCCATCAAACTCAATCCCCCGCATAGTCTTCAGCAGCGCGTCACGCGACAACACAGTCCCCGCCGATTCCGCCAGCACCAGCAACAACTTATATTCAGTATTGGAAAGCGCGCAATGCTGCCCCTTCCAGCTAACCGACCGGTCACTGGTCGCAATCGCCAGCTGGCCAAAGATCAACTGATCCGCCTCCGACTTACCCTGGCGGCGACGCAGTAGCGCACGCAAACGCGCCAGCAGCACGCGCGGCTGCACAGGCTTATTGATAAAGTCATCCGCACCCTGTTCCAGCAACGACACCTCGTCGTAGGAATCCTCACGCGCCGTCATGATCAGGATAGGCACGTCGCTCACCTCGCGGATCTGCTGGCTTACCTTCATGCCATCCATCCCCGGCAGCATCAGGTCCAGCACCACGACGTCGGGATTGGTCGCACGGAAGCGCGGCAGCGCCTCATCGCCACGCGGCACCACATCCACCTTGAACTCATAGCCCGCCAGATACTCCACGACCAGTTCGGCCAGGCGCGCATCGTCTTCCACCAACATCACTTGAACCATGTCTTTCTCCTTGTGCCGGACATTCTATAAGAGCTACAAGCCGATGGCACATTTGCACTTAAAAACCGACAAAGCGATACAAACGGACGAAAGTATATTTCGCGCAAAAGTGAGATTCAGTTAGATTTCCGTGAGTTACAGCCGGTGCCAGGTCTGTCATTTGGACTGCTAGCGCTCTCGTTTGACAATTATCAAGGCGAGAATTCCGCAGATTTCCCGTTTTGATATTTATTG
This sequence comes from Pseudoduganella sp. GW821-FHT11H04, assembly GCF_058807935.1. NCBI lineage: Bacteria > Pseudomonadati > Pseudomonadota > Betaproteobacteria > Burkholderiales > Oxalobacteraceae > Pseudoduganella > Pseudoduganella sp. GW821-FHT11H04. The sequence goes on along the minus strand of NZ_JBXARE010000003.1, from coordinate 187,018 downwards.
AAGAATCGTTGTCCGTGTCCGAATGACAGACCTGGCACCGGCTCTTTGGCACCGGCTCTTGTTGGCACGTCGACTATGCATGCGCCTTTGCTTCGCCGCTCCCGTGAGTCGGTGCCATGAGTCGGTGCCAGGTCTGTCAATTGGACAGTTAGCGCTCTCATTTGACAATTATCAAGGCGAGAATTCCGCAGATTTCCCGTTTTGATATTTATCAAAGAATCGTTGTCCGTGTCCGTATGACAGACCTGACACCAGCTCTTTCGACTTGGCGACGCACAAGGTAGTGTGGGGCTATCCGCACGGTGGCAAAATGGCGATTTCTTCCAAAGTCATCTTGTATATTGGAGGAAATAATTCCTATCGGCGCGAATGGCACATCTTACCGCCATTTATCGTAGCCATAAATCTGCGGTGAGCAATGACGCCGCCGCGCGGCGGCGTCATCTATTTGCACCACTATAAGGCGCGGGCAATCAGCAGTTTCTGGATATCGCTCGTGCCTTCGTAGATCTGGCACACGCGTACGTCGCGGTAGATGCGTTCGACCGGGAAGTCGGCGGTGTAGCCGTAGCCGCCGTGGATCTGGATCGCGTCAGAGCAGACGCGTTCCGCCATCTCGGAGGCGAACAGCTTGGCCATCGCTGCCTCTTTCAGGCAAGGCTGGCCGGCGTCTTTGAGCGAGGCTGCGTGCCAGATCAGCTGACGCGCTGCTTCCAGCTGCATCGCCATTTCCGACAGCTTGAACTGCACCGACTGGTGCTCGAAGATCGGCTTGCCGAAGGATTCGCGTTCGCGGGCGTACTTCAGTGCCGCTTCAAACGCGGAGCGCGCCATACCGACCGATTGCGAGGCGATGCCGATGCGGCCGCCTTCCAGGCCTGACAGGGCGATCTTGTAGCCCTGGCCTGGCTCGCCGATCATGTTCGCTGCCGGTACGCGGCAGTTTTCGAACAGGATTTGCGCGGTGTCGGACGAGTGCTGGCCCATCTTGTGCTCGATGCCGGCCACGATATAGCCAGGCGTATTGGTCGGTACCCAGAAGGCGCTGATGCCTTTCTTGCCGGCTGCTTTGTCGGTCACCGCGAACACGATCGCCACGTCGGCGTGCTTGCCGGAGGTGATGAACTGCTTGGTGCCGTTGATGATGTAGTCGCCGCCATCCAGCGTGGCGGTGGTGCGCAGGGCGGCGGCATCGCTGCCGGTGTGCGGCTCGGTCAGGGCGAAGGCGCCCAGCATTTCACCTTGCGCCAGGGGGCGCAGCCATTGCTGTTTCTGCTGCTCATTGGCGTACATCATGCCGATGCTGCACACAGGGCAGTTGTTCACGGAGATGACGGTGGAAGTGCCGCCGTCGCCGGCTGCGATTTCTTCCAGCACCAGGGCCAGCGAAACGTAATCCAGGCCCGCGCCGCCCAATTCTTCCGGTACGGCGACGCCGAAGGCGCCCAGTGCTGCCAGCTCTTTCAGCTCTTCTTTCGGGAAGTGGTGTTCCTTATCCCAGCGTGCTGCGTTGGGCGCCAGGCGCTCCTGCGAAAACGCGCGCAGCGCGTCGCGGATCATTTCGTGTTCTTCGTTGAGGATCATTGTTTTCTTTCTCTACGGCCGGGCCCGTGTCACACCTTGGGGTCTGACCCCATGGTGGGACACGGGCTCGGCTGTTACCAGCCTATGGGTGTGCCGTCGTAGTCTCGGTAGACGGGGTGTTCGGATGCGGGTAGCTCGGACAGGACGCGGCGCAGGCCGCTTACGCTGTCTTCTACTGCCAGCCTGGCGCTGTCGCCGCCCATGTCGGTGCGGACCCAGCCGGGGTGCAGCGCGACGCAGGTGGCGCCGGGGTGCTGATGTGCGATATCGACCAGCACTGAGTTCAGCGCGGCTTTGCTGGCGCGGTAGAGCGAGCCGTTGCTGCCATTGCGCTCGGTCAGTGAACCCATGCGGGAGGACATCACGGCCAGCTTGCCGTGCGCCGCGCTGACTAGCGGGGCGATGATCGGCAAGAGGCGCATCGCTGCCAGCACATTGGTGTGCATGACGGCGTCGAAGTCGGTTTGCATCGGGAAGCCGTCGGTGCGCGGGCCGTAGATGCCGGCGTTCAGGATGGCGACGTCGGGCTCTTCGCCGTCGAGTTTCCAGCCCAGGCCTGCTACGGCTTCCACATTGTTTACATCCAGCTTGTGGGCTTCGGCACCCATCGCGGCCAGCATTTCAACGTCTTCTTTCTTGCGTGCCGTGGCGATCACGCGCCAGCCGTCGGCCCGGTACTGGCGAACCAGTTCCAGGCCGATGCCGCGCGAGGCGCCGATGATGAGTGCCAGCGCCATCGTGCTTAGACCAGCTCGATGCCCATCGCGGTGGCTTCGCCGCCGCCGATGCACAGTGCTGCAACGCCCTTCTTGCCGCCTTTGGCTTTCAGTGCGCCGATCAGGGTGGTGATGATGCGCGCGCCGGTGGCGCCGATCGGGTGGCCTAGGGCGCATGCGCCGCCGTGCACGTTCACTTTGCTGTGCGGGATGTCCAGGTCGTGCATGGCGGCCATTGGCACCACGGCGAAGGCTTCGTTGATCTCGAACAGGTCAACGTCGCTGACTTTCCAGCCGGTCTTGTTCAGCAGCTTCTGGATCGCGCCAACTGGGGCGGTGGTGAACTGTTCCGGCACCAGGGAGTTGGTGGCGTGGCCGGTGATCTTGGCGATCACGGTGGCGCCCAGCTTCTTGGCGGTGGATTCGCGCATCATGACCAGTGCAGCGGCGCCGTCGTTGATCGACGAGGACGATGCGGCGGTGATGGTGCCGTCTTTAGCGAACGCTGGCTTCAGCGCAGGGATCTTTTCAACTTTGGCTTTCAGTGGGCCTTCGTCTTTTTCGATCACGATGTCGCCGGCGCGGGTGGATACGGTCACTGGGGCGATTTCCCAGTTGAAGGCGCCCGATTGCTGCGCGGCTTGAGCGCGTTTTACAGATTCGATGGCGAAGCTGTCTTGCGCTTCGCGGGTGAACTTGTAGGACGACGAGCATTGCTCGGCGAAGGTGCCCATGGAGCGGCCGGCGCCGGTCTTGGCGTCGCGGGTGTATGCGTCTTCGAGGCCGTCGTACATCATGTGGTCGAACATCATGCCGTGGCCGATGCGGTAGCCGCCGCGTGCTTTAGGGATGATGTAAGGCGCGTTGGTCATGGATTCCATGCCGCCTGCCACGATCACTTCCGCGCTGCCTGCTGCCAGCGCGTCGTAGGCGAAGATCGCTGCCTGCATGGCGGAGCCGCACATTTTCGACAGGGTGACGGCGCCGGCGGAAACCGGCAGGCCGGCTTTGATCGATGCCTGGCGTGCTGGCGCCTGGCCCTGGCCTGCCATCAGGCAGTTGCCGAAGTAGACGTGTTCGACGTCTTCAGCTTTGATGCCGGCGCGTTCAACGGCGGCTTTGATCGCTACTGCGCCCAGGTCATTTGCGCTCAGGGAGGCGAAGTCGCTTTGGAAAGCGCCCATTGGGGTACGGGCTGCGCCGACGATTACGATAGGGTCATTCATGTTCAAAAGTCTCCAAAAGGGAAGAAGTGACTTGATTCGCTGACGTGCCCAGCGAATCGCGGTTGCTGAATCGGACGTGTTGGGGATATGGGAACACGTCCTCGATGACGCCACTGGCGATCAGCTCTTTTTTCTTTGCCCACCAATGTGGGGAGAGCAGGTCGGCGTGGTGCTTCATAAAATATTTTTTAATCTTCGCGTTCCCGAGCAAGAACTTGTCGAACTGCTCGGGGAACACGTCGTGCCTCCCAATCGGGTACCACGGCTCGGCGGACATTTCGTCTTCCTCGTTGCGTGGTTCCGGAATCACACGGAAATGACAGTCCGTGATGTATTCAATTTCATCGTAGTCGTAGAAAACGACACGTTTGTGACGGGTGACGCCGAAGTTCTTGTACAGCATGTCACCCGGGAAGATATTGGCCGCCACCAGGTCTTTGATGGCGTTGCCGTATTCGATAATGCCGTGCTCCAGCGCTGCGTCGTCGCCGCTTTCGTCGGCCTGCGACAGGTACATATTCAGCGGCACCATGCGGCGCTCGATGTACAGGTGCTTGACCACCAGCTGTTCGCCGTCTTCTTCCACCAGCGATGGGGCGAAGTGTTTGAGCTCTTTCACCAGGTCTTCGCTGAAGCGGTTGCGCGGGAAGGCCACGTTGGAGTATTCCAGCGTGTCGGCCATGCGGCCCACGCGGTCGTGGTGCTTCACCAGCAGGTAGCGGCCTTTGATATGTTCGCGCGTAGTTTCCTTCGGCGCCGGGTAGAAGTCCTTGATCACCTTGAACACATAAGGGAAGGACGGCAGCGCGAACACCAGCATCACCAGGCCGCGGATGCCGGGCGCAATCTCGAACAGGTCGGAGGAGTGCTTCAGGTGCTGCAGGTAGTCGCGGTAGAAGGCGTTCTTGCCTTGCTTCTGCAGGCCGAGGATGGTGTAGATCTCGCTGCGCGGCTTGCGCGGCAGAAGGTTGCGCAGGAACTGTACGTAGGCCGACGGCACTTCCATGTCGACCATGAAGTAGGCGCGCGTGAACGAGAACAGTGTCACGATGTGTTCATCGGTAGTCAGGATCGCGTCCAGCACCAGCTGCTTGTTCTTGTTGTGCAGGATGGGGATCACAAAGGGCAGCTCGCGGCTGCCGTTGATCGCCTTGCCCACGATGTAGGCGCCCTTGTTGCGGAAAAACAGGCTCGATAGCACCTGCACCTGCGCATTCGGTTCCAATGTGCCGAACAGGCTTGAGAGCCGCTCTTCCACCAGTGCGATATCGCGCGACAGGTTGGCGAACGGGGTGTTCAGCTGGAAGTTGGTGACGATGCGCTTGAGCGTGAAGGTCAGGCCGTCCCGTCCCGGATAGTAGACGCGGTAGGTCGGCGCCACGTCTTCGGTCTCGATGTACTCGGTGGAGACCATCGGCCGCACGAAAATGAATTCGTTGTGAAAGTAGGAACGGTGCAGGATATTGCAGCAGACGGAGTTGAAGAAGGTCTCCGCCAGTTCCGGCTGCTTGTGGCCGGACAGCATGCCGATGTAGTGCAGCTTGAGTTCGCGCCACACTTCGTCGGTCAGCTCGGACGGGTCGTATTCGTCCTCCAGCATTTGCACGCATTCCTGCACGCGCTTGTCGTAAAAGTCGATGCGCTCGCGCGCCGCGACCTGGGCCACCGCCCAATCGCCCTGCTCAAAATGCCGCTTCGCCGCTTGCGCCGCCTGCCGGAACAGGCGGTAGTGCTTGTCGAAACCCTCGCGGATGGTCCGCGCGATGTCGAAAGCAATTTGCGACGACAGCAGCTTTGGGAAGGCAGCGTGGATCATGGCGGCCCCGGTACTGCCTCTTACTTGGTTTCGGCGAACAGTTCGCGGCCGATCAGCATGCGGCGGATTTCGCTGGTGCCGGCGCCGATTTCGTACAGCTTGGCGTCGCGCCACAGGCGGCCGACCGGGTACTCGTTGATGTAGCCATTGCCGCCCAGGGTCTGGATTGCTTCGCCAGCCATCCAGGTTGCCTTCTCGGCCGAGTACAGGATGGCGCCGGCGGCGTCCTTGCGCAGTGCGCGCACTTGCTCAGGGGAGGTGGCGCGGTCGCAGGCCTGGCCCACGGCGTAGACGTAGGCGCGGCAAGCCATCATGGTGGAGTACATGTCCGCCACTTTACCTTGCATCAGCTGGAATTCGCCGATCGGCTGGCCGAACTGCTTGCGGTCGTGGATGTAAGGAACGACGGCATCCATACAGGCCGACATGATGCCCAGCGGGCCGCCGGACAGCACGGTGCGTTCGAAGTCCAGGCCGGACATCAGCACGTTGACGCCCTTGCCCAGGCCGCCCAGCACGTTCTCGACCGGCACTTCGCAGTCTTCGAATACCAGCTCGCCGGTGTGGGAGCCGCGCATGCCCAGCTTGTCCAGTTTCTGGGCGATGGAGAAGCCTTTGAAGCCTTTTTCGATCAGGAAGGCGGTCATGCCTTTCGGGCCGGCTTCGAGGTCGGTCTTGGCGTACACCACCAGGGTGTCGGCGTCAGGGCCGTTGGTGATCCACATCTTGGTGCCGTTCAGTACGAAGCGGTCGCCCTTGAAGTCGGCGCGCAGCTTCATCGACACCACGTCGGAACCGGCGTTCGGCTCGGACATGGCCAGCGCACCCACGTGCTCGCCGGAGATCAGCTTAGGCAGGTATTTTTTCTTCTGTTCTTCGGTGCCGTTGCGCTTGATCTGGTTGACGCACAGGTTGGAGTGCGCGCCGTAGGACAGGCCGACGGAAGCGGAAGCGCGGGAAATTTCTTCCATCGAGATGATGTGGGCCAGGTAGCCCATGTTTGCGCCGCCGTATTCTTCGCCAACGGTGATGCCCAGCAGGCCCAGTTCACCCATCTTGCGCCACAGGTCCATCGGGAACTGGTCGGTACGGTCGATTTCAGCAGCGCGCGGTGCGATTTCGGCGGCGGCAAACTGTTGTACCGCTTCGCGCAGGGCGGCGATGTCCTCGCCGTGGTCAAAGGTCAGGCCTGGGAGATGGAGCATGTCTTCCTCTATTGGAGTTAGGTGTTGAAGCGCAAATGATACGCCTGAGTGACGTTAACGTAAACGTCAACTAGCGTTGTTCAGGCTGCTGTTTGCTTTTCGGCAAGTGCCGCCAGCAGGCGCTTGCACTCTTCCTCGTGGGTGGAGATCTCTTGCAGGGACATTTCGATGTCCTCGCGCTGTTGTTCCAGCGTCTCACGGTGCTGGGACAGCACGCCCAGGAAGCGGTTCATCTGGGCTGCGGTGTCCTTGGGCGACTCGTACATGTCGACCAGGCTCTTGATTTCGCTGAGCGACAGGCCGATGCGCTTGCCGCGCAGGGTCAGCTTGAGGCGCGTGCGGTCACGCGGCGTGTAGACGCGATTGCGGCCGCCGGCCCCTTCGCGCGAAGGCGCCAGGAGGCCCTGGTCTTCGTAAAAACGGATAGCGCGCGGGGTGATGTCGAATTCGCGGGCGAGTTCAGTGATGGTGTAGGTCGGCATGGCTTACAATGGATCTTCCGTTTACGTAACGTCAATCTATTGTACGCCATGAACCCGCTCGAATCCCAGCTTGACTATCCATTTGGCGACGCCCTGCCGGCCAGCGGCGCGGTGTTCGAAGTCGCGTCCGGCGTGGCGTGGATGCGCTTGCCGCTGCCCTTTGCCCTCGACCATATCAACTTGTGGCTGCTGCGCGAAGAAGGCGGCTGGAGCGTGGTCGATTGCGGCGTGGCGCTGGATGCCAGCAAGGAGGCCTGGAATGCCGTGCTGGCCGGACCGCTGGCGGCGCAGCCTCTAAAGCGAGTAGTGGCCACTCACTGTCACCCGGACCATGTGGGGCTGGCGGATTGGCTGTGCCAGCGTTTTGGCGTGTCGCTGTGGATGACGGCTGGCGAGTATGGCTTTGCGCGCATGATGTCGGCCGGCCTGCCGGGCGTTGACGGCCCTTCGGCGGTGCCGCATTTCGAGCGTCACGGCCTGGTCGATCCCGACATGCTGGAGAAGATGCGTTCGCGCAAGAACTACTACCCTTCGCTGGTACCCTCGGTGCCGGCGTCCTATGTGCGCATGCAGGAGGGCCAGCTGGTGCCGGCCGGCGACTGCAGCTGGCGCGTGATCACCGGCTTCGGCCATTCGCCCGAGCATGCCGCCCTCTATTGCGAGCAGCTGAATGTGCTGATCTCCGGCGACATGGTCCTGCCGCGCATTTCCACCAATATGTCGGTCTTCGCCGTTGAGCCGGAGGCGAACCCGCTGCAGCAATACCTCGATTCCCTGGAGCGCTTCGCCGGCCTGCCGCATGACGTGCTGGTGCTGCCATCCCACGGCCGCCCGTTCCGCGGCCTGCATACCCGCACCAAGCAGCTGCGCGAGCACCACGAGGCGCGCCTGGCCGAGGTGCTGGCCGCCTGCGCCGACCAGTCGCGCTCGGCAGCGGAAATTGTGCCCATCATGTTCCGCCGCCCGCTGGATGCCCACCAGCTGAGCTTCGCGCTGGGCGAGGCGCTGGCCCATCTGCACAAACTGTGGCGAGATGGTATCGTGCGCCGTGATACCGGCAATGACGGCATCATAAGATTCATCAAGGCTCAATAAGTTACCGGCAGTCCTTAATACCAGCTGACCGGTCGACAACTAAGACGGCCTCTAGGTTTGTAGTCGTAAATCAACTTTATTTCTAAAGTTGTAACCGATTGCTTGTCGTCCTGACAAGTAGATTCTGCTATTTTCACCGGATTCGACCGAAAGAAATTCGGATTGGCAGAGCAGGAAATCGGACAGTCTGTAGCGCCAATTGTTAATTGTTGTAATTTACAATTGTCACAATTGGTCTGATGATTCTAGAGACTGACATTCATGTTGTGACATGAAATAGTGCAACTATGAATTCTTCGAACGAACGTGAAAGCTTCAGCCAGCGACTTCAGCAGGCTTTGAAAAACGCCCACTATTCTCCGGACAGCCCTACCCGGCTGGCGCGCGAGTTCAACATCAGGTTTGAGGGCAGACCGATTACGGTCCACGCGGCCCGAAAATGGCTGGTTGGCGAGGCGATTCCAACCCAGGAAAAGCTGCGCATGATTGCGCAGTGGCTGGGCGTTCCTGCTGAGTGGCTACGCTTTGGCGGAGCCGAAATCGAGCATCATAACGGTGATACGAATGGCAGTAGCCTGGCCCGCTTTGAGTCGGCAGACGTGAAATTGATCGCTGATTTGCAACGTCTCGACGACCATCACAAGCAAATCGCGCGCGAATTTATTCGCATGCTGGTCAGGGTCAACTACCAAAAGTAACATTTCGGCACTATTTGTCCTGCGCAAAGCGCGGCAAATAGGGCCGGTTTCAGATGCGAGTTTTACATAGCGCGCCGGCTCCCGGCGCGCCCTGCCTGGATGCTGAAATCATGCATTTAGCGCAATCCGAATGGCGTCCTGCCATGTCACAAACGACCATACCACTTTGTAACAGTCTTGATACATTAGCCCGTAAAAGCGCATGTTTTCAAGGGTTCATACCATTCCAGCGTGGGGCCAGATTGTGACATATGCCGAATAAATCGATCACGCGGGCGACCGTGTGGTCCACCATTTCATCGATGGTTTTCGGCTGGTGGTAAAAACTTGGCAATGGCGGAAAAATAATGCCGCCCATTTCAGTCACGGCCGTCATGTTTCGTAAATGCGCAAGATTTAAAGGCGTCTCGCGCACCATCAGTATCAAGCGGCGGCGCTCTTTCAGCATGACGTCAGCGGCACGGGCGATCAGGTTGTCGGACAGGCCGTGCGCGACCGAAGCCAGGGTTTTCATCGAGCAGGGGGCAATCACCATGCCGTCGGCCTGGAAGGAGCCGCTGGCGATGGAGGCGCCAATATTGTTCTGCTTGTGGACGACGTGGGCCAGCGCTTCGACTTCCTTGCGCTGCAGGCCGGTTTCCTGGTGGAGGGTGAGGACTGCGGCGTCGGAGATCACCAAATGTGTCTCCACGCCGGAAATATTGCGGAGGTGCTGCAGCAGCCGCACGCCGTACACGGCGCCAGTGGCGCCAGTGATGGCAATGACCAGCCGCTGCGGGCGATCAGCCATTGTTGTCCAGCAGGGCCTTCAGTTCGCCGGATTCGTACATCTCGGACATGATGTCGGAGCCGCCGATGAACTCGCCGCGTACATACAGCTGCGGGATGGTTGGCCAGTTCGAGTATTCCTTGATGCCTTGGCGCACTTCCGCGTCGTCCAGCACGTTCACGGTGGCGATGTTCTCAACGCCGCAAGCTTTCAGGATCTGGATGGCTCGGCCAGAAAAACCGCACTGTGGGAACTGGGCGGTGCCCTTCATGAACAGCACGACAGGGGTGTTGGTCACGGTTTCTTTGATCCAGGTTTGTACGTCGCTCATTGCATTCTCACTGCTAAGGATTGGAATCCCGCCATTTTACCGCGAAACAGCAGTGTGCCTGTTGACACAGGTCATGAATCGATGCCACTATATCGACACTCGATATAGCGCTATTCGATATATGGATTACTCAAAATACCTGCCCTTGTCGGAGGCCAGCTTCTACATGCTGGCGGCCCTGACCGAACCGTCCCACGGCTACGCCATCATGCAAAAGGTGGAAGCCATGAGTGGCGGCGCGGTCACGATCGGTCCCGGCACCATGTACGGCGCCTTCAACACACTGGAAAAGCAGAAACTGATCGCCAAGGTGGCGGAAGAGGAGCGGCGCAAGATCTACGCGCTGACCGACCTGGGCAGGCAAGTGCTGGCGGAGCAGGTGCGCCGGCTGGAGATCATGGTGCAAAGCGCCCACGCGGCGCTCAAGCTCGGGAGGGCGGCATGAAGAGGGTATGGAAGTGGTGGTGGGCCTGGCAGGACCGCGAACACGAAGAATGGCTGGCTGCGCAATCGCGCCAGGGCCTTCACTTGCGCAGCATGGATTCGCTGGGACTGCTGCACCGTTTCGAGCAGGGCGCGCCCGCCGACTACGTCTACCGCTGGGATTTCAAGATCAGCGGCGGCAAGGGTGATTACCGCCAGCTGTTCCGCGATGCGGGCTGGGAGCTGGTCGGTGAAGTGGCGGGGAGCTGGATGTGCTGGCGCAAGCTGGCCGGTCCAGGGACGCAGCCCGAAATCTTCACCGACCGTGCTTCCCAGGTCGCCAAATACCGCAACCTGCTCCTGACCATCATTCCAGGACTGTCGCTGCTGCCAATGGTCCTGCTGGACCGCGGTCTCTGGCAGGATATGCAGGCCGGCAGCCAGATCGCCGTCGGCGTATTCGGCCTGTCGCTCTTCAGCATTTCGCTTTCCGCATTCGCCTCAATGGGCATCTGGCGCCGCCTGCGGCAGATTTGAAATTCGGTGCCAAATTCGGTGCCAGGTCTGTCAATCGGACAGCTAGCGCCAACATTTGATCTACCTCAATACGGGATTTGTCCACTTTTCTCGTATTGAGATAGATCAAAGAAGTACTCTGTCTGTCCAAATGACAGACCTGGCACCGGTTTTAGCCGCGCAGCTTGGCGAAGGCCGCGGCCATCGAGCCTTGCTGGGCCGGCTCGCGCGATTGCTGCTTCTGCTGCTGGCCCATGGCGCGGCGGTCGTTGCGGTCGCCGCGCTGTTCAGGGCGCGATCCGGCGGCCGGGGCGCTGTCGCTCAGGCGCATGGTCAGGGCGATACGCTTGCGCTTCACGTCCACTTCCAGCACTTTCACTTTCACCACCTGGCCTGCCTTCACCACCGTGTGCGGGTCTTTGACGAAGGTGTTCGACAGGGCGGAAATGTGGACCAGGCCGTCCTGGTGCACGCCGATGTCGACGAAGGCGCCGAAGGCGGCCACGTTCGTCACCACGCCTTCCAGGATCATGTCCACGCGCAGGTCGCTGATTTCTTCCACGCCTTCCTTGAAGGTGGCGGTGGTGAACTCAGGACGCGGGTCGCGGCCCGGCTTTTCCAGTTCCTTGATGATGTCGGTCACGGTCGGCACGCCGAATTTTTCGTCGGCATACTTAGCCGGCGACAGGGATTTCAGCAGCTTGCTCTCGCCGATCACGCCGCGCACATCCTTCTGGATGTCGGCCAGGATTTTTTCGACCAGCGGGTAGGATTCCGGGTGGACTGCGGACGCGTCCAGCGGGTTTTCGCCGCCCATCACGCGCAGGAAGCCGGCGGCTTGTTCGAAGGTCTTGTCGCCCAGGCGTGGCACATTTTTCAGCGCGGCGCGGGAGGCGAAGGCGCCCTTCATGTCGCGGTAGGTCACGATGCTCTGCGCCACGCTGGCGGATAGGCCGGAAACGCGCGCCAGCAGCGGGGCCGATGCGGTGTTTACGTCCACGCCGACGGCGTTTACGCAATCCTCAACCACGGCATCCAGCGAACGCGCCAGCTGGGTTTGCGATACGTCGTGCTGGTACTGGCCAACGCCGATCGACTTTGGATCGATCTTCACCAGCTCGGCCAGCGGGTCTTGCAGGCGGCGTGCAATCGAGACTGCGCCGCGTAGCGACACGTCCAGTTCCGGCAGTTCGCGCGAAGCGTATTCGGAAGCCGAGTACACCGATGCGCCGGCTTCGGAGACCACGATCTTGGTCAGCTTCAGCTCAGGGCACTGCTTGATCAGGTCCTGCGCCAGCTTGTCGGTTTCGCGCGAGGCGGTGCCGTTGCCGATCGAAACCAGCGACACATTGTGCTTGGCGGCCAGTTGCGACAGGGTGTGCAGCGAACCGTGCCAGTCATTGCGCGGCTGGTGTGGATAAATGGTGGAGGTATCCACAACCTTGCCAGTGGCGTCGACCACGGCAACCTTCACGCCGGTGCGCAGGCCAGGGTCCAGGCCCATGGTGGCGCGCGGCCCGGCTGGCGCTGCCAGCAGCAAGGCTTTCAAGTTGGTAGCGAATACATTGATGGCGTCCAGCTCGGCTTTTTCGCGCAGGGCGCCCATCAGTTCGGTTTCCAGGTGCATGAAAGACTTCACGCGCCAGGTCCAGCGCACGGTGTCGGCCAGCCATTTGTCGGCTGGGCGGCCGGCTTGTTTGATGCCGAAACGGGCCGAAATGCGGCTTTCGCATGGGTTATGCGGGGCATCCCACTTCGGTTTTTCTTCTTCCGTATCCAGGCGCAGGGTCACGTCCAGCATGCCTTCGCGGCGTCCGCGCAACAGTGCAAGGGCGCGGTGGGAAGGGACGGCGGCCAGCGGCTCCGAGTAATCGAAGTAATCGGCGAACTTTTCGCCCTCCTCTTGCTTTCCGTCAACAACTTTGGACTCAACTACGCCATGATCTTGAACATATTCGCGCAGCGATTGCAGCAGGGTGGCGTCTTCCGCGAAGCGTTCCATCAGGATCTGGCGGGCGCCATCCAGTGCGGCTTTCGCATCGGCAACACCAGGATTCTTGCCGTCGGCGGTTTCGAAGGCTTCGCGCAGGTAGCCGGCGGCTTGTTCGTCCGGATTCAGGCTTGGATCACCCAGCAGAGCCTCGGCCAGCGGAGCCAGGCCGGCTTCGATAGCGATCTGGGCCTTGGTGCGGCGTTTTAGTTTGTATGGCAGGTAAAGGTCTTCCAGACGGGTCTTGTCCTCTGCGTGCATGACCGCATCTAGCAGCTCCGGCGTCATCTTGCCTTGCTCGGTAATCGAATTGACGATCGCTTCGCGGCGGTCTTCCAGTTCGCGCAGGTAGCGCAGGCGCTCTTCGAGGTTGCGCAGCTGGGTGTCGTCCAGCCCGCCGGTCGCTTCCTTACGGTAGCGGGCGATAAACGGTACGGTGGCGCCTTCGTCCAGCAGGGCGATGGCGGCGGCGACCTGGACCGGCTTGGCGGCCAGTTCGACGGCGAGGCGTTGTTCGATAGAAGGCAGCATGACGGTGTTTCCAAACTGTGAAGGCCGAAATCATACAACGCCGCATCGCCAACCCGCCACAGAATCGATTATTATTAATTAGTTAATGTTGTCCGTCTAACTTGTAGTTGCACTAAGTTAGGATTTTCACAAACACGAAACTGTAGAAGGCGGATAATATTGCATGTTGCTGTTTTTGAACCGCTGATTTAAAAGAATGCGCCCAATGGATATTACCCGCGACGAAGCCCGCGAAACTCCAGTCGCACCGGCCCCCGCACCTGCCGCTCCACCTAACCAGCTTCCCTATGCTGTGGCGACGTGGTTGCAGAGGGTGGATGCAGCCGCGCATCCCAAGCCTAAACTGGCCCCGGTCGAAATCGACCCGAAACAGACTAACTACAAACTGATTTACGTGCTGGCGCCCACCAGCGGCGGACGCCATGTTGCGCTCTGCCTGTACAAGGCGCGCCTGAAGCCGAACGGCGACGTGGCTGCGGCCAGCCCGGTCAGCGAAGTGTTCTCCCTGCTCTCCGCTCCGCCGGCTTTCCTGGCGCCGGGCGATGAAGACCTGGTGCGCTTCTTCGTGGCCATGCGTAGCGGCCCCAATTCGCAGACCGGTAGCGCGACTGAGCCGCGCGGCAAGATTGGTGCGGCACTTCTGCAAATGTTGTCGGAACAAGACAAGCTGCTGTGGGCCAACTCCTGGTCGGATGTCGGCAATGGCCTGGTCTACCCGATGAAGTCAGGCGATATTCGCATTGCCAGCCTGGCCTGGCGCGAAGAAGGCAAGGGCCTGCGCCTTGGATGGCAAGTCGACGTGCCAGAGGGCCCTAAGCACCACGGCGCCGACCAGATCGACTACATGCTGCCGACCGAGCCGCCGTGGTACATCGATAACCTGTCCACCGGCGTCCTGCAACTGAACCAGGGCGGCACCACCATCCCGCTGGCTGACCTGCAAGCCCTGGTGGCGCAGGCACCGCTGCTGATGCCAAACGACAAGATGCGCGTGTCCCAGCTGCTGCTGGCGCATGGCTTGCAACAGCTGATGCCGTTGCCACAGCCGCTGCCGCAGCGCGTGCGCACCGACGTCAAGCCGCGTCCTATCCTCGTGCTCGATTCCGCGCAGCTGGCCGATGGCACCATGCAGCGCTGGAACGATTACGCCGTGCTGTCCTACGACTACGATGGCGAGCGGGTTTCCTTCGACCCGTCACAGCGCGTGGTGCGCCAGCGCGGCGACGTGACCGAGATCATCCAGCGCGATGAAACTGCTGAAACAGCCGCACTGGAAACCCTGACCCAGCTTGGCTTCAAGAAGCCGACCGCCCTGCCGCTGTCGAGCGTGCGCGGTGGCCTGCTACTGGCCAACCAGGCCGACTGGATCCGCTTTGCCGAGTCCGGCATTGTCGAACTGGAGGCTGCCGGCTGGCGCGTCGAGAAGTCGCCGAAGTACCGCTACGATATGGTGGTGGTGGAGGAGTGGTATGCCGAAGTCGAGGAAGAAACCACCGACAACGGCAACGCCTGGTTCGACCTGGAGCTGGGCATCACCGTGAACGGCGAGCGCGTGCCTCTGCTGCCGGTGCTGGTGCAGATGATCCGCAACTTCCCGAACGATTTCAGCCCGAAAGCACTGGCCGTGCATGGCGAAGCGGACCAGATGCTGGCCGTACTGCCGGAAGGCACTCGCGTGGCCCTGCCATGGAACCGCCTGCGTCCTATCCTGGCCACGATTGGCGAGCTCTACTTCAGCGAAAAAATCCGCCACTCGGTGCGCATGTCCTCGCTGGACGCCGCGCGTCTGGATGAGCTGGCGCGCAATGTCGAATTCCAGTGGACCGGCGGCGAAGAACTGCGCGAAATGGGCCACAAGCTGAACCAATTCTCGTCGGTGAAGCGCGTGCCGACCCCGGCTGGCCTGCGGGCTACCCTGCGCGACTACCAGACTGACGGCTTGAGCTGGATGCAGTTCCTGCGTGAGTACAACTTCGGCGGCATCCTGGCCGACGATATGGGCCTGGGTAAGACGGTGCAAACCATCGCCCACATCCTGGTGGAGAAGGAGGCCGGCCGTCTCGATCACCCAGCCCTCGTCATCGCGCCTACCAGCCTGATGAACAACTGGCAGGACGAAACCGCCCGCTTCGCGCCTGGCCTGAAAGTGCTGCTGTTGCAAGGTAAAGACCGCGCCGAACTGTTCGACGAAATTCCGAAAGTCGACCTGGTGCTGACCACCTATGCGCTGCTGCCGCGCGACGAGGAAAAACTGCGCGAGCATGATTTCCACCTGGTGATCCTGGACGAGTCGCACTACATCAAGAACACCCGCTCCAAGGCTGCACAGAGCGCCGGCTTGCTGCGCGCACGCCACCGCCTGTGCCTGTCCGGCACGCCGCTGGAAAACCACTTGGGCGAGCTGTGGTCGCAATTCCACTTCCTGCTGCCTGGCTTGCTGGGCGATGAGAAAACTTTCAACAGCAACTTCCGCCATCCGATCGAACGCCAGGACGATCCGCAGCGCCGCATGCTGCTGAACCGGCGCATCAAGCCTTTCCTGGTACGCCGTACCAAGGACAGCGTGGCCAAAGAACTGCCGCCGAAGACCGAGATGGTGCGCAAGGTGGAACTGTCGGGCGCCCAGCGCGACCTATACGAAACCGTGCGCTTGGCCATGGACCAGAAAGTGCGTGACGAGATCGACCGCAAGGGCGTAGCACGCTCCCAGATCGTGATCCTTGAAGCGCTGCTCAAGCTGCGCCAGGTCTGCTGCGACCCGCGCCTTGTTAAGAGCACCAAGAAAGCCGCCACGACCGGTTCGGCCAAGCTGGTCGACCTGATGCAGATGGTGGAAGACCTGCTGGAAGAAAAGCGCAAGATCCTGGTGTTCTCGCAATTCACCTCGATGCTGGAACTGATCGAGGAAGAGCTGGAAGCGCGCGACATCCCGTACGCCCTGCTGACAGGCGAAACGCGCGACCGCGGGGCCCAGGTAGCGGCCTTCCAGCAAGGCGCGGTGCCGATCTTCCTGATCTCGCTGAAAGCAGGCGGTGTGGGCCTGAACCTGACCGCGGCCGACACTGTGATCCACTATGACCCATGGTGGAACCCGGCCGCTGAAAACCAGGCCACCGACCGCGCCTGGCGTATCGGCCAGGACAAGCCGGTGTTCGTCTACAAGCTGATCGCCAAAGGCACGCTGGAAGAAAAGATCCAGCTGCTGCAGCAGAAAAAATCGGACCTGGCGCAATCCGTGCTGGCCGAAGGCGAATCGCAGAAGATGGCTTTGACACAGGAAGACTTGCAACAAATCTTCGCCCCATTACAGGACTAAGGATTTCCGCATGCTGAGTGCAGAACACTATCGCCAGATCCTGGACCACAGTAGTGACGTACATTGGATGCTGGACTGCGATAGTGGCCAGCTCCTCTACGTCAGCCCTTCCGCCGAGCAGCTGTTCGGCTATGTGCCCGAGCTTGCCCAGCAGGTAGCCGAAAGCCTGATGGGCGATCTGTTCGAACGGTTGGAAGCGTTCACCTCCGGAGATGGCACGCGGCGCCACACCGTGCGCGAAGCCGAGCTGGTGGGCGGCGATGGCGTGCTGATCCCGGTGGAAATCGAATCGACCCTGGTGCCCGATGTCGCGAGCGGCGCGCTGCGCCTGGTCGGCACCGTGCGCGACATCCGCGACCGAATCGAACGCGAAAAGCAGCAAAAGAAATTCGCCTCCATGGTGTCGCATGAATTCCGCACGCCACTGTCGACGATCGATGGCGCCATCCAGCGCTTGGAAATGACGTCGCAGAACGCCGACGAAAACACCAAGAAGCGTTATCGCAAAATCCAGACCGCAGTTGACCGCTTGCTGGAGCTGATCAACGAGTACCTGAGTCCGGAGCGCCTGGCCAGCATCGGCCGCAAGCGCCAGCCCGATGAAGTTTCGCCGGAAGCCTTGCTGGAAACGGCCGCCGAGCAAGCACGCCAACGCCGTGCTGGCATCACCGTACGTGCGGAAGGCTTGCCGCAATGGATGCGTTGCGATCCGCAAGGCATGCGTTTGTGCCTGGACATACTTTTAGATAATGCCCTCAAGTACACAAATGATAACGTTGCGATAGAATTACAGGGAAGGAAGGCTAGCGAAGGCGGGATAGAACTTTTCGTCATAGATCGCGGCGCCCACGTTCCGGATGATGAGCTAGGCAAACTCTTCGACAAGGGTTACCGAGGCAAGGCTGCCGCAGGGCAAGCCGGTTCCGGCCTCGGCCTATATATGGCCAAAAATGTTGTAGAGGTTCACGGCGGCACGCTTTCTGTGGAAAATTTGCCTGAAAGCGGCAAGAAATTTCGGATTTGGCTCCCTATCGCTGCTTAAGGGTTGCGCAGCCCGTGACACATGGTGATAATTCTTTGACGCAAGCCCCAAACCCCGGCTTGCGACAGAATGGAAAATGGCGCATCAATGACGCAAATACTGATCGTGGAAGACAACCTGGAGTACGCCGAAGAGATGGCGGATTTCCTGGCTGAGCTTGGCCACGTAGTTCATACTACCAATAACGCTCAAGAAATGTGGTCCGCCCTCAGCCAGGGCACCGTGGGCGTAGTTGTACTCGACCTGGGCTTGCCGGACGAGGATGGCTTCAATGTCATCCCGCGCATGCGCCAGCTCTATCCACAGATTGGTTTGCTGGTGCTGACCGGCCGCGTGGCCTTCGATTCCCGCATCATGGGCCTGCGCCTGGGCGCGGACCATTACCTGACCAAGCCAATCAAATTCCCGGAACTGGCTGCCCACATCGAGGCGCTGGACCGCCGTGTTGGCCCGCAGGAAGCGATTCCCGTGCCGAGCAAGTGGACCCTGAAGGTTTCCGCCCGCCAGCTGGAACTGCAGGGCCAGGCGATTACCCTGACCGAGAAAGAGTGCAATTTCCTGCACTTGCTGACCATTAACACCCGTCCCGTGCCGCGCCAGGTGATCGTGGCCGGTATCGGCGGCGATGACCCGGATGCCGGCCGCCGCGTCGACATGCTCGTGTATCGTTTACGCAAAAAAGCGCGTAGCGGCCTGGGCCAGGATTTACCCCTGCGTTCGGCCTATGGCGAGGGCTATAGCCTGTCCGCCAGCTTCAATCTCTCTTAAAAGGGACAGAGTCATGCAATCTGGGTAGAATCGGGGTTTCCCGATCCTACCCTTTTTGCTTTTATGGCCCGTTTGCCCCGACTCGTCGTTCCCAACCAGCCTCATTACATCATCCAGCGCGGCCTGAATGGCCAGCAGGTTTTCCAGGATGATGAAGATTTCAGCAGTTTTATCGCCTGGATGCGCGCCGCCGCCCGCCAATACAAGGTGGCGGTGCACGCCTACACCCTTTTGCCGGGCGAATTGCATCTTTTAGCCTCGCCAAGCGATGAAGAAGGCTTGGGTGGCATGATGCAATGGATCGGGCGGCACTATGTCCCTTATTTCAACCAAAAGTACTCCCGCGCCGGGACTTTATGGCAGGGGCGCTATAAGACTTCGGTGATTGAGGCTGAGCGCTTCTTCATTTCTTGCTCTAAATACATCGAATTCGCTGCCGTGCGGGCGCGGTTGGCTGAAGGGCCGGAACATTATGAGTGGTCGAGCTACCCGCACCATGCCGGGATCCGTCCGGATGGGGCAGTGACCGACCATCCCCTGTACTGGGGGTTGGGGAATACGCCGTTCCAGCGGGAGGCTGCCTATATAGAACTGGCGGCGCAGGGGTTGGGTGGGGCGGAGACGCGGGCGATCGAGAGCGCGGCGCTCAAGGGCTGGCCTCTGGGTAGTGACAAGTGGAAGGCTGAGCTGGAGCGGCGTATGAAACGGCAGGTATTGCCGGCTAAGCGCGGGCGGCCAGCCAAAACCGGTAAACCGGCCGGGGGGGCCGTACCCGCCTGACCCGCAGGGTCAGGCACCTTCCTGATGCGGCGGACGCAGGCCAAGTGTCAGACCCTGCGGGTCTGACACTGAATTACCGGTTTTGGCATCACTCTGTCCCCAATTAAATTTCAGAGCGACTGTCGATGATTTAATTCGACACCGACCCTATTTATTTTTCTTGCGAGAATTTGTGCACTGCATTACTCTGGATTTTCGTGACCAAAAATTCAGCGGAGAATCGCATGCAAGCGCAAGGTTTGTACAACCCAGCCAACGAACATGACGCCTGTGGCGTCGGTTTCGTCGCCCACATCAAAGGCAACAAGAGCCACTCGATCGTCGAACAGGGTTTGATGATCCTGAAAAATATCGACCACCGGGGCGCGGTCGGTGCCGACAAACTGATGGGCGACGGCGCAGGCATCCTGAT
Organism: Pseudoduganella sp. GW821-FHT11H04; assembly: GCF_058807935.1. Taxonomy (NCBI): domain Bacteria; kingdom Pseudomonadati; phylum Pseudomonadota; class Betaproteobacteria; order Burkholderiales; family Oxalobacteraceae; genus Pseudoduganella; species Pseudoduganella sp. GW821-FHT11H04. Next base: position 167,318 of record NZ_JBXARE010000003.1, on the reverse strand, counting down.
CCAGATTCCTGACCAGTTCTACCGCGATGAGATGGCCAAGCAAGGCGTCGAGCTGCCGCCGCCAGGCGAATACGGCGTCGGCATGGTCTTCCTGCCAAAAGAAAACGCTTCCCGTATCGCTTGCGAACAGGAAATCGAGCGCGCCGTGCGCATCGAAGGCCAGGTCGTGCTGGGCTGGCGTAACGTGCCGGTCGACTGCGAGATGCCGATGTCGCCGCGCGTCCGCGAAAAAGAACCAGTCATCCGCCAGATCTTCATCGGCCGCGGCCAGGATGTGATGGTGACTGACGCGCTGGAACGCAAGCTGTACGTGATCCGCAAATCGTCGGGCCACGCGATCCAGGCGCTGAAGCTCATCCACGGTAAAGAATTCTTCGTGCCGTCCATGTCGGCACGTACCGTCGTATACAAAGGCCTGCTGCTGGCTGACCAGGTCGGCGTGTACTACAAGGACCTGCAGGACCCGCGCTGCATCTCCGCGCTGGCGCTGGTCCACCAGCGTTTCTCGACCAATACCTTCCCTGAGTGGCCGCTGGCCCACCCGTACCGCCTGATCGCGCACAACGGCGAGATCAACACTGTGAAGGGCAACTTCAACTGGATGCGCGCCCGCGAAGGCGTGATGAAGTCGGCCGTGCTGGGCGACGACCTGCAGAAGCTGTTCCCGCTGATCTATGAAGGCCAGTCCGACACCGCTTGCTTCGACAACGCGCTGGAACTGCTGCTGATGGCAGGCTATCCGCTGGCACAAGCGATGATGATGATGATTCCTGAAGCGTGGGAAAACCACACGCTGATGGACGACAACCGCAAGGCCTTCTACGAATATTACGCATCGATGATGGAACCATGGGACGGCCCGGCCGCCATGGCCTTCACCGACGGCCGCTACATCGGCGGTACCCTGGACCGCAATGGCCTGCGCCCTGCCCGTTACATTGTGACCGACGACGACCTGGTGGTGATGGCGTCCGAATCCGGCGTGCTGCCAATCCCGGAATCGAAGATCATCCAAAAATGGCGCCTGCAGCCAGGCAAGATGTTCCTGATCGACCTGGAGGCCGGCCGCATCATCGACGACAAGGAACTGAAAGACACCTACGCCAACGCCAAGCCATACAAGGCATGGATCAACGCCGTGCGCATCAAGCTTGGCGAGCTGAAAATGAGCGAAAGCCAGACCGCCGGCAACGTGGCGAAATACGGCCCGGCCAACGGTGAGAAGCAGAGCGCTTCCCTGCTCGACCGCCAGCAAGTATTCGGCTATACCCAGGAAGACATGCGCTTCATCCTGGCGCCAATGGCGATCAATGGCGAAGAAGCCATCGGCTCGATGGGTAACGACTCGCCGCTGGCCGTCACTTCCAACAAACTGAAGCCGCTGTATAACTACTTCAAGCAGCTGTTCGCACAGGTGACCAACCCGCCGATCGACCCGATCCGCGAAGCGATGGTGATGTCGCTGGTGTCCTTCATCGGCCCTAAGCCGAACCTGCTGGATACCAACAACGTCAACCCGCCAATGCGCCTTGAAGTGGCACAGCCGGTGCTGGGCTTTGATGACATCGCGCGCCTGCGCAGCATCAGCCAGCACACCGGCGGCAAGTTCAAGTCCTATGAACTGAGCATCTGCTACCCGCTGGCCTGGGGCAAGGAAGGCGTCGAAGCGTCGCTGGCATCGCTGTGCGCGGAAGCCGTGGACGCCGTCAAATCCGGTCACAACATCCTGATCCTGTCCGACCGCAGCGTCGGCCCTGACCGCGTCGCGATCCCAGCCCTGCTGGCTACCTCGACCATTCACCTGCACCTGGTGAGCAAGGGCCTGCGCGCCTCCACCGGCCTGGTGGTGGAAACCGGCTCGGCCCGCGAAACCCACCACTTCGCCCTGCTGGGCGGCTACGGTGCGGAAGCCGTGCACCCATACCTGGCAATGGAAACCCTGGCCGAACTGGCGCACTCGCTGCCAGGCGACCTGACTCCAGAGAAGGCGATCTACAACTACACCAAGGCAGTGGGCAAGGGCCTGATGAAGGTCATGTCCAAGATGGGCATCTCGACCTATATGTCCTACTGCGGCGCGCAGATCTTCGAAGCCGTTGGCCTGAACCGCCAACTGGTCGACAAATACTTCCGCGGCACCCAGTCGAACGTGGAAGGTATCGGCCTGTTCGAAGTGGCTGAGGAAGGCCTGCGCCTGCACAAGCTGGCCTTCAGCGATGATCCTGTCCTGGCCGACCAGCTGGACGCCGGCGGCGAATACGCCTACCGCGTGCGCGGCGAAGACCACCTGTGGACCCCGGACGCCATCGCCAAACTGCAGCACTCGACCCGTTCCAACAACTACTCGACCTATAAAGAGTACGCACAGCTGATCAACGACCAGACCAAGCGCCACCTGACGCTGCGCGGCCTGTTCGAGTTCAAGATCGACCCGACCAAGGCGATCCCGCTGGACGAAGTGGAACCGGCCAAGGAAATCGTCAAGCGTTTCGCGACCGGTGCAATGTCGCTGGGCTCGATCTCGACCGAAGCCCACGCCACCCTGGCCATCGCCATGAACCGTATCGGCGGCAAGTCCAACACCGGCGAAGGCGGCGAAGATCCACGCCGTTATTCGAACGAACTGAAAGGCATTCCGATCAAGGTCGGCGCCACCCTGGCTTCCGAACTCGGCAAAGACCAGATCGAATCGGATATCCCGCTGCAGGAAGGCGACTCGCTGCGTTCGCGCATCAAGCAGGTAGCATCCGGCCGCTTCGGCGTGACCGCGGAGTACCTGAATTCCGCCGATCAGATCCAGATCAAGATGGCGCAGGGCGCTAAGCCGGGCGAAGGCGGCCAGCTGCCGGGCCACAAAGTGTCCGAGTACATTGCGCAGCTGCGCTTCTCGGTACCGGGCGTGGGCCTGATCTCGCCGCCACCGCACCACGACATCTACTCGATCGAAGACCTGGCGCAGCTGATCCACGACCTGAAGAACGCCAACCCGCGCGCTTCGATCTCGGTCAAGCTGGTGTCGGAAGTCGGTATCGGTACCGTGGCTGCCGGTGTGTCGAAAGCCAAGGCTGACCACATCGTGGTGGCCGGCCATGACGGCGGCACCGGCGCTTCGCCGCTGTCCTCCGTCAAGCACGCCGGTACCCCATGGGAACTGGGCCTGTCCGAAACCCAGCAAACCCTGGTGCTGAACGGCCTGCGTAGCCGTGTGCGTGTACAGGCCGACGGCCAGATGCGTACCGGCCGCGACGTGGTGATCGCCGCCCTGCTGGGCGCCGACGAAGTGGGCTTCGCCACCGCACCGCTGGTGGTGGAAGGCTGCATCATGATGCGCAAGTGCCACCTGAACACCTGCCCGGTCGGCGTTGCGACGCAAGATCCGGAACTGCGCAAGAAGTTCCAGGGCAAGCCAGAACACGTGGTGAACTACTTCTTCTTCGTCGCTGAAGAAGCCCGCCAGCTGATGGCGCAACTGGGTATCCGCACCTTCGACGAACTGATTGGCCGCGCCGACCTGCTGGACAAGTCGAAAGCCATCACCCACTGGAAGGCACAGGGCCTGGACTTCAGCAATGTCTTCTACCAGCCGAAAGTGGACGACGGCAAGCTGGTTTACCACACCGAAGAACAGGACCACGGCCTGGACAAGGCACTGGACCTGAAGCTGATCGCACAAGCCAAGCCAGCGCTGGAAAAAGGCGAGCGCGTCTCCTTCATCTCGCCGGTGAAGAACGTCAATCGCACCGTCGGCACCATGCTGTCGGGCGAAGTGGCCCTGAAATACGGCCACGCCGGCCTGCCGGACGACACCATCCACATCCAGCTGCAAGGCACCGCTGGCCAGTCGGCTGCAGCCTTCCTGGCAGCGGGCATCACCATCGACTTGGTGGGCGAAGGCAACGACTACGTGGGCAAGGGCCTGTCGGGCGGCCGCATAATCGTGCGTCCGAACACCGAGTTCCGCGGCTGGGCTGTGAACAACATCATCGTTGGTAACACCGTGATGTACGGCGCGGTTGCCGGCGAAGCCTTCATCAACGGCGTGGCCGGCGAGCGTTTCGCCGTGCGTAACTCCGGCGCCACCGCGATCGTGGAAGGCCTTGGTGACCACGGTTGCGAATACATGACCGGCGGTACCGTGGTCGTGCTGGGCGCCACCGGCCGTAACTTCGCGGCGGGCATGTCGGGCGGTATCGCCTACGTGTACGACCCGGACGGCGAATTCCACAGCAAGTGCAATATGTCCATGGTAAGCCTGGAAGACGTGAAGGCGGCAGCCGACCAGCTGGTCGACAAAGCCACCTGGCACAGCCAGCATCGCAATGGCGAGCCGGAGGCCGACGAAACCATCCTCAAACGCCTGATTGAACGCCACTTCAAACACACCGGCAGCACGCGCGCGCGCCTGTTGCTGGACAACTGGAACGAGAGCCGTTCCAAGTTCGTCAAAGTGTTCCCGAGCGAGTACAAACGCGCTCTGGTGGAAATGGCAGATAACGCCGCGATCGAAGCGGAAACTCAAGCAATCGCAGCGTAAGAGAGGATCATTAAAATGGGTAAGATCACCGGTTTCATGGAATTCCAGCGCCAGGAGGAAAGCTACCTGGCTCCAGAGGCTCGCCTCAAGAACTATAAAGAGTTCGTCATCCACCTGAGCCACGACCAGGCCAAGGTGCAGGGCGCACGCTGCATGGATTGCGGCATCCCGTTCTGTAATTCGGGCTGCCCGGTCAACAACATCATCCCGGACTGGAATGACCTGGTGTACCGCGGCCACTACCGCGAAGCACTGAACACGCTGCACTCGACCAACAACTTCCCGGAGTTCACGGGACGCATCTGCCCGGCGCCTTGCGAGAGCGCCTGTACCCTGGGCATCCACGAGCTGCCAGTCGGCATCAAGTCGATCGAACACAAGATCATCGACGAAGGCTGGGAGCACGGCTGGGTCGTGCCGCAGATTTCCGACGTCAAGACCGGCAAGAAGGTCGCGATCGTTGGTTCCGGTCCTGCAGGCCTGGCCGCAGCGCAGCAGTTGGCGCGCGTCGGCCACGACGTGACCGTGTTCGAGAAGGCCGACCGCATCGGCGGCCTGCTGCGCTACGGCATCCCTGACTTCAAGATGGAAAAGGTCCACATCGACCGCCGCGTCGAGCAGATGGAAGCGGAAGGCGTGAAGTTCCGCACCTCCGTCCTGATCGGCAAAGACTTCCCGGCATCCGTGGCCAACGGCTCCAAGGAAACCATCTTCCCTGAGGATCTGGAAAAAGACTTCGACGCCGTCGTGATGGCTGGCGGCGCGGAAACCCCGCGCGACCTGCCAGTGCCAGGCCGTGAACTGAAAGGCGTCCACTTCGCGATGGACTTCCTGCCGCAGCAGAACAAGGTCAACGCAGGCGACAAGGTCAAAGACCAGATCAAAGCCACCGGCAAGCACGTGGTCGTGATCGGCGGCGGCGACACCGGCTCCGACTGCGTCGGCACCTCGAACCGCCACGGCGCCGCCAGCGTCACCCAGTTCGAACTGATGCCAATGCCACCGGAACAGGAAAATAAGCCGATGGTATGGCCATACTGGCCGACCAAGCTGCGCACCTCCTCTTCGCACGAAGAAGGCTGCGAGCGTGACTGGGCTGTCGCCACCAAGCGCCTGGAAGGCAAGAACGGCAAAGTCGAAAAACTGATCGCCTGCCGCGTCGAATGGAAAGACGGCAAGATGAGCGAAGTGCCGAACTCCGAGTTCGAGATGAAGGCCGACCTGGTGCTGCTGGCTATGGGCTTCGTTTCGCCAGTGGCGCAAGTGCTGGACGCGTTCAGCGTCGACAAGGATGCACGCGGCAACGTCCGCGCGCAGACCGAAGGCGACAACAGCTACAAGACTAGCAAGCCAGGCGTGTTCGCAGCAGGCGACATGCGCCGCGGCCAGTCGCTGGTAGTGTGGGCGATCCGCGAAGGCCGCCAGTGCGCACGTGCTGTCGACGAGTACCTGATGGGCAGCTCCGTTCTGCCACGCTAAGCAAGTCCCTCCACGTCAAGCGCACAGCCCAGTGCGCTTGACGTTCTCCCCCTTCAGCGTAAACTGGCTTCACGCATTCAATGCGAGGCAGCCATGCAGAGCAACCATCTCAACGATCGATGGTCCGAATCCAGCCGCAGATTGCACATGGAGTTTCGCGCATTGCGCCGTGAACTTTGTGTCGCGATTGCCTTAGCGTTTATTGCGTCAGTCGAAGTCTGGCTTGCCGTCTTTAAGATTTACAATGACGGATAGCGTTGCATTCGTGAGTTAGCCATGAACAATCACGAGCAAGAAAAGACAACTGACCCCGTCCGTCTTCCGCAGACATGCGTAGAGGCACGCTTGCTTAGAGTGGAATCCATTCTGGAAGTAGTGCTGAACGAGATCCGCGATTTGAAGTCAGGACAAAAAGATCTTGCCGAGCAACTCATGAAAATTCGCACAACTGATTTTCGGGTGCTAGTCGGCATGGTCATCACTGTCGGCATTGGACTCGCGGCGGCGATCATTCGTTCGATCTAATCCAATCGGATGGTTCAAATGTACAGCCCAGTGCGCTTCACGACCTTCTTCACGTAATAAGAACGGGGTGGCCATGCAAAGCGAACCACCACCTAAGCAGAACGGTGAAATAGAAAGCCGTTTGTCACGTCTCGAAGTTACCACGGAGCATCTTGTCAACGATGTCCGCGACCTACGCGCGGATTTCCGCATGGTGATTGGCCTGCAAATTGCGACACTAGGAATGATTGTTACGGTGGGGCTTGGAACTGCGCCATTGATCGTGAAAGTATTTGGCGGTGGCTAGGATCTTGATGCACAATCCGTCCTTCTCATAACCTCAGATACTCCAAACTTGACCTGGCGCTTGCTACAAGTTCGGAGGCAGCTTACGCCCCTTTGCGGAAGTTCGCAATTATTTTCGAGTTCGCCCCAAAGCCGACGTTTACTCGTACACGGCGTGTGCCAATGATTCAACTGTTGGGAAGTCGCGCAACGCAACGTGGAAGCTGTAGTCCATGTCGACGGCCTGTAGGTCGACTTTTATTACCTTTTGAAGCTCAACCGCAAAAGAAAGTGAGCATGCGTTCAATCCCTCAGCCGTAATAGTTTGGGCCTTAGCGCTTATACGGATGATCGTACTTTCTCTTGCGTACCTATATTCACATTGGAAAATCGCACCGATAAAGTTGCCTCTTCTAGCGTTCGTCGTGCCATCCATTGAGACGATAGCGTCGATTGTCGTATCGACATCGAACTTCAGACCTTCCCCGATGAAAATCAACAGTTTTGTCATGTTTCTCAGTTGTTTGTATGTCTGCCCCTGGCCGACATCTGCATATTGCTTCTCGTGCAGCTTACCGACAGCTGCCAGTGGTTTGGTCGGGGAAGTTGCTATCTGTCATTTAGCGCCAAAAGATCTCGGCGTATGGCTGTTAGCTCAGCCTCATAAGAGGCGGGAAAATATCGATCAATATCTGCATTGGCGATCATACGTCGAACGCTTTCGAAAAATTGTTCCCTCATTTCGGTGCGCTTTGTCGGCACAGAGAATCGTCGTTTAAGAGCCGCCACATATGCATCCGACTTCCCGAACGCAATCTCGGCGAACTCAATCGAGCAACAGTAATCGAAACGATCAATAAGCGAAGCCAGCTGCAGCGCGAGCCGCAATTCCGATGACGAGACATGTTCTGGAAGCAATTCGGTGTCACCGGACTTCCAAAGTGTGAGAACCAAATGAATTAATTGCTGTCCGTTCATTGTCGTGGCAGATAACTCGTTATTAATCAAAACTAAACTATGTAGCATAATCAGCGGCGATTGAGCCGCGGCCAACCTTTTGCCTGGCAAAACCGCGCACGAATTGAGGGGCTGGTATTGGCCGGTAGTACGATTTCGAATCCCAGGTTAAGCCCCAGTTGCATCACTAAGAATTTCCCAACGACTTGTCGCTGGATCGTATGCAATATTGCCGTTACGCCGAAGTGCCTGCAATCGCTCGTTGATGGTTGTGTCAGCACTTTCGCTTGGGGATACACCGGCTCGCCGGACGTTGAGGCGCAGAGCTTCGGTTCGAACAGCGGCAACTGCCAAAAGCTCCTGCAGCCGTAGCGGACGGTGCGCGAGCGACTCAATGATCGAAGAGTCAATGGAAAGGAAACTATTCTTCATCGCTAGTTATTCGCACCTTTGCGCGGTCGCACGTCAAATTCTCAACGGCCGACGGGCCGCTGTTTGGCCGGATTCGGAAACCGAAGGGATTAGTAAGGAGCTCTTCCTCCTCGAACGAAGTTCTCGACTTCAGCTGCCGGCAAGAATACGTCATACAACAGCAAGCTCAATTTGTTCCGCCGATGTGCCCATTCTGTTTCGCGAACGTCTACGCCAGGACCACACTTTCGAACCGCTATCCGCTCATCTTTAAAATGATCCTCGTACATAACGATGAATCCTCGCGTGCGAGCAAACACGTAACCGCCTGCATACGCAATCGCAATGACCAAAAGGAGCAGTGCACACTTTAGGCGCATTGAACTTTCCTTGCTTTCGAAGGATGTCATAGTTCCGATTACCAACTTAAGTTTCGATCATAGTCTGCTCCTGGCCGGGTACCGCCAGCAGCCTGTCTGCCAAAGCCGCCCCTTTGCGGACCGTTGCGATCCTGCCTATCTGCTTTACTCAGTGATGACCTGTGGATTTACGTAGCGATCTACAGCGAGTTTTGATACCAAAACTAAAACTGCCACCATCCAAACAAAGATTCGTAGTCCATCAATGCTTGATAGGAGATCCCAATAGCTAGCACTGCCGGACGAAACCGATCTATAGATCTCGACATATCGTTCGAACGGCAAAACGATAAGCCACACTAACGCAAGGTAGTTGAAAAAACGGTTCTTCGAGGAAAGGAAATAGATGTTCAAAACGACCATCCCGATGTGCTTTAGGTATGAGAACTGCTCCACGCCACTGGCATCAAGATGAGAAATTAAGGAGATTAGCGTCAAAATAATGTAAATCGCCAGCAAACCCACTGCGGTGTAATAGAAAACTGGCTTCTCTCGAAAGACGCTCATCGATACCTCTTTAGCAAATAACGTTATATATCGCAAATTAGCAATATAGCATGGGCGACTTCGGGATAACATCGGTCGGCCATTTGTTTATCCCTACAGAACAAGTGTCGAGGGGCGGGTATTGGCCGTTACCGTTAAATGCATTCTTAACCACGCTAAATCAACAGCTCCAAAGGCGTCCACATGCATAGAAGACTAGCGAGACTTACCAAAGACCCGGTCATAGATTTGGGCTTGATAAATGTCATGCAAAGGATTGTTGGGAGGATTCAAGCGTGATCGTTGATCGCCTAACACCGAGAACACCTCAATTTCGGACTTATCGCCAATTCCCTCGATCGCGCGCACGCCATCGAGTACGCACAATGTTCCGAAGAGGGCCGAGTGGACGGCCTGCTCGACCAGCTGGCGTATATACACGTGGTCCTGCGGGGATTTCTCTCCATACCATTCGGACAGGCGAACGAGATCTTTTGGAGGACGTCTGCCAGTTGGTCCATCTCGAAGTTCGTTAAGCGTGTCTTCGACGCTGGTCTCATGAACAACCGTTACAAGTGCATCAACAAAATACTCCGGCGTCACAACTCCTCCATATTAAGTTCTAAAAAATCCGGCCGTGGCACCTACTCCATCCACCGTGAATTCTCGATCCAGTTCAGTTAATTTTTTAATCATACCCGCAGTTTGTCCCAAGACACCTAGAAGCGCGGCGATGAGCACATCAAGAACAAAGACAAGGGGAAAACCCACGAATTCATATCCTTTTTGAGCGACCGGTTCTGGCCGCAGACGGTCATGTAACTAAGCCGCCTACTCGTATTTTGCTAATTCTTCCTCCAAGCGTAGCTTTAGCTCGCCAGGAGAAATCCAAACGCCGCGCATCGAGGGAGTCGGAAAAGCTGCAATCGACAAGCCTTGTGCCGACATATCCGGCAGCCAATCGTCGACAAATTCGTGGACTTCGATCTCCGCCGGCAAACATCCGCCCCAGGAGCCAGTTGCACAATCCCGCGCATAATCAGGATGCGGCCATATAGGAAACCCTGGAGCATCAGAATCGTCAGCTAGACTAACCCATCCCGATTCATCACGTAGCCCCCAGAGCACTTCTCTATCAGCGGCTTGCGATACCAAATGCTTGAGCCGTTTTGGCCCGTCTGCCGAAATAAGTGCCGCGTACTGTTCTGGTGAGGGATGTCCGGTTTTCAGCATATGTATCGTTCCATGTTTCCGTCTGCAATTGGCCGGTAGTACGTTTTCGAATCCCAGATTAAATCTCAGTCGCATCACTGAAGAATTTCCCAACGACTTGTCGCTGGATCGTACGCAATATTGCCGTTACGCCGAAGTGTCTGCAATCGCTCGTTGATGGTTTTGTCAGCACTTTCGCTTGGGGATACACCGGCTCGCCGGACGTTGAGGCGCAGAGCTTCGGTTCGAACAGCGGCAACTGCCAATAGTTCCTGCAGCCGCAGCGGACGGTGTGCGAGCGACTCAAAGATCGAAGAGTCAATGGAAAGGAAACTATTCTTCATTGCTAGTTATTCGCACCTTTGCGCAGTCGCACGTCAAATTCTCAACGGCCGACCGGCCGCAGTTGGCCGTTAGCCGCAATTAATCTTCAGCCGCAGGCGTCGGCGTTGGCGAACCTGTCGGAAGTGGTCCAGCCCTTTTTGCCCGCCTTGTTCTTAACCTGCTTCCACCAGATCATCTTGGCCTCTTTTTCATCAACAGTGGGCATCGATGCCAGGTCGATGCTGCTGCGGTAGACCTTGCCTTGGTACCAGAAGAGGAACGCACCTTCGCCGAGTGGCGAGAGACGGTAGATCACGTCGCCTGGTTTCAGTGAAAGCTGCGGTTGATCGCTGCCTTCGACATAACCATCCCGGACCGGCTTGTCGATCTTTACTGCGCTGGCCCGTTCTGTGACGACTACGCCAGTCAGCGCATTGACTTTTTCCTGTCGCCGTAACCGGAATACGATCGGCGACTTTTCGCTGCGGCTTTTATGGACTGGAATGTCGTTCTCGGCCGTCCATTCCCGATATGTGCAGCATTCGAAAGGGCAGATGCCGGGGTTTTCGAAGTGCGCAGGGGGCTTCTCCTGCGCCATTGCTGCTGGCGTAGTCAAGACAGAGGCGGCGAAAAGTACGGCAAGCAGTCTGTTCATCATGTCAGGATAGCAGCGCAATCAGTGCGGTTGGATGGAAGTGCCAGCCAAACAGGCCGGCGGTGCCCATGAACATACCGAACGCCGTTGGCAGCATGGATAGCCAGAACAGCCAACGCTGCTTGGTGAGTGCCGTAATCGCCAGCAGTGCGATCGCGATTGCCAGCATGGCGTCGGACAGGTCGAACTGGTCGTCCTTGAAGTTCAGGGCGTCATAGGTTTTGTCGTCCTGCTCGGCCTGGGCTTTGAGTTCGTCCTTCTTTCGCTTTTGGTCCGCCGCCACCTTGGTGTAGCTGGCGATGGCTTCGTCGTAGGATGCCAGTTCGCTGAATGGGCGGCCAGCCTTAGCCAGCTTGAGCTGTACGATCGTCGCGTTGGCGACTTCTTCGCGGATATTGCGAGCCTGGTAGAAGGACCAGTGGTCTACCTTGTTGGCCTGGGCTTGCTGCATGCCCTGGTTGATGTTGTCGTCTTTGACCTTACAGATGCCCATGAAGGTGGCGAGGATTGCCACCACCACGGCCACGCGCATGCTGAGGGGATTGTCGTCGTCTTTTTCGTCCATGACGCATTGTAGCTGGGTCAAACCCGAAATATACGATAGACGATGCGCCAGGCATAAAGTCCACCAGCCGTAAGCAAAAGGCCGAATACAAGTTCCAGGATCGAGTTGTCCCAGCGTATTGAGCGGTCGTAGACCGAGGACTCAGGATGGTTCGGGTCCACCCACAAATTCACGGACCGTCCAAATGTCCGTGCTTTGTCCAGCTTTGCGAACAAGATGTGCTGATAGCCGCCTTTACTGTCCGCAATGGAGCTGAAGTTGAGGCGGTCGCCGTGGTATGCGGCGCCTTGGAATTCGTAACTGAATCTTCCTCTTGCTCGGTACACGGTGCCGCTCTTTTTGCTGGACCATTCGTCGAGCACAATTGACTCGACTTGCGCCGGCACCGACACATAACTGTTGGCCGCCCAGCTGCCGTGCAACTGCATGTACAAGGGGCGGAGACAGGCCCATACCCCGCCCCATGTGAACACAAGCGCGAATGCAAGCGCGAACAGCAGCACGACTAGGCGTGCTCCCAGATCCGATGCTTTCATCTGCTTAGAACTTCGCTGCGATGCTCATGCCGATGCTGCGCGGCGCCAGGCGGTAGCCCTGCACGATCGAAGCGACTTGCGGATGCTGGATCACTTTGTCCTCGTCGAAGGCGTTCTTGATGAAGGCGGTCAGCTGGTAACGGTCGATCGAGATTCCGGTGCTGAAGTTGACGGTGTGGTAGCCGGGGCGTTCGTAGTCGGTCTGCTCGGGATTCAAAGAGCCTTTGCTTGGGCCGACCCACTGCACGCCGCCCATCACAAATGCACTGTGGCCGCTGGCGGTGGAGAAGTTGTATTGGGCGGTGATGGTGCTGTTGTACTTCGGTACGCCCTGTACTTGCGCGCCTTTCACTGCGCCGACGACGCCGTTGGCGATGCCTTCGTCATTGGACAGTTCGGCCTTCACGTAGCCGCCAGCGGCGCTCAGGGTCAGGCCGGCCATCGGCTTGGCTTTGATGTCGAACTCGAAGCCTTTGCTGGTGGCGTCGCCCGCATTGGCGTTGTAGCTGTAGGCGCAGGTTGGCAGGTAGACGCCTTGCTGGATGTTCTTCCACTTCACGTAGAAGGCGTCGGCGTTGACGGAGACGCGGCCGCCCATGAAACGCGATTTGCTGCCGACTTCATAGCTCCACAGGCTGTCGGAGGCGTAGGTTGGCGGGCCTGCGGTCAGACCGTTCGCTTCCAGGTCCGGGCCGCAAGTGGTTGGCGGTACGAAGACGTTGGAGCCGCCCAGGCGGAAGCCTTTGGCGACGGAGGAGTACACGGTGTGTTCTGGCGTTACTTCCCAGGTCACGGCGTACTTCGGCGTGAAGGCGCTGGAGGACAGGCTGGTGCTGCTGTTGTTGCCCGCGCCGGCCAGGTAGAGGCTATTGCGCTGGGTCAGCGTGGATTTGCCTTTCAGGTAGCGGGCGCCGATGGTGCCGTGCAGCGTCGGGGTGAAGTAGTAGTTCGCTTCGCCGAAGATCGAATTCTGTTTTTCGCGGTAGTGGAATTCGCCGGCGAAGGAGTTATCGTTCGGGAAGGCGCCTGGATAGGACTCAGGCAGCAGGTCCGGATCGGCGCTGGAGAAGCCGAACTTTTCGAACGTGGCGTTGACGCCGAAGATCGGGTCGTTTTCGTTCAGATTGGTGTGCTGGTTGGAGAAGTAGTAGCCAACCAGCCAGGTCACAGGCGAGCCGCCGGCCGAATATGGCTTGGACGCCAGCCGGAATTCCTGTGAAATCTGGCGCACGGCATTATTCAGGTAAACCGCCGAAGGCAGGCCTGCAATCGCGTCGATCAGTTCCGGTGGCGCCTTGCCGCCGTCGTCGGTCGACGTCAGGAAGGTCGACAGCGAGTAGCTGTTGTAGGCCGAACCGTTCTGGGTGCGGTCGAATTTGCGCTGGAAGTAGCTGGTGCTGGAAGTCAGGTCGGCGGCGCCCAAGTCCCAGTTCACCGCCAGGTTAGGCGTCAGCAGCTTATCGATGGATGGCTCGCGCACCTGCTTCTGCGCCTGGTACGGCGGGCGGTCCAGGTTGAAGGCGGCGATATCCTTGGCGTCCACGCGCTGGTAGTAGATGGATGGGGTGATGGTCAGGTCGTGCGTCGGCGCCCATTTCAGGGCCACGCGCAGTTCCTGGTCGTTGATCTTGTTGATGTTATTCGCCAGCACATTGCCGTTGCCATCCACCTGGTCGACGAAGCCGCCCGTGCGCTGGGCCTGGGCGCCGATGCGCAGCGCCAGTTCATTTGATACCAGCGGGAAGTTGCCCACCACATTGGTCGCGAAATTCGCGCTGCCGCCGCGCGTGCTCGAAGCTTCGGCATAGGCGGTGATCTCGTGGTCCTTCAGGTCCGGCTCGTTCGGCACGAACTTGATGGTGCCGCCCATCGAGCTGGCGCCGTACAGGGTCGCTTGCGGGCCGCGCAGTACTTCCACCCGGTCGATATCGAAGAACTTCGGCTCCACGGTGCCCATGGTGTACAGGTTACCCACGGTGAGCGAAACGTCGCCCAGATAAATGCCGACGGTGGACTGGCCGGCCGCCGAACTGATGCCGCGGATCTCGATATTGGACGTGCCCGGGCCGGCGCCGCCGTTGCCGGTGGCGGCGGTGAAGGAAATATTCGGCACGGCCCGCGTCAGGTCGGTGAAGTCCGAAACCTGCTGCGACAGCAGCGAGGCGCCGCTGATGGCGGAAATACTCATCGCAACTTTGTTCGGGTCTTCCTTGCGCTTTTGCGCAGTCACAGTGACTACTTCCAGTTTGTCACCATCCGCCAAAGCCTGGGCCGAGATAGCCGCCAAGGAGCAAGCAAGGACCGTCCGACGAATTTTCATGCGTTTTTTCCTTCAATTGAGCCAAAGTTATTAAAATAGCAGGAAATTGCTGCCTTGCAGCAGTGAGCGTGCAATCAACAGGCGTTTCAATTTGTAAATTGCTGACTCTGCGGTTAGTAGTGTTGTATTATTGCTCTCTTTAACTGCGCCATTGGGGCGGCCAGAGGCCTCTGAGCAGAGATAACCGTTTCTGAATTACAATGTGGCCTCAAGAACAAAGAGCGACATCAGTGCCAAATCTCGTCGAAATCCGTGACTTACACTTCAGCTATGGAAAGCGGGCAATTTTGTCCGGCCTCCATATGGACTTCCCTCGCGGGAAGGTGGTGGCTGTCATGGGCGGCTCCGGCAGCGGCAAGACCACCGTCCTGCGCCTGATCGGCGGCCAAATCAGCCCTCAGAAAGGCGCAGTCAGCGTCGAAGGCCAGATCGTTCACAAACTGAGCACCAAGGACCTTTACCTGCTGCGCCGCAAAATGGGCATGCTGTTCCAGCACGGCGCGCTGTTCACCGACCTGACCGTTTACGAAAACGTGGCCTTCCCGCTGCGCGAACATACCGATTTGCCGGAAGAACTGATCCGCGACCTGGTCCTGATCAAGCTGAACGCTGTCGGCCTGCGCAACGCCGCTAAGCTGAAACCGGGCGAAATCTCCGGCGGCATGGCGCGCCGCGTGGCCCTGGCGCGCTCGATCGCGCTCGACCCGCAACTGATCATGTACGACGAGCCGTTCGCCGGCCTCGATCCGATCTCGATGGGCGTTACCGCCAACCTGATTCGCAACCTGAACGATGCGCTGGGCTCGACCACCATCCTGGTGTCGCACGATGTCAAAGAGTCGTTCCAGATTGCTGACTATGTGTATTTCCTATCGCAGGGCAAGATCGTCGCCCACGGCACTCCGGCTGACATGATGGTTTCGACCGACCCTTACGTGAAGCAGTTCGTACATGCGGAATCGGATGGCCCTGTGCCATTCCACTATCCGGGCAAATCTCTGGCCGAAGATCTGGGCCTGGGAGCGCGCAAATGATGCGTCGTTTCCTGCTGAGCGTGGGTGGTGGCGCACGCGATTATGTGGAAAGCATCGGCTTTTCCTTCCGTACCCTGGCCACCATGCTGGGGCTGTCGCCTGGCCTGCTGCGCCGTCCGCGCCTGCTGGTTGAGCAACTGCACGTCATTGGTAATTACTCACTGCTGATCATCATCCTGTCCGGCCTGTTCGTCGGCATGGTGCTGGGCCTGCAGGGTTACTACACTCTGAACAAGTACGGTGCGTCCGAGTCGCTGGGCTTGCTGGTCGCGCTGGGCCTGACCCGTGAACTGGGGCCGGTGATCACCGCCCTGCTGTTCGCTGGCCGCGCCGGTACTTCACTGACCGCGGAGATCGGCTTGATGAAGGCGGGCGAACAATTGTCCGCTATGGAAATGATGGCCGTGAATCCGATCCAGCGCGTGCTGGCGCCGCGTTTCTGGGCTGGCGTGATTTCGGTGCCGCTGCTGACTGCCATGTTCAGTGCTGTCGGTATCCTGGGCGGTTACCTGATCGGCGTGGGCCTGATCGGTGTGGATGAAGGCGCGTTCTGGTCGCAGATGCAGGGCGGCGTGGACGTGTGGAAAGACATATTCAACGGTTTCGTGAAGAGTGTGGTGTTTGGTATCGCCATCACTTATATCGCGCTGTACCAGGGCTATGAAGCCCAGCCTACCCCGGAAGACGTTTCCGGTGCGACGACGCGCACCGTGGTGATCTCTTCTCTGATGATCTGGTGGCTTGACTTCATGCTGACGGCGCTGATGTTTAGCAAGTAACAACCGGGGTCAGGTCCTGACACACGACACGCGCAGCGTGTTGTGTGTTTGGCCCTGACACCGCTGATTAAAAGGATTTGACATGCAACGTAAATCTCTGGATGTTTGGGTAGGTCTGTTCATCGTTATGGGCGCGGCTGCGCTGATGTTCCTGGCGTTGAAGGCTGGCAATATGGGTTCGATCGGCTTCGGCAAGACCTACCAGGTTTCGGCGCGCTTCGACAATATTGGTTCGCTGCGTACCCAGGCTGCCGTCAAGGCATCGGGCGTGGTGGTGGGCCGTGTCGCGTCGATCGGTTTCGACGATAAGGTGTATAAAGCCGTGGTAACCCTGGACATGGACGAAGGCTTCAAGTTCCCGAAAGACAGCTCGGCCAAGATCCTGACCGCCGGCCTGCTGGGCGAACAGTACATCGGCATCGAAGCCGGTGGCGATGAAAAGAATTTGGTTTCCGGCGACAAAATCGCCCGTACCCAGTCCGCAACCGTATTGGAAGACCTGATCAACCAGTTCATCTATAGCAAGGCAGCAGAAGGAAAGGACTCCAAATGAGCAAATTCCGCAAACTGACCCTCGCCGTTGCAGCGACCGTTACCCTGGCCGGCTGTGCTGGTCCGAACCCGCGTGACCCGTACGAAAGCTATAACCGCGCCGTTTTCGACTTCAATGACAAGGTCGATGAATACGCGCTGAAGCCGACAGCCACGGCCTACAAGAACGTGACCCCAAGCTTCTTCCAGACCGGCGTGAACAACTTTTTCGGTAACCTGGCCGATGTCTGGACCGCCGCCAACAACATGTTGCAAGGCAAGGTTGGCGATGGCATGTCGGACGTGATGCGTGTCGCACTGAACTCGACCTTCGGCCTGCTGGGCGTGCTCGATATTGCCTCCGAAGCAGGTTTGCAAAAACATAAAGAGGATTTCGGCCAGACCCTGGGTTCCTGGGGCGTGCCATCGGGTCCTTACCTGATGCTGCCGCTGTTGGGCCCATCGACGGTGCGCGACACCGTCGCCCTGCCGGTTGATATCTACGCCGACCCATGGCAATACAAAAATCCTGTCAACGTCCGCAACACCGGCACCGTTGTTCGTGTCGTGGACCAACGCGCAGCTCTGCTGGACGCGTCCACGCTGCTGGAAGATGCCGCTCTCGACCGTTACGAGTTCATCCGCGACGGTTATATGCAGCGCCGTAACAGCCAGGTTTACGATGGCGAAGACGGCCCTAAGGGCAAGCAGAAGAAGGCGGAGCTGGAGGACGAGGACGTAAAGCCTACTCAAGCTATAATCGCGGAACCGGCTGAAACGAAACCCAGCCTGTGACCCGGAATACAACCCTACATAGGTAAAGAACAATGAAACTGATCAAACAACTGATCGCGGTCGCAACGGTAGCCTTCGCCACCAGCGCGTTTGCCGCTCCTGCTCCTGCCGCCAACGAGGCGCCTGACGTGCTGGTGAAACGCATCAGCTCGGAAGTGCTCGATGCCGCCAAGAACGATAAGGACATCCAGGCCGGCAACCAGAAAAAGGTGATGGACCTGGTTGAAACCAAGATCCTGCCTTACGTCGACTTCCAGAAAATGACTTCCCTGGCAGCTGGCCGCTATTGGCGCGACGCTACCCCGGAACAGCAAAAAGCGCTGTCCACCGAATTCCGCACCCTGCTGATCTTCACCTACTCGGGCGCCCTATCCCAAGTGAAAGACCAGACCGTTGACTTCAAGCCTATGCGTTCTTCGCCAGGCGACTCCGAAGTGGAAGTGCGTTCCCAGGTGAACCAGCAGCGCGGCGAGCCTATCCAGCTGAACTACCGCGTCGCCAAGACCGATGCCGGCTGGAAGATCTATGACATCAACGTGCTGGGCGCGTGGCTGGTGGAAGCCTACAAGGGCACCTTCGCTTCGGAAATCTCCAAGGGCGGCATCGATGGCCTGATCAAGACCCTGTCCGAAAAGAACAAGAAGCTGGCCTCCAAGCCAATGAAGACCGCAGGTAAATAAAACATGCCTGATACCACTGTTTCCAACCAATTGTCCTTGAAGGCGCTGACCGTGGCCAACGCCACGGAAGCGCTGGCACAGGGCCTGGCTGCGCTGCGCGCCGGCCAGACCGTGTTCGACCTGGGACAGGTGGAAGCAGTGGACTCCGCCGCCGTGTCAGTCATGCTGGCATGGCAGCGCGCTGCCGTTCAACACGGCATCAAACTGGAATTGCGCAACCTGCCAAAACCTCTGCTGAGCTTAACCAAGCTCTACGGTGTGTGCACGCTCGTGTCACCTGCCGACCTGCATCATCATTGACCCCCGCCTAACTCCCCTTCCGCTGCCTGCCTGTCAGCACCTGACATCGGCAAGTAAATACGGGTTCAGCGAGCCCGAACCAAATTTCCAATATAATTGACCGTCTACCGCGCCTGATGAGCGCGCGCCTTTACAACGGTCATCGTTGTACCAGTTATCTATACAAGTAAGCATGACAGCAATCGAAATCAGCAACGTCCAGAAGCGCTACAAGGCGCTGCAGGCGCTTGGCGGCGTGTCCCTGAAGATCGAAGAAGGCGAGTTCTTTGGCTTGCTCGGTCCGAACGGCGCAGGCAAGACCACTTTGATCTCCATCATTGCTGGCCTGATCCGCGCCGACGCCGGCGGCGTCAAGATCCACGGCCACGATGTCGTGTCGGACTTCCGCGCCGCGCGCCGCAAATTGGGCGTGGTGCCGCAAGAACTGGTGTTCGATCCCTTCTTCACGGTGCGCGAAACGCTGCGCCTGCAGTCCGGCTACTTCGGCCTGGGCAACAACGACAAGTGGATCGACGAGGTGATGGAAGAGCTGGGCCTCGCCAACAAGGCCGACACCAATATGCGCGCCCTGTCCGGCGGCATGAAGCGCCGCGTGCTGGTCGCGCAGGCGCTGGTGCACAAGCCGCCCGTCATCGTGCTGGACGAACCGACCGCCGGCGTCGACGTGGAGCTGCGCCAGACCTTGTGGAAGTTCATCTCGCGCCTCAATCGCGAAGGCCACACCATCGTGCTGACCACGCACTACCTGGAAGAAGCGCAAGCCATGTGCAAGCGCGTCGCCATGCTCAAGCTGGGCAAGGTGGTGGCGCTGGACTCCATGTCGCAGCTGATCCGCCGCATCTCGGGTTCGCAGCTGGTGCTGCACCTGCCGCACAACTCCTTGCCGGAAGAACTGCAGCCGCTGCTGAACCACCCGCCGGAAGACAATAAGTACAGCCTGCGCATCAACGATTACGCCGAAGTGGAAGACATCCTGGCAAAGCTGCGCCAGGGCGGCATCAGCATCGACGAGATGCAGCTGCAGCAGGCCGACCTGGAAGACATCTTCCTGCAAATCATGGACGAGAACATCGTATGATCACCACCGGCTTCCGCACCCTGGTCTACAAAGAGACGCTGCGCTTCTACAAGGTCGCAACGCAGACCATCGCCGCGCCTATCCTGACCGCCATGCTGTACCTGCTGATTTTCGGGCACGTGCTGTCAGGCCGCGTCGAAGTCTATCCGGGCGTGACCTACACCGCCTTCCTGGTCCCTGGACTGGTGATGATGAGCGTGCTGCAAAATGCTTTTGCCAATTCGTCTTCTTCGCTGATCCAGTCCAAGATCACGGGCAACCTGGTGTTCGTCCTGTTGACGCCACTGTCGCACTGGGAGATATTCTCCGCCTACGTGCTGGCCTCGATGGCGCGCGGCATAACCGTGGGCTTCGGCGTGTTCGCTGTCACTGCCTGGTTCGCGCACCTGAGCTTCACCGCGCCGCTGTGGATCCTGGTGTTTGCGCTGCTGGGCGCCGCCATCCTCGGCACCATGGGCCTGATCGCCGGCATCTGGGCCGAGAAGTTCGACCAGCTGGCCGCCTTCCAGAATTTCCTGATCGTGCCGCTGACCTTCCTGGCCGGCGTGTTCTATTCGATCCATTCGCTGCCGCCATTCTGGCTGGCCGTATCGCACGCCAATCCGTTCTTCTACATGATCGACGGCTTCCGCTACGGCTTCTTCGGGCAGTCCGACGTGAACCCATGGATCAGCGTTGCCATCGTCTCCAGTTTCCTGGTCGTGCTGGCGCTGCTCGCTATCAAACTCCTGCGCAGCGGTTACCGCTTGCGCCACTGATTTATTGAGGAATTCAAAGTGACCACAACTCCAGAAGCAATCCACAGCTATATCGCTGCCGGCCTCGAATGCACCCACCTGCAAGTGGAGGGCGACGGCCAGCACTTCCAGGCCGTGATCGTATCGCCTGCCTTCGCCGGCAAGCGCCTGATCCAGCGCCACCAGCTGGTGTATGCCGCGCTGGGCGACCGCATGCGCGAAGAAATCCACGCACTGTCGATGAAAACCCTGACCCCAGAAGAATTCCAAGGATAAGAAGAGAATATGGACAAACTGCTCATCACCGGCGGCAAGCGCCTGGTCGGCGACGTGACGATTTCCGGCGCCAAGAACGCTGCCCTGCCTATCCTGTGCGCGGGCTTGCTGACTGCGGGCGACCTGGAACTGACCAATGTGCCGCTGCTGCACGACGTGGCGACCATGCTCAAGCTGCTGCGCCAGACCGGCCTGTCGGTTGAGCAGGACGGCGAGAAGGTCACGCTGAACGGCTCCAAGATCGACAAATATGAAGCGCCGTATGAGCTGGTGAAAACCATGCGCGCATCGATCCTGGTACTGGGCCCCCTGCTGGCGCGCTTCGGCGAGGCCAAGGTATCCCTGCCGGGCGGCTGCGCGATCGGTTCGCGCCCTGTTGACCAGCACATCAAGGGCCTGCAGGCGATGGGCGCCGAGATCACCATCGACGGCGGCTACATCTACGCCAAGTGCAAGAAGCTGAAGGGCACCCGCGTGGTGACCGACATGATCACCGTGACCGGCACCGAGAACCTGCTGATGGCAGCGACCCTGGCCGAAGGCGAAACCATCCTGGAAAACGCCGCGCGCGAGCCGGAAGTGACCGACCTGGCCAACCTGCTGGTGGCCATGGGCGCCAAGATCGAAGGCATCGGCACCGACCGCCTGGTGATCCAGGGCGTTTCGGAACTGCACGGCGCCAAGCACGACGTGATCTCCGACCGTATCGAAGCGGCGACCTTCCTGTGCGCAGTGGCTGCCGCGGGCGGCGACATCACCATCCGCAATACCCGCACCGACATCTTCGACGTGGCGCTGGACAAGCTGCGCGAAATGGGCGTGCAGCTGACAGTTGGCGACAACTGGATCCGCGCGCAGATGGACCAGCGACCGAAGCCGGTCACTTTCCGCACCACCGAATACCCGGGCTTCCCGACCGATATGCAGGCGCAGTTCATGGCCGTGAACCTGATCGCCAGCGGTTCCAGCCGCGTGACCGAAACGATTTTCGAAAACCGCTTCATGCACGTGCAGGAAATGAACCGCCTGGGCTCGAAGATTTCCATCGACGGCAACACCGCCTACATCGATGGCGTAGAGCAGCTGGTCGGCGCGCCTGTGATGGCGACCGACCTGCGCGCCTCCGCTTCGCTGGTGATCGCCGGCCTGGCCGCCAAAGGCGAAACCCTGGTCGACCGCATCTATCACCTGGACCGCGGCTATGACCGCATGGAAGTAAAGCTTTCCGCCGTTGGCGCCAATATCACCCGTGTGAAGTAAAACTTTATGGAACTTATCCTCGCCCTGTCGAAAGGCCGGATTTTTGAAGACACGATGCCGCTGCTGGAAGCAGCCGGCATCAAAGTCCTCGAAAACCCGGAAACCTCCCGCAAGCTGATCCTGCCTACTTCGGACCCTGGCATTCGCGTACTGATCGTGCGCGCATCCGACGTGCCGACTTATGTGCAGCATGGCGCGGCGGACTTCGGCGTGGCGGGTAAGGATGTTCTGCTGGAGCACGGCGGCGAGGGCCTGTACCAGCCGGTGGACCTGCATATCGCCAAGTGCCGCATGTCGGTGGCGACGCGCGCCGGTTTCGATTACGAGACCGCGGTGCGCCAGGGCGCGCGCCTGCGCGTGGCGACCAAGTTCACCTCGATTGCACGCGAGCACTTTGGCAAGAAGGGCGTTCACGTTGACCTGATCAAGCTGTATGGCTCGATGGAACTGGCGCCGCTGGTTGGCCTGTCCGACGCGATTGTCGACGTGGTCTCCACTGGCAGCACCCTGCGCGCCAACAACCTGGTGGAAGTGGAAGAAATCATGGACATTTCTTCGCGCCTGGTCGTGAACCAGGCCGCGCTGAAGATGAAGCGCGCTCGCCTGCAACCGATTATCGAAGCATTTGAACGCGCCTCGCTGGCGAAGGCGTAATGACCATGATCCGCAAGCTCGATTCCACCCAAGACGACTTCCAGGAAACGCTCGACGCGTTGCTGGCCTTTGAAGCAGAAACCGACGACGCCATCGAAGGCGCGGTAGCGAAGATCATTGCCGACGTGCGCGCGCGCGGCGACGAAGCTGTGTTGGAATACACCAACCGCTTCGACCGCATGAGCGCCGCGAGCATGGCCGATTTCGACATAGGCCAGGCCGAAATGGACGCCGCGCTGGCCGCGCTGCCTGCCGCGCAACGCAGCGCGCTGCAAACCGCCGCCGACCGCATCCGCGCCTTCCACGAGCGCCAGAAGCAGGAGCTTCAAGGTTTCACTTACACCGAAGCCGATGGCACCATCCTGGGCCAGCGCATTACGCCGCTGGACCGTGTTGGCATCTACGTCCCAGGCGGCAAGGCCGCCTACCCATCGTCGGTGCTGATGAATGCCGTGCCGGCCAAGGTGGCTGGCGTGGAAGAAATCATCATGGTCGTGCCGACCCCGGACGGCGTGAAGAACCAGATGGTGCTGGCCGCAGCCGCCATCGCCGGCGTGACCCGCGTGATCGGCATCGGCGGCGCGCAAGCCGTCGCCGCGCTGGCGCACGGCACCGAAACCATCCAGCCTGTCGACAAGATCGTCGGCCCAGGCAATGCCTACGTGGCTTCGGCCAAGCGCCGCGTGTTCGGCACCGTCGGCATCGACATGATCGCCGGACCGTCCGAGATCCTTGTGATCTGCGACGGCACCACCGACCCTGACTGGGTGGCGATGGACCTGTTCTCGCAAGCCGAGCACGACGAGCTGGCGCAAGCCATCCTGCTGTGCCCTGACGCTGGCTACATCGCGAAAGTGGAAGCCAGCATCGCCAAGCTGCTGCCAACCATGCCGCGCAAGGCCGTCATCGAAACTTCGCTGCGCGACCGCGGCGCCCTGGTGAAAGTGCGCGACATGGCGGAGGCCTGCGCCATCGCCAATAGCATCGCTGCCGAACACCTGGAGATTTCGGCCGAGAACCCGCAGCAGTGGGCCGACCAGATTCGCCACGCCGGCGCCATGTTCCTCGGCCGCTTCTCGTCCGAATCGCTGGGCGACTATTGCTGCGGCCCGAACCACGTGCTGCCGACTTCGCGCACCGCGCGCTTCTCGTCGCCGCTGGGCGTGTACGATTTCCAGAAGCGTTCTTCGGTGATCCACGTCAGCGAAGCTGGCGCACAGACGCTGGGCAAGATCGCAGCGGAACTGGCTTACGGCGAAGGCTTGCAAGCCCACGCCCGCAGTGCGGAGTTGCGCCTGAAATGACCGACTGGAAGAACCAGGTCTACTGTGAAGACGCGCTGGCCGGCCTGGCCCGCGTGCCGGATGGTTCCGTCGACCTGATCCTGACCGATCCGCCCTACAACCTGGGCAAGGATTACGGCAACACTTCCGACCAGCAGTCGATGGAAGACTACCTGGCCTGGACGGAAGCGTGGATCGACGCGGCCCTGCCGAAGCTGAAGCCGAACGGTAGCCTGTACATCTTCCTGACCTGGCGCTATTCGCCGGAGATTTTCGTCATGCTGAAAAAGCGCATGACGATGATGAATGAAATTATCTGGGACCGCCGCGTGCCTTCCATGGGCGGCAGTACCCGCAGCTTTTCGTCGGTGCACGACACCATTGGGTTCTTCGTGCGCCGCAAGGATTACTACTTCGACCTCGACGCCGTGCGTATCCCGTACGACGCCGTCACCAAGAAGGCTCGTTCGCGTTCGATTTTCGTCGGCGCGAAATGGCTGGAAGTGGGCTACAACCCCAAGGACCTGTGGAGCGTATCGCGCTTGCACCGGGAACACGCGGAACGGGTCGATCACCCGACGCAAAAGCCATTGGAAATTATCGAACGCATGGTCAAGGCCAGCTGCCCGCCGGATGGCGTGGTGATGGATTTGTTCATGGGCAGCGGGACGACCGCTGTTGCCGCGCGTCGCTGCGGGCGGGATTTCGTTGGCTTTGAGTTGAATCCGGAGTATTGCGACATAGCTCGGGCGCGCTTGGCTGCGCTGCCTGAACCCGGTAAACCCGGGTCAGACCCAAAGGGTCAGACCCTTCCTCGCAAGGGGCGCAGGACGAAATCGGCGCCGGTACTTAGCGAGGCTTTAGAACAGGAGTAATGCAGATGTCCCTCGACAGCCTTATCGCCAATACGATCCGCCAGGATGTGCGTTCCGACCACATCTACCATGTGCCGGATGCCAGCGGATTTATCAAGCTGGATGCGATGGAGAATCCTTATGTGCTGCCGAGCCACCTGCATCATGACCTGGCCAACCGTATCGCCAGCGTTGCGCTGAACCGCTATCCGGTCGCCAGCTATGAGACGATCAAGCAGCGCATCCGCGCCAAGCTGGGCGTGCCGCAAGGCTACGACGTCATGCTGGGCAACGGCTCCGACGAGCTGATCGCCATCATGGCGCAAGCCTGCGCACTGCAACCGGCGGAAGGCAAGCGTGCCGTCATGATGGCGCCGGCGCCATCGTTCGTGATGTTCCAGCGCTCGGCCATGGTGGCTGGCATGGACTTCGTCGGCGTGCCGCTGAAGGACGATCTGACGCTCGACCTGCCGGCCATGCTGGCCGCGATCGAGCAGCACAAGCCGGCGCTGGTTTTCCTGGCCTACCCGAACAACCCGACCGGCAACCTGTTCTCCGCCGGCGATATCGAACAAGTCATCAAAGCGTTGGGCGACAAAGGCCTGTGCGTCGTCGATGAAGCTTATGAGCCGTTTGCGCAACAGAGCTTCATGGGCCGCTTGCCTGAATTCCCCAACCTGATCGTCATGCGCACACTGTCGAAACTTGGCCTGGCGGGCATCCGCCTTGGTTATATGTCGTGCGCGCCAGCCCTGCTGGAACAATTCGACAAGATCCGCCCACCCTATAACGTCAACGTCCTGACCCAGGCCGCCGCCGAATTCTGCCTCGACCACCTCGAGGTGCTGAATGAGCAGGCGGCCCTGCTGCGCCAACAGCGCGGCGAGCTGTCGGCCGCACTGGCGCAATTGCCGGGTGTCAACGTTTTCCCATCGGCCGCAAACTTTATCCTCATTCGTGTATCAAACTCCGACCAGGTCCATGCCAAACTGCTCGAGCGCAAAGTTTTGATCAAAAATGTGGGTAGAATGCATAATGTACTGGCCAACTGCCTGCGCATCACCGTCAGTACGCCCGAGGAAAACGCAATCATGCTGGACGGCCTGAAAGCCGCCCTGGCATCCTGAAGCGAAACTCAAGAGCTTTTCATGAACCGCACCGCAGAAATCACTCGCAACACCAGCGAGACCCAGGTCCGCGTTGCCATCAACCTCGATGGCACCGGCGTCCAGAAGCTGAACACGGGCGTGCCTTTCCTCGACCATATGCTGGACCAGATCGCCCGCCACGGCCTGTTCGACCTCGATGTCGAAGCCACCGGCGACACCCATATCGACAACCACCACACGGTGGAAGACGTCGGCATTACGCTGGGCATGGCGATCGCCAAGGCTATCGGCGACAAGAAAGGCATCCGCCGCTACGGCCATGCCTACGTGCCGCTGGATGAAGCGCTGTCGCGCGTGGTGATCGACTTTTCCGGTCGCCCAGGCATCGAATACCACATCCCATTCACCCGCGCGATGATCGGCGCGTTCGACGTCGACCTGACGCTGGAATTCTTCCGCGGCTTCGTCAACCACGCCGGCGTCACGCTGCACATCGACAACCTGCGCGGCACCAATGCGCACCACCAGTGCGAAACCGTGTTCAAGGCTTTCGGCCGCGCCCTGCGCATGGCCAGCGAGCTTGATCCGCGCGCTGCCGGCGCCATCCCGTCCACCAAAGGAAGCCTGTAACGACTCTACGGCTGACTGACATGAAAAAAATCGTAGTAGTCGATTACGGCATGGGCAACCTGCGCTCCGTTGCGCAGGCATTGCGCGCAGTCGCACCCGAAGCCGACGTGGTGATCTCCGGCGACCCCGCCGCCATTGATGCGGCAGAGCGCATCGTCCTGCCCGGCCAGGGAGCCATGCGCGACTGCATGCGTAGCCTGAACGAATCGGGCGTGCGCGATGCACTGCTGCGCGCCGCTGCATCGAAGCCGATGATGGGCGTATGCGTGGGCGAGCAAATGCTGTTCGACCTGAGCGAAGAGGGCGGTAATACGCCGGGCCTGGGGCTGTTGCCCGGCAAGGTGGTGCGCTTCCAGCTCGACGGCATGCTGCAGGAAGACGGCTCGCGCTTCAAGGTGCCGCAGATGGGTTGGAACCAGGTGCGTCAACGCGCGCCGCATGCGATGTGGGAGGGCATCCCCGACAACGCGTGGTTCTACTTCGTGCACAGCTACTTTGCGCAGCCCGCCCAGGCGGAGCACAGCGCTGCGGAGACCGTGTACGGCCAGCCGTTCTGCTGCGCGGTCGCCCGCGACAATATTTTTGCCACACAGTTCCACCCTGAGAAGAGTGCCGCCACCGGCCTGCAACTGTACAAAAATTTCATCCACTGGAATCCTTAACCTCAAGAACAACATCATGCTGCTCATTCCTGCTATCGACCTCAAGGACGGTCACTGCGTTCGCCTGAAACAAGGCGATATGGAACTTGCAACCGTCTTCTCCGACGACCCGGGCAAGATGGCCCGCCACTGGCTGGAACAGGGTGCGCGCCGCCTGCACCTGGTGGACCTGAACGGCGCATTCGCCGGCAAGCCAAAGAACGAAGGCGCGGTGAAGTCCATCCTCAAAGCCGTGCAAGACTATGCGGAAGAATTCGACCTGCCAGAAATCCCGGTGCAACTGGGCGGCGGTATCCGCGACCTCGACACCATCGAGCGCTACCTCGACGACGGCATCAGCTACATCATCATCGGCACCGCTGCCGTGAAGAGCCCTGGCTTCCTGCAGGACGCCTGCGGCGCCTTCCCTGGCCACATCATCGTTGGCCTGGACGCCAAGGACGGCAAGGTCGCGACCGACGGCTGGAGCAAGCTGTCCGGCCACGAAGTGATCGACCTGGCGCAAAAATTCGAAGGCTACGGCGTTGAATCGATCATCTACACCGACATCGGCCGCGACGGCATGATGGGCGGCGTGAATATCGAAGCCACCGTGCGCCTGGCGCAAGCGGTAAAGATCCCGATCATCGCCTCCGGCGGCCTGCACAACATCAGCGATGTGGAAGCCCTGTGCGCAGTACAGGACGAAGGCATCGAAGGCGTGATCTGCGGCCGTTCGATCTATGAAGGCACGCTGGACCTGGCTTCGGCGCAGGACCGTGCCGACGAACTTTCCGAGTAATCAATATGCTGGCTAAACGCATCATCCCCTGCCTCGACGTGACCGATGGCCGCGTCGTGAAAGGGGTCAACTTCACCGAGCTGCGCGACGCGGGCGACCCGGTGGAAATCGCACGCCGTTACGACGACCAGGGTGCCGACGAACTGACCTTCCTCGACATCACTGCATCGAGCGACAACCGCGACCTGATCCTGCACATCATCGAAGCCGTGGCCTCGCAAGTCTTCATCCCCCTGACGGTGGGTGGCGGCGTGCGCCAGGTGTCCGATGTCCGCCGCCTGCTGAACGCGGGCGCCGACAAGGTGAGCATGAACACCTCTGCCGTGACCAACCCGCAACTGGTGTACGAAGCTTCGCAGAAGCACGGCAGCCAGTGCATCGTGGTGGCGATCGACGCCAAAAACGTCGCCCCCGGCAAGTGGGAGGTCTTCACCCACGGCGGCCGCAACGCGACCGGCCTGGATGCGGTGGAATGGGCGCGCAAGATGGCTGAACTGGGCGCCGGCGAACTGCTGCTGACCAGCATGGACCGCGACGGCACCAAGTCCGGCTTCGACCTGGGCCTGACCCGCGCTGTGAGCGATGCGGTCAACATCCCGGTGATCGCTTCCGGCGGCGTGGGCGGCCTGCAAGACCTGGCCGACGGCGTCAAGCTGGGTCACGCCGATGCAGTGCTGGCAGCGAGCATCTTCCACTACGGCCAGCACACCGTGCAGGAAGCCAAGCAATTCATGGCGGCGCAGGGTATTCCCATGCGTCTTTCTTAAACTTCGGGGATCACACAATGGCTACCGCAATTGCAGCTAACGTCGCCAAAGCCAAATGGCTGAACAGGGTAAAGTGGGACGAACATGGCCTGGTGCCTGTCATCGCACAGGAAGCCGGCAGCAACGATGTGTTGATGTTCGCGTGGATGAACCGTGATGCGCTCTACAAAACCGTGGAGCTGGGCGAGGCCGTCTACTGGAGCCGTTCGCGCAAGAAGCTGTGGCACAAGGGCGAAGAGTCCGGCCACGTGCAGAAGGTGCTGGAGATCCGCCTTGATTGCGACGAAGACGTGGTGCTGCTGAAGATCGAACAAGAAGGTTCGATCGCCTGCCACACCGGCCGCCACTCCTGCTTCTTCAACAAGTTCGAGAATGGCGACTGGCAGAACACCGAGCCGGTGCTGAAAGACCCGGCCGAGATTTACGCGGAAGAGAAGAAATGAGCAATGTACTGGATCGCGTAGCGGCCACCATCGAATCGCGCAAGGGAGGCGACCCGTCGTCCTCCTACGTGGCCAAGCTGTTTTCCAAAGGCGACGACGCGATCCTGAAAAAGATCGGCGAAGAAGCCACCGAGACCGTCATGGCGGCGAAAGACGCCCGCGCCAGCGGCGATGCGTCGAAAGTGCTGTACGAATGCGCCGACCTGTGGTTCCATTCGCTGGTGCTGCTGGCGCAGTTCAACCTGACGCCGCAGCAAGTACTCGATGAGCTGGCCCGCCGTGAAGGCCTGTCTGGCCTGGAAGAAAAAGCATCTCGTAAGGATTAAACGTGGAAAATTGCCTGTTCTGCAAGATTGCAGCAAAACAGATCCCATCGGCCGTGGTGCACGAAGACGATGACTTGATGGTGTTTAAGGACATCAATCCGGCCGCCCCGGTACACTTGCTCATCATCCCGAAACTGCACCTGTCGACCTTGTCGGACTGCAAACCGGAGCACGCACCCCTGCTGGGCAAGATGCTGGCGCTGGTGCCGCAACTGGCTGAGCAGCACGATATCGCCGTTGCCTACGAGGCGGATGGCACGCCGACCCGCGGCTACAAGACCCTGATCAACAGCGGTCCTGACGGCGGCCAGGAGGTGTACCACCTGCATATGCACCTGTACGGCGGCCCGCGTCCATGGCGCGGCATGCGGACTTAAGGCTTTGATAAGCACATGACGGTAGCCGCTTCGCGTATACTGTCCAAACTAACGATTAATTTAGGGGTTTTGTAATGGGTTCAATGAGCATTTGGCACTGGCTGATCGTCCTGGTAGTCGTCATGCTGGTATTCGGCACCAAGAAACTGGGCAATATCGGCTCCGACCTGGGCAAAGCCGTCAAGGGCTTCAAGGATGGCGTGAAGGGCTCGGACGAGGAAGAGAAGCCGGCGCAGCCAGCGACTCCGCCAGCCCAGGTGGCCGACAAGAGCACCATCGACGTGGAAGCCAAGGAAAAGACCAAGCATTAATCAGCAATGATTGATCTCGGTCTCACCAAAATCGCCGTCATCGGGGTTGTGGCCCTGGTCGTCATCGGCCCTGAAAAGCTGCCCAAGGTGGCGCGCATGGCCGGGACGCTGTACGGCCGCGCCCAACGCTACCTGAACGACGTCAAATCCGAAGTCTCCCGTGAAATGGAGCTGGACGAGCTGAAAAACCTGCGCAAGCAGGCCGAAGATGCTGCCAGCACTTTCAAGGACGAGATGGATAATTCCATCGGCAAGGATATCCGCGAAGTGGAAGCGGCGCTGCACGGCCAGGACACGTCTCACACGCCGGCCCTCGACCTGTACACCCCGAGCAACGAAGACATGGCGCGTAAGGCCAAGGACTTCCGCCGCAAGCGCGTGGTGCGCAGCTCCGCCGTGCCGCTGTGGTACAAGCAGCAGGCTGGCGTCCGCACTCACGTCATCTCCGGAGCGGCGCGCATGAAACGCCATCGTCCCGGCAGCCGCAAGAACGCATCGTTTTTCTAAATGAGTCAACAAGAACCCGCCGAAGAGACCTTCATCAGCCACCTGATCGAGCTGCGCGACCGCCTGGTCAAGGCCAGCATCGGCATCGCGGTGGTGACGGCCTTGCTCGGCTTTGGCATCGGCCCTTCCAAGATCTATGACCTGATCGCCGCACCGATGATCGCCGCCATGCCGGTGGGCTCGAAGATGATTGCCACCAGCGTGATCTCTCCCTTCCTGGTGCCGATGAAGGTGATGCTGCTGTTCGGCTTCATCCTGTCGCTGCCGTGGGTGCTGTACCAGATGTGGGCCTTCGTCGCGCCCGGCCTGTACGCGCATGAAAAGCGACTGGTCGCGCCGCTGGTGATTGCCTCATCCTCGCTGTTCATGGCGGGTGTGGCGTTCTGCTATTTCCTGGTGTTCGGCAAGGTGTTCGCCTTCATCAACCAGGTCTCGCCGTCGTCGATTGCGGTGATGCCGGATATCGAAAACTATCTCGACTTCGTCATGTCGATGTGCCTGGCCTTCGGCTGCGCCTTTGAAGTGCCGGTAGTGGTGGTGGTGCTGGTGCGTATGGGCCTGGTGTCCGTCGCCAAGCTGAAGGAGTGGCGCGGTTATGTGATCGTGGCAGCTTTCGTGATCTCCGCCATCGTGACCCCGCCGGATGTGGTCAGCCAGTTCTCGCTGGCCATTCCAATGTGGCTGCTGTTCGAGGTCGGCGTGATCCTGTCGCCGATGTTCGTCAAGGCCACCACCGCACCGGAAGAAAAAGCGGATTAAAGGAACAGCTTCGTCATGGTGATGGACTGCATGACGATCACGACGCCCAGCAGCCAGTAGATCGGCCTTAATTTGGCCATGACCCATTCCTTCATCTCGGCTTCATGCCGCGTAATCATGGCTTGAACTTCTGCGCGCGCGATGACAAGGTCGGCGTCGGTCGCCACGGGCTGGCTCAGTGCAAACTGTAGCCCATCGGCAAGTGCTTCGGCATGCGCGTGTGATATCCCCGCATCAACAAGCCGCTTCATGTATTGAGTTGTATCAAACTGGATCGGCATAGTCATCACCACTCCCCCATTCATGGTAGCAGAATTGCCCCGCGGCGCGCGCGGGGCATGGGAGCAGCCTAAACCGATTACTGCATGAGCTCCTTGATGACGCGCACAGGCGCGCTGCCGTAGCTCAGGAAGTCTTCGTGGAAGTCCTTCAGCGAGAACTTGGCGCCGAGGGCGGCGCGGCGCTGCTCGCGCAGTTCCATGATTTCGGAGAAGCCGGAGAAGTAGCTGGTGAGCTGCACGGACGTCAGCTGCACGCGGCGCCATTTCTCTTTCGCTTCGGCCGGGGTCTGGAAGGCCTGGCGCGTCAGCAGGTCAATCGCTTCCTGCTCGCTCATGCCCAGCACGTGCACGCTGTAATCGAGGATGGTGTTGGTCACGCTGCGCAGGTTCCACTTCGAATACATCAGCCACATCTCGGGCGCGTTGTTGCCATAGCCCGATTCCAGCATCATGCGTTCGCTGTAAACCGCCCAGCCCTCCACCATGGCGCCATTGCCGAAGATCGACTTCACGATCGACGGCGACTTGTTGGCGTACACCAGCTGCGCATAGTGGCCAGGGATCGCTTCGTGCATGTTCAGGATCTGCAGGATCCAATGGTTGTATTCGCGCAGCGTGGATTCGGCCTGTTCCGGCGTAGCGTCGTCCAGCGGCGTCACGTTGTAGTAGGTGCGATCCTGCGGGCGGTATGGGCCTGGCGCTTCGATGCTGGCGCCGGCCACGCCGCGCTGATAGGCAGGGGTTTCACGCACGACGAGCGGCTTGTTCGGGTCCAGCGTGAGCAGGTCGTTCTTGACCACCCAGTCCTGCAGCACTGGAATCTGGCGGCGGATCTCGGGGAAGAATTCCTCACGCGGCACATGGTTGACCGACAGCTTGTCGATCATCATGCCGATCTTGGTGAAACGGTCGGACGGCTTGGCCTGGTCGGCCAGGTATTTCGGCCACAGGTCGTCGGCAATGCTGTCCATATTGCTTAACAGCTGCTCGCGGGTCGCCAGCGCTTTCTGGTACGTCTGTTCGGCATTGCTGCCGGCCTGGATGTCGTAGCCAAACTTGGCTTCGTACAGCTCCTTGCCGATGCGGAAGGAGCGCGCGGTGCCGATAGCCTGTGCCTTCTGCCATTCGCCGAGCCAGACGCCGTATGCATCCACGGCCGCCTTGGCCGCCAGGATGCGCTGGCCGAACAGGGCCTTTTCATTGGCGTTCAGGATCGATTCCTGCGCCTGCTTGTCCAGGTCCGTCAGCACGGACAGCACGCCAGGAATCTGGTCGATGGCCAGCTTCACGTGTTCACGCGTCGGGTTCTTGATGCTGCTGCGCGCTGCGTCGTAATAAGCCGGGATGCCGTGGATGCGGCGCAGCAGGGTGCGCAGGCGCTGCGGCTTGGCGGCGTATTCGGTGTTCAGCACGAAATCGATCGGGCTGGCGATGTTGTACATGGCCGGGTTCCACTCCCACTCGCGGAAGGTGGTCAGGTACCAGCGGTCGGAATTGAGCTTGTTCTGCAGCAGGCCAAGGTCGGTGCGCTGTTTCGGCGATAGCTGTTTGGCATCGATCTTGCCGAATTTTTCCAGCCATTCGTCGATGAAGGCGAGCTGCTGGTCGCGGCTTGCCTGGTCGGGGATGGTCAGTTGCGCGGCGGTGTCGTATTTGCCCACCGTGATGGCGGTTTCCGGATCGATGCGCCACAGCGCGCCGAGGAAGGTATTGGCCTGGGCGTCGAAGGATTTGTCCTGGCGCCGCTCCGCCGGCAGCGGCTTGCTGGCCGCAACGGCGGTCGCTTTCGAGGCTTTGCCTTTGCCGGCTTTGGCGCTGTTTTTGCCATTCGAGGACTTGCCCGTTTTGGACGATGCAGCGGTCTTGCCCTTGCTGCTGGATTTCTTGCTGACGGCGGCGGTCTTGGACGCCGCGCTGGCTTTCTTGGTCTTCACCGCGGCGTCGACTGGCGAAATCGCCAGGCTTAACATCATCGCGGCGAGGGCGATCTTGGTCTTCATCATATTCAACCTTCTTGCTAGTGCAGCGTGCGAGATTATCACAAGCCGAGTGCGGCCCGCGCCCGGTCGGGCTCAAGGCCGGCGGCTGCCGCAGCCGCATCGGGCGGCAGCCATTGTGGAAAAGGGATCTCCTCGTTGACATGCTTGCCGGTGGCGGTGTGCACCTGATGCACGCGCGCCAGCGCTTTGGCAGGCAGTTCGCCTGCCAGCGCCGCCAGCGCAGGCCACAGGCGGCGGTGCACCAGGGTTACTTTGCCAGTCATCAGGCGGCATACCAGGATGTCATTATCCTCCTGCACCGCGCTGAGTACAGCGAAGATATGTTTGCCGTCTTTGTGGCCCCACCAGCTGCCCTTGATCGGCTCGCCGGCGATGGCTTCCGTCAGCGTGGGGACTTTGCCGCGCGCGGACGCCAGCACGACGCCGTGCTGCTCGACGAAGGCCAGTGCCTGCTGCGCGTTCATTCGCCTGCCTGCTTCATTGCGTGCAGCAGGAGCGGTTTGATGCAGTTGCGCTGCGCCTCATCCTTGCTTTCATTGATGCTGACGTACAGCGGCTGCAGGAAGCCTTTCAGGTTATGGATGCGGGCCAGCGCGGCCTGGCGCGTGCCAAGCGCCGCTCCGGCTTCCGGTCCAGCCAGGCTCGCGAACCAGCGGTCCCAGTCGCTGCATTCCATTGTCTTCGCGCGGGAGAGGTAGAAGACTGGCGCCATCAGGCGTTCGCCTTCGCCGTAGTGGTAGAAATGCTCGCCGGCCGGGGCGACCTGACTGGCAATGGCCGCCAGCATTCGTTCGTGTTCAGCGCGGCCCAGGGCCGGGTTGAGCGATAGCTGCAGCATGACGTCCGCAGCGTGGGCGACGCCGTGGCGCCAGCCTTGCTTTTCATCGAAACCGCGGTAATCGCGAACGCCTTGGAGATAGTCGGCCGCTGCGCCGACGAGCTGTGTGCGCTGTTCAGGCGTCAGGTAGGGCTTGATGCGGTCCACACGTGCCACGTCGGCAAGTACCAGAGCGGCAAAGGGGCGCGCGAAGCCTTGCGGGTCTGGTGCAGTCAGTTGCGCGCTAAGGCGGATGCGTAGCATGTGCACGATTCCGGTGTTCAGCTTATCGCCACGCATCCAGGCTTGCAGGGCTTCGAAGGCCCGTTCGTCGCGTTCGACGGGATCGGGTGAGGAGAGGCAGGCCACCGCTTGGAGCGCCAGTGCCTGTCTCCGCGCGTCATCGGTGACCAGCCACTTCGCAGCCCTGGCGTCGCGCAGCGCTGCGGCCGGGCAGGCGCCGGACATTGCTTCAACCTGCGCCAAGCACGGACTTGCCAGCACGGCCAGCAACGCCGTGACCGCAGCGGCGCGGGCACGACGGACGAATATTAGTGGTCGCATTGCGTCTCCTTGTCAGAAGCGGCGTAAGCCTTCGTTCAACATCGCCAGCATGTCCTCCGCCGTCATGCGCGCGGCGGTGTCGCTGCCATCAAGCAGGCTGTCGGCCAGTTCCCGTTTGTGGGCATGCAGCTCCACGATACCTTCTTCGATCGTGTTGCGCGCTACAAGGCGGTAAATCGTTACCGGCCGCAGCTGCCCCATGCGGTGCGCGCGGTCTGAGGCCTGGTCTTCCACCGCGGGGTTCCACCACGGGTCCATGTGGATCACGTAATCGGCTGCGGTCAGGTTGATGCCGAGACCGCCCGCCTTCAGGCTGATAAGGAAGACATCTCCTTCGCCGGCCTGGAAGGCATCCACCGAAGCCTTGCGCGCCGCCATTGGCGTGCTGCCGTCAAGGTATTGGTATTGGATGTTATTGCGGTCCAGGTGGGCGCGGATCAGCGCCAGGTGGTCGACGAACTGGCTGAATACCAGAACCTTATGCCGGTTTTCCAGCAAGCCTTCCAGCAGTTGCGCGAACGCCGCCAGCTTGCTTGAATCCAGCCGCAGCGAAGGCGCCACCAGGTTCGGATTACAGCAGGCGCGGCGCAGCTTCATGATCTCCGCCAGGATCTGCATCGACTTTTTGTCCGCCGGGCCTTCGATGGACGCCAGGTTTTCCAGCGCCTCGCGGCGCAGCGATTCGTACAGCGCGGTTTCTTCCGCCGACAGGTCGACTTCCAGAACGATCTCAGTGCGTGCTGGCAGCTCGGTCAGCACCTGCGCCTTGGTCCGGCGCAGAATGAAGGGCCCGATCAGTCGGCGCAAGCGATTGCGCGCGCCCACTTCCGCGCGGTGGTCCTGCTGTCGCTCGATCGGCCCCGCAAAGCGCAGGTTGAACTGCTCATGGCTGCCCAGCAGGCCCGGATTGATGAAGCGGAACAGGTTCCACAACTCGCCCAAGTGGTTTTCCAGCGGCGTGCCAGTCGCCACCATCTTGAAGCCGCCCTTCAGCGCCATCACGGCCTGCGAGCGCTTGGTCGCGGCATTCTTGATGTTCTGCGCCTCGTCCAGCACGATGGTGTTCCAATGCGGCTTGGTGAAGCGGTCGGATTCCAGCTGCAGCAAGCCGTAGCTGGTGATCACCAGGTCGAACGGCCCGGCGTTGCTGACGATGTCGTCGCGGTCGCCGGTGGCGTACATCTTCACGTTCAGGGTTGGCGCAAAGCGTGCCGCCTCGCTGGCCCAGTTCAGGCAGACCGAGGTCGGCGCCACCACCAGGGTCGGGCCTTGCGGAGCGCGCAGCAGGATCAGGGCCAGCGCCTGCAGGGTCTTTCCCAGGCCCATGTCGTCGGCCAGGCAGGCGCCCACGCCCCAATGCGCCAGGCGCGCCAGCCATTCGAAGCCCGCCAGCTGGTAATCGCGCAAATCGGCCTGCAGGGTGCTGGGCAGCTGCGGCGCGTATATGTTGCTGGCTTCGATGCGTTGCAGGTGCTGGCGCCACATGGCATCCGCTTCCAGCATGCCGACATCGTTCGCCAATTCTTCCAGCACGAAGCCGGCCAGGCGATGCACCTTCATGCCGGCGTCGTCGTCCTCGCCATAGCTGGCCAGTTCGGACAGGCGGCGGTGCAGCTCTTCCGACAGGGCGAGGAACTCCTTGTCGCCCAGCGCGATAAAGCGGCTCTTGCTGGCGCGGATCATGTCCAGCAGCGAGCGCAGGTCCAGCACGCGGTCTTCGTCGACCACCAGCTGGCCGCTGGCGGCGAACCAGTCCTTCTTGCTTTTGATGTTCAGGCGCAGCTGCTTGGTGTAGGCCGGTTTGGTGACGCGGAAGGCTTCCCCCTCCGGCCAGGCCAGCACGATCTTGTCTTCTTCCATCGCCTGCAGTTCGGCCAGCAATTGCAGGCATAGCGCCGGTTCACCAAGCAGCCACTCGCCATGTTCTTCGGTCGCCTGTTGCAGCACTTCGCACTTGAGCACCAGCTGGCGCTCTGCATCGCGTTCGTTGGCCAGGCTGCGGCGCGCCTGCACCGAACGGCCGTTGACGTCGGCGATCACGCTTTCCGCACCGGCGCTCGGTGCGTAGTAAGGCCCGGCATCGCGCAGTGGACGCACCTGGACCTGCATCTTCAAGCCTTGCTGGTAAGGCAGCAGGTGGATATGCAGGCGCGGATCGGCGTCGCATTGCTCCGCATTCGCCGCGCCGCCGCCGATGTCCGATTGCACGGTTACCATAGAGGACACGGCGCCGATGGCCTTCAGTACCTGGTCCTTGGCGTGCTCCGGCACGGCCAGTCCGTCGCCCACGATGGCTGCAATGCGGCGGTGTTCATCCTGCACGCTGAGCACACGCAAGCGGTTCGGCGTTTCGCGCACCACGATCACATTCGCATTCAGGTTTTCGATGGCAGGCTGCAGCGACAGCTGCAGCTCCCCTTTGTGCGTGCGGATCAACAGCTCCGGAGCGCCGGCCAGCAGCTCAACGCGCGTATCCGGCGCATCCATCCAGAACACCAGCGGGTGCCCGACCAGGGCGAGTACGGCCTGCTCGGCGTCGATGTCGTAGCGCAGGCCCGAGGAATAGGCCTGGCGCGAAGGCATGATGGCGCTGCAGATGCGCAAATCCTGCGGCGTCAGGAATTCCATTTGCGCCGCATCGTCGCGCAGGCGCTTGAGCGCCACCGGGCGGCCTTTGCCCCAAGCCCCGCGAGCGTCGCGCTTTTGCTCGCGCGGTTCGATTTCGGCGATGCCTTGCCGCGAGCCGTAGCTGATGACCCAGGCCAGGCGCATTTCTCCGCCGCTGCTCTCGCTACCGCCCTGTTGCAGGTTGATCAGCGCAGCCAATTGCCGCTCCCACGCTTCCTGCCGTTCGAACCAGGGCGCCATATCGCTAAAGCCAAGCTGCTCGCGCCACGCCGCAGCGCGCTTGGCCGAGGCCTCGTCGCCCAAGTGGCCAAGCAAACTCGCCGCGCCGCCCGCCAGCAGCAGGAAGCCCGCCGCCTCGGCGGCTTGCGACAGGTCCTGCAATTCTGCGCGGCGCTGCTTCAGGTGCGGCAGCGCGAGCCAGTAGTAAAGCATGCACTGGAACATTTGCGCCTGCAGCGGCGATTCCCAGGCGCGCTGCGTCACCAGGTCGGCCTGCATGGTGCCGGCGCGGATCTGGCGCAGCATGCTCAGTTGCTGGTAGACCGCGCTGTCGGGGTTGTGCTGGGCGTGCACGGCGAGATCGAGGTAGCTCTCGGCCGCCTTCAGGTGCTTGGCATCTCCGCTGCGCAGCAGTGCCAGCACGTAAAGGTGGCCCGCGATGCCCTGGAACAGGTGCTTGCGCTTGCCCGACTCGCGGCGGATCGCCTTCAGCGCCGCTTCAAAGCCGTTGATCGCCGGCGACACTTCGCCGCGCAGCACCAGGATGGCGCTGGCAAAGCATTGCGCCAGTGCACCATCCATCCCTTCCAGGAAGGCCGTGGCATCGGCCAGCTTGCCGCACAGGATGGCGTGTTCCGCCATTGCCAGACGCAAGGCCGGACTGATTTCGTGCTGTGCTTCCAGGCGGCGCTGCAGGTGCCTTTCAGCGTAGCCACGAACTTGCGGCGCCAGCGCCGGTTCGCGTTGGGTATGTTGGACCAGCAGCATCAGCACATCGTCCTGCATGGCCGGATGCACCAGCAGCAGCATGCCTGCCTCGAAAGGACGCGAGAAGATGTCCACAATGGGATTGAGCTGCGCGGCTTCGTAGCACACCGAGCAGGCGGCCAGCAGCGGCATCACGTCCTGCGGCGGCCGGCCGCGCAGCAGCGCCATGCGCAAGCGCGCCACGCCGTGGCGGTAGCTGCGCGGTTCGTACATGCCGTTCCAGTTCTGGCGCATCGGGTTCAGCGTCTCGTAGGCCTTGCAGATATCGTCAAGCAGGTGGGCGCCGATGGCGGCGCGGATCGCCGGCCAGCGCAGGCGCGCATTGCAGACGTAGCCGCGCCCGATCACGAGAGAGGTAAAGGCCAGCCGCTCCAGTTTTTGCAGCGGATCATCCAGCGTCAGCGTTTTGAACGGCTGGCCGTTGGCGTCATGTACTCCGGCAGTGACCATGTGGTCGAGGATGGCGGTGCGGCCCATCGGGTCGCCCACGAGCGACAGCAGGGCGAGGATGGCTTTCTCGGGTATTTCGAGCGCATCGAATTCCGCCAGCAGCGTATCGCTCATCCTGCCAGGCCGAACATGCGTTGGTAAAAGGCCAGCTCCGCCTGCAGCGTGCGTACGATGGTGTCCGCCTTGCGGAAGCCGTGGCCTTCGCCTTCCAGCTCCACATATTCAACCGGGATGCCGCGCTTGCGCAGCGCGTCCACCATGGCTTGCGATTGCTGCGGCGGCACCACCTTGTCGTCCATGCCCTGGAAGAAGATCATGGGGCGCGACAGGCGGTCCGTGTGGTTGATCGGCGAGCGTTCGGCGTACACGGCTTGCGCCTGTGCCTTCGGCGCGATCAGGTATTCGTTGTAGTGCGATTCGAATTTGTGCGAATCGTCGTCCAGGCCTTTCAGGTCCGACACGCCGTAGTAGCTGGCGCCAAGCTTGAATACATCGTGGAAGGTCAGCGCGCACAGCGTAGTCAGGCCGCCGGCGCTGCTGCCGCGGATGATCAGGCGTTCGCCGTCAGCCAGGCCTTGCGCGACGAGGTGGCGCGCGCCGGCGATGCAGTCTTCCACGTCGACCACGCCCCACTGGCCTTTCAGCGCATCGCGGAAGGCGCGGCCAAAGCCGGTGCTGCCGCCGTAGTTCACGTCCAGCACGCCGAAACCGCGGCTGGTCCAGTATTGCGTCTTCAGGTTCATGGTGCTGGCTGCCATGCCGGTCGGGCCGCCGTGGCTGATCACAATCACGGGCGGCTTTTCTCCTGCGGGTGCCTGGACATCACGGTTGGCTGGCGGGTAGAAGAAGGCATAGCTGGTGCGGCCGTTGGCGCTTGGGTAGCCGATGCTCTCGGGGACGGACAGGTAGCCCAGGTCGGGCAGTTCTTCAATCGAATGCTCCAACACTGTGCGCTCGCCGCTGGACAGCTCGATGCGGGCGATTTCGCTTGCGATGGTCGGGCTGCCGGCCAAGACGACCGCGTAGCCGTCGCCTACGCGCAGTTCGCGGATTTCCTGGTAGGGCGTCGCAATCGGCTCCAGCACGGTGCTGCCCGCGCGCAGGCGAGCCAGCTTGCTGACGCCCTGCTCTATATAGCTGCAGACGATTTCGCCGTTGGCGCCGAAGCCATACAGTGAATTGCCGAAGGTCCAGTGCGGGGTTGCGAATTCCGCCGCCATTGGACACAGCGCTTCGACTGCGCCGCCATCGCGCTGGCAATACAGGTTCCACCACCCGCTGCGGTCCGAAACAAAGTGCAGCACGCCGGCAGGCGACCACTCCGGCTGGCAGATCGATTCCTGCGGTCCGCCTGCCAAGCGCGTCGGCGTGCCAAGGCGGCCATCCGCCGCAATGTCGGCGACCCACAGTTCGGTGCCCTGCCAGGGCATGCGCGGATGATCCCACGACAGCCACGCCAGGCGGCCGCCGTCCGGCGACAGGCGCGGCGAAGAGTAGAAGTCATTGCCCATCACGAGCACGCGCTCGCCGCCATCGAAGTTGACAGCACAGATGGTGTTCACCGGCTGCGCATGCGAGCCGTCGTCCTCCGGATGCTGCTCGCGCACTGCGATCAGCCTCGAACGGGAATGGTCGAATACAAAGTCCGCAAAGCGCTGGCGGCCCGGCGAGGTGAAGGCCTCGGCAGCGCCGTCGGCGCCAAGGCGATACAGGCGGTTGTCCGCGTGATGGGAAAACACCACCTGGCCATCGGCCACGGCGTAGGCGCCGCCGCCATATTCGTGGACGCGGCTGCGCACGTTGAAGGGCATCGGCGTCACTTCCACAGCGGTGGCGCCGCGGCGGCGCATCATGGTGGTGCGCCCCGCCTCCGACGCGCGGCCGGCCAGCCAATAGATATCCCTACCGTCCAGGACGACTGAAGACAGGGGCGTGGCGCCCGCTGCCACCATCTCGGCGCTGATCGGCGAAGGCCAGGCGCCAGATAGCGCGGTGGATATGGATGTCATGGGCGCTCCAAATGCGTAAAAACAGGGCGGGGATGCGATAATACCCCCTTTCTATCTGCTTTAGATTGTCTTTCATGCCACAATTTGCCCCGCTGAAGAACGACACCTTCCTGCGTGCGCTGCTGCGCCAGCCGACCGAGTACACCCCGGTGTGGCTGATGCGCCAGGCAGGCCGCTACCTGCCTGAATATCGCGCCACGCGCCAGCAGGCGGGCTCCTTCATGGGCCTGGCGACCAATCCCGACCTGGCAACCGAAGTCACCCTGCAGCCGATCGACCGTTATTCGCTGGACGCGGCCATCCTGTTCTCCGACATCCTGACGGTGCCGGATGCAATGGGCCTGGGCCTGTACTTCGTGGAAGGCGAGGGTCCGAAATTCGAGCGTCCGCTGAAGACCGAGGAAGACGTCAAGGCGCTGCAGTTGCCG
Organism: Pseudoduganella sp. GW821-FHT11H04; assembly: GCF_058807935.1. Classification (NCBI taxonomy): domain Bacteria; kingdom Pseudomonadati; phylum Pseudomonadota; class Betaproteobacteria; order Burkholderiales; family Oxalobacteraceae; genus Pseudoduganella; species Pseudoduganella sp. GW821-FHT11H04. The sequence goes on along the minus strand of NZ_JBXARE010000003.1, from coordinate 125,534 downwards.
CCAGCCGGCTCGCTGGACTATGTATTCAAGGCCGTGACCCAGATCCGCACCGAGCTGAATGGCCGCGTGCCGCTGATCGGCTTCTCCGGCAGCCCGTGGACGCTGGCCTGCTATATGGTGGAAGGCCAGGGCTCGCGCGAGTTCCACACCATTAAGAAGATGATGTACGCGCGCCCGGACCTGATGCACCACATCCTGGACGTGAACGCCCGCGCGGTGGCCGAATACCTGAACGCCCAGATCGACGCCGGCGCGCAAGCGGTGATGATCTTCGATTCCTGGGGCGGTGCGCTGGCCGACGGCGCCTACCAGCAGTTCTCCCTGAAATACATGCAACAGGTCGTGAGCCTGCTGAAGCGTGAAAAAGACGGCGTGAAGATCCCGGCCATCGTATTCACCAAGGGCGGCGGCCACTGGGCCGAAGAGATCGCCGCTATCGGCGCCGACGCCATGGGCCTGGACTGGACCGCCAACATCGGCAAGATCCGCGAGCTGGTAGGCCATAAAATGGCCCTGCAGGGCAATATCGACCCGGCCATCCTGTTCGCCAACCCGGAGCAGATCGCTGCCGAGGTGCGTCGCGTGCTGGATTCCTACGGCCCGCACAATACCGGCCACGTATTCAACCTTGGCCACGGCATTTCCCAGTTCACCCCGCCGGAGTCGGTGTCGGTGCTGGTGGATACCGTGCACAGCCACAGCCGCAAGCTGCGCGGCGGCTGATTTCCGAATATTCCAGCAAAAGGGCGCTGCGGCGCCCTTTTTTATTTCTTGCAGAAGCGACTTATACACAAAAATTTTTACTGCGGAAATAAGAGGCAGCTCTCCGGGCTCCCCTCACGCAACATCTGTAAGTGACTGATTTTTAAAGGCTTAATTTTTACTGTATTTGTCAATATTTTGGCTTTTGTAAACCTTATCCCAAGGGGCAAACTCGCTTGTTGGCCTATTCTCCACAAAGTTATCCACAAAAACTGTGGAAAAAAGCCAAAAGACCTTAGTAAACCGGCACTTACTGAGAAATTGTAGGAATTGTCTTAGAGTTATGCTGCATTGCATGATTTTTCACTAAGATTTTTGCTGTCGAAATCTCTTGCGGAAACACAAACCTTGCAGCGCTTGCGTGTGTACAATGCCTGGCTTGATGTTGTGGCGCACCAGGCACATTTTCCACCGTTTGGGGCGCAAAAAACGCTTGATTTCGATAAAAATCTGGCCCTTAAATGGTGCACTTATGCACAGAGCGCAGAAAAATATGCACATTCCGGCGCTCCTAGGGCGGATGTTGTAAGCGGTTGAATTTAAACGGGAAAATTTAGGCGTTTTGGCCCGGTTTTCTCGGATTGCAAGCTGGACGTTAGTGCTTGCTCTGAATTTCAGACCCCTTGTTCACAAAGTTATCCCCAGTTTCTGTGGATAGTTAAAAAACCATTGATCTATAGCTCTGGATGGCGCACTGCATTCTCAGAATTGCCTTGGACACGCCGCTTAACGCGGTCTTTGATTACCGCTGGGATTGCGAAAAATCAGAGGAACCGCGTGTAGGACAATTGGCATTAGTGCCATTCGGTCCGCGCGAAGTGGTCGGGCTGATCGTGGATGTCCTCACGGAAACGGATGTTCCGGAGGAAAAGCTGAAATCCGCCCTGGCCGTGCGTAGCCAGCTCGCGCCGCTGTCCAGGCAATGGCTGGCACTGGCCGGTTTTGCCGCCGAGTACTACCAGCGTCCGCTGGGTGAGGTCGCCTTGCCCGGCCTGCCCAAGAACCTGCGCGTAGCCAGCACTGTGGCGCTGGACCGCGCCATCAAGAAGCTGGGCAAGCTGGAAGAACCGCATGATCCCGCGCCGGCCAACGTACCGGTGCTGAACCCGAGCCAGCAGGCGGCGGCCGACGCCATCGCCGGCGCGCAAGGCTTTGCGCCCTTCCTTCTGTATGGCGTGACCGGCAGCGGCAAGACCGAGGTCTACTTGCAGGCCTGCGCCGAGGTGCTGGCGCGCGAGCCGCAGGGCCAGGTGCTGGTGCTGGTGCCCGAGATCAACCTCACGCCGCAGCTGGAAACCAATATCCGCAATCGCTTCCCTGGCGTGATGCTGTCCACCCTGCACAGCCGCCTGTCCGAGGGCGAGCGCATGCTGCACTGGCTGGCCGCGCATGAAGGCAAGGCGCGCATTGTGCTGGGCACGCGCCTGTCCATCCTCGCGTCGATGCCTAAGCTAAAGATGATCGTGATCGACGAGGAGCACGATCCTTCATATAAACAGCAGGAAGGCTTGCGCTATTCCGCGCGCGACCTGGCCGTGTGGCGCTCGCACCAGCTGCAGATCCCTGTGGTACTGGGTTCCGCCACGCCGTCGCTGGAAAGCTGGCACCACGCCCTGAAAGGCCGCTACCGCAAGCTCGAATTGCGCGAACGCGCGGTGCAGCAGGCGGTGCTGCCTTCCGTGAAGCTGATCGACACTTCGCGAAGGCGCGGGCAGGAAGGCCTGTCCGATCAACTGGTGGAGGCGATCAAGTTGCGCATGGAGCGCGGCGAGCAATCGCTGTTGTTCCTGAACCGGCGCGGGTATTCGCCGGTGATCACCTGCGAATCATGCGGTTGGGTCAGCGAGTGCAAGCGTTGCACGGCCTTGATGGTGCTGCATAAAACCGATTACCGCTTGCGCTGCCATCACTGCAGCCTGGAGATGCGCATTCCGCGCCATTGCCCGACTTGCGGGAATATCGACTTGCAGCCGCTGGGGCGCGGCACGCAGCGCATCGAAGAGAGCTTGCAGGAGCTGTTCCCGCAGGCGCGGGTGCTGCGCATCGATGCCGACAGCACCCGCCGCAAGGGCAGCGCGCAGGAGGCGTTCGACAGCGTGCACCGGCAGGAGGTGGATATCCTGGTCGGCACGCAAATGGTCGCCAAGGGTCACGACTTCAAGAACCTCACGCTGGTGGGTATCATGAATCCGGACAGCTCGCTGTTCTCGCAGGATTACCGGGCCAGCGAGCGCTTGTTCGCGCAGCTGATGCAGGTGGCGGGACGTGCGGGGCGCCAGGGCGGCAGTGAGAGCGAGGTGCTGGTGCAGACCAGCTACCCTGAGCACCCCTTGTTCTCGGCGCTGGTAGCGCATGATTACGATTACTTTGCAAACTCGCTGCTTGGTGAGCGGGAGGTGGCTGGCTTGCCGCCTTATCTGTACCAGGCGATTTTGCGGGCGGAGGCGCGCGAACTGGAGCTGGCGCTGGAGTTCCTGCGCAGTGCGCGCGGCCTGGTGCAGCACGAAGGCATCACGATCAACGACCCGATCCCCATGAGTATGGCTCGCGTGCACAATATGGAGCGGGCGCAGTTGCTGGTGGAAGCGGCGTCGCGGCCGGCCTTGCAGGCTTTCTTGAAGGAGTGGATGCTGGCGCTGCGGGAGCAAAAGACGCGCATCAAATGGTCGCTTGAAGTCGACCCTGTCGATATCTAAGGTTGCACCAGGTAGCGCCGGGCGGTAGCGACAATCTGCTCATTCAGCGCATGCGTAAACGGCGTATCCAGCTCCCACGCATGCCAATCCAGCTCCACATCGATATACCGCCCCGGCAGCAAATCGACCAGGGACCCTTGCGACAATCCCTGCGCCGCCTGAAGGTAAGGCATCAAGCCATAAGCCATCCCCCCAAGCACCGTATCATTCAACGCCGTCGACAACGGCAAAGTATGATGCGGGAACGGCCTCACATATCCCGCCTCGCGCGCCAGGAAGCGCGCCATCAAATCCCGGTCGTGCACTACGGCCGGCGCCAGCGCCAGGGCATCGACGCCGAAACCATCCCCAAACCAATGATTTGCGAACGCCAGCGAGGCCACGCACACAAAGCGCATGGCCCCAAGCGTAGTAGCAGAAGACCCCGCAGCAGCAGGCGAAGGCACCTCAGCCCGCGCAGCCACGCAGCCAAACACCGCCCCTTCCCGCATCAGGTGCAGCGCCACCTCGCGCTCCGCGCACTCCACATCCAGCTGGCAGCGCGGCGGCGACAACAAAGGACGCAAGGCGAGCGGGAACCACGTCGCCAGGCTGGCGGCATCGACGGCCATCGCAATTTCAGGCATGCTGGTCTGGTGGCCAAGATCGATGTCAAGCGCAGCCTCCATCAGCTTGACGTTACGGTAATGCGAGATGAGGCGCTGGCCCAGGCCTGTCGCTTCGGCGGGCGAGCCGCGCACGATCAGCAGCCGTCCGACCGCATCCTCGAGCGCCTTGATACGCTGGGAAACGGCCGGCTGGCTGATGCCGAGCGCATTGGCCGCCTTTTCGAAGCTGCCTTGGCTGGCAACGGCATCCAGCACCGCCAGCGCGCGGTAGTCCAGATTATCCATAAGGTATGCTTATAAAAGCTTGAAAAGATAAGTCATACTAATGCATTACCAATGTCGGAGGCAAGATGGAAACCATCCAATGCGATGTGGCGGTGATCGGGGCAGGGACGGCTGGGCTAAGCGCCTACCGCGCTGCGCGCAACGCCGGCAAGCACGCTGTGTTGATTGAGGACGGCCCGCACGGCACCACTTGCGCGCGTGTTGGCTGCATGCCGAGCAAGCTGCTGATCGCCGCGGCCGAAGCGGCGCATGCGGTGCGCGAGGCTCCCGGCTTCGGCATCCGGCCCGGCGAGCTGAAAATCGATGGCAAGGCCGTGATGCAGCGCGTGCGCAGCGAGCGTGACCGCTTTGTCGGCTTCGTGCTGGAGAACGTCGCGGCCATGCCCGCCGAAGACAAGCTGCATGGCCGTGCGCGATTCACCGCGCCGAACCGCCTGCAGATCGGCGCCAACCTGGAGGTGGCCGCGAAGTCTGTCGTCATCGCTACCGGCTCCAGCCCTGACATCCCGTCCGAATGGGCGGCGGCTGGCCCGCGCGTGATTAACAGCGACGCCGTATTTGAGTGGACCGACCTGCCGCGCTCCGTGGCAGTGATCGGCGCCGGCGTGATCGGGCTCGAACTGGGCCAGGCCCTGCACCGCCTCGGCGTCCGCGTCGCCGTCATTGCGCGCAACGACAGTGTCGCCCAGCTGAAGGACCCGCATGTGCTGGCCGCCGCCGCGCAAGCGCTGGGAGAAGAAATGCCAATCCGCTTCCGCACCGAAGTGGCGGCCATCAAGCGCGCCGGCGAAGGACTCGAGCTGCACACGCGCAGCATGATCACCGGCACGACCGAAGAACGCATTGAGAAAGTCGATTACGTACTGGTCACCACGGGCCGCACGCCCAACGTCTCCGGCCTTGGCCTTGATCACACGGGGCTGGCGCTGGACCGGCGCGGCATTCCCAAGTTCGACCGCCACACCATGCAGTGCGGCGACAGCTGCATCTTCATCGCAGGCGATGCCAGCGCCGAAATTCCCGTGCTGCCGGAAGCCGCCGACCAGGGCAAAATCGCCGGAGCCAACGCCGCCAGCTATCCCGAAGTAAAGCCCGGCCTGAGACGCACGCCCTTAGCCATCACCTTCAGCGAACCGCAAATCGCCACCGTAGGCCAGGGCTACAAGGAATTAACGAATGGCCGCGAACACTTCGCAATCGGTGAAGTCAGCTTCGAAGACCAGGGACGCAGCCGCGTCATGCGTCAGAACAAAGGCCTGCTGCGTGTGTATGGGGAGTATGGGAGCGGGCGCTTCCTCGGCGCCGAGATGGTGGGGCCGCGTGCGGAACACATCGGCCACTTGCTGGCATGGTCGCACCAGGCCAAGCTGACGGTGGACCAGATGCTGGACATGCCCTTCTACCACCCGGTGGTGGAAGAGGGCTTGCGCACCGCCTTGCGCGGCTTGGCGCTGGAGCTGCAAAAACCGCCCCCTCCGCCCAAGCCGATGCCGAACGATTGCACGCCCGGCTGCTAGCGACAATCAGTTCAGGGCCGAATCCAGGCGGCCCTGGCTGGCCAGTTCGCGCAGCACTCGAATGGTGTCGATGTCCGACTCCTGGTAAGCGGAGCGGCGGAAATCGTCGTACATGGCGTTGGCGGCATCGGTCGCCGCGTCATGGCCGTCATCGTACTGGAAGCGCACGTACAGGCGTTCCGGCTGCGGCATCTCGATCGTCATCGTCAGGCTGGAAGCGCTGATGTCCTTTTGCGCCGGCACGTTGTAGCGCACGACATACGGTTCATGCAAGACAACATTGTCTTCAATGACAACATCGCCATAACGCAGGCGGCGGCTGAAACCGGCGCCCGTGCGGCTGGAAATTTCCGCTTCGTCCAGGTGGGGAACGAACAGCTTCGGCGACTCGGCGCGCAGCACCAGGCCGCGCCACAACTGCTGGTGCGAAATGGTGTCGCTCAGCGGGTTGAGAAGGTCGTTCACTTCTATCAAATGTTCAAATTTCATAATACTCTTGCCTACTTTTTCGGAAGTTTGATACCACTATATTCTGTACAATGCCGGGATGTCCAATGCACCCCAGTTCGGCCTTAACGGGCCCCAGAGCGAGGCCGTGCTCTATCTCGACGGCCCTGCCCTGGTACTGGCGGGAGCCGGTTCGGGCAAGACGCGCGTCATTACGCAAAAAATTACCCATATGATCGAGGATCGCGGCTATGACCCGCGCACGATCGCCGCGCTCACGTTTACCAACAAGGCTGCGCTCGAGATGCAGGAGCGCGTCGGCAAGATGCTCAAGCAGCCGCGCCAGGCCAAGCAGCTGACCGTCTGTACCTTCCACTCCCTCGGCGTACGCATCCTGCGCCAGGAATGCAACCATCTGGGGCTGAAAGACCGTTTTTCAATCATGGACAGCGACGATTGCTATTCGCTGGTCCAGGACCTGGCCATCACCACGGACAAAAACCTGATCCGCAGCATCCAGAACGACATCTCGCTGTGGAAAAACGGCCTGGTCACGCCGGAAGAAGCGCTGAAGCAGGCCCAGACCGAAGACGAAGCGCAGTCCGCGCGCATCTACGGCAGCTATATCGCGACCCTGGCCGCCTACCAGGCGGTGGACTTCGATGACCTGATCCGCCTGCCGGTGGAATTGTTCCGCAATCACGACGTGGTGCGCGACAAATGGCAGCGCCGCCTGCGCTACCTGATGATTGACGAGTACCAGGACACCAACACCTGCCAGTACGAGCTGGTGAAACTGATGGTGACTGGCCTTGGCAAGAAGCCGATGTTCACCGCCGTGGGCGATGACGACCAGGCGATCTATGGCTGGCGCGGCGCGACCATGGAAAACCTGGCGCTGCTGCAGGTCGACTTCCCAGACCTGCGCCTGATCAAGCTGGAACAGAACTACCGCTCCACCACCCGCATCCTGCAGGCGGCCAATGCGGTGATCCAGAACAATCCGAAACTGTTCGAGAAATCGCTGTGGTCCGAACTGGGTATCGGTGAACCGATCAAGGTGCACTCGATGCCGAATGAGGAGCAGGAAGCGGAGCAGGTCGCGATCATGATTTCAGCCGACCACTTCGAGCGCAAGAACAAGTGGGCCGACTACGCAATCCTGTATCGCGGCAACCACCAGGCGCGTGTGATCGAGCAGGCCTTGCGCACGCAGCGCATCCCGTACACGATTTCCGGCGGCCAGAGTTTCTTCGACAAGGCGGAGATCAAGGACATCATGGCCTACCTGCGCCTGATGGCCAATCCGGACGACGATCCTGCCTTCATCCGTGCTGCCACCACGCCGCGCCGGGGCATCGGCCAGTCCACGCTGGAAGCGCTGGGCTCCTTCTCAGGCAAGTGGCAATGCTCGCTGTTCGAGGCCGTGTTCAAAGGCGGCATCGAAGCAGTACTGAACGACCGCCAACTAAAGCCGTTGCAGGACTTCTGCAACTTCATTCTCGAACTCGAATCGCGCGCCACGCGTCCCGGCCCATCGGGTAGCGGCGACAACGCGGCGCAGGTGCTGGACGACCTGATGGAAGGCATGCACTACGAGCACTACCTGTACGATGCCTTCGAGGAACGCGCGGCGCAGGGCAAGTGGGACAACGTCACGGACTTCGTCAACTGGCTGAAGGATCGCGGCCGCGGCGGCAAGGACCGCGATGGGGAAGAAAAGAACGTCTTAGAGTTGACGCAGATGGTGGCCTTGATGTCCATGCTGGACGGGAAGGACGAAGAGCCCGACGCGATCCGCATGTCGACCCTGCACGCATCGAAAGGCCTGGAGTACCCGCACGTATTCCTGGTCGGTGTGGAAGAAGGCATCCTGCCGCACAAGGGCGATCCGGACGCGCCGGTCGAATTGCTGGCGCAGCGCATCGAAGAAGAACGCCGCCTGATGTACGTGGGGATCACGCGTGCGCAGCGCACCCTGCAGCTCACCTGGTGCAAGAAGCGCAAGCGTGGCGGCGAACATGTGCAGTGCGATATCTCGCGCTTCATCGCCGAGATGGCGCTCGATGTAGGCACCGCGCCGCCGACCGAATCGGAAGTACTGTCGCCGCGCGAACGGCTGGCGCGCATGAAGGAATTGCTGTCGGCTCCGCGCGACATTAATCCCGCCTGATTGGTGCTAGCATGGGTGCTCTTCCTTTTCTCAGGAGGCTCCCATGTTTGCTCGCATTTGCCTGCTCGCCGCCTTGGTGGGCGCTGTACCGGTCGTCGCCGCTTCCGATGTTGTGACCAAGCCTGAAGCCGAGGCGATGGTGAAGAAAGCCCTCTCTTACCTGAAAACCAACGGTCGCGAAAAAACTTTCGCGGAAATCAACAAGAAGGAAGGCCAGTTCACCGACCGTGACCTGTACCTGACGGTCTACGGCACCGACGGCGTCGTCCGCGCCCACGGCGCCAACGCCAAGATGATCGGCAAGAACTTGATTGAATTGAAGGACGTCGACGGCAAGCCCTTCGTCAAAGAACGCGTCGAGATGGCGAAGAAAAAAGTCCCCTTCTGGCAGGACTACAAATTCAACAACCCCGTCACCGGCAAGATCGAGCCCAAAACCATGTACTGCATGCCTGAAGAGGACATCATCCTCTGCGGTGGCGTCTACCTGAAGTAGCCCTGAGCAGCGTCAAGCTGCGGTGTGGTCGCTTGCGGCATTCTGGTTGCATAATGACCAACCGGAGATAGCAACATGAATGCCGTCGATCCCCTCGTTTATGCCAAGCGCCTGACCGCTGCCGGGGTACCAGCCTCGCAGGCGCAGGTACATGCTGAAATCATTCGGGAAGTTCTTGCGTCTATTACAGTGGAACGGCTTGAAGCAAAGGTTGATATCGGGCTGTCTGAGCTGAATACCAAAATTGACCGAACGAAAGCTGAGCTTGAAGCCAAGATCGACGGCTTGAAAGCTGAGCTTGAAGCCAAAATCGACGGTGTGAAAGCTGAACTCGAAGCCAAAATCGACGGCGTGAAAGCTGAACTTGAAGCCAAAATTGACCGTGTGAAAGCTGAGCTTGAAGCCAAGATTGAACGATCGATTTCGGACCTCAGGAAAGAACTGATGGAAGAAATTCAAAAGTCGAAGTGGTCTTGCGTACGTTGGATGTTCGGCATCGCCATTTCGGTCGGTTCGCTGCAAGGAGCGGCTGTCGTGATGGCGATGCGGTGGCTAGCGTGAATGCTCCAGTAAAATGCTGGTTTTACCCCAAGCAGGAGCAGGCTGTGAGCAGTGAAGACCGTTTTATTGACATCGAAATCAAACTGGCGCACCAGGAAGACCTGGTGGAGTCGCTGAACCAGCGCGTCTACGAGCAGCAGAAGCAGATCGACCAGCTGGAAGCGATGCTGGTGGCGCTGGCGGAGCGCGTGCGTAACACTTCCCAGGCCAACCAGGCACCAATCAACGAGCCGCCGCCACACTATTAACCTCCTGCCATCCCTCCGTTGCGATGTAGCGCAGCGCAGCATGACTTCGACCGGCAACGTTGCTATCATCTGCGCCTCGAAACATTACAAAACAGGAGAGAGAATGTTCCGTCCGAAATTGCTGGCGATTGCTGCCAGCCTGGCAGTTGCAGGTGCCGCCAATGCCGCCTTGCCGGCATCCAACCCATTCGCGCAAGAATCCAAGCTGCCGCTGAATTATCCGGCCTTTGACCAGATCAAGAACGCGGATTATGGTCCTGCCTACGAAGAAGGCATGAAGGAACAGGCTGCGGAAATCGCGAAGATAGCCACCAACAAAGCCGCGCCGACTTTCGAGAACACAATCGTGGCCATGGAGCGTTCCGGCCGCCTGCTGGACCGCGTGAGCTCCGTGTTCGGCAACCTGTCCGGCGCCAACACCAACGATGCATTCGACGCGTTGAACCGCGAACTGGCGCCGAAGCTGTCCGCACACAGCGATGCGATCCGCCTCAATGAAAAGCTGTACGCACGCATCAAGACCCTGTACGACAAGCGCGATAAGCTGAAACTCGACGCGGAATCCAAGCGCTTGCTGGAGCGCTATCACACCGACTTTGTACGCGCCGGCGCCAAGCTGTCCGCCGCCGACAAGGAAAAACTGAAGGCCTACAACTCGCAGCTGGCCGCCCTGTCCACCGCCTTCAGCCAGAACGTACTGAAGGAAGCCAATGCCTCCGCCCTGGTGGTCGACACCCGCGAAGAACTGGCCGGCATGTCCGACAAGGCCATCGATGCCGCCGCAGCCGCCGCCAAGGCCAAAGGCATGGACGGCAAATTCTATATCGCCATTGTCAACACCACCGGCCAGGCGCCGCTGGAAGTGCTGACCAACCGCGCAACCCGTGAACGCCTGCTCGCCCTCTCGCTGGCACGCGGTAGCCACGGCGGCGAATTCGACAACCGCGAAGTCGTGCTGAAGATCACCAAGCTGCGCGCCGAACGCGCCGCCCTGCTTGGCTATCCATCGCATGCCGCCTACCAGCTGGAAGACCAGACCGCGCACGACACCGACGCGGTCAACAAGCTGCTGGGCGAGCTGGCGAAACCGGCCGTTAACAACGCGCGCAAGGAATCGGCCGACATTCAGGCGGTGATCGACGCGGAGAAGGGCGGCTTCGCCAATGCCGCGCAAGACTGGGCCTTCTACACCGACAAGGTGCGCCAGGCGCGCTACGCCTTCGACCAGAACCAGCTGAAGCCCTACTTCGAACTGGATAACGTGCTGCAGAACGGCGTGTTCTACGCCGCCACCAAGGTCTACGGCATCACCTTCAAGGAACGCAAGGACCTGCCGGTGTACCAGCAAGACGTGCGCGTGTTCGATGTGTTTGATGCTGACGGCAAGCAGCTGGCGATCTTCCTCGGCGACTTCTACGCTCGCGGCAACAAGCGCGGCGGCGCATGGATGAATGCCTATGTTTCGCAGTCCAAGCTGCTGGGTACCAAGCCTGTGGTGGCGAATCACCTGAACATTCCTAAGCCAGCGGCCGGCGAACCTACCCTGCTGACTTATGACGAAGCGCGCACCCTGTTCCACGAATTCGGCCACGCCCTGCACGGCATGTTCTCGAACGTGAAATACCCGCGCTTCGCCGGCACCCGCGTGCCGCGCGACTTCGTGGAATTTCCATCGCAGGTCAACGAAATGTGGATGACCTGGCCGGAGATCCTGAACAACTACGCCAAGCACTACCAGACCGGGGCGCCAATGCCGAAGGAATTGCTGGACAAGGTACAGGCCTCCGCCAAGTTCAACGAAGGCTTCCGCACCACCGAGTACTTGGCCGCATCGATCCTGGACCAGCGCTGGCACCAACTGCCGGCCGATAAGATCCCGACCGACGTGCTGGGCTTCGAATCGTCGGTGCTGAAAGACGCCGGCGTCGACTTCGCACCGGTGCCGCCGCGCTACCGCACCACCTACTTCTCGCACGTCTTCGCAGGCGGCTACTCGGCCGGCTACTACGGCTACCTGTGGTCGGAGAAGCTGGATGCCGACACCGTTGAATGGTTCACCGAAAACGGCGGCATGTCGCGCAAGAACGGCGACCACTTCCGCAAAGCCCTGCTGTCCAAGGGCGGCACGATGGATGCGATGCAGATGTACCGCGAGTTCCGCGGCCGCGACGCCAAGATCGAACCGCTGCTGGAACGCCGCGGCCTGAAAGCCAACTAATCCCGGGGTCAGGTCCCGATATGCGACATGCGCAGCGTGTTGCGTGTTGGGCCCTGACACCGCTGACTAGCACACGTCAAATGGGTGTATAAAGAGATATAGCCACTTCAACGGGGAAAGGGATTATGGACACCAAGCTGAAGGAGACTCTCCGCCAATTGCATGCCCACCTGGCACACCACGGCCCGGTCGATGAGGAGTTGCAAAGCCTGCTGCGCCAGCTCGATACCGACATCAAGCAAATCCTCGACCAGCCCCCCGAGCCCGAAGGCGGCACCAGCACCTACGGCCTGGCCGAGCGCACGCAGGAAATCACCGCCAAATTTGCCGCCAACCACCCTGCGCTGGAGCCGACCTTGCGCGAGCTGACCCGCATCCTGGGCAATATGGGGATCTAAACCGGCAAAAAGAAAGGCGGGCCGCAGCCCGCCTTCGGTATAGAACCCGGGGTTTTACCGGCTGTCCGGCCGGCCCCCGGGAGGCTAGCCTTATGGGAAGGCCAGCATGGGCGGTTCTTCACCGCCAAAGTTGAAGTCAGGATGACGTTTGGCGATCATTTCCTCGATCTCCCTCATGCGCCGCACTGGCACGTCTACCATCATCAAAACCTGACCTTGTTCAATACGCTCTGAATACTGCTCCAGCTTTTTGTTTGGCACCGCCGCCGCATTCATGCCGCTGGCCCAGCCGCCGAACAGTGCACCGCCGAGCATGACCAGCAAAATGGTCATGGTGCGCAGCGTCAGCCCTTCGGGTGGGAAAGCAACCAGGAAGATGCCGGCACACAGCCCCACAATCCCGCCAATGGCGACCCCCAGCTTGGCGCCGTGGATCAGGTCCGTTCGCAGCAGGAAATTGCAATCTGGCATGTCATCGAGCAGGGTGCCCTCTTTTGCCATGAAGTGGATATGCCGTTCTTCGATGCGTGCCAGCAGCAGTTCGTCCAGTTCTGCGCGGGCGGCTTTTACATTGGGAAGCATGTAGTACAGTCTGCGTCGCATGATTTAGCTCCATGGAAGACGTTGTATACCCGTTATAGCAAAAATGGCACGATGTTCAATGAGTATTTGCCCAAAACACCTTGCTGGAACGTTACAAGTTACTGAAACTTAAAGGTTTTTTGCGTGGCGAAGCGGGCGCTAACCAGTGATTTCCGGTACAATGCCGGGATGAATCCCCCAACAAATCTTTTCGCGACCGTCGCCAAGCGGTCTGCGCGTGCTTCGTCTGCGCCTTTCCTTCCCATGTCCCGCGCCGAAATGGACGCCCTGGGCTGGGACCAGTGCGACGTCATCCTGGTAACCGGCGACGCCTACATCGACCACCCAAGCTTCGGCATGGCCCTGGTCGGCCGCCTGCTGGAAGCGCAAGGCTACCGCGTGGGCATCATCGCCCAGCCGGACTGGCACAACGTGGAATCGTTCCGCGCACTGGGCAAGCCGCGCCTGTACTACGGCATCACCGCCGGCAATATGGACTCCATGGTGAACCGTTACACGGCCGACCGCAAGATCCGCTCCGACGACGCCTACACCCCGAACGCGGAACCGAACAAGCGCCCTGACCGCGCCGTGACCGTGTACGCGCAAAAGGCGCGCGAAGCCTTCCCTGGCACGCCGATCATCGTTGGCTCCATCGAAGCCTCGCTGCGCCGCATCGCCCACTACGACTACTGGTCGGACAAGGTGCGCAAATCGGTGCTGACCGAGTCCAAGGCCGACCTGCTGATCTTCGGTAACGCCGAACGCGCGCTGGTCGACCTGACCCGCCGCCTGGACATGGGCGAAAAGATCAAGGAGATCAAAGACCTGCGCGGCACGGCCTTCCTGGTGCCGCACGGCTGGCTGCCATCGTCCGAATGGTCGGTGCACAACTCGAACCGCGTCGACGTGCCGGGCCGCGTCGACCCGCATCCGGATCCTTACGCCATGGCGAAGGAAGACAAGAAGGAATGCGCCACCGAGAATGCCGCGCCGGAACCAGTGGTCAAGCCGGTCATCATCATGACCCGCGAAGAGCGCCTGGCCGCCGCCAAGGAAAAGCACAACAAGACCGTGGTGCGCCTGCCATCCTACGAGGTGGTGAAGGAAGACCCGGTCATGTACGCCCACGCCTCGCGCGTGTTCCACCTCGAATCCAACCCGGGCAATGCGCGCGCACTGGTGCAGCAGCACGGCGACCGCGACGTGTGGATGAATCCTCCACCGCTGCCGCTGGCCATGGATGAAATGGACGGCGTGTACGATATGGCGTACTCACGCGCGCCGCACCCAAGCTACGGCAACGCCAATATCCCGGCCTGGGAAATGATCCGCTTCTCGGTCAACATCATGCGCGGCTGCTTCGGCGGCTGCACCTTCTGCTCGATTACCGAACACGAAGGCCGCATCATCCAGAGCCGTTCCGAGCCATCCATCCTGCGCGAGATCGAGCATATCCGCGACAAGACCAAGGGCTTCACCGGCATCATTTCCGACCTGGGCGGCCCGACCGCGAACATGTATCGCCTGTCCTGCAAGGAAAAGGAGATCGAAGAGACCTGCCGTCGCCTGTCCTGCGTCTACCCGTCGATCTGCGTCAACCTGGGCACCGACCATAGCAAATTGATCCAGCTGTACCGCAAGGCGCGCGAGATCAAGGGCGTGAAGAAGATCCTGATCCAGTCCGGCCTGCGCTACGACCTGGCCGTGCGTTCGCCGGAATACGTGAAAGAGCTGGTAACCCACCACGTGGGCGGCCTGCTGAAGATCGCGCCTGAGCACACCGAAACCAATGTGCTGAGCAAGATGATGAAACCGGGCATCGGCGCCTACGACGAATTCAAGGCGATGTTCGAGAAGTTCTCGCTGGAAGCGGGCAAGAAGCAGTACCTGATCCCTTACTTCATCGCCGCCCACCCGGGCACGTCGGACGAGGACATGCTGAACCTGGCCCTGTGGCTGAAGAAGAACAACTTCCGCCTCGACCAGGTGCAGACCTTCATGCCGACCCCGATGGCGATGGCATCGGCCATGTACCACTCGCGCAAGAACCCGCTGCACAAAGTGACCGAGACTTCGGAAAACGTGGAAACCCCGCGCACGCTGAAACAGCGCCAGGCGCACAAGGCCTTCCTGCGTTACTACGATCCGAAGAACTGGCCGATCCTGCGCGAGACCCTGCGCCGCATGGGCCGTGGCGACCTGATTGGCGATGGCGAACGTCACTTGATCCCGCCATACCGCGTGGGCGAAGAGAACTTCAAGGCCTCTTCCGGCAAGCGCGCCATGCCGATGCTGGCCCCGGGCCAGCAGAAGCGCGGCGCCGGCCTGCCACCGCCGGCCCACGTCGCTCGCGGCGGCAAGCCTAACGCGCTGACCGGTTCGATGACGGCGCGCGCCACGGTGGAAACCAAGGCCCGTCCATCCATCCTGGACACCATCAAGGTGAAACCAAAGGCCGCTCCGGCCAAGACCGGCGGCCGCCCTGGCCGCAAGTAAGTCACCGTCTGTGACTTAGAGTGCTATCACCTGCTGCAAATCCATAGGATTCTGCAGCAGGAATGCCACACTCTGCGCGCCGCGCGCTATGAAGCGGATACAATCGGCTGGTAGACCCCGCCAACTTCGTATCCGGATAAAACGTGCCCCAATTCCTGGCCGGCCTGTTCGTATTGCTGTTGCTGTCTGCGTCCCCGGCGCAGGCGCAGGAACGCGTCAGCCTGCAGCTGAAGCACAGCCACCAGTTCCAGTTCGCCGGCTATTACGCCGCGCTGGAAAAAGGTTACTACCGCGATGCTGGTCTCGATGTGCAAATCCTCGAAGGCAATGACGGCAATGAGCCGGAGCGCGCCGTGCTCGATAGCCGCGCCCAATACGGCGTAGGCAGCAGCAGCCTGCTGCTGGCCCGCTTGTCCGGTAAACCGCTGGTGGTGTTGGCGGTGGTGTTCCAGCATTCTCCCTACGCGTTGGCGATGCGCCAGACCGGCCCCGCGCCGGATATCCGCAGCATCGTCGGCAAGCGCGTGATGATCGGTTCCCTGACCGATGAACTGACCCAGGCCGACGAAGTGATGGCCTACCTGCGCAAGGAAGGCATCAATACCAACCAGCTGGTGCGGGTGGAGCACAGCTTCAATCCGGACGACCTGGTGAAGGGCAAGGTCGACGCCATGTCGATCTTCGTCAGCAACGAGCCCGATTACCTGGACCGCCTGGGCTTCCCATATGATATCTACAGTCCGCGCGCCGCCGGTATCGACTTTTACGGCGACAACCTGTTCACCAGCGAAGCGGAAATCAAGAACCACCCGGACCGCGTGCGCGCCTTCCGCGCCGCCAGCATGCGCGGCTGGCAGTACGCCATGAGCCATCAGGAAGAAATCGTCGACCTGATCCTCAACAAGTACTCGCGCCAGCATGACCGCATGCACCTGCTGTATGAAGCGCGCCAAATGGTGCCGCTGGTGCAGCCGGTGCTGGTGGAAATCGGCTACATGAACCCGGACCGCTGGCAGCACATCGCCGACATCTACACGGAACTGGGCATGATGCCGAAAGGCGCCACTTGGAACGGATTCCTGTACAACGCCGATCCCGGCTCCGACCTGACTTGGCTGTACCGCGTGCTGGGCGTGGCGGCCGGCCTGCTGGTGCTGGGCGCGGCGATCCACTTCTCGCTGCTCACGCGTGAGCGCACCCGCGCCGAAGAAACCATCCGCAAAGGCGAGCAGCGCTTCCGCACCATGTTCGAAGCGGCGCCGATGGGCATTGCCCTGATCGACTCCGGCGGCGGGCAGTTCCGCGACGTGAACCCGCGCTTCGCCGAAATCGCCGGCCGCTCGGCGGCGGAAATGCGCAATAGCCGCTGGCTTGAAATCTGCCATCCGGACGACGTAGCGCCGGAGCAGGAAAAGATGGCGCAGCTGACGGCGCAGCAGATCACCGGGTTCAAGATGGAGACGCGCCTGATGCGCCCCGACGGCCGCATCGTCTGGGTGGAAGCCTCGATCAATGCCGTGGAAACGGAGAGCCAGCCGCACCACTTGTGCATGATCGAAGACATCACCGAGAAAAAGGAAACCGAAGCGCTGATCTGGCAACAGGCCAACTTCGACACGCTGACGCAGCTGCCGAACCGCCGCATGTTCCTGGACCGGCTGCAGCACGATATTTTGAAATCGCGCCGCGACGGCACCCGCATCGCCATCCTGTTCATCGATCTTGACCACTTCAAGGAAGTCAACGACACACTGGGTCACCACCAGGGCGACGTGCTGCTGGTGGAAGCGGCGCGCCGCATCGGCGCCTGCGTGCGCCAGTCGGACACCGTATCGCGCCTGGGCGGCGACGAATTCACCGTGATCCTGCCCGAGCTGGCGGAAGTCGACCGTGTCGAAGACATTGCCCAGCACATCATCGACAGCCTGCGCATGCCGTTCCAGCTGGGGCAGGAGCAAGCCTTCGTCTCGGCATCGATCGGCATCACCGTTTATCCCGACGATGCCGGCAATATGGAAGACTTGCTGAAGCACGCCGACCAGGCCATGTACGCAGCCAAGGGCGCGGGCCGCAACCGCTTCAGTTACTTCACGCCAGCCCTGCAAGTGGCGGCGCTGAACCGCATGCGGCTGACCAACGACCTGCGCGGCGCCCTGAAAGGCAACCAGCTCAAGCTTTACTTCCAACCGATCGTGCACCTGCAGACCGGCAAGGTGCACAAGGCCGAAGCCCTGATCCGCTGGGAGCACCCGCAGCGCGGCATGGTCAGCCCGCTCGAATTCATCCCGCTGGCCGAATCGAGCGGCCTGATTGTGGATATCGGCGAATGGGTGCTGCGCGAATCGGCGCAATGGGTGAAACGCTGGCGCACGGAAGTGCATCCCGGCTTCCAGGTCAGCCTGAACCAGTCGCCGATGGAATTCCAGCGCGAACGCGGAAGCTATGCCGGCTGGCTGGCCTTCCTGCAGCAGCTTGGCGTGCCTGGCGAAAGCATCGTCGTAGAAATCACGGAAGGCCTGCTGCTGGATGCGAACACCAGCGTCACCGACAAGCTGCTGCAGCTGCGCGACGCAGGCATCCAGGTCGCGCTGGACGATTTCGGCACCGGCTATTCTTCTCTCTCGTATTTGAAGAAGTTCGACATCGACTACCTCAAGATCGACCGCAGCTTCACCCGCAACCTCGCCCCCGATTCAAGCGACATGGCCCTGTCCGACGCGATCATCGTCATGGCTCACAAGCTTGGCCTGAGCGTGATCGCAGAAGGCGTAGAAACCACCGAACAACGCGACCTGCTGGCCGCCGCCGGCTGCGACTATGGTCAAGGCTACCTCTTCGCCCGCCCCCTCCCCGCCGCCGACTTCGACGCCCTGCTGCACCAGCAAACCACCGACGAAGCCACCGCCGCCTGAAATGTCCACCTTGGGGTCAGGAACAGAAGTGGACATTTTTCCGCAGGAAAATGTCCACTCCTGTTCCTGACCCCAAGGTGGACATTTGAAAACTTGACCTGGCTCAAGGAATTTTCAGGCGCGCGCGCGCAAGATGCGGGGCATGAATCTCGCACACTCCCTCTTGCACGCGCTGGCTGATCACGGCGCGCGCGAAGTCTTTGGTATCCCCGGAGACTTCGTCCTGGCCTTCTTCGAACAAATCGAGAAATCTGGCGTCCTCCCCCTGTACACGCTGAGCCATGAGCCGGGCGTGGGCTTTGCGGCCGATGGGGCGGCGCGCTATCACGGGCGCTTAAGTGTGGCGGCGGTGACCTATGGTGCGGGGGCACTGAATATGGTCAACGCCGTCGCCGGCGCCTACGCGGAAAAAGTGCCGATGGTGGTAATCTCCGGCGCGCCGGGCACCAATGAGCGCCGCAACGGCTTCCTGCTGCATCACCAGGTCAAGCATCTGGATTCGCAAATGGCCATCTTCCGCGAAATCACCTGCGACCAGTGCGTGCTGGACGATCCGCAGCGTGCGCCGGAAGACATCGCCCGCGTGCTGCGCAGTGCGATCACGCATTCGCGCCCGGTCTACATCGAGCTGCCGCGCGACATGGTGCATGCGCCCTGCGGCCGCGTGCATGCCCTGTCGCAGCCAACGAACGATGCAGACGCGCTGGCGGCCTGCGTGGAGGAAGTCCTGTCCCGCCTGGAGCGCGCCGCGCGCCCGGTGCTGATGGTCGATATAGAAATCCGCCGCTTCGGCCTTGAGGGCAAGGTGGCGCAGCTGGCGACCAAGCTTCAGGTGCCGGTGGTGACCTGCTTCATGGGCCGCGGCCTGCTTGCCAGCGAGCCGGATGCACCGCTGCTTGGCACCTATCTTGGCGTGGCCGGGGCACCTGAAGTAACGGAAGCGGTAGAAGGCTCCGATGCCTTGCTGATGCTTGGCGTGATCCTCTCCGACACCAACTTCGGCGTGCAGCGCGAACGCATCGACCTGCGCAAATGCATGCTGGCGCTGGATGGCGACGTCACCCTCGGCTACCACACTTACCACGACATCCCGCTGGAAGCATTGGTGGATGGCTTGCTGGCACACGCCAAACCCCTGCGCGCCGATGCGGCCCTGCATGGCGAACGCACCGCCTACCCATGCGACTTGCCGGCCGATGACAACGCCATCGTTCCGCGCGACGTGGCAAGCGCCATCAACGACATGATGCGCAAACACGGCCGCATGCCGATTGCCTCCGACATCGGCGACTGCCTGTTCACCGCGCTGGATATCGAAAACACCGACTTGCTGGCGCCCGGTTACTACGCCACCATGGGCTACGGTGTGCCCGCCGCCTTTGGCCTGCAAGCCGCTGGTGGTGAACGCCCGCTGGTGCTGGTGGGCGACGGTGCGTTCCAGATGACGGGCTGGGAGCTTGGCAACTGCCAGCGCTACGGCCTGGACCCGATCGTGGTCATCTTCAATAACTGCAGCTGGGAGATGCTGCGCGCCTTCCAGCCGCAATCGGCTTTCTGCGACCTGAGCGACTGGCATTTTGCGGAGATGGCGCAAGCGCTGGGCGGCGACGGCTACCGCGTGATCACACGCGCCGAGCTGGCAGCAGCACTGGAAAGCGCTACCCAGAAGCGCGGCCGTTTCCAGCTGGTGGAAGTGATGCTGCCGCGTGGCGGCCAATCCGACACCTTGTCGCGCTTCGTCAGCGGCGTGCGCCGCCTGCAAGGAAGCAAGGCATGATCGAACTCGTATGCCCAGCCGGCAGCCTGCCGGCATTGAAGGCCGCTGTCGATAACGGCGCCGACAGCATCTACCTTGGCTTCCGCGACGCCACCAACGCGCGCAATTTCGCCGGCCTGAATTTCGACGAAGCTGCCATCGAAGAAGGCATCCGCTACGCCCACATGCGCGGCCGCAAAGTGCTGCTGGCGCTGAACACCTATCCGCAGGCGGCCAACTGGAAACAGTGGCGTGAAGCCGTCGACCGCGCGGCGGGCGCCGGCATCGACGCCATCATCCTGGCCGACCCCGGCCTGATGGAATACGCCCGCGGCAAATATCCCGGCATGCGCCTGCACCTGTCCGTGCAAGGCTCCGCGACCAATTACGAAGCGATCAATTTCTACCATGAGCAGTTCGGCATTTCGCGCGCCGTGCTGCCGCGCGTGTTGTCGATGCAGCAGGTCGAGCACCTGCTGCGCCACGTGAAGACAGAAATCGAAGTCTTCGGCTTCGGCAGCCTGTGCGTGATGGTGGAAGGCCGCTGCGCGCTGTCTTCTTATGCCGCCGGCGAATCGCCCAATACGGCCGGCGTTTGCTCGCCCGCCAAGGCAGTACGATGGCAGCAGACCCCGAAAGGCCTGGAATCGCGCTTGAACGGGGTGCTGATCGACCGCTACCAGCCGGACGAAAACGCCAGCTACCCCACGCTGTGCAAGGGCCGCTTTGAGGTGGAAGGCGAAACCTATTACGCCATCGAAGAACCGGCCAGCCTGAATACCATGGAATTGCTGCCGCAGCTGGTGCAGATGGGCGTCAAGGCGATCAAGATCGAAGGCCGCCAGCGCAGCCCCGCCTACGTGGCGCAAGTGACGCAAGCCTGGCGCGCCGCCATCGACGCCTGCGGCGACGGCAAGCGCCGCTTCGCCATCCACCCAAGCTGGAGCGCCGCGCTGGACCGCGTGGCGGAAGGCCAGCAGCACACCCTGGGCGCCTATCACCGCAAATGGAAATGAGTATGTTGAAACTAGCCCTCGGCCCCGTGCTGTATTACTGGCCGCGCCTGACGATGTTCGAGTTCTACCAGCAGGTAGCGGAAAGCCCGGTGGATATCGTCTACCTCGGCGAAGTCGTATGTTCGCGCCGCCACGAATTGCGCCTCCCCGACTGGCTCGATATCGCCGCCCTGCTGCGCGACGCGGGTAAAGAGGTGGTGCTGTCCACCCAGGCTTTGATTGAATCGGGCGCCGAGCTGACCACCATGCGCAAGCTGTGCGAGAACCGCGACTTCCTGGTGGAAGCCAATGATTTCGGCGCTGTGCGCAACCTGGCAGGCGCTGGCTTTGTCGCCGGCCCGCACCTGAATATCTACAGCGAGCCGACGCTGGCCGTGCTTGCCCGCCAGGGTGCGCGCCGCTGGGTGGCTCCGCTGGAAATGGACCGCAGCGCCATCGCCACCCTGTTGAAGACGCAGCCGGCCGGCATGGAAAGCGAAGTCTTCGCCTGGGGCCGCATGCCGCTGGCCTTCTCCGCCCGCTGCATGACCGCGCGCAACCGCAACCTGCCGAAGGACGATTGCCAGTTCAGCTGCATCGACTATCCGGATGGCCTGATCATGGATACCCGCGAGCAGAAAGCCTTCCTGGTCCTGAACGGCATCCAGACCCAGTCCGCGCTTTGCTGCAACCTGGTGCGCGCCATGCCGGACATGGCCGACATGGGCATCAACGTGCTGCGCATCTCGCCGCAAGCGCGCGACACGCTGGAAGTGGTGGCCGCCTTCGACAAGGTGCGCCGAGGAGAATGGCAGGCGCCGCATGCCGCCGTGAAGCTGGAACCGCTTGCCCCCGGTGGCAGTTGCGACGGTTTCTGGTACGGCCAACCCGGCATGGAGCGCGTAGCATGACGAGCAATCCTTTCCGTATCCCGCCCGCCATCGGCCGCCTGCTGGGCCGCCTGCCGCCGCAGCCTCCGGCCTGGCTGTTCGTGCAGGGCCTGAACCGCATCCTCGCGCCGCAACTGCCGGAGGACGTCAAGCAAGCCCTATTCGCGCGTCGCTTGCGCCTAAGGGTGGAAGATGCCGGCCTGGCGATAGATTTCAGCTGGCAGGGCAAGGCCTTCGAAACGGCCCGCCACGGCGACCAGCCCGACCTCACCATCGGCGCCAGCGCGCACGACCTGCTGCTGATGGCGCGCCGCCAGGAAGATCCCGACACCCTTTTCTTCAGCCGCCGCCTGATCCTGGAAGGCGACACGGAACTGGGCCTGCTGTTCAAGAACACCCTGGACGGCATGGACGCCAGCGTGTTCGACTGGAGGCGCTTGCTGCGCCCACGCCATGGCTGACAAGACGCTGCCGCTGGTGTATTCGTGTTCCGGCTGCAGCAGCGCAGCGCAACTGGCCAACGCAGTCGCCATCAAGCTTGACCGCAGCGGCACCGCAGAAATGTCCTGCATCGCCGGTGTGGGCGGCGGGGTCGCCCCGCTGGTCAAACTGGCCCAATCCGGCCGCACTATCCTCGCCATCGACGGCTGCCCCCTGGCCTGCGCCCGCGAATGCCTCGCCAAGCAAGGCGTCACCCCCGACCACCACCTCCTCCTCAACGAACACGGCGTGCGCAAGAAACTGCACACCGACTTTGACCCCGCCGAAGCCGACACCATGGCCGCCCGCGCCGCCAGCCTGTTGGAGAAACGTTAATCGTTTTTCGCGTGCGCTGCGGCGCCGTTCGTGATTTCATATCACCTGTGTCGCAATGGACGTGCGAGGTGAGGTTCATGGGAAGAATCTATCGAGGGAATGAGCAGGAGCAGCCAGGTGAGTTCTGTTCTGCGTTGGCCATTGGCGATTCCTGGTTCTGGTACCCGAATCACAATATCCTGGAGACGCTGGTCGGCCATCCACGTACTTCTATCGATCACGCCAACGTACGCTTGCTTGGCTATAACAGCGCTGAGCTCCAGGACTAAGTTGGCGCTGGAAGGTACGCCAAGGAGGTAGAACATTGGCTCTCGCCAGGATGGAATCGCGGGTTTTCAGAGTTCTACATCAGCGGTGCCGGAAACGATGCAGTTGACTATTCCCTGGCATTACGCACGGACTGCTCGAACTACACTTCACCGATTGACTGCCTTGATCCCGATGGATTGAACACATTATTGCGACGTATCTCTTCAGCGCTCGGATCGCTGATTCATGACATCCGATGGGCTTACAAGGAAGATGAATTGGTGCGCCCTATCTTCCTCAATGGCTATGACTACCCGACACCAGATGGCAGAGGATTTGCGTTTGGTCCGGTTGCCTCCGGCCCGTGGCTCGCGCCTGCGATGGATAAGTCTCGTGTTAAAGCAGACAAGATGTTGAGGTATGGGATCACCAAGATCCTGATAGATCGTCTCAACGACGAAGTGTTCCATCCATACGATGTGCCGGGAAATGAAATTGTTCACATCGACAGCCGCGGCGTACTCGCGCACTATCCCGAGAAGTATAAAAAGCATTGGACTAACGAGCTTCATCCCACGGATGCCGGCTTCTCGAAAATCGTTGAGACGATGTGGATTCCTCAACTAATCAGGTACCGAATCGCGATGTAACACCGAAATGGTGGCAAAAGAGCATAATAACGGTCGCGCTACGCGGTTCTGATAGGCAAAGACTATTGAGTCTATTTGAACAATCAAATTTCCAAATCTTAGGGAAGGCCTTAAACTGGCGTCTCATTGATTCAATAACCCCCACGAGGAAACCACAATGTCCCTGATTAACACCCAAGTAAAACCATTCAAGGCCACCGCATACCACAACGGTAAATTCGTTGACCTGAGCGAAGAGTCCCTGAAAGGCAAGTGGTCCGTATTCGTGTTCTACCCAGCCGACTTCACCTTCGTGTGCCCAACCGAGCTGGAAGACCTGGCTGACCACCACGCAGAATTCGCCAAGCTGGGCGTGGACGTGTACGGCATTTCGACCGACACCCACTTCGCTCACAAGGCATGGCACGACACCTCCGACGCGATCAAGAAAGTGCAGTACGCCCTGATCGGCGACCCAACCGGCACCCTGTCCCGTAACTTCGAAGTCATGATCGAAGAAGAAGGCCTGGCACTGCGCGGCACCTTCGTGATCAACCCAGAAGGCTTCATCAAAGTGCTGGAAGTGCACGATAACGGTATCGGCCGTGACGCTGCTGAGCTGCTGCGCAAAGTGAAGGCAGCCCAGTACGTTGCTTCCCACCCAGGCGAAGTTTGCCCAGCCAAGTGGACCGAAGGCGCAGCAACCCTGAAGCCATCGCTGGACCTGGTCGGCAAGATCTAAGCATCCAGTCTGCTAATGGCTTGAACAGGCGACCCCACGGGGTCGCCTTGGGGCGTTGAAGCGGTACCTACCGCAAGCGACTAATCAAGAAAGGAATAGCCATGCTGGACGCAGACCTGAAAGCCCAACTCTCCTCCTACCTGGAGCGCGTTGTACACCCGATCGAGATCGTGGCGCACACCGACGCCTCCGCCAAATCGCAGGAAATGTCGGCCCTGCTGCAGGACGTAGTGTCCGCCGGCCACGGCAAGATCACCGTGGTGGCAGGCAGCGACGACAAGGCACGCAAGCCTTCCTTCGACATCAACCGCAAAGGCACCGATATCGGCGTGAGCTTCGCCGGTATTCCAATGGGCCACGAATTCACCTCGCTCGTTCTGGCGCTGCTGCAAGTGGGCGGCCACCCGATCAAGCTGGATGAAAAAGTCATCGAGCAAATCCGTAACCTGGACGGCGATTTCGTCTTCGAGACCTTCATCTCCCTGAGCTGCCACAACTGCCCGGAAGTGGTGCAGGCGCTCAACGCCATGTCCGTGATCAACCCGCGCATCAAAGTGGTGGCGGTGGACGGCGGCGTGTTCCCGAAAGAAGTCGAGGAACGCCAGGTGATGGCCGTGCCGATGATGTACCTGAATGGCCAGCACTTCGGCCAGGGCCGCACCAACGTCGAGGAAATCCTCGCCAAGCTGGATACCGGCGCCTCGGCTCGCGCTGCGGCTGAATTGAGCAAGAAAGACGTATTCGACGTGCTGATCGTCGGCGGCGGCCCTGCGGGCGCTGCTGCGGCCATCTACACGGCGCGTAAAGGCATCCGCACCGGCGTGATCGCCGACCGTTTCGGCGGCCAGGTGCTGGATACCCTGTCGATCGAGAACTTCATCTCGGTGAAGGAAACCGACGGCCAGAAATTCGCAGTGGCGCTGGAGCAGCACGTTAAGGAATACGAAGTGGACATCATGAACACCCAGCGCGCATCAAAGATCGTGCCGGGCAAGATCAAGGAAGTCCATACCGAGAGCGGCGCTGTGCTGCGTGCCAAGTCGGTGATCATTTCGACCGGCGCCCGCTGGCGCGAGATCAATGTGCCGGGCGAGAAGGAATACCGTAATCACGGCGTTGCCTACTGCCCGCACTGCGATGGCCCGCTGTTCAAGGGCAAGCGCGTGGCGGTGATCGGCGGCGGCAACTCGGGTGTTGAAGCTGCGATCGACCTGGCCGGCATCGTGGAGCATGTGACGCTGATCGAATTCGGCGCTGAACTGCGCGCGGATGCGGTGTTGCAGCGCAAGCTGGCCACCCTGCGCAATGTGAAGGTGATCAAGTCGGCGCAGACCAATGAGATCCATGGCGATGGCAAGAAGGTGAATGGTTTGAGCTATACCGACCGTGATAGCGGCCAGTCGCATCGCGTGGACCTGGAAGGCGTGTTCGTGCAGATTGGCCTGGTGCCGAACACCGAATGGCTGAAGGGCACGATCGAGCTGTCCAAGCATGGCGAGATCGAGGTGGATGCCAAGGGGCAGACTTCGGAGACTGGCGTGTTTGCTGCGGGCGACGTGACCACCGTGCCGTATAAGCAGATCGTGATTGCGGTGGGCGAGGGTGCGAAGGCGGCGCTTGGGTCCTTCGATTACCTGATCCGCTCCAGCGCGGATGATGAGCCGGCGGCGATTGCAGCCTAAACCCGGTAAATCGGGGTCTAACCCGCAGGGTCAGACCCCAAGTGTGCAAAGGCCTCGGGCATTGGTTCGAGGTCTTTGACTTTCGTCGAAGATCAACAGCGCACAACCCAAACCACCAGCCGCTGCACAGACAGTGTCAGGCACTTGTGCCTGACACTGGTTTACCGGGTTTCATCGAGCAGAAATGAAAAAAGCCCCGAATTTCTTCGGGGCTTCTCTCTGAATATTGGCGGAGCGGACGGGGCTCGAACCCGCGACCCCCGGCGTGACAGGCCGGTATTCTAACCAACTGAACTACCGCTCCAATTCTTCATCAGTGTGACTGGTGGGCGCTGAGAGGCTCGAACTCCCGACCTAATCCTTGTAAGGGATCCGCTCTACCAACTGAGCTAAGCGCCCCTGTCTTCACCGTCGAACGTTTGTCACAACGTTCAGAAGAGGCCGCATTATAGGATGGATTTTGAAAGCCGCGCAAGCGTTTTTCAAAAAAACCTCAAAAATTATTGCGACACCCCGATTTGCGACAGCAGCCAGGCCATTTCAAAGGCCTTCTCCTCCAGCGCGTTATAGCGCCCGGAAGAGCCGCCATGGCCCGCCCCCATATTCACCTTCAGCAGCAGCGGATTGCTGTCCGTCTTATTGCGGCGCAGCTTGGCCACGTACTTGGCCGGTTCCCAGTACATCACCTGGCTATCGTTCAGGCCCGTGGTCACCAGCATGGCAGGATAGTCTTTCAACAAGATGTTGTCATACGGGGAATAGCTGCGCATATAGTCGTAGGCCGCCTTCTCGTTCGGATTACCCCACTCCAGGTACTCGCCCGTGGTCAGCGGCAGGCTGGCATCCATCATGGTGTTCATCACGTCCACGAAAGGCACCGCCGCATGCACCGCCTTGAACAGGTCCGGACGCATGTTCACCACGGCCCCCATCAGCAGGCCGCCGGCGCTGCCGCCCTGGATCGCCAGGCGGTCGCGCGAAGTCCACTTCTCCTTGACCAGGAATTCGGCGCTGTCGATGAAGTCATTGAAGGTGTTGATCTTCTTCATCAGCATGCCGTCGTCATGCCACTTCTCGCCCATATCGTTGCCGCCGCGGATATGCGCCGCCGCGTAGATCACGCCGCGCTCCAGCATGCTCAGTCGGGTCAGCGAGAAATTCGCTTCCTGCGGAATGCCATAGGAACCGTAGGAATACAGCACCATCGGCGCCGAGCCATCCAGTTTCACGCCCTTCTTGTAGGCCACCCACAGCGGCACCTTGACGCCATCGCGCGCAGTCGCCCACAAGCGCTTGGTCTCGTACTGGCTGAAATCAAAGCCGCCCGCCACTTCCTGCTTTTTCAGCACGGTGCGTTCGCCGGTCTTCATGTCCACGTCGATAGTCGAAGGCGGCGATAACGGCGACTGGTAGCTGATGCGGTACTTGGCCAGGCCGTAGTCCAGGTTCGTGGACGGCATGGACACATACACCTCGTCGTCGAACTTCACCGTCAACCATTTCTTGCTGGCGAAGTCGTAGATGCGGGTGCGGCCCAGTGCCTGCGACTTTTCCTGCACTGCCAGGAAGCCTTTAAACACGGTCGCGCCTTGCAGCAGCGTGTTCGTGTCATGCGGGACTACCTCGGTCCACTTCTTTGGATTGGCGAGCGGCGCGCTCACCAGGCGGAAGTTCTTGGCATCCTTGTTGGTGCGGATGTACAGCTTGCCGTCGCGGTGGCTGACAAAGTAGCGGTGGCCCTTGGTGCGGCCCAGCACGGACTTGAAGGAGCCCTTCGGCTGGTCGGCCGGCAGCATGAACACTTCGGTGGTGTCGGTCGCACCGGACATGAGGAAGATGTGCTTGCGATCTAGGCTGCCCATCACCTCCAGCGAGAACTGCTCGACCGCTTCGTGGTAGACCTGCTCGGGTTGGCCGTCCAGCGCCACGCGGAACAGGCGGTCGGCGCGCTTGGTGGTGGCGTCTTCCTGCACCACGAACAGGGTCTTGTTGTCGGCGGCCCAAGTCACGCTGGTCACGCGCGGCATGCTGATCGTCAGCACCTTGCCGGTGACGAGGTCCTTCACGTGCAGCTCGTACTGGCGGAAGCCGTTGTTATCGGTGGTGTAGGCTAGCAGCTTGGCGTCAGGGCTGGCGGCCATCATCCCTACGTGGAAGAATTTGAGGCCTTCGGCCATCGCATTCTGGTCCAGCATGATTTCTTCCGCAGCAGCGGCGTCATAGCTGCCGTCCCTGGCTGCCAGGCGGCGGCAGTTCAGCGGGTATTGTTTGCCCGCTTCCACACGGGTGTAATAGTAATAATTGCCGCGGCGCGCCGGCACCGAAAGGTCGGCTGGCATGGTGCGGTCCTTGAATTCCTTATACAGCGCATCGGAGAATGGCTTCAGGCCCGCGGTCATGGCGGCGGTGTAGCTGTTTTCCGCATTCAGGTAGTTGATGACTGCCGGATTGGTCTTTTCCTGCAGCCAGCGATAGTCGTCGGTGACCTGTTCGCCGTGGCGGGTTTCCATCCACTGCGTCTTGTCTGCGACGGGCGGCTGCGGCAGGTCTGCAGCGATGGCGGGTGCTGCCAGCAGGGGCAGCAACAGGGTGATGAGGCGTTTGCTCACTTCTTCGTCTCCATTGGGAAAAAATGTGCAATGATTCTAGGGTGTCATAGTTAGAAATTCAATAAGAATGAACACTATCGAAAAGCTGTATGCGCGGGTCGGCAAGCGCCTGCTGCCGTTCCTCTTCCTGTGCTACGTGGTGGCGTACCTGGACCGCGTCAACATCGGCTTCGCCAAGCTGCAGATGCAGGCGGACTTGCAGCTGTCCGATACCGTGTACGGCCTGGGCGCCGGCATCTTCTTCCTTGGCTACTTCCTGTTCGAAGTGCCGTCCAACCTGCTGATGCTGCGCGTCGGCGCAAGGCGCTGGATTGCGCGCATCATGGCCAGCTGGGGCTTGCTGTCGGCCGCCATGCTGTTCGTCAGCAGCCCATTCAGTTTCTATGTGATGCGCTTCCTGCTTGGCGTAGCGGAAGCGGGCTTCTTCCCTGGCGTAATCCTCTACCTGACCTACTGGTACCCGGCGCAGAAGCGCGCCCGCATTGTCGCCATCTTCATGAGCGGCGTCGCGGTGGCCGGCGTGGTGGGCGGGCCGCTCTCCGGCTGGATCATGTCTCGCTTCGCCGGACATGGCGGGCTCGCGGGCTGGCAATGGCTGTTCCTGCTGGAAGGCTTGCCGGCGGTGGCGCTGGGCGTGCTCACGCTGGCGCTGCTCGATGACGGCATCGACGACGCCACCTGGTTAAGCGATGAAGAAAAGGTGCTGCTGAAGGAAGAACTGGCACGCGATGGCGAGCCGCGTGCGCCATGGGGCCTGCGCCACGTCTTCGGCAGCAGCCGGGTGTGGATGCTGGCGCTGGTCTACTTCCTGATGGTGATGGGCCTGTACGGCGTGGGCTTCTGGCTGCCGCAGTTGATCCGCAACACCGGTGTGCAGGACGTGCTCAATGTCGGCCTGCTCACGGCCATCCCTTACAGCATTGCGGCGGTGGCGATGATCGTCTCCGCCCGCCACTCCGACCGCACGGGCGAACGGCGCTGGCACCTTGCGTTGTCGGCCTTTATCGGCGCAGCAGGCTTGCTCGCATCTACCCATTACGCCAACAACCCGGTGCTGGCGCTGGCCGCGTTAAGCGTGGCGACTGCGGGCATCCTCAGCACCTTCCCGGTATTCTGGAGCGTACCGACAGCCATGCTGGGCGGCTCGGCAGCGGCCGCAGGCATCGCCCTGATCAATTCGGTGGGTAACCTGGCCGGCTTTGCCAGTCCCTACATGGTGGGCGCCATCAAGGACGCCACGCACAGCACCGCCAACGGCATGCTGCTGCTGGCGGCCAGCCTGGCGATAAGCGGTATCCTGGTCGTGCTGTGCATTGGCCGCAAAGGGGAAATGCTTTGAAAACCGGACGCGAACTGCTGTCGGAATTATTCAACGCCGCGCTGCATGCGGCAGATCCGCTGGATACCATCGCGGCCCATTTGCCGCCGCCCCCGAAAGGCCGTACCGTCATCATCGGTGCTGGCAAGGCTTCGGCGCGCATGGCGCAGGGTGTGGAGCGGCGCTGGCATGGCCCGCTCAGCGGCGTGGTGGTCACGCGTTACGGGCACGGTGCTCCGACCCGGCATGTGGAAGTGATCGAGGCCGGCCACCCCGTGCCGGACGACGCCAGCCAGGCCGCCGCGCGGCGCATGCTGGCGGCCGTGCGCGGCCTGGGCCCGGATGATATGGTGCTTTGCCTGATGTCCGGCGGCGGCTCGGCGCTGATGTCGTTGCCGGCGGCCGGCATCACCTTGCAGCAGAAGCAGGACATCAACAAGGCGCTGTTGCGCAGCGGCGCGCCGATTGGCGACATCAATACCGTGCGCAAGCACCTGTCGGCAATCAAGGGCGGCCGGCTGGCGCTGGCCTGCGGCGAAGCGCGCGTGGTGACGCTGGTGCTGTCGGACGTGCCGGGCGATGATCCAGCCGTGGTGGCGAGCGGCCCGACCTTGCCCGATGCATCCACCGCCGCCGACGCAATGCGCATCCTGCAGCAATATGGCATCGACATCCCGCCCGAAGTGCGCGAGGTGCTGGAAGACCCGGCGCAGGAAACGCCCAAGCCGGGCGATCCGCAGCTGGCGCATCATAGCGTGGCCGTCATTGCCACTGCCCGGCACGCCCTGCAAGCCGCCGCCGATGTCGCCCGTGCCGAAGGCTTGCGTCCACTGGTCCTGAGCGACCGTATTGAAGGCGAGGCGCGCAACGTGGCGGTATCGCACGCCGCGCTGGTGCAAGGCGTGATCGGCCACGGCAGCCCTTTGCGGCCGCCATGCGTGATCTTGTCCGGGGGAGAAACCAGCGTCACCGTGCAAGGCACGGGACGCGGAGGGCGCAATGCTGAATACCTGCTGGCGCTGGCCGTCGCACTTCAGGGCACGCCAGGCGTGCACGCCATTGCCTGCGACACCGACGGCATTGACGGCACCGAGGACAATGCCGGCGCCGTGTTAGGCCCGGATACGCTGCAGCGCGCCATCGCACAGGGCCTGGACGCCCGCGCCCTGCTCGACAACAACGACGGCTACAGCTTCTTCGCCGCGCTGGGCGACCTGGTGGTCACCGGCCCCACCCGCACCAACGTCAACGACTTCCGCGCGATCCTGATTATTTGATGGCGGCGGCCATCTTGGCCCACACCGCGTCACCGATGTCCTTGCGGCCGTCCGGTGCGCGGTAGGACAGGAAGAAGGTCTCGTTCTTTTTGCCCGTCGCCATGTACATGAAGTAGGCCGGCTGTCCCGTGGTGCCGCTGATCATGGAAATCATGACGGCCGGGTTCTTGGCCTCCTTGAACTCCTGCACCTGGATATTGGTCGCCGCGCCGCGCAGCTTGTTCAGCGAACCCGGGTCATTGATGCCGTAGAAAACATGGTGGACCGCGTCGTAGGTGACGTTGGTGGCGGTCGAGCCGTACATATAGCCGTTGCGGGAAGGCAGGGCGGTGGCGCTTGCCGTCGCCGCATCATCAGGGCGCATCCAGTAGGAGTAACCGATCTTCTTGACCTTGGACTGCTGGAATTCCGCCGGCACCGGCACGTTCATCGCGATCACGAACGGCAGGCGGCCCTGCATGAAGTCGTTGACCGGCACATCGCGCGTCTGTACCTGCACGGCAGCGGGGGCCGGAGCGGAAGCTGCCTTGGCCGATGCCCTCGCCGATGGCGCTGCGCCCGCCGTTACGGCGGTAGCGGTAGTGACGGCCAGGCTGGCCGCAAACAAAATCGATTTCAAAGGAACTCCTGTTCTACATTCTGACTATCCGGGACAGCAATCCTCTCACGGCTTCGCCTTGCCGCGCAATGCCGTTTGACTAAGCAGGGCGGCTGCCGGCTGGTCGCCCGCCGCTGCTGCCTTTTTGAGCAATTTCAATGCCGACTCCCGGTCGCCGTTATTGCCGCGTTCAAGCCTCAGGATCGCAGCGTTATAGGCTGCAATCGGGTTGCCAAGTGCGGCGGCGGCATCAAAGGCCTTCCAGGCGCGCGAAGGACAAAGGCTGAAAACCTCGTGGCCGACAGCGGCGCGCAGCAATCCCGCGGCGTCGCCTTGCTTTGCGAACGCGTCTTCAAACTGCGCAGGCCAGCCTTCAACCAGCGATGCCATGACCTTTTCGCCTTTCTTGACAGCGTAAGGACCTGAAACGAAGACGGTGAACGCTTGCTGTGTGATGTCGGTTTTGCCTTCCTGGGTGTACCAAAGGAACCCATCAGCACCGCTGACCTTCATATCGCCCAGGGCCTTCGAAAGCTGCTGCGCCAACGACTTGCGATGCTTGTCGGGCGCGGCGCCGCTCCAGGAAGACATCAGGATCACCTCACGAATTTTGCTGCCTTGTTGCTTGACCATTCCTGCAAGATCGTCGACGGTCATGATGCGGGAATCGGCGCCGTAAAAGTGCCAGGGGCTCCCGTGCAGGCTGATTCTCAACACCTCGTCGCCGACATCCGGAGCGGCGTGGCTGTACTCGTACAGGGCATCCGCGCCAGGCACGCAGTCCGCGCGCATCGGATAGCAGTTATCGAGATTGATTGCGCCTTTCAGCGGCAATGTGGTCGGGCAGTCTGCCTGCGCGGTGGCGCAGGCGGCAAGCAGGGAGAGTAGGGTAAGTCCTCGTTGAATAGTCACGCGGATTCCTGTTTGATTACCGTTGGGGGAGGCAATCGTCGCACGGAGTGTATTTTTTGACAATAGTCCAGCCGCTTAAAACTCTTCCCAATCGTCGCCTGGCGGTGTGGCCTTGGCCGGCGCAGAGCGCTTGGTGGAGGCATTTCGCGTTTCCGAACCGGCCGGCGTCTTCACCGACGTAGCTCGCGGGCGGCTGGCTGCCCGTCTTGCGCCGCCCGCCATCGCTGTAGCTTCCGCCGCATCGCTGACGTCGGCTGTGGACTCGCTATCCGCGTCCGCTTCGTCGACGCTGGCCGCGGCATTTGGCGCCTTACGCTGTGCCGCGCTGCCGCGCGCCGCGCGCAGGGCTGGGACGCTAGCCCGCGCCGGCGCTTGCACTGGCACATTGGCCGCAGGCGCACGCCGAACCACGGCCGCCGCCTCCTCCATCCTGAACACGGACACCGCCTCCACCAGCCGCTCCGACTGTTCCTGCATGCTGCGCGCCGCAGCCGCCGCTTGTTCGACCAGCGCCGCATTCTGCTGCGTAGCGTTATCCATTTCCACGATAGCCGTATTCACTTGCTCGATGCCGGACGACTGCTCCTGGCTGGCGGACGTGATCTCATTCATGATGTCCGCCACCTGCTGCACGGACGACACGATCTGCTGCATGGTGGCGCCAGCCCGGTCCACCAGTGCGCCGCCCGCATCCACCTTGGCGAGCGAATCATCGATCAGCTCCTTGATCTCCTTGGCCGCACCAGCGCTGCGCTGCGCCAGGTTGCGCACCTCGGACGCGACCACCGCAAACCCGCGTCCCTGTTCGCCCGCCCGCGCTGCCTCGACCGCCGCGTTCAGCGCCAGGATATTGGTCTGGAACGCAATGCCATCGATCACGCTGATGATGTCCGCCATGCGCGCCGAGCTGGCCTTGATCGCGCCCATGGTATCGACCACTTCGTTCACCACCTGCCCGCCCTCGCTGGCATGGCCGGCAGCTGAAACCACCAGCTGGTTAGCCTGGCGCGCATTGTCCGCATTCTGCTTGACGGTGGAAGTCAGCTCCTCCATCGACGAAGCCGTTTCCTCCAGGCTGGCCGCCTGCTGCTCCGTGCGGCGCGAGAGGTCGAGGTTGCCCGCCGCGATTTCCGCCGCTGCGGTGTTGATCGTGTCGGTGGAAGTGCGTACCGAACCCACGGTGGTCTTCAAGGCCGCCACCATGTCTTTCAGCGCAACCAGCAGCCGCCCCGTTTCATCCTTGCGGCGCACGTCAATGTCGGCAGTCAGGTCGCCATGCGCCACGGTTTCCGCTACCTCCACCGCTTGCAGCAGCGGGCCGGTGACCGAACGCGTAATCATGTATCCCGCCACGATGGACACCACGGTGGCCAGCACCAGCAAGCCGATCATCAACATGGTTGCTTCGGACGCCGATTTGGCCGCCTCTTCGCCATCGTGTTTCATCAGCTTGTTTTGCAGGGCCAGGATGGCATCGAGCTTGCCGAAGTATGCGTTCTGCAGCGGAATGGCTTGCTTGAACATGGTTTGCACCGCACTGTCCTGGTCTCCCTCCTTGAACAGCTTGAGCACGTCGTCGCGCTTGGCGCGGAAGGCCTCGAAGGCCTGGGTCTCCTCCGCGAATGCTTTCTTGGATTCTTCCGATTCCAGGATCGCTTGCAGCTTGTTGGCCGCCGCCGCACCCGCGGAGTCCGCCTCGGCCATGCTGGCCAGGAAACCATCGCTGCTGATCTTGTCCGGCGCCAGCATGGCATTGCGCAAGGCCTGGGCCGAGCGGTTGGAATAGCTGCGCATTTCGTTGGTCAGTTGGACTTTCAGGTAGCGGTCCTCCACCAGCCGGGTGGTCAAGCCGGCGTTGTGGCTCAAGCGGCTGATGCCTGTGAGGGACATAGCCAGCTGGATCGCAATCGCCAGTGCAAAACCCAGCGCCAGCCGCATACCGATGTTCATGTTCGAGAAGCTCATGCCAGGCCTCGTCAGAAAGTTTGGTTTGGACTTGATGATGGCACAGGCATGGCAATGCGGCGCAGCGATCGGAAATCGCGTGGCGTTGTCGCCACAGCAAGCCCATGGGTCAAAAGACTGTATATAATTACAGTATCACAAGCGAACTCGACTATTTGTAGATATGGACTGGCCCCGCCGCATCGCCCACCTCGACATGGATGCCTTTTACGCATCCGTGGAGCTGCTGCGCTATCCGGAATTGCGCGGCCTGCCGGTGGTAATCGGCGGCGGCGGGCGGCACCAGCCGCGGGAGCTGCCGGACGGCACCCGCGAGTTCTCCCGCCTGCGCGACTATGCGGGGCGCGGCGTGATCACCACCTCCACCTATGAGGCGCGCGCGCTGGGCGTGTTTTCCGCCATGGGCACCATGAAGGCGGCAGCGCTGGCGCCGGATGCCATCCTGTTGCCGGTGGACTTCGACTCCTACCGCAAATATTCGCGCCTTTTCAAAGCCGCCGTGGCCACCATAGCGCCGCAGATCGAAGACCGCGGCATCGATGAAATCTATATCGACCTGACCGACGTCGAAGGCGAAACGCACGAGCTGGCCCAGCGCATCAAGGACGCGGTACGCGCCGCCACCGGGCTCTCATGCTCGATCGGTGTCGCGCCCAACAAGCTGCTGGCCAAGATCTGTTCCGACCTGGACAAGCCGAACGGCCTGACCGTGGTCGGCTACGATGACGTACCGGCCCGTATCTGGCCGTTGGCGGTGCGCAAAGTGAACGGCATCGGCCCGAAAGCTGAGAAGAAGCTGGTGGCGCTCGGCATCGACACCGTGGGCCAACTGGCGGCCGCCGATCCGGCCTTGCTGCAAGAGCATTTCGGCCTCAATTTCGCCGAATGGCTGCAGCGCATTTCGCATGGCCGCGACGAGCGCGCCATCTCCACCTATCATGAGCCGAAGGGCGTGAGCCGCGAGACTACCTTCTCGCGCGACCTGCACGCAAAGCGCGACCGCGCCGAGCTGTCCGACATCTTCACCCGCCTGTGCCAGAAGGTCGCGGACGACCTGGCGCGCAAGCGCTACGCCGGCCGCACCGTGGGCATCAAGCTGCGCTACGCCGACTTCCGCACGGTGACGCGCGACGTCACGCTGCCTTCACCGACGGCCGATGCCGCCGCCATCCGCCGCGCCGCCGGCGAATGCCTGCGCCGCGTGCCGCTGGATGACCGCTTGCGCCTGCTCGGCGTACGCATGTCCGCCCTGTGCACGCTGGAAGAGGCCGCCAGAGCCCAGCCGGCGCAGGGTGATCTTTTTGCTAATATGTGATACCTTTCCCGCGCGAGCTGGCGTGATGAGTCCGGCTGCAAACTGGACTACCGAATGCAAGCAGACTTCCGCCCGGCGCGCCGCGCCTGGTTGATCGTTATCGCGTTGGGACACGTCGCCGTCCTGATGGCCTGGCGCCCTATCGCCCGGCACAGCATCGACGCGGCAAACCGCGCGGATGGCGAGCTGATGCTCCTGAGCCTGGCTCTACCGGCCGCATTGCCGGAGCCCGCGCAGCATACGCGGCAAAAGCCTGCCCAACGTTCCGCGCCGCCGCCAGTCGCCAGCGAAGAATCCCTGCAGACGATCACTTTGCCGGCAAACGCCGACGTTTTCGCTGACCCATTTGCCAAGCCCACTGCGCCGGCAGAAACGATGCGCGACAAGGCCCGCAAGTCCGCCGCCGGCATTGACCGCCAGTTACGCAAGGAGAGCCTGAACAAATTCGCGACGATCGTGAATGAAGACTCGGCGCTTGGACTTGCTATCTCCGGCGGCCCCGCCCCCAAGCTATCCGAGCCGGAAAGCTATATGGGCGCCAACGGCGTCATCCACAAACGCTTTATGTTGCGCGGCAAAATGGTTTGCGAAGAAGTCGACCATATCGGCGTGGGCGGGCACGATCCATTCCGGAGCGGATCGACAGCGCGATACGTTCGATGCCCCAAGTGATTTCCTTATCCACGACCCGATGATGGCCAATTCATTCCGCCCGCGACGAAAAGCATGGCTTGCTGCCATCGCTTTGCTGCACCTGGCGGCCCTGCTGGCCTGGCGCCATGGGCAAATGCGTCCTGAGATCAGCAGCGCGCCGCCGGAGGGCGAATTGATCCTGCTGCATGCAACGTCGTCACCAGCTCCGCCGCAGCTCCGCACCATTGAGCGCCACGTGCCAACCATGCGGCCCGCGCCACCCATGCCCGCCGCCCTGCAGCCGACGGCACCGGCAGCCGCATCGACGGATACGCCACAGTCCATTACGCTGCCGTCCGCCCAGGACGACCCTTTTGCGAAATCCGCCCCGGCGCCGGAAAGTCTGCGCGACGTTACGCTGCGCGCCGCCGCCGGCGTCGACCGCCAGTTGCGCAAGGAGAGCCTGAACAAATTCGCCACCATCGTGCAGGAGCAAAGTCCGCTGGCAAAGCAGCTGGCGCGCGCCTACAACGGCGAGGTGGTGCTGGAGCAGGTCTCCACCGTGGGCGATGGCCGCACCATGAAGCGCTACCGCGCGGGCGGCCAGGAATGGTGCGAATACGTGAACCTGGTCGGCGCCGCCGGGCAGGATCCCTTCCGCGACGGGAACAAATACCAGGTGAAGACGTGCCCCTGATCGCGCTTCGCCGCCGCCACGGCTTGCTG
This sequence comes from Pseudoduganella sp. GW821-FHT11H04, assembly GCF_058807935.1. Taxonomy (NCBI): domain Bacteria; kingdom Pseudomonadati; phylum Pseudomonadota; class Betaproteobacteria; order Burkholderiales; family Oxalobacteraceae; genus Pseudoduganella; species Pseudoduganella sp. GW821-FHT11H04. Next base: position 88,020 of record NZ_JBXARE010000003.1, on the reverse strand, counting down.
GTGCTGGTGGCCGGGCTGCACCTTGCCATGCTGGCCTGCTGGCGCTTCACCGGGATGCGCACGCGGCCGCTGATCGAGCAGCGGGAAGGAGAGCTGGTGTTCTTGTCCGCGTTACCGGCCAGGCAGCCGAAGGAGGAAGCGAAAAGAGCGCGCACCGTGACGCCAACGCCTCGCCACAGCGTCACGCCGCGCCCGACGCCGACCGCACCCGCCGAGTCACTCGCGAGCAGCGCACAGCCTCCTGCCGCCCAAGCGCCCGCCCCGTCCGCGCCCAACCCCTTCGCGCAACCTGCGCCCGTAGTGGAAAGCGTGCTCGAACGTTCGCGCCATGCGGCCATCGGCATCGACCGCCAACTGCGCAAGGAAAGCAAAAATGACAACGACCGCGTGCTGGTGCGCGAGTCGAAATTCGCGCAGGATCTGGCCATGGCCTACAAAGGTTCCGGCGCTTTCTCGATAGCCGAAACAGTGTTGCCCAATGGCGACAGCCTGGCCCGCGTCACCACGCCCCTTGGCAGCTACTGCCTCCTCAAGCGCGGCAACCGCGACAAGGCGGGCCTGAATGCCATCGAAAACGCGGGCAAAACACTAATCGTCACCTGCCCCAAATAGCTCCTGCTAAAATGTCGTTCCTTTGAAAATGCTCAGCTAGGCTGCAAACAAGTATGTGGTTTAAGAATCTCCAGGTTTACCGTCTGCCCGCCCCATGGGCATTTACTCCAGAACAACTCGAAGAAGCCCTTCAGTCGCAGTCCTTCTCGCCTGCCAGCAGCAATGAGCTGATGCGCCAGGGCTGGGACACGCCGCGTCCAAACGGCGGCCTGGTGCACGTGGTCAACAAGCAAATGCTGATGGTGCTCGGCACCGAGAAAAAGCTGCTGCCATCGACCGTGGTCAACCAGGTAGCCAAGGCGCGTGCCGCCGAACTGGAAGAGCAGCAAGGCTTCGCCCCAGGCAAGAAAGCCATGAAAGAACTGAAGGAACGCGTGCACGACGAACTGCTGCCGCGCGCCTTCACGATCCGCAGCAACACCTGGTGCTGGATCGACCCGGTCAACGGTTGGCTGGTAGTGGATGCCGCCAGCCCGGCCAAGGCCGACGACATCATCAAGATGCTGCTGAAGGCCGTCGACCGCATGCCGATCGAAAGCCTGCGCGTGCAGCGCTCCCCGGTCGGCGTGATGACCGCCTGGCTGCAGGATGACGAAGCCCCAGCCGGCTTCACCGTCGACATGGACACCGAACTGCGCGCCACCGGCGAAAGCAAAGCCGCCGTACGCTATGTGCGCCACACCCTGGAACCGGAAGAAGTCCGCCGCCACATCGCCGCCGGCAAGCAGTGCACCCGCCTGGCCATGACCTGGGATTCCAAAATCAGCTTCGTACTGACCGAAGCCCTGGCGATCAAGAGCGTGAAGCCGCTGGACGTGATGAAGGAAAACGACGCCGTCACCCGCAACGACGACGAACGCTTCGACGGCGACTTCATGCTGATGACCGGCGAGCTGTCCAAACTGCTGCAAGACGTCGTTGACGCCCTGGGCGGCGAAGCCAAGGCGTAAAAAAGGGGACGTACCCCTTTTTCTTAGAGCGGCTGGAACACTCCAGCCGCTTTGTTTTTCTGCACGTTATCCCACGCAAAGATCTGGCCGTTCATGGCCACGTACACGCCAGGCGGCAGCACCTGCGCCACGCCGCAAGCAAATCCCATATTGAAGAACGCGTCCGAATTATCGATCTCGTAAGGGATCATGGCGCCGGTGAAAACGATGGTCTTGTCCTTGATCGCCGGGCCCAGGACGGCGGCGGTTTGCGGCATGGTGTCGGTGCCGTGCACGATCACGATCGCCTTTTCCGAAGCAGCCTGGCAAGCAGCCAGCACGCGCTGACGGTCCGCATCCACCATGTCCAGGGAATCCAGCAGCGACACCACTTCCAGCTCGCAAGGCGTGGTGATGCGGGCGCGCTTGATTGCGGCAGGCAGGTGGCTCTCGGTGAAAGCCAGGGTGCCATTCAGTTCGTTATAGTGCTTGTCGAAAGTGCCGCCGGTGGCAATGATGCGCAGGGTCATGATGAATTAAAATGAAAGCGAAGAATGGCGAGCATGATAGCCGAAAAACTTTCGCGCATCCGGCTGGCATTCCCCCGAACTGTTGACTACACTGGGTTTTTTGCCCGGCCAGACCATGAAAGCGCTCGCACCAGGAACCGTGATATTCCACCGCTACCGCGGCTACGGAGTGATCACGGCTGTCAATTTGCTAACCGGCTGGATTTCCGCCCGGTTTGGCGACGAATCGCGCACGCTCGACTTGAACCTGTCCACCGACGAAGTGCAGTTTGCCGACGGCGAAGCGATCCTGTTCCGCCGTGCCCCGCCCGACCGCATGCCGCACGCGCGCCTGATGGCCGTGGTGCGCGAGTTGCACAATGCCGGCTACCAGAAGTTATACCTGTACTCCTGGCCCAAGCCCTCCGGCCTGCACTGGCGTTGGCATCTGTTCACCGGCCCGCGCGACTGGATGCAGCGCTCCTGGCGCGAAGGCTGGTACGGCTCCGGCGCCGACTACATCTTCAATCCCGTGATGGGCTGGGGCGACCAGCCAGGCGCCACGACGGAAGAACTGGTGCACGCCCTAGCCAAGTTCGACCCGCAAGGCCTGGCCCAAGCGCTCGGCCGCGACGAAGACCACACGAACTGGTTCGCCCAAGTCTGCGACGCCCTGCTCCCCGGCTATATGTACAGCCTCGACATGCAGCGCCCCAACGGCGCCCCGCTGACGGACATGCCAGCCGTGCCAGTAGTCCCCGTCCGCGCCAACCTCCCCGCCTACAACGGCCCCGACATCACCTGGCCACCCGGCTGGGCCGGCCTCTGGTCCAAAGTCCACGCCGTGCCCCTGCTACAGTCCAGCCCGTGTCACACCATGGGGTCACACCCCAACTGTGACACGGACACAGCCGTGTAGTGCTTCAGCTCGTGTCACACTTGGGGACTCGGCGTCCCCGTGATGACCCCAAGGTGGGACACGGGGTCAGCCGTTGATGTGGTTGACGAGGTTCTGGAAGGCGTGGCGGAAGTAGAGCTCGTAGCTGGCTTGTTCGACGTAGCCGAGGTGTGGTGTGCACAATACGTTTGGCATGCGCAGCAGCGGCGAATTTTCCGGCAGCGGTTCGGTTTCGAATACGTCCAGCGCGGCATAGCCTGGGCGGCCGGCGTCCAGCGCTGCTTCCAGCGCACCTTGCGCGACCAGTTCGGCGCGGCTGACGTTGACGAAAAGTGCGTCCGGCTTCATGCGCGCCAGGTCTTCGGCGGTAACGATGTCGCGCGTGGCTGGCGCCAAGCGCAGGTGCAGGGACAGCACGTCCGCTTCCGCAAAGAAGGCCTCGCGAGAAGCCGCAGCTTCGTAGCCATCGGCCACCGCAGCCGCGCGGCTAGACTCGCTACCCCACACGATCACCCGCATGCCGAAAGCGCGCGCATAGCCCGCCACCATCTTGCCGATCTTGCCGTAGCCCCAGATCGCCATGGTGCTGCCCGCCAGCACCATGCCCAGCGTATTGTGTTCATGGCGTATCGATACTTGCTGCCACTGCCCATCACGCAGCTTGCCTGCGTACTGGAATATCTTGCGGCGCGCTGCCATCACCAGCGCCCAGGTCAGCTCAGCCGGGGCAGTGGGGGAACCCACGCCTTCCAGCACCGTGATGCCGAGCTCGCGGCAGGCTTCCATGTCGACGTGCCCGCTCACCTTGCCGGTCTGCGAAATGACTTTCAAGTTCGGCAGCTTGGACAGCAAAGCGCGGTTGAACGCAGTACGTTCACGGATCAAAACCAGGGCCTCATAAGGCGCCAGACGGGCCACCAGCTGCCCCATTCCCCGCACAGAATTATTGAAAACTTTGACCTCATGGCCATCTAAAAGTTTGAAGCATTCCAAGCCACGTGTTGCGTCTTGGTAATCATCGAGAATCGCAATTTTCATGTCAGTTAGCAGATTTTGTGATGAAAATAGTAGGGAAATAACGTGATCGTGAATATCTGGAATAGCCTACTACATTAGTCGGGCAATATTCCTACATTTTTGTCGGAAGCGAAGGGGCGCGGGTGTACAATCGGCCAAATTCAAGGAGCCCGACAGGGCTTCAGCAGTATTAGTTCCCGCGCTTGAGCACACCCCAGCCAGGCGCTCGCGCCCTCGAGAAATCGGGCGCATCGACAGAACCGCCGTATTTCGCCGAAGCATCCAATCTTCCGCGCAAGCTATCTGACGACGATTCCTGCCGTGCCGGGACAGAACAGAATTCTTAATTGGCATTGGAGGTAGTATGAATCAACCCGTTATGGGAGGCGTTGCAACTATGAACGCACCAGCTTACATCAAACAGCAAAAACTGATCAATTGGGTAGCGGAAGTCGCCGCATTGACCAAGCCAGCACGCATCTACTGGTGCGACGGTTCGGCGGAAGAGTACGACCGCCTGTGCGCTGAAATGGTTGCCGCCGGCACCATGAAGAAGCTGAACGACGCCAAGCGTCCGAACTCCTATCTGGCTTGCTCCGATCCGACCGACGTTGCGCGCGTTGAAGACCGCACCTTCATCTGCTCGCAGACCAAGGAAGCCGCCGGCCCGACCAACAACTGGATGGACCCGCAAGAAATGCGCGGCACCCTGAACGGCCTGTTCGACGGCTGCATGGCCGGCCGTACCATGTACGTTGTGCCGTTCTCGATGGGCCCACTGGGCTCCCCAATCGCCCACATCGGCGTGGAACTGTCCGACTCCCCATACGTCGCCGTCAACATGCGCACCATGACCCGCATGGGCAAGGCCGTGTACGACGTGCTGGGTACCGATGGCGAGTTCGTGCCTGCGATCCACACCGTTGGCAAGCCGCTGGCTGCCGGCGAAAAAGACGTACCGTGGCCATGCAACGCCACCAAGTACATCGTCCACTTCCCAGAGACCCGCGAAATCTGGTCCTACGGTTCCGGCTACGGCGGCAATGCGCTGCTGGGCAAGAAGTGCTTCGCGCTGCGTATCGCTTCCACCATGGGTTACAACGACGCCAAGAACGGCGGCGAGGGCTGGCTGGCAGAACACATGCTGATCCTGGGCGTTGAATCCCCTGAAGGCAAGAAGCACTACGTTGCTGCCGCCTTCCCATCGGCTTGCGGCAAGACCAACTTCGCCATGCTGATCCCGCCGAAGACCTTCGACGGCTGGAAAGTCACGACCATCGGCGACGACATCGCCTGGATCAAGCCGGGCAAGGATGGCCGCCTGTACGCGATCAACCCGGAAGCAGGTTACTTCGGCGTGGCTCCTGGCACCAACACCAAGACCAACTCGAACTGCATGTCCTGCCTGAACGAGAACACCATCTTCACCAACGTCGCGCTGACCGACGACGGCGACGTGTGGTGGGAAGGCCTGACCAAGGAAGCCCCTGCGCACCTGGTCGACTGGCAAGGCAAGGACTGGACCCCGGCGTCCGGCACCAAGGCTTCGCACCCGAACGCACGCTTCACCGTGTCCGCCGAGCAGAACCCAGTGATCGATCCGGCATGGAATGATCCAGCCGGCGTGCCAATCTCCGCCTTCATCTTCGGCGGCCGCCGCTCCACCACCGTGCCGCTGGTTACCGAAGCGCGCGACTGGATCGAAGGCGTGTACATGGCTGCGACCATGGGCTCCGAAACCACCGCTGCTGCTGCTGGCCAGCAGGGCATTGTTCGCCGCGATCCGTTCGCCATGCTGCCGTTCATGGGCTACAACATGAGCGACTACTTCCAGCACTGGCTGGACATGGGCAAGCGCCTGGAAGGCAAGGGCGCCACCCTGCCTAAGATCTTCTGCGTCAACTGGTTCCGCACCGACGAAAATGGCCACTTCGTATGGCCAGGCTTCGGCGACAATATGCGCGTCCTGAAGTGGATGCTGGAGCGCGTTGAAGGCACCGGCGGCGGCGTCGAGAACATTTTCGGCACCACTCCACGCTACGGCGACATCTCGTGGGACGGCCTGCCGTTCACCGCGGAAGAATTCGAGACCATCACCTCGATCGACAAGGATGCATGGCGCGCCGAACTGAAACTGCACGCAGAACTGTTCGAGAAGCTGGCATACCACCTGCCGCAAGAGCTGAAGGACAATATGGCCAAGCTGGAGCAGCGCCTGAACGGCTAAGCTTTATCGCTCTCGCAAAAAACGCACTCCACGGGGTGCGTTTTTTTATTCATGGTCCGCTGTCGACCATTCCGGCCGCTTCTCCATCGGCACTTCCGCCTGGTCGAAGCTGTCGACCTCCTTCAGGGACGCCACCTCATACAGCGTTTCAATCCCGGAAAAATGCGTGCCGCCGCAATCGGTAGCGACATGTGTTCCCTTCTTCCAGAACCAATACTCACGGATGATCCCTCCTTCGCACGCGATGGAACGTGTGCGGCCACGGTGATACACGCGAACTATCGAAGGCCACTTATGGCCATCGACGGATGCCACTAACGGCGTTACAAGCCAGGTAGCAACCTCGCCGTTCGGCGAGAGCCGTACATCCTCCGCGCGCCGGTCCGTCGTCAGCTTCAGGTCCTTGCCGGATGCAGTCACCACATGGACATTCTTTGCCTTGTCGGCATAAGCCTTTGCCAGGCTTCCAGCGCTGGCAGCGGAATATGCAGCGACAAGCGCAGCAGCGAACGCAATACGGCGACCGTTCATTTTCGTCTCCAAAATTATTTAAACGAGAGCTTGACACATTTCGTAAAACGGGCGCAGAATCCGCACTCATTAGCTTCATCAACCCAGAATTCACGAAAGGACGACCATGCCACGTAAGGCTATCAACAATCTGCAAATGAGATAGCCCCGCAGCGCGAGCGCTCGGGGCAGGCAATCTAGCCGCCCGAGCCGGTCGTTCTTCCAACACGAACCCCGGCCAGGAAACTCGCCGGGGTTTTTGTTTCTACAGCCCCGGCATAACGAAAGACGTTATGCCAATCAAGCAAAGCCTGCACAAAGGCCTGGTGCCTGTGCACATCTATACGGATGACATTGATCATTCGGCCATTCAGCAGCTGCTGAATATTTCGAACCTGCCCATCGTGCACCCGCACGTGGCAGCCATGCCCGACGTTCATGCCGGCATCGGAGCAACCGTGGGAAGCGTGATCCCGACGCGCGGCGCCATTATTCCCGCCGCCGTCGGAGTCGACATCGGCTGTTCTTCCTACATCGATCTGTTACCAGTCGGGATGGAGTTCGGGAGAATGACTTTCTTAAGCCTCTAGGAACGGAGCGTTAGAGCAATGATTGACTATGGCGTTCACATGCTGCTTCAACGTAAACGGGGAAGTCCTACGAAACGGAAATGCGAATAGCTTCGATAGACAGACTGGTCCAGGCCAAATTTAGCTATCTGTACGAGGCTATGAAGTGTGAAGAGCGCGACTCTTTGATCGGCGCGGCTGCAGGCAGAGCAGCTAAAACTTTGTCTCTGCAGAAGCGTCAGGGACTGAGTTAGCTTGACATTCTGCATCAACGAGCGCGACTAGATGGCCTGGTGTTACTTCGAGGGCTTCTGCTATTTTGAATACGACACCAATGCTGGGCTGCTTGATGCCCAATTCAAGGGCCGATATGTGCTTCCTCTGTGTCGTCGACTTTGAACCCAGGACCTCTTGACTGAATCCCTTGCTTCGCCTTAGGCGGCGAAGTACGACTCCAAACGATTTTGCGATCAAGTCTTCCAAAGAAAAATTCCCCTGTTTAAGGGAATCATTCTCCGGTTGCGGTAGAATTTGTCTTCCCCCTATAGGGGGCAAAAGTGTTAATTATATTAACGGTTTGGCCAAAATTGATTTTCGATTGGGTCGCCTTAGCAATTCTGTTCATTGTTCAAGCATTTGCTAAGCGACTTCATGGAGCTCAAAGGGCCGCAATTTTAGTTTTGCAGACGGGATAGGAAGATGTTTCAGGTTGATGATTCATGGGAACTAACAAGCGAACGTGACATTTTAAGATTGCTGTTCAATCAGCCAGGGCTACGACGACATCCGCTTGTCGAGATAGTCGACAACCCACCGATTTTTCATCTCGACGTGATGTTCGAGGGTGAAGCTGAGGAACTTGGCTTCTGGGCGAGATTTCTTGGCGCGGATTTGGCAACGTTGGTGCGATTCTTGGAAGACAATGAGGTCGCGAAGTCAAGGATTAGCGTACAGGCACCCGTCTCTCATACCGACGAGTACAGCATTCGCAAGGTTCACAAGATCTATGAGTGCTGTCGACCAGACGGGATCACGTATTTTCAATACGAGTGCAAGAGCGATGTCTATTTGGTTGATCATCATTCAGTATCCGATGAGCAGGAGGCTGACACCAAGCGTGTCGTTTGGTCCGCACTAATCTGATCCGAGCTGCATCAACATTTGATACTTCGCTGGAAGACAGAACGATGAACGTCAACTTTCTTGTGGAGTTCGTGAAAGCTGCAGGACAGGGGCCGCGTTTGTTCTTTGCGCCCTTGTTTGGCGCGATCAAAGGCGCACGAGATCAAGTGAATCAGATTGATGTTTTGCGGGCACGATGCTCGCGCCATTTCGAGGAAGCCTGTGCGTTTGCTCGCCGAATTGACCCATTCCGATTGACCCGCCCTCCATTGCCTGGCAAACGCTGCCACGCGGTCATATGATCCCTCGTACCCAAGCTCTTTTAGCTCCAGGTGCAGTTGCTTCAAATTGCGACGCTGCTTGCGAGGCTTACTTGCTTCGGCCTTTAGCCAGCCTGATAGCTGAACCGAATACTTATCCAGTCCGCTAGTTGATCGCCGCTCCGCATAGGAGGGCTCAGTGGTTTCCGACCGTAGATAGCGCCGGACTGTATTACGTGAGATGCCAAGCCGCCTAGCTATCTCTCGTAGGGGAATCTGGTCACGAAGGTGCCAGCGTCGAATTATGCCTAACAGAGCCACGTCGATCACTCCGATCTCCTGCCATGAAGACAGGTGGGATTGTGCTACCGATGTGGGTCAGATTTAATTGCAAATATGTGGGGAAGGTGGGTCAGTTTCCGATGCAATTCAACAGCCTAATCCTCATTCTTAATGGAGTGTTGACATGAGAAGCCCGTCCTCACGACTCAACGAGCTCTGTTAAAGGCAGATGAGTTCATCACGTCCGCTATTGGCCTGTAGGCCTTGCAGAACTCTAACTCAACTGACAGCCCCTGTCAGATACTGTCTCGATTTTCAAGTGCTGTACTTGGACCGCTAGCTGGTCAGCGACCAAGGGCAGGTTCCGCCCCTTTTCGGAGCTTCCCGCCGATCATCGAACACATCAATTACGGACGTTGCCGTGAAATTGTCGGTTGTACTTTCTCCGGGCTAGTGCACGCCCCCCCCTCAGGCTCGGTTGACTTCATTAGGATGACTGTCCTACAATCTATCAAGGCTAGGATGGTTGTCCTAATATCGCCCTTGTAACTCTGCAATGCATGTACATGAACGAAGTCCTGACGCGTGAGCGCATCATCAAAGAGGCAGACCGCCTGTTCTACGAACGAGGCTACGACAGCACAACGTTCTCCGACATTGCCGAAACGGTCGGCATATCGCGAGGTAACTTCTATCACCACTTCAAAACGAAGGGCGACATCCTTGCAGCGGTCATCGACGACCGTCTGGCCGAGCGACAGCGCCTGCTAGACGCTTGGGTGGCGCAGAACGATGATGCTGCCTCGCGCATTCGCAGCTTTATCCATATTCTAGTGATGAACCAGTCCAAGATCATGCAGTACGGTTGCCCGGTAGGGACGCTCTGCATAGAACTGAGCAAGCTTGACCACCCGCTGCAAGGCGAGGCCAATAAGGTCATGGACCTGTTCCGCACTTGGCTATGCCGGCAGTTTGAAGCATTGGGAAGTGGAACGAGCGCCGAGGATTTCGCCATGCATGTGCTGGCATTCAGCCAGGGCGTTGCCGTACTTGCTAGCACTTACGAGGACAAGGCTTTCATTCAGCGCGAGGTCGAACGAATGTGCCGATGGGTGGACGAAGTGGTTGCCTGAGCGATCAATTTTGACTTAAAGGGGATTAGAGATGCACATCGTGTTTTTGCGGTTCACCGAGCGTAAAAGTGAGGCTGGGAAATTCATGCAAGGGCATAAAGATTGGATCCAGCGCGGGTTTGATGCTGGCTGCTTTCTGCTCACAGGCAGTCTTCATCCGCAAACGGGTGGAGTGATTCTGGTGGATCGGATATCGCGGGAAGAACTGGATCAGTTGGTCAAGCAGGATCCGTTTGTCGAACAAGGCATCGTCACCCCGGAGATCGTCGAGTTGGCACCGTCCCGCGTCGACGAACGCCTCGCTTTTTTGTTGGACTAGGAGCGCGCACCGATGAGCGATACCACGATACACGGCCCGGACGGCCGTCCCCGTTGCCGCTGGTGTGCTGCCTCACCAGAGTTCCAACGTTATCACGATGTCGAATGGGGATTCCCGGTCGAAGACGATTTTCGCCTGTTTGAGAAGCTGAGTCTGGAAAGCTTCCAGTCCGGCCTGAGCTGGCGCACCATTCTTGCCAAACGGGAGAATTTCCGCAAGGCCTTTGAGGGGTTCGACTTCAACAAGCTGGCGCGTCTCGGTGCGGCTGACGTTGAACGCTTATTGCAAGACGACGGAATCGTGCGGCATCGTGGAAAGATTGAGGCTGTTCTACATAACGCTAAAGTCGCGAAGGAAATTTCAAGCGAAACAGGATCGCTGGCAGCATATCTTTGGCAGTACGAACCGAGCGGCAGCGCCGTTGCTGCTCCTCAAAGCGTATCGCTCTCGGCTGAGTCGCTCGCCTTGTCGAAGGACCTGAAAAAAATGGGCTGGAAATTTCTCGGGCCGACAACCGCCTATGCGTTCATGCAAGCAATGGGGCTTGTCAACGACCATGCTGAAGGATGCGTCATCAGATTGGAGGTAGAGCAAGCGAGGTCTCGCTTCAAGCGTCCGACTTGAAATTCCGCAGTCCGGCGTTGAAACCAGTTGGCCTGCTTCTAGCCGGCTACAGCCGCGTGTTCGTCGCAGGTGTGCCCTGGTTAAAGATGACGCACTTCTTCTGGCGCTGTTTCCCAGTTGTCGTTCTTACCGTCCAAATACGTGATTGGCGCATTCACGAGTTCTTCAGGCGTCACATTGTCTAGGCAAGTTAGATTGACAGCGTAGAACTCCCCCCAGCGAGGAGAGCGGCCAATCCCGAAAGAGCGAACCCCGCAATGTTTGCAAAAAAGGTGTTGGTCAGTCTTCGTAAGAAATTGATATTTAGTGAGCTCAGCTTCTCCCGACAGCAATCTGAACGAGCCAGGCTTCACTATGGCAGGCCAGAACCGTACCTTTGCACAGATTGAGCAATTACAGCGTATGGTTCCTTGGCTTAGGTCGATGTCTGCTTCAAATTGGACGCACCGCAATGGCAGCTGCCATGATAAGTCTTCAATTTCGCTCCATTCATTTGGAATTGCATCGACTTTATCAGCTGGTTGCATATATGGCAATTCATCTTGACTGGTTGCTTCTCGCCGCGCTCTGTCGGTGGTAATTTGGCTCTTTTGACAGGCTCCCGGATAATCAGCTTGGAACTCGATACCAGATCGAACAACTGCAAACATTAAATGCACCAGCTTGCGCATCACCGCCCCAATCACCGCTTTCTTCGGTAGTCCGTTTATATGAAGGCGCTCTGCAAAGGCCCTGAGCGCAGGGTTGTGGCGACTGGCGACGACTGCCGGCATATAGAGTGCGCTTCGAGTTGCTCGGTTCCCCGTTCGACACATCGATGTACGACCGCGAATAGATGTACCTGAGGTGCGCTGGCGTGGGCTCACGCCGAGATGCGCCGCCAACGCCTTTGCACTGTCAAAGCGCTGCATGTCGCCAACATGACCCAACATCACGGCAATGGTCGCCTTGCCGATTCCAGGAATGCTGGCTAAAAGGTCAGAATCGCGTTTTAGCTTCGGGTGGCAAGCGATGTGGTCTTCAATTTCGCGCTCTACCTGTTTGATTTGAACCTTCAGCCATTCCACATGCTGCCTGAGATGCTCCACCAATTCCAGATTCGCGGCGATGGTACAAGCCTCTTCTCTGTTTTCCTCTTGGAGGCGCATGTCCTTCAATGCCTTTAAACGATCACACCATGCCCTTAACCGTCGCTGCTCTGGTGTTGGCGCTTTCCAAGGCTGCGGGCGCATCTTCGCGCAATACCTGGCGATCAAGGCAGCATCGATTCCGTCGTTCTTGTTGCGCACCAGTTCGCTCTGTCCGTATCCTTTGATGCGGGCGGGATTAACAATGCTCACGGTCAGACCTAGAGCCTGCAAACCAAGCGCCACAGGCTCACTGTACTTTCCCGTTGACTCCATGCAGACCAGGCAGCTGTCCAGCTCAACATTTTCCCTGGCCAGCCAAGCCGTCAATTCGTGGTAACCGGCAGTTGAATTCGCCACCGACTTGTTGCGTACTTTCCCTTCGATGATCAGTGCAACATCCAGCTTACGTTTGCCGACATCTATCCCAATGGCAGTTGCTTCCTTGTCCATGGCTTTTCCCTCCTCGTATGCAGGCTTGCGTGATCCGCGCTGCCTCAGATACTGTCCGGACTTTCAGATGGAAATGGACAAGGGCACCAATCTGACATGCAGGGTCGAACCCTAAGGTCAAGTTATGTGTCACCTTGCCCAGCCGCGCCATCTCGGGAACACGTTACCACTGGATCGGCAACTTCAATATACGAGTGTCAAGTCTGACTTAGTACAGGTCCCGATGGCTTTAACTTACCTGACAGCTTGTGTCAGTTAAGGTCCGAGCTGGTACACCTGAAACCGATTGAAACTACAACTGTTACCGACCACTCGCATTAGTTTTTCCCAGTGAGCCGCTAAGGGTAACAGTTAGCATGTAGTAAGAGTGGCTGCGGCATGAATGCCGTGCGCACTACGCTGACCGCTAGCCAGTTGCCCGACAACCTGGCGCGCGTGCGCAGCGCGATTGAAACGCTGGTGCCGGTCGGTTTCGAGCAGCACGCCTTCGACAAAGTGCGCGGCTCCGCCCACGCACGCGTTGGACGTCCGCTGAACGATCGCCTGGACCGCATCGTGGCCCGCCACAAAGGCATCATGAAGATGCAACACAAGTTCGCGCAGACCTGGATCTGCCAGCTTGGAACCCTGGGTGGCGGCAACCACTTCATCGAGTTGTGTATCGATGAAGAGCAGCGCGTATGGATCATGCTGCACTCGGGTTCGCGCGGCATCGGCAATGTCATCGGCCGCTACTTCATTTCCGCAGCACGCAAGGAAATGATGCGGAACAAGGTGAACCTGCCGGACCGCGACCTGTCCTACTTCAGTGAAGGCTCGGAACTGTTCGACGACTATGTGGAAGCAGTGGACTGGGCTCAGGACTACGCCATGCTGAACCGGCGCGAAATGATGCGCCGCGTAATGGCCGCCCTGGAGCCGCACGTCCCGCCGTTCAAGCTCGATGGCGAAGCGATCAACTGCCACCACAACTACGTGCAGCAGGAATCGCACTTCGGCCACAAGCTGTACGTCACGCGCAAGGGAGCCATCTCGGCGCGCGAAGGCGAGCTTGGAATTATCCCCGGCAGCATGGGTGCACGCAGCTACATCGTGCGCGGCAAGGGCAACGAGGAATCGTTCTGCTCATGCTCGCACGGCGCCGGCCGCCGCATGAGCCGCAGCGAGGCAAAGCGCAAATTCAACCGCTTCGACCTGGCCGAACAAACGCAGGGCATCGAATGCCGCAAGGATGGTGGCGTGGTGGATGAAATCCCCGCCGCCTACAAAGACATTGACGAAGTCATGGCCCACCAGTCCGACCTCGTCGAAATCGTGCACACGCTGAAGCAAGTCGTGTGCGTGAAAGGATAAGCAATGAAGGTAACAATCAAACTACCGAAGCCGCGCAACCCGCTGGCCGTGCTCGCACGCCAGCGCCGCGCAGGCAGCCATCAGCGCAACGAGCAGTCGCGCCGCACCCTGAAACAGCAACTGCGCCGCGAGCTGGCGAAGGAGGAATGACTATTGGCCCGAAGTGACGGGCATCGGCGGCAGCCCCATCATCTTGCGGCGGATTTCGAGTGCGCCTTCGTCTTCGATGATGATCGGCTTGCCTCCGGCCAGCTGGGTGCCGTACCGTTGCGGCAGGCCTTTGGCGACGCGCAGGCGGTCTTCGGCTTGCGCAAGCTGACTGCCTGGCACATCGTTTTGCGCCTGGGCTTCGCGCAAGGCGGGCAGCATGGCTTCCAGTTCTTTTTCAGGCATGCGCATCAAAACGGTGAAGGCGTTCTGCGACAGCTCGGGGCCGGCGAAGCGGGCGCCCGGCCAGCCGTGGGAGGCGACGATGGTTTTCAGCCGCGCTACTTCCTTGCGGTCGCGCGCCGCATCGCGCTTGCCTGGCGCACCCATGGCTTCCAGTGCGCGGACGGCTGCAAGCTCGCGGCTGTCCAGCACCTTGCGCTTGACGATGATCTCATCGCCGGAGATGGTGGTCGCGCCCCCGGCGCCAGCTGTGCGAATCGTCACGCGCACATTGCCGCGCGCGTGGGTGGTGCCGCGGTTATCCTGCTCTACCTGGTTGCCTTCGATCTGCACCGTGTGCAACTGGCCGATGGGCAGCACGATGCGCGCGACTTCCTTCCCGCCGGCCATCGTTTGCACGCTGATGCGGCTGGGATCGGCAGCGATGGCGAGCCCGCTGCTTGATAACAGCAAGCTCAGCGCTATCTTGTAGATGCTCATCATGAACCTACAGTAGCAAACCTGAAGGCAGAGGGGAGCACGGATGGCGAGGTGACAAAGTGTGACTTTTCACAGCTTACGTCCAAGCTATCATCGCCGCTTCTTTTCAGCGGGGCAGACATGGCAGAACTCGAAGTAGCAAAGCACGGCAAGAACGTCATCAATATGGCGGCCCACAAGGAGCACGGCCTGGCGCACAAATTGAAGGAGATCGCGCTGGAGATCGTGATCATCGTCTTCGCGGTCAGCGTCAGTATCTGGTTCCACAGCCTGAGCGAGCACCGCCATGAACAGCAACAGGTCAAGGCCTTTCTGACCGGCCTGAAAACCGACCTGTCGCGTGACGCTGAAATGTTGGATGGCATCGTCAAGTCCTACCAGGCCGCCGACAAGAATTACGAGTACCTCATTGGGCTCGACCCGAAGGCCGAAGCCGATGGCGAGAAATTCGACAAGGCATATGAACTGGCCGATGTAAATCGCTTTTTCGTTCCGGTGACGAGCCGCTTTGAGGGATTCAAGTCAGGCGGCAAGCTGACCAATATCGAAGATGAGGAATTGCTGAACGATATACTCACCTTGTACCAGCTCAAGCACCAGGACATCCGCAACTCCGAACTGGGCTGGCGCACCAACCAGAACAAGCTGCGCGACTACCTGGACGTCGCCCTTGAGCAGGGCGAAGCGCGCGAGCAGCGCTATCACGCCTTGACGACGCCGAACGGCAAGCGCCGCCTGCGCAAAATGATGGCCTATCACCAACTGTACGAACGCTATGCGGCGGCGGCTGAGCTGAGCAGAAAGATCGTCCAGCGCATCGATGTCCTGTACAAGAACCGCGAGTGAATATTTATATAAAGTTTTTCTTGACACTACATTCATGAAAAGCGCAGAATCAGCGCTCGTTAGATTTTCATCAACCAGATTAAGAAAGGACAGTCATGCGCTTTACCGCTATCCATTGCATTAAGACCAGATAGCCCTGATGCGCGTGCGCTCGGGGCCCTGGCGAATTGCCACCCCCGAGCCGGACGTCCTGCGACGAAAACCCCGGTAAGGAAACTTGCCGGGGTTTTTGTTTTTTGGCCCCCGGCGTAATGAGGAAAGGAATCATGGAGATCCAGCTGAAAGCTGTCACCCGACAGAACTTCGAAGACATCACCGACCTGCGCCTGCTGAACCATCAGCGCGACTACCTCGCCAGCAACGCGTTCTCCATTGCGCAGGCCAGCTTTAATCCGGAGATGCAGACACGTGCCATTTATGCCGGTGGCGAACTGGTTGGCTTCCTGCTGTATGTCGACCTGGAGATCGAAGGCCGCGCCGGAGAATTTGCCGTGTGGCGCCTGATGGTGGACCTGCGCCACCAGGGCAAGGGATATGGCCGCAAGGCGCTGCTGATGGCGATGGCTGAGATCCGCGCGCGCGGTGGCGTGCGCAAGATCTGGATCAGCTACCAGCCGGAAAACACCAAGGCCAAAGAACTATACGCCAGCATGGGCTTCGTCGAGACGGAAGCCGATGAGGATGGCGAAATGTATGCAGTACTAGAGCTGTAACGAAGAAGAAGGAGTCATTAATGAGACCATATCAACGCTTCCTGAAGAAATGGATTACCACCAACCTGCACGTGGTCACCAAGGAGAATTTCGCCAACATCGCTGATCTGGAACTGCACGAGCACCAGCAGGACCATGCGGCAGCGACCATGTACGCGATTGCAGAAGCGAGCTTCCACCCGAACTACCACTGCCGCGCCATCGCCGATAAGGACGGCGTGGTGGGATTCCTGATGTACGCCGCCCCCGGCGCCGAAGAAGAAGCCGGCGACTACGCGATCTATCACCTGATGGTGGACCGTCGCTTCCAGGGACGCGGCCACGGCCGCCGCGCTGTCGAATTGGCGCTGGCCGAAATCGGCAAGCATGGCGATGTGCAGCGCATCTGGACCAGCTACCAGCCAGGCAATGAAGTGGCGAAGGACCTCTACGCCGCCTGCGGCTTCAGCGAGTCCGGCGTAGAGGAAGACGGCGAGATGTACGCCGTCTGGAGCCCCGATCCTTACTGATTGCGGGTTTTCGTCTCGGCGCGGTTTTTCATCAGGCCAAGGATGGAGCCGTGAAAGTCTTGCAGCACCATCCGCCCCCACAGGTCGCCATAGGTTTTGAGATGCGAACGGTTGAGGAAGCGGGTGGTCAGCGTCAGCGTCGTGCCGCCGCCGGGCGCTGGGGTAAGGTCATAGCCGCCGTCTGTCACCGTGAAGTACTCGCCACCTAGTTCCACGTGCCGGTCAAGCGCATCACGGGGGATTGAGCCTGGCGGAATATTAAAGCGGTAGTGCATGGAGCGGCCGCGCTCCCAACTCGTGATTACTTCCTCGAAGCGCACACCCTTCTCCCATTGCGAGACACGCACGGCGCCCGCGCCGCTACCCTGCATGTCTGCTTGCAGGGGGCGTGGCAGGCCGATCACGTGCATGAAGGAGAATCCCAATTCCGCCGGTGCGATGTCCTTGACGCTGGCCAACTG
Organism: Pseudoduganella sp. GW821-FHT11H04; assembly: GCF_058807935.1. Taxonomy (NCBI): domain Bacteria; kingdom Pseudomonadati; phylum Pseudomonadota; class Betaproteobacteria; order Burkholderiales; family Oxalobacteraceae; genus Pseudoduganella; species Pseudoduganella sp. GW821-FHT11H04. The sequence goes on along the minus strand of NZ_JBXARE010000003.1, from coordinate 70,677 downwards.
GTCGAACACCTGCTCCGGTGTGGCCTCAATATGGATGGAGCGCGACACTTCCTGGATGCTCGACTCGGGCGGTGTGGAAGCTTCAAGTGGGCCAAGCAGGAATGGCAGCAGCGCGAAAGCGCCGATTGTCGGACCACGCGCCCGCAATTCATTGTGCAGCCAGCCTGCCACCAGGCCGCCAAGGATCGAAGCGATCATGAATACGGGCAGCACGAGCACCAGGCAGATCAGACCTTCAAGGAAGAAGCCAAACATCGCCACGAGGAATAAGGCCATGGAATAGGCCGAGACGCCAATCTGGCTTCTTACTGGAATGCGTTCTTGCCCCGCCGCGACCAGTACGGAAATCGCGCCGATACTGCAAGGGGCCAGGATTAGGAAGGCGCGCGAGATAATTTGCAGCGCCCCGTGGTATTCGAAGGAGACGCGCAACAGCAGGCCATACGCCGCGCCCGCGATCAGGGCAACAAAGACGCGGAAGGTTTGGTTTGTAATCATTGTCATATATCCATTATTTCATGCATAGCTTCACCAACACAAAAAAAATCGTGCAATTTCGCACATGTGTGCTAAAGTATCGCTCATGGACACCCTGACTGCAAAAAGCGAGGCCACCTTCGCCACCATCCTCAACGCTGCCATGGAAATGGCGGCGGCGGAGGGTATCGGCAAGTTGTCGCTGGGCGAGATCGCCAAGCGCACGGGTATCAGCAAGAGCGGGGTGTTTTCGCGCGTGGGTTCGCTGGAGCAGCTGCAATGCGCGGTGCTTGATGAATATGACCGCCGCTTTGCGGCTGAAGTCTTCATGCCTACGCTGACGCTGCCGCGCGGCTTGCCGCGCTTGCAGGCGCAGGTGGCGGCTTGGTTCGAGCGCGCCGCCGACGAGGGCTTGCGCACTTCCTGTCTTTATACGGCGGGCGCCTTCGAGTTCGACGATTACGAAGACAACACTGTGCGCGACCGGCTGGCGCAAGGCGTCCAGGCTTGGCGCGCATCGCTGCGCAAGACCGTGCTGCAGGCGATGGAAGCCGGCCAGCTGCGGCCGGACACCGAGCCGGAGCAGCTGGTATTCGAAGTTTACAGCCTGGTGGTGGGATTGCTGCACGACGCCCGCTTCCTGCATGACGAGCAATCGCCGCGCCATGCGCAGCGTGCATTCAACCGACTGATTTCTACGTACAAGAGCTTCAACGACTTGTGATTTTTTGGGTTGCCGCGGCTTTGCCTGCGGCCTTTTTTTAATCGTACTTCGCACGGGCGTGCGAAATTGGAGATGGAAATGCGCTTCCTACTTTTACTGGTGCCGGTCGGCATCTACTTTGCGAGCCATAGCAGCCTGTGGGGCATCCTGCGCGGCCTGCCACGCGATAACAACGATTTCGGCGAAAACTACTAAGGAGCGGACATGGTCCTCGACTTCTATTTCGACTTCGCTTCGGGCTACTCCTACTTTGCAGCGCGCCGCATTGAATGGCTGGCTGCGGCCAACGGCGCCAAGGTGCGCTGGCATCCGGTGCTGCTGCCGGCGCTGACCCAGGTGACCGGCGTGCTGCCGTCGCCGGTGGTACCGGTCAAATGGGCTTATGTGACGCGCGATATGCAGCGCACGGCGCAGGAGGAGGCGATTCCGTTCAATCCTTCGCCGGCGTTCCCTCAAATGCTGATCGGGCCAGGCCGCGCCATGCTGTGGGTGCGCGCCAATCATGGCGAGGAAGTGGCGGTGTCGTTTGCCCGCACCTGCTTCCAGGCTTACTACGCGGATGGCGTGGATATTGCCGACAAGGCCGTGCTGCTGGGGATTGCGGAAAGCCTTGGGATTGATGGTCCGGCCTTCCTGGCGGGGATGGAAGACCCTGCGATCAAGTCGGAGTTCAAAGCCGGCAATGAGCGTGCGCTGGAGCGCGGCGTGTTTGGCGTACCGTTTGTCATGGCGGAAGGCGAGCCGTTCTGGGGCTACGACCGTTTCGGCAATCTTGAGCGCTGGCTGGCGGCGGCACGCAAAGCTGCTTAACGCTTCAACTGTTCGTAGGTCAGCCACAGCTCCTTGCGGCCAAGCGGCGTATCGGGCGGCAGGCCTGGGTTAGGCAGTTCGATGACGCGGCGCTTGCTTAGCGCCGCCTTGTCCAGCATGGGGCGGTAATAATCCAGCAGCAGGCGGTCGAAAGAGCCATCCGCCTGCGCCGCTTCCAGGCCGCGCCGGATTTCGTCCGCCAGCGCCTTGTTAGCGTAGTTGACGAAGAAGTAGTCGGCAGCCTTGTAATGCAGCACCAGGTAAGGCTCGGCGGCCAGGCCAGGATTGCGATCCAATTCGGTAAAGACTTCATTGATCGAGCGCGGCACGGCATCGATGCGGCCAGCTTTCAACATGGGCAGCAGGCGGCTGTAGGCAGGCACCGATTCGGGCTGCAGGCCCGCGCTGCGCAGCACTTTGAGGTCGGGCCAATCGTAGCCCAGCGCCATCCGCACTTCGCGCAAATCGCGTGCGTTGTGCGCATCGCGCAACCAGTCGCGCTTTTCATCGCGCATCAGCAAGATGCGCCAGCCGATCAATCCTTTTGAGATGGGAATCCGGATCGGCAGCATTTCCACTTCGCGTTCAATGGAGGTCATGGTGCCGACCACGTGGATTTTTCCACGGTTGGCGATGACTTCCATAATGGCGCGGTTCTGCTGGCGGTATTCCGGGGCCAGTTCTGCGTGGTGGGAGCTGCGGGCTTTAGCGAGCGCCAGCTGCAGTAATTCGAAGCCGTAATCCGTCTTGCCGTTTTCGAAGATTTCTGGACGAGGGTAGTAGATGGTGTCGGCTTGCGCACAGCCAGAGGCCAACGCGCAAGCGCAAAGCAGGAGACGAAACAAACTGAGCGACCCAGGCATGTCGGCCTCCGCCGCGCGAGATTAAGTCGCTACATTGTACTACTTGGTTTTCTTCAACAGGGGACCAAGGTACTTGCCGGTCACACTTGCCGGATTTGCCGCAACATCTTCCGGCGTGCCGCTGGCGATGATCTGCCCGCCGCCGGCGCCGCCCTCAGGACCCAGGTCCACGATCCAGTCGGCAGTCTTGATCACGTCGAGGTTGTGCTCGATGATCACCAGGGTGTTGCCGTGGTCGCGCAGTCGGTGGATCACCTTCAGCAGCAGGTCGATATCGTGGAAGTGCAGGCCGGTAGTCGGCTCGTCCAGGATATACAGCGTGCGGCCCGTATCGCGCTTGGACAGTTCCAGCGACAGCTTGACGCGCTGCGCCTCGCCGCCGGACAGCGTGGTGGCGCTCTGTCCCAGCTTGATGTAGCCCAGGCCCACGTCGAGCAGGGTTTGCAGCTTGCGCGCGATGACCGGCACGGCCTTGAAGAATTCGTGCGCGTCTTCCACCGTCATGTCCAGCACTTCGGTGATGCTCTTGCCCTTGTAGTGGACTTCCAGCGTTTCGCGGTTATAGCGCTTGCCGTGGCAGACGTCGCAAGGCACGTACACGTCCGGCAGGAAGTGCATTTCGACCTTGATCACGCCATCGCCCTGGCAGGCTTCGCAGCGGCCGCCCTTGACGTTGAAGGAGAAGCGGCCAGCTGAGTAGCCGCGCTCTTTCGCGACCGGCACGGTGGCGAACAGGTCGCGGATCGGCGTGAACAGGCCGGTGTAGGTGGCCGGGTTGGAACGCGGGGTGCGGCCAATCGGCGCCTGGTCGACCGAGATCACCTTGTCGAAGTGTTCCAGGCCGCTGATCGAGTCATGCGGCGCCGGTTCGGTCTGGGAGCCGAACAGGTGGCGCGACAGGGCAGGGTAGAGGGTGTCGTTGACCAGGGTCGATTTGCCAGAGCCCGACACGCCGGTCACGCAGGTCATCAGGCCGACCGGCAGGTTGAGCGAAACCTTCTTCAGGTTGTTGCCGGTGGCGCCGGTAATGGTCAGCTGGCGCTGCGGGTCGGCGACGTGGCGTTTCTTCGGCACGGCGATGCCTAGTTTGCCGCTCAGGTATTGCGCGGTCAGCGACTCCTTCGATTTCAGGATGTCCTTCAACGGGCCGGCAGCGATCACGTCGCCGCCATGCACGCCGGCGCCCTTGCCCATGTCGACCACGTAGTCGGCAGTGCGGATCGCATCTTCATCGTGCTCCACCACCAGCACCGAGTTGCCGATATCGCGCAGGTGTTTCAGGGTGTCGATCAGGCGGTCGTTGTCGCGCTGGTGCAGGCCGATGGACGGCTCGTCCAGCACGTACATCACGCCCGTCAGGCCGGAGCCGATCTGCGAAGCGAGGCGGATACGCTGGGCTTCGCCGCCGGACAGGGTGTCGGCGCTGCGCTCCAGCGAAAGGTAGTCCAGGCCTACGTTATTCAGGAAGGTCAGGCGCGACACGATTTCCTTGATCACGCGGTCGGCGATGTCTTTCTTGGCGCCCTTCAGCTTCAACTGCTCGAAGTACGACAGGGTTTCGCGCAGCGGCTTGTCGGCGATCTGGTAAATCGCGCGTTCCTGCTTGCCGGTACCGATCTTCACATGGCGAGCTTCCACGCGCAGGCGCGCGCCTTCGCAGCTTGGGCACTTCTTCTCGTTGATGAACTTCGCCAGTTCCTCCTTCACCGCCATCGAATCGGTTTCGCGGTAGCGGCGCTGCAGGTTGTTCACGATGCCTTCGAAGGTGTGTTCCTTCACCACGGCCTTGCCGCGCTCATTCATGTAGGTGAACGGGATGGCGGTCTTGCCGGAGCCGTGCAGCACCACGTCCTGCGCTTTCGCAGGCAGCTGTTCGAACGGCGTATCGAGTTCGAAATCGTAGTAGGCGGCCAGCGCAGCCAGCATCGAGTAGTAGAACTGGTTGCGACGGTCCCAACCCTTCACCGCGCCGGAAGCCAGCGACAGGTTAGGGAAGGCGACGATGCGGCGCGGGTCGAAGAACTCGATATGGCCCAGGCCATCGCACTCAGGGCAGGCGCCCATCGGGTTATTGAAGGAGAACAGGCGCGGCTCCAGTTCCTGCAGCGAATAGCCGCAGGTGGTGCAGGCGAATTTGTTCGAATAAACGTGTTCGGCGCCGGTGTCCATTTCGTAGGCGACGGCGCGGCCATCGGCCAGGCGCAGCGCGGTTTCGAAGGATTCGGCCAGGCGCTGTTTGATTTCAGGGTTTACCTTCACGCGGTCGATGACCACGTCGATGGTGTGCTTCTCGGTTTTCTTCAGCTTGGGCAGGTCGTCCACTTCATAGATCTTGGCATCGTGGGTGCCGCTCTGCACGCGGAAGCGCACGAAGCCCTGGGCCTGCATGGCCTCGAACAGGTCGACGTGTTCGCCTTTGCGGTTGGCTACCACTGGCGCCATGATCATCAGCTTGGTGCCTTCGGGCATAGCCAGCACGGCATCCACCATCTGCGACACCGACTGCGCGGCCAGCGCGTGATCCGGGTGGTTGATGCAGTACGGGGTACCGACGCGGGCATACAGCAAACGCAGGTAGTCGTGGATCTCGGTCACGGTGCCCACGGTCGAACGCGGATTGTGCGAGGTGGCCTTCTGCTCGATGGAGATCGCAGGCGACAATCCCTCGATCATGTCCACGTCCGGCTTTTCCATCAGCTGCAGGAACTGGCGCGCATAGGCAGACAGCGACTCGACGTAGCGGCGCTGGCCCTCTGCGTACAGGGTATCGAACGCCAGCGACGACTTGCCGGAGCCGGACAAGCCGGTAATCACGATCAGCTTATTGCGAGGCAGGTCGAGGTTGATGTTCTTCAGATTGTGGGTGCGCGCACCGCGGATGCGGATTTCTTCCATGCGTGGATACCTTTCGGGGTTAGCCCGATACTATAGCGTCGAATGAGTTCTTGCGCCGCAGCCTGGTTGTGCCGGGCCCAGCGTCAAATACTGTACATATTACCAGTATTTGGACGGTACGTCAGGAAGCCCATGACGGCGTCGGTGATCGAGGCTTCAATATCGGCCATATCGAATCCCGGCGCCTCGATCACGGCCGCGTGCACCATCGATTCCATGATCTGCAAAACCACCCAGGTGGCCAGGTCCAGGTTGGGCGGAGCGATGTCGGACCGCCAATCTTGCAACAGCGCGCGCACGCGCTTGAAGATGCCCTGGTCGGCTTCGTTCTCCGACTGCGGCGCATCGAAATAGGGGAATTGCAGCTCCAGCATCTTGTGCAAATCCGGCTCGAGCAGGTGGGCGGCGAGCAGCGCCTGCACCATGGCGTGGATATGCCCGGCCAGCGTTGGGGTCACGGGTTTAGCGAGCACCTCTTCCACTGTTTGCTGCACTTGTTCGGCGTGGCGCTGGTGCAGGGCGGCGATCAGCGAGTCCTTGTTATTGAAGTATTGGTAGAGCGAACCAATGCTGATGCCGGCCTTCTCCGCGATCAGGTTGGTGTTGGTGCCGGCGTAGCCATGCTCCGAAAAAACGCGAGCCGTCGCCTCCAGGATCACCTCCACGGTAGCGCGGGAACGGGCCTGGCGCGGCGCTTTGCGGGGCTGTGGGATGTCGACCATGGGCTTTTCCTAATGCGAGTTTTCGGCGGAAGTTGTTGATTTTAAAATTCTTTCCATATGTGAGCAAATGCTCGCATTTATGAAATTCAATGTCAACTTGGAAAGAATTTATATGAGTCCTCCTAAAGACCTCGCAACTCCCGCAATGGCCGCCGCACCGCAGGCCGCCAATGTGGCGTCAAAGATTTTCCCTATCGTGCTGGCGGTGTTCGTCAGCTTCATGGCCATCGGCATTGCGCTGCCGGTGCTGCCGCTGCATGTGCACGGCCAGCTTGGCATGAGTACCCTCGTGGTCGGCGTCGTGGCCGGCGCCCAGTTTGTCGCGGCGCTCCTCACCCGCGCGTGGGCGGGAGGCCTGTGCGACACGCGCGGCTCGAAGCGCGCCGTGATGACGGGCTTTGTGCTGGCCATCGCATCCGCACTGACCTACTTCGCATCGCTGTCAATGACCGTGCAGCCGGAAGCGTCGGTCGCGATGCTGCTCGCCGGCCGCATCCTCCTCGGCGGCGCGGAGAGCCTGATCGTGACGGGCGCCCTTAGTTGGGGTGTGGGCCTGGTCGGACCGAAAAATGCCGGCAAGGTTATGGCCTGGGTTGGCATTGCGATGTATGGCGCTTACGCGCTGGGCGCACCGGCCGGGATGGCGGTGTACCTCAAAGACGGCTTCCAGGGCATCGCAATGGCCGGCATGGTGGCGCCGGTGCTGGCCATGCTGGTGCTGTTTAATGTGGCGGGACTGCCGCCTGCCAGCGCGCGCCGCATTCCGTTCTACAAGGTCCTGGGCGCCGTGTGGTTGCCGGGCATGGGGCTGGCTTTTTCCAGCGTCGGCTTCGGTGTGATCACCGCTTTCATCTCGCTGCTCTTCGCCGGCAAGGAGTGGGGCAGCCCGTCGCTGGCATTCACCGCCTTTGGCGCGGCCTTCATCGGCGCCCGCCTGCTGTTTGGCCACCTGCCGGACAAAATTGGCGGCGCCCGCGTAGCGCTGGTGTGCGTGCTGATCGAAGCAGTCGGCCAACTGTGCATCTGGCGGGCGCCGGCGCCATGGATGGTGTATTTCGGCGCCGCACTGACTGGCTTTGGCTACTCGCTCGCCTTCCCCGGATTCGGCGTGGAAGCGGTCAAACGCACCCCGCCGCAAAGCCGCGGCGCGGCCATGGGCGCCTACGTCGCCTTCCTCGATATTTCTCTCGGCCTGACAGGCCCACTGGCCGGTGCACTGGCCGGGCAGCACGGCGTCAGCGCAGTCTACCTGGCCGGTTGCGGCGCCGTTTCCTGCGCCCTGGTCATCGCACTGCGCCTGCTTAAGCAAGCAACAACAAATTGAGCTGGATCAGCCCCGGCGATATTTGAGCGAGTGTTAATTTAGGGTAAACTCCGTGGTTTTGGAGCTGGCCACAATGGCCCCCATCCCTTCAGGAGTTTCATAAATGGCATCTGTCAACAAAGTGATCATCGTCGGCAATCTGGGTCGCGATCCGGAAATTCGCTACATGCCTAGCGGTGACGCAATTGCCAACATCGCCGTGGCTACCTCGTATCGTTCGAAAGACCGCAACACCGGCGAGCAGAAAGAGCTGACCGAGTGGCACCGCATTTCCTTCTTCGGCCGCCTGGCTGAAATCGTCGGCCAGTACCTGAAAAAAGGTTCTTCCGTCTACGTGGAAGGCCGCCTGCAAACCCGTAAGTACACCGACAAAGACGGCGTCGAAAAGTACGCGACCGACATCATCGCGGAAAACATGCAGATGCTGGGCGGCCGTGGCGACGGCGCCGGCATGGGTGGCGGCATGGGCGGTGGCGACGACATGGGCTACGACGCGCCTCCAGCACGTCCAGCACCACGTCCACAAGCTGCACCGGCTCCGGCACCGCGCCCGGCAGCGCGTCCAGCGCCTAACTTCTCGGATATGGACGACGATATTCCATTCTGAGACCCCGCTGACTCAAATCAGTAAATAAAAACGCCCAGCAAGCCTTTGACTTGCTGGGCGTTTTTCATTGCCTATATCAGGACTTGCGGTTTTTACGGCGTGCGAAACCGATGCCTGCCAAACCCAGTCCCATCAAAGCCAGCGACGCCGGCTCAGGAACTTCCTGCTGCAGCGCGAACGAAGCCGAACCATCGCCCACATTGAAGCCGGACGAAAGATAAGTGCCGGTGAAGAAATTGCCGCCGCCGCCGCCAGCGCCAACGCGGGTATTGCCGCCGCCGCCGCCGGAATAGCCACCGCCGCCGCCTGCATTTGCTTCATAGCTGCCGTGCATGCCAGCGCCTGCACCGCCGCCAAAGCCGCCGGCCACGTCCATAGTGAGGGACGTATACCAGGACAGGTTCGCGCCGCCCAAGCCACCGTTCAGGAAGCTGTCGCCGCCAAGGCCGGCGTAATAGCCCATGCCACTGTAGGCATCAGCGCCGTCGGTATAGAAGCCAGCGCCACCGGCGCCGCCATAGCCAGGCTTGGTGCCGCCATTGCCGTTGGTACCACCGACGCCGGCAACGCTCCAGCTGCCAGCGGTGCTGGTGCCGTTGGCGCCGGAGGTCACGTTGTATGCGGAAGCGTCGACACCGGCCGCCTGGTAGTTGAAGCTGCCGGCGCCTTGCGCTGCGCCACCGCCGCCGCCAGCTGCAAGGATCAGTTGATTGGTCGTCAGGTCAAAGATGAAGGTGCCGCCGCCGCCGCCGCCCGCCCAGCCCTGGTAATAGCCGCTGTTGAATGCTGCGCGGCCGCCTTCCTGTCCGACCAGCACTTGGAGCACATCACCGGCATTGAGGTATTTTTCTACATTGAGCGAAGCGCCTCGACCGCCCGCTACGTTGGGGGTATAACCGCCCGACGCGCCGCTTGCGGAAATGGTGTACAGACCGCTGTACTGAACCGTCCATTGCTGGATGCCGGTGTTCAGCGCAGTTACTTTGCCCGCCAGGTTGGTGCCGGCATAGGCGGAATTAAGCTGCGCCTGAGTGGCGCCAGCCAAACCGGACGCGCCAGCATCGGTAAAGGAGTAGGTGGTGCCTGCTTGTGCAAGGTGAGAACCGGTTGCCACCGCTGCCAGGACCGAAGCCTTCAGCGCGAGTCGCAACCAAGTTCCAGAAGTGCCGTAATTCATTGTTGAAATCCCCCAGATGTGAATGGTGTTTATCCGTTTGCCGATGCTAAAACAACATCTTTTATGTGCAGATGGAAAGAACTGTTGCATAAAGCAATATATGTGCCACTCAGGGAGATTTATTAAATATCAATAAGATAGCCAACGCTGTAAGGATATTTGTAAAATTTTTTGGCCGAAGTGTAAAATTTTTCGACACCGAGCGACGTTTGCATTAATGGTTGACAATAAATCAATGCGGCTTCATCCTGTGGCATTCATTGCCTAAGGGGAATACTCGTGTTCATCGTCTGGGGTCGCAAGATTACGCGCCGTCCGTTGGGATTCGTGGCGGACTTCTGTGGAATTTGCCGCGAGCCGCGGCCGTTCAAGCTGGCTCGTCTGGGGTCCGTAGGGCACATTTATTACGTGAGCTTTGGCGAGGGCGACCTGGTGGGGCACGAGCGCACATGTACCAGCTGCGGCACGTTCAGCGCTGCGCATCTGGGCGACTACGCCAGCGTATCCCGCAGCACCGGGCCTTTGGAAACCTTGAAGAGGGAAACTTACCCAGGCCTGGATGAGGCGGTCGCCGCGCGCCTGGCTCTTGAACAACGAGTCCAGACCGCACCACATTTGCTGACTAAAGGCGAGCGTCTTGGGCTGATCCAGACTCCGTTCCTGCTCATGTCGCCCAAGGTGGAAAAGCGTTTCGCCTCCACCCATCTCGACGTGGGCGTTGTGCTGGCGTTTGCGGCGGCCATTTGCCTATGCATTGCCGCGCCAGTTGTGGCCAAAGCAGTTGCGCCGGACAGTATGGATCAGTCGGTGTTGGTTGCCATGGCGATTGGCGCCGTCCTCGTGATCTGGCAATTTATCGCTGCCGGGCCGCGCTACATGCGCAAGGAGATCATGCCGACGATCGCCAAATCGCTGGCGCCGATCAAGCCAAGCGAAGCGGAAGTCGAACACACCTTGCGCGAATTCCAGAAGGCCGGGCACAAGATCGGCAAGAAACTCAAGGCTTCCGAAGTCGTCGAGCGCTCCCGTACGGCGTGACGGGAACTGAAGTATCATCGGCCTGTTGCCAGGACTATATCTATCGCCATGCTCCAGACGCCAGCCGGTTTCCTGCCCCTGATCAAAGCCGCCACGACCGCGGATAAGCAAACGCTGGTCTTCCACAAAGACCGCCTGCTGCTGCGCGAAGAAGGCTTCGCCCTGCCGCATCAATCGGAGCTGATTGCTGCCGGCATTGAAATGGAAGGCGCCTTGCCGCTCGGTTTTTGGGAAGGCCGTTACTGGCAGGTCGCACAAGCGCCGCATGACACGCCGCCAATCGCTGGACACACCTACGTTGGCCTGCGTGCGCTGTTCGGCGCCGTGGATGATGGCCTGCTTGGCGTTGCCGGCCGAGCCTACCAGATCGCCGAATGGGCGCGTACCCACCGCTTCTGCGGCGCCTGCGCATCGCCGATGGAGCTGGCGGCAGGCGAGCGCGCCATGCGCTGCACGTCCTGCGGCCACTTGGCCTACCCGCGCATATCGCCGGCGATGATGGTGCTGATCAAGAAGGGCAACCAGCGCCTGCTGGCGGCGCATGCCAACGCACCCTACAAACGCTACACCGCGCTCGCCGGCTTCCTGGAGGCTGGTGAATCGGTGGAAGAAGCTGTTCACCGCGAAGTGTTCGAAGAAGTCGGCCTGCGCGTGCATAACCTGAAGTACTTCGGCAGCCAGTCCTGGCCCTTCCCGCATTCGCTGATGATCGCTTTCACCGCCGAATACCTGGAAGGCGAGATCGTCACCGACCCTAATGAGATCAGCGATGCGCGCTGGTTCGGCCCCGAAGACGCGTGGCCAACCCTGTCGCATACGGTTTCCATCGCCAGCGAGCTTCTGGCAGCGAACCGCCCGTAAGGGGCAAATGTCCACCTTGGGGTCAGGAACGAAAGTGGACATTTCCCTCTGGAAGCATGTCCACTATTGCCGGGGCGCCGTACCGTCCTGACCCCAAGGTGGACATTTCCCTTTCACGGTATACTGGTGGATTGAATTTGACATTTCACGGTTCTTGCAATCATGACTAAAGAAGTATTCACCGAAGACGATTGGCGCCGCCTGCTGGAACATTTGGGCGAAGACCCGAATCGTCCAGGCCTGATCGAAACCCCGCACCGCGTCCACAAGGCGTGGAAGCACTGGGTGTCCGGCTACGGCCAGGAGCCGGCCGAGGTGCTGAAGGCATTCGAAGATGGCGCCGAACAGTACAACGAACTGATCGTCGTGAAGAACATCCCGGTCTACAGCCATTGCGAGCACCACCTGGCGCCGTTCTTCGGCAAGGCCACCGTGGGTTATGTCCCGAATGGCAAGATTGTCGGTTTGTCCAAGCTGACCCGCCTGGTGGACGTGTTCTCCAAGCGCCTGCAAGTGCAGGAACGCATGACCATGCAAATCGCCGAAGCGCTGATGACCGTGCTGGAGCCGAAGGCCGTGGGCGTGGTCGTCAAGTGCCGACACTTGTGCATGGAATCGCGAGGCATCCGCACCGCCGGCGAAGAAACCGTCACCTCCGCCATGCTGGGCGAACTGCAGCCTAACCTGGCGATGCGCACCGAATTCCTGGCCCTGGCCCGCGAGTCCTGATACATGGCAGACACCATCGAGTGGTTTGAAGGCGGCTTTGACGCCGCATTGGAAGCAGCCCGCGCTGCGGGCCGTCCGCTGTTCCTGTACTGGGGCGCTGGATGGTGCCCGCCGTGCAACCGGGTCAAGTACGAAATCTTCGGCCGCGAAGAATTCCCTGCCAAGCTGGAAAGCATGGTGGCGATCCAGCTCGATGGCGACAGCCCGAACGCGCAGGCCATGGCCGCGCGCCTGAAGCTGCGCAGCTATCCAACCATGGTGATGTATCGTCCCGATGGCAGCGAAATCACCCGCCTGCCGTGCGAACTCGATGGTGAACTGTTTGGCGAAGCCTTGATGGCTGCGCGTTTCGCGGGCCATTCGGCCAGCGAATCGATGGCCGCGGCGCTGGATGGCACGCGCGCTCTGTCGCCTTCCGAGTGGACGCTGTTGTCGAATTATTCTTGGGATACCGACGAAGGCGTGCTGCTGCAAGGCCGCGACCTGGGCGTGACCCTGACCACTTTGTCGCAACTGGCCTCCGCAGCCGTAACTGGTGAAGCGGCGGCTGCTGCGCGCCAGGTGGAAGATGCGGCGACGCGCCTGCACCTGCACGCGCTGGTGGCGCAAGCTGGCCGCGTGGCTGATGCGTCGTCGCCTGAATTCCTGTTGAAGGTGCTGGGCGATGCGCGTTGGGCGCGCGCCAATATGGATATCTTCGGCAATAGCGGTCACCAGCTGGTGCGCGCTGCACCGGCGCGTCACGCTGAATTGGCGACTGCCATGGCGAATGCTGCGCATGTGTGGGCGGAAGATATGTGGTTGTCGGCGCCGGATCGTTTGACTGCGCTGCGCCTGCAAGTGCGCATGGCGCGCATGGGATATGCGGGTAAGGATTTGCCGCAGCTGGTGCGTACGCGTGTCGATCAGGCGCTGGCGCTGGTGGATGATAAGTACGGCCGGCATACCTTGGTCAATACGGCGGTGAGCGCGCTGAATGATGCGGGCTTGAACGCTGAGGCGGAGGCGTTGCTGCAGTCGGTGCTGACGGAGTCGCATGCGCCGTATTACTTCAAGTTGAGCCTTGCTTCTGCGGTCAAGCGCCGTGGGGATTTGCCGGGGATGCTGGATTGGTATGAGAAGGCGTGGCGTGCGGCGGTTGGTCCTGCGACGCGGATTCAGTGGGGTGTGACTTATCTGGTGGCGGTGATTGATACGACGCCGGGGGATGGGGCGCGGATTGAGGCTGCGGCTGCTGCGCTGGGGCAGGAGTTCGCGAATGTGCCGGATGCGTTCCAGCAGCGTAATCTCACGCAGGCGCAGAAGCTGTTGGCTAAGCTGCCGGCGGGGTTGGCGCTGGGGGATGCGCTGAGGGCTGGTATCCAAAACCGGTAACCCGATCGGATGGCCGCCCCGTCTGACCCGCAGGGTCAGACACCTGGCCTGCGACCGCCGCGTATCAGTGTCTGACCCTGCGGGTCAGACATTGGTTTACCGGTTTTAGGCCAGGTTTAGAACCTCCGCCAACCAATCCACAAACACTCGTACGCGCGGCGACAGGTGGCGGTTGTGGGAATAAATGATCGACACCGGCAGCGGCGCCGGTCGCCACGCGGGCAATACCTCCACCAGCTGTCCATCAGCCAACAAGGACTCGATTCCCGGCCGCGGAATCTGCGCCAATCCAAGCCCCGCCAGACAAGCGCCAAGGTACGCCTCCGAACTCCCCACCGACACGCGGCTGCGCATGCCAAGCGTCCGCAGCTTCCCATCCACCACATACTCCCAAGGCAAATCACGCCCCGTCTGGCTGGAGAAATAGTTCACCGCCCAATGCTCGCGCAAGTCCTCCAGCGATGAAGGCACGCCATGCGCCGCCAGGTAAGCCGGCGACGCCACATTCACCTGCTCCATCGCCCCCAACGGCTTAGCCACCAGCGTTGAATCCCGCAGCACCCCCGCGCGCACCGCGCAATCGATCCCTTCTCCCACCAGATCCACCATGCGGTCGTTGGCTCCAACGCGGACGTTGATATCCGGGTAGCGCGCGAAAAACTCCGGCAGCGCAGGAATCACGCTCAAGCGCGCAATCCGCTCCGGCAGGTCGACGCGGATCGTGCCGGACGGTTTGCGCCCATCCGTCAGGAACAGGGCGTTGATGTCCTCCAATTCGTTGAGCAGCGCGCGGCAGCGTTCCACATACAGCTGCCCTTCAACGGTGAGGCTCACTTTGCGCGTGGTGCGCTGTAGCAGGCGCACGCCGAGCTGCTGCTCAATGGCCTGCACGGCATTGGTCACGGTGGGGCGGGGGAGGTCCAGCTGTTCGGCGGCCTGGGTGAAGCTCTTGCTGTCGGCCACCGCCAGGAAAACCTGCATGGATTTCAGCTGGTCCATTGTTATCGATTGTCGAATAAAGATGTAGCGAATGCCGCATTTATTGTTGTTTTCGATAATAGCACAATGGATTCCATCGAAACCCCACCTGGAGACCACTCATGGAAACCCGCAAACTTGGCAGCACCGGCCCGCAAACCTCCCAGCTTGGCCTGGGCCTGATGGGCATGTCCGACCTGTACGGCCCGGCCGACCGCGCTGAAAGCATCGCCACCATCCACGCTGCGCTGGATGCCGGCGTCACCCTGCTCGACACCGGCGACTTTTACGGCATGGGTCACAACGAGATGCTGCTGGGCGAAGCGCTGCGTGGCCGCGACCGCGAGCAAGTGCAGATCAGCGTGAAGTTCGGCGCGCTGCGCGATCCGGACGGCGGCTTTATCGGCTACGATTCGCGCCCGCAGTCCGTCGCCAATTTCGCCGCCTATTCGCTGCGCCGCCTGGGCACGGACTACATCGACATCTATCGCCCATCGCGCCTCGATCCCGCCACGCCGATTGAAGACACCATCGGCGCCATCGCGGACCTGGTGCGCAAGGGCCACGTGCGCCACATCGGCCTGTCGGAAGTGAATGCCGAAACCCTGCGCCGCGCCCACGCCGTGCACCCGATCAGCGATGTGCAGATTGAGTACTCGATGATTTCACGCGGTATCGAGAATGGCCTGCTGCAGGCAGCGCGCGAGCTGGGCGTCAGCATCACCGCCTACGGCGTGCTGTCGCGCGGCTTGATCAGCGGCCACTGGACGGCGCAGCGCGAAGGCGAGAAAGACTACCGCGGCCTGCATAGCCCACGCTTCCAGGGCGAGAACCTGAGGCACAACCTGGAACTGGTGGAGCGTATGCGCAGCGTCGCGCAAGCCAAAGGCATCAGCGTGGCGCAGCTGGCGATTGCGTGGGTGATGGCGCAGGGCGCCGACATCGTGCCGCTGGTCGGCGCCCGCACCCGCACGCGCCTGCAAGAAGCCCTTGGCGCGCTGGATGCGATGCTGCTGCAATCCGACCTGGAGGCGCTGGAATTGATCGTGCCGCAAGGCGCAGCAGCCGGTGGCCGCTACAACGATTACCAGCTGTCGCACCTGGACAGCGAGAAGGCCGCTTAAGCGAAGACTTCCGCCAGGAAGTCGACAAAGGCCTGCACCTTGGCCGCGCGCTGGTGCCGTTCCTGGTAAAGGGCGGTCAGCGCGGGGCCGGGAGCCTGGCGCCCAGCCAGCAGCGGCACCAGCGCCCCGCTGCGCAATTCGGCCTCCACCGACAGCGACAGGAATTGACCAATCCCCGCGCCGGCCTTGCAGGCCTCCACCAGCGAATCGACATGGTCAAAGGAAGCGCGCGACGGCGGTGTGAATGTCTCGCCATCCGCGAACTGCCATTCGCGCAGCCGTCCCGCGCGCGGCAGGATGAAGTGCAGGCAGTCAAAGCCCGCCAAGTCGCTCGGCACGGAGGGCACTCCGTGGCGCTCGACAAAGCCAGGCGATGCGCAGCAAATGAAGCGCGTCTGCAGCAAAGGCCGCGCGATGAGACGCGCATCGCCAACATCGCCCAGGCGCAGCAGCACGTCGTAGCCTTCTTCCACCATATCAACCATGCGGTCGCTGGCGCTGGCCTGCAGCGTGATGCCGGGATAGCGGGCCAGGAATCGCGGCAAGGCAGGCGCCACATAAAGACGCGACACAAGGCCGGGCATGTTGACGCGCAGGGAGCCGCGCGGCTCCTGCGCCGCACCCTGCAGGTTCGCCTCCAGCTCTTCCATGCCGGCCAGCAGGCGCTGGGCCTGTTCGTAGCATTCGCGTCCCTCGCCGGTCAGCGACATGCTGCGCGTGGTGCGATTCATCAGCTTGACGTGGAAATGGGCCTCCAGCGCATTCACCTGCGCAGTGACGGACGACGTGGAAATGCCCAGCTTTTCGGCCGCGCGGGAAAAGCCGCCGGTTTCCACAACAGTGCAGAACACGCGCAGGGCATCGAGTTTGTCCATCCCGCCATTATCCACAATTCGTGAATTCTGTTTGCATCCCGGCCCTGTTTTTCCCGCGCCGGATGCTGCCTACACTGGCTTCCATACCAACCCAACTCACAGGAGTTCTTATGAAAGCCATGTTGATCGAAGCCGCCGGCAAGCCGCTGGTCCCACGCGAAATTGCCAAACCCATACCGGCCGCAGGCCAGGTCCTGGTCCGCATTCACGCCAGCAGTGTCAATCCGCTCGACCTCAAGATCTCCGCCGGCAAGGCGGAACATGCACGCATGCCGCTGCCGGCCGTCCTGGGGATCGACATGGCGGGCGTGGTGGAAGCCGTCGGCGCGGGCGTAACCGGCTTTGCGCCAGGCGACAAGGTGTTCGGCATGACCGGCGGCGTAGGCGGAATCCAGGGCTCGCTGGCGGAATATGCGGCCGTCGATGCAGACCTGCTGGCCCATGCGCCGCGCTCCATCAGCCTGCGCGAAGCTGCCGCCTTGCCGCTGGTATTCATCACCGCCTGGGAAGGCC
Organism: Pseudoduganella sp. GW821-FHT11H04; assembly: GCF_058807935.1. Classification (NCBI taxonomy): domain Bacteria; kingdom Pseudomonadati; phylum Pseudomonadota; class Betaproteobacteria; order Burkholderiales; family Oxalobacteraceae; genus Pseudoduganella; species Pseudoduganella sp. GW821-FHT11H04. Next base: position 53,586 of record NZ_JBXARE010000003.1, on the reverse strand, counting down.
TGGTGGACCGCGCCCGTGTGCAGCCTGGCCAGTCCGTGCTGGTGCAGGGCGGGGCGGGCGGCGTCGGCCGCATGGCGGTGCAGCTGGCGCTGGCGTGCGGCGCCACCGTGTCGGCCACGGGGCGGTCAGCGCAACGAGAGCAGATCGAAGCTATGGGCGCACGCTTTATTGAGCAGTCGGAGGGCGAAGAATTCGACATTGTCTACGACACTGTCGGCGGCGAAGTGCTGGATGCTTCCTTCCGCGCTGCGCGCACCTATGGCGGCCATGTGGTGAGCGCCCTGGGCTGGGGCACGCATGCCCTGGCGCCGCTGTCATTCCGTGCGGCGACTTACTCGGGCGTCTTTACGCTGATGCCTTTGTTGACGGGGAAAGGGCGCGCCGCGCACGGCGCCATCCTGAAGGAAGCGGCACAGCTGGTCGATGCGGGCAAGCTGAAGGTGCAACTGCATCCAGCCCGATTCACCCTCGAGGAAGCCAACCAGGCGCACGCCGCGCTAGGCGCCGGCAAGGTGGTGGTGGATATCGCTTGAACGGCTACTGGCCAGCCGGTGCGGGCGCCGGCTGCGCCGCAGCCTCCGCATCAAATCGCATCTTGGTCTTTTTGCCGGCCGCCACGTAAGTCCCCAGTTTGGAACCGGTGGCGGTAGTCGTGCCGCCCTCGGACACCAGCGTGCAGCCTTGAGTTTCCACCTGCCACACATATTTTCCGGCGCGCAGGCTCCAGACATTGTCGCCACTGGCGAACAATTCGAACTCCAGGTCCTCGAGCGGCATCTCGCCCAAAGGAATCGCGCGCTGGCAGTCCGGCAGGCGCGCAGCCATCAGCGTGTACTGCGCATCTTCCTTCCAGAAAAATTCCTGCTGCCGCCGCACGGTCAGCGTGTGTTCGCGCGTGCCGTCCGCATAAAAGGTCGCGGAGTCGTTCACGCAGCCAGCCAGCAGGAACAAAGGCAGGACAGTCAGGATCTTACGCATGGGCGATAGGAAGTGATTGGTTTGAAAGCAATTATAGCCCCCGCGCACGATTGCCGCGCAAGCTCCGCCGTAGGCGTACACTGGAATCTTCCCGATGACTGTTAATCAATGACATGCAGCGTAGTTCGACCATCGACGACCAGGGCTTTCGCCGAATACTCAACCGCAACGTAAGAATACCGCTGCTTGGCGGGCTTGTTGCTGCCGGCATTTTCGTGGCGTTGTTCGCCTACCTGATGAGCACCTGGAGCGCCGTGGAAAGCACCGAGCGCGCCATTGGCGGTGCGCAGGAATTGCGCAAGCTGTCCGTGGAGATGGAGACCGGTATGCGCGGCTTCCTGCTGACGGGAGATGACGCCTTCCTCACGCCCTTCATCACAGCGCGCCCGCGCTTCGATACGGCGGGCGATATGCTGTCCGAGATCGTCGCCGACGATAAGACCCAGGTCGAGCGCCTGCGCCACATCCGCAGCCAGCAGAAAGAATGGCTGCGTGCCGCCGAGCAGATGATTGCCGCGCGCCGCCAGCAGGGCGATTACCTCGGCATGGTGAAGGCAGGCGTGGGCAAGGTGCCATCCGACGAATTGCGCGAGCAGTTCCGCGACTTTATCGCGCACGAAGAACTGCAGCGCGCCACGCGCAACGAGACCCTGCGCCTGGTGGGATTCTGGACGGTGGCGATTTTTCTTGCCGTGAGCGTGGCGGTCAGCGCGCTGTTGGCGTGGCTGGGCCGGCGCGACCTGCTGCGCTTGTCGAATGTTTATCGCGACGCGCTGCAGGAACAGCACACACACGCCTACCAGCTGCAGCACCAGTCCTGGCTGCGGGAAGGACAGAGCCAGTTGGCCGAGCAAGGCATTGGCCAACTGGCCTTGCCGCTGCTGTCGTCCACGCTGCTGGAATTCCTGGCGCGCTACCTGGACGTGGCGGTGGCCTCGTTTTACGTGGTGAAGCCGGACGGTTCGCTGGAACGCACGGCCGCCTATGGCTTCAGTGCCGACGACGAAGTGGAAGGGCATACGCTGGCGCCGGGAGAAGGGCTGGTAGGCCAGGCGGCGCGCACACGGCGCACGATGCATGTGCCGAATCTGCCCGAAGGCTATATCAAGGTATCGTCCTCACTCGGTAACGGCGAGCCGCAGCAGCTGGTGCTGCAACCGGTGCACAGCGACGGGCGGGTGAATGGCGTGGTGGAGCTGGGATTCCTGCGCGAGGCAGGTCGGCGCGAGTTGGATTTTATGGAACTGGTGGCCGGCAATATTGGCATGGCGATCGATGCGACCACCGCGCGCCAGCGGCTGGCCGAAGTGCTGTCGCAAACGCAGTTGCTGAACGAACAGCTACAGGTGCAACAGGAGGAACTGCGCACCGCCAACGAGGAGCTGGAAGAGCAGTCGCGCATCCTTGAACGTTCGCAAGTGAACCTGGAGACGCAAAAGCTCGAGCTGGAGCAAAGCAACGAGAAACTGGCAAACCAGGCCGAAACGCTGGACCTGCGCAATGCCGCACTGGCCTCCGCCCGGCGCGACGTGGAAGAACGGGCGTTTGACCTGGAGCGTGCCAGCCAGTACAAATCGCAATTCCTGGCGAATATGTCGCACGAGCTGCGCACGCCCTTGAACAGCTCACTGATCCTGGCCAAGCTGCTGGCCGATAACGCCCAGGGCAACCTGAATGAAGAGCAGGTGCGCTTTGCGCTCACCATCTACAACGCAGGCAATGATTTGCTGGCGCTGATCAACGACATCCTGGATATCTCCAAGGTCGAAGCGGGCAAGCTGGAACTGGTGCCGGAAGACGTGCACCTGCAGGCCATGGTCGAGAATCTGGAGGCCGCCTTCGGCCCGCTGGCGCAGGAAAAGAACCTGGAATTTGTGATCGACCTTTTGCCAGGCTTGCCGGATACGGTCTACACCGACCGCCAGCGCCTGGAACAGATTCTCAGGAACCTGCTGTCGAATGCGGTCAAGTTCACTGACCGAGGCAAGGTGATCCTGCGCATTTCGCCGGGCGAAGCGGGCCTGTTGCGCTTTTCTGTCATCGATACCGGTGTTGGCGTGCGGACGGAGCAGCAAGCCTCGATCTTCGAAGCATTCCAGCAGGGCGACGGCACGCCAAGCCGGCGCTTTGGCGGCACCGGCCTTGGCTTGTCGATTTCGCGCGACCTGGCGCGCCTGCTGGGCGGCGAGGTCGAACTGTCCAGCGTGGAAGGGCAGGGCAGCACCTTCACCCTGCTGCTGCCGACGCAGTGGGCAATCGCTGCACCGGAAGGCGAGCCGCCGATGATCGACGCCGGACGTGCTCACGTTGCGCAGGTTGAAAACGTCCTCCAGGGCGCCCCAGGCAGCGCAACGTCCGCCCCGCCGCGCCCTTTCGAAGACGACCGCAACGTCGCCCCGCCGCCTGAACGCATGGTCCTGATCATCGAAGACGACCCCGCCTTCGCCCGCATCCTGTTCGACCTGGCGCACGAATCCCGCTACCGCGCCCTGGTCGCCTTCACCGCCGAGGAAGGCCTGCAGCTGGCCGAAGAACATCAGCCGGAAGCGGTGATGCTCGACATCCGCCTGCCCGACCGCTCCGGCCTGTCGGTCCTGCAGATGTTGAAGGACAACCCGCAAACCCGCCATATTCCAGTGCACGTGATTAGCGCCAGCGACAGCGGCGAAGCAGCCCTGCACCTGGGCGCCATCGGCTTCGTCCGCAAGCCGGCCGAGCGCCGGGACTTGCTGGCCGCATTCGACCGCCTGGAACGCCGCTTCACGCAAAAGATCAAACACATCCTGCTGGTGGAAGACGACGAACGCCAGCGCGAAAGCATGGTGCGGCTGATTGAAGACGAAGACATCGACATCACCGCCGTCGCCAGCGGCGCCGAAGCATTGGACCAGCTGCGCGAAACCATCTTCGACACCATGATCATGGATCTGAAGCTGCCCGATATGCAGGGCAGCGACCTGCTGCAAAAAATGTCCCAGCAGGAGATCGCCAGCTTCCCGCCGGTGATTGTCTATACTGGACGTAGCATGACCCGCGCCGAAGAAGCCGAGCTATCGAAATACTCGCGCTCCATCATCATCAAAGGCGCCCGCTCGCCGGAACGCCTGCTGGACGAGGTAACGCTCTTCCTGCACAAGGTTGAATCGCAGCTCTCCAGCGAACGGCAGCAAATGCTGAAAGAAGTACGCAGCCGCGACCGCGTATTCGAAGGCCGCCGCATCCTGCTGGTGGACGACGACGTGCGCAACATCTTCGCCTTGACCAGCGCCATTGAGCAGAAAGGCGCCCTGGTGGAAATCGCCCGCAACGGCCACGAAGCCCTGGAAAAACTGGATACCGTGCCCGACATCGACCTGGTGCTGATGGACATTATGATGCCCGGCATGGACGGCCTGGAAGCCACGCGCCGCCTGCGCGCCGACCCGCGCTTCCTGCGACTGCCGGTCATCGCCATCACCGCCAAGGCCATGAAAGACGACCAGGAGCAATGCCTGGCCGCCGGCGCCAACGACTACCTGGCCAAACCGATCGACCTGTCCCGCCTGTACTCATTGCTGCGGGTGTGGATGCCAACCCTGGAAACCGTGTGATGAACGACGGCGCCCCGATCAGCAGCATCGACATTGAGCTGCGCATGCTGATGGAAGCCGTCTTCCTCAAGTACAGCTACGACTTTCGCGACTACACCGGCGCCTCGCAAAAGCGCCGCGTGCTGCACGCCATGGCCGAAATGAGCTGCAAGACCGTTTCCCAGCTGCAGTCGCGTGTGCTGCACGAACCGGACGCCTTCAGCCGCCTGCTGCAATACCTCACCATACCGGTGACCGAAATGTTCCGCGACCCCAGCTATTTCGTCGGCCTGCGCGAGCATGTGATGCCGGTGCTGGGCACCTATCCCTCGCTGAAAATCTGGGTAGCCGGCTGCAGCACCGGCGAAGAAGTGTATTCGCTCGCGATTTTGCTGAAGGAAGAAGGCCTGCTCGAACGCAGCATCATCTACGCCACCGACATCAACCCGCAATCGTTGGAAAAAGCGCGCAAGGGCATGTTCCCGCTGGAGCATATGCGCACCTACACCGCCAACTACCAGGCAGCCGGCGGCAAGCACGCCTTCTCCGACTACTACACGGCAGCCTACAACGCCGCCCTGTTCGACCGCTCGCTATGCGAAAACGTCACCTTTGCCGACCATAGCTTGGCCACCGACGCCGTATTCGCCGAGACGCAATTTGTCAGCTGCCGCAACGTAATGATCTACTTCAACCGCAAGCTGCAGGACAGGGCGCTAGGGCTGTTCCACGACTCGCTGTGCCACCGCGGCTTTTTAGGCCTGGGCAGCAAGGAAAGCATCGACTTCTCCGCCTTCGGGCCGAAGTTCGAAGTGCTGGCCCGGCGCGACCGCCTGTTCAGGAAAAAATGATGAACACACCCCTCTCGCTCGAGATGGCCCTGCATGGCCGCAAGACCGAGGCGGTAGTGATAGGTGCGTCCGCCGGCGGCGTGAGTGCGCTGATGCAGGTGCTGCCCGCGCTGCCGCGCACATACCGCATCCCGATCATTGTGGTGCTGCACGTACGCAGCGGCCGCCCCAACCAGCTGGTGGACGTGTTCCAGCAAAAGCTCGCGGTACCTGTACGCGAAGCGGGCGACAAGGATGCCATCATTCCGGGTACTCTCTACTTTGCCCCGGCAGGCTATCACCTGCTGATTGAAAACGACCGCAGCTTCTCACTGAGCTGCGACGCACCGCTGCATTTCGCACGCCCCGCCATCGACATCACCATGGAAACAGCGGCCGATGCCTATGGCGCGCATTTGGCCGGCATATTGTTGACCGGGGCCAATGACGATGGCGCAGCAGGCATGGCCGCCATTGGCAGGGAGGGCGGCCTGACGGTGGTGCAAGACCCCGGCGAAGCCGAGGTCAACGTCATGCCGCAAGAGGCGATCAACCTCCGCGCCCCCAGCCTGGTTTTGCCGCTGGAGCAAATCAAGAAACTATTGCCGATGCTGGAGAAGTACTGATGGAAACTACCAATGTCCTCCTGGTAGACGACCTGCCGGAAAACCTGCGCGCACTGACCGCCTTGGTGCGCGCCGAAGACCGCGCGATCTTCCAGGCCCATACCGGCGAAGAAGCACTGGCGCTGCTGCTGGAGCACGAATTCGCACTGGCGATCATCGACGTGCAAATGCCCGGCATGGACGGCTTTGAGCTGGCGGAGCTGATGCGCGGCACCGGAAAAACGCGCCAGATACCGATCGTCTTCGTCAGCGCCGCCGGCAAGGAACTGAATTACGCCTTCAAAGGATACGAAGCGGGCGCAGTCGACTTCCTCTACAAACCGCTGGATGCGGATGCTGTGCGGAGCAAGGTCAATGTCTTCGTCGACCTGTACAAGCAAAAGCAGGAAGTGCGGCAGATCGTCGAACAGCGCAACGCCACCGTGAGCGAGCTGAATGCCGTGCAGCAGGAGCTGGAACGCGCGCTGGAAATGCGCGACCAGTTCATGTCCATGGTCGCGCACGAACTGCGCACGCCATTGAATACCCTCTACCTTGAAGCGCAGATGCGCAAGCTGCAGCTGGAGCGCGGCAATATGGACCACTTCGCCCCCGAGCAGCTGGAACGCATGGTTGCGCGTGACATGCGGCAGATTCACGCCATGGTGCGCCTGATCGACGACATGCTCGACGTATCGCGCATCCGCTCGGGCAAGCTCTCGATCCGCCCAGCGGCCGTGGATCTGGAAGCGCTGATGCAGCGCATCGTCGGCGACCTGTCGCACCAGGCAGCCGACATGCACACCGAACTACGCCTGACGATCGTGCAGCCAGTCGCCGGCTGCTGGGACGAATTCCGCGTCGAGCAAGTGATCGTCAACCTGATCACCAACGCCCTGCGCTACGGCGACGGCAAGCCAGTCGACGTACGCCTGCACGCCGACAGCCAATTCGCACGCATAGAAGTGATCGACCAAGGACTCGGCATTCCCGAAGAAATGCTGCCGAAAATCTTCGAACCCTTCGAGCGCGGCAAGATGGAAAACGTCCCCGCCGGCCTGGGGCTCGGCCTGTTCATCTCCCGCCAGCTAGCCGAAGCCCACGGCGGCACCCTGACCGCCCGCAGCAAGCCCAGCGAAGGCTCCACCTTCATCTTCACCCTCCCCCGCCCCGACGAAATGTCCACTTCAGGGTCAGGAACAAAGTTGGACATTTCCGAGGAGAATGTCCACATTTGTTCCTGACCCCAAGGTGGACATTTTGCTTTTAGCCACGAGTTATGCCTAGAATGTCTCCATGAAACGAGACTTGCTCAGGGAACGCAGGGAATGGCTACTGCGGCGCAATTGCTCATTGTCGCCCCAGCAGATGGGGATGGCTTACGCCCTGATGTGCCTGTTCTCGTTTGCCGTAGCAACAGGCTTTGTCTTGGTCGGCATGTGGCAAGTACTGCTCTTCACCGTACTGGAAATGACAGCCGTTGCAGCCGCCTTCCTCCACTACGCCCGCCATGCCACGGACTACGAGCATATCGTGCTCGCCAACGGTCAACTGCTGGTGGAAAAAGTCTCCGCCGGCAAAATGAGCACCACCCAGCTGGAACTCTACTTCCTGCGGCTGCAAATGCCCACCCACCCCAGCGACCTGATCCACCTTGAATCGAAAGGCGTAGCAGTCGACATAGGCTACTTCGCCACCGACCCGCGCCGCCGCGCACTCGCCCAGGAGCTGCGCGCAGAAGTGCAGGGCGGCCTGTTCAACGATTAAAAGCGGTAGCCCACGCCCACGCCGAACAGCACAGGGTCCACCTTGGCCTTGCTGACCTTGGCGCCCGAGATCATCACATCGCTGCGGATCTGCACCTTCTTGATATCCACGTTAAGCGACCAGTTCTTATCCAGCTTGAAGTCCGCACCCGCTTGAACGGCCAAGCCGATGCTGTCATGTTCCAGGCTACCGGTACCGTTCAGGATCTTGTTATTGGAGAAGGTCGTCCAGTTCACACCCAGGCCCACGTAAGGGCTGAACTGCGAGGACGGCGTGAAGTGGTACTGCGCCAACAGCGTAGGCGGCAGGTGCTTGAAGGTACCGATGGACTGCCCATCCAGGTAGACATCATGCTTCTGCGGATAAGTCAGCACCAGCTCCGCGGAAATATTCGGGCTAAAGAAGTAGGAAATATCCACTTCCGGAATGGTCTTGCTGCTGACGCTGATGCGGTCGGAAGCGCCCACGCCGCCAATCGGATCAGACTTGTCCGCCGGGTTGATATGCACCGCACGCGCACGCACCAGCCAAGGGGATTCTTCCGCCACTGCATTCAAAGCCAGGCCACCCAGCACAACTGCCAAAATCGCTTTCTTCATTTCACTACCTCTTTCACTTGGTCATTGATATTCGGTAAGTGAAAGTCTATTGATGCGGCGCAGCAAAATCTTTGACCTAAGTCAAAATTGCCAAAACGAATGTCCACCTTGGGGTCAGGAACCAAGGTGGACATTTTCGTCGCTCGCCAAAGCTTTGCTTCTTCTCAAAGGTTGGCAAGCTCTTGAATGCCACCATTGGCTGATCAAGATCCCCACAAGGACTGATCATGGAAAAGCTACTGCACCACTACGAGCAAGAGCTGGTCCGCCTTCGCGAAGCTACGCGTCGGTATGCTGAAAAGCACCCCATCACCGCAAACGCATTGGAACTCGGTGCCGACGCCAGTACAGACCCGGAAGTCGAGCGCCTGCTGCAATCCGTCGCCCTGCTCAACGCAGCCACGCAGAAGATGATCGAAGATGGCCGCGCGGAGTTCCACAAGGCCCTGCTGCAAACCCTGCAGCCGCATTACCTGCGTATAGTTCCGGCATGCGGCATCATTCAGGTCGACATATCGTCAGCCCGCCCGAACGAAATCAGCTCGGTCAGCCACCTGCCACGCGGATCAACGCTGCACAACGGCGCAAACAAATTCACCACCGCCTTCAACACCACCATCGCGCCAATCGTCATCACCGAAGTCAGATTCCAACCCACGATCGACCTGCCGGCTGCGCTAAGCATCCCCAGTAATGCGACCTCCGCACTCATCATCGAGCTGCAATGCACCGCCAACAACGCATCCTTCAAGCAGCCTCTGATCGACAAGCTGAGAATCCACATCGCCGGCGAGCCCTCCCTACGCGCCGCGCTGCTCGACGCCATCCTCCTGCATGGCCGCTGCATATGCATCGAGGCAGATGGCACGTGGCAGACCCTTGCCAAGCCTCCTTTCACCGCCGCCGGCTTTGACGCCAACGAAACACTCCTGCCAGGCCAACCCGGCCCGCAAAGCCCACGAATACTGACCGAATACTTTCACCTGCCTCCAAAGTTCGATTTCGTAGACCTGAATATGGAAGCCCTCGCACCATCCTGCCCGCCAGGATGCAAACGTATCGTGCTGCACATCGTTCTCCCCAGCTACAACGCGCGCCTCCGCCATGCCAATGCCGAGAACCTGCGCCTTGGCTGCACCCCGGTGATCAACCTATTCCACCTTCCTGCAGCACCAATCCGCCTGGATGGCCGCAACGAGTCATACCCGATAACACCAAAGCAGGCAGGCTGCGAAATCTACAGCGTCGAGAAAGTCGCGGTGGTGAAGGCAAGCGGCGACCACGTCCTGCCACCCTTCCACGGCACTGAGCACAGCATGCCCGGCCCCTATTGGCAGCTGGACGAACAGGAAGGCTTTGCCATCAAGTTCGTCGATCGTGACCAGTTCTCGGTCAAGCTAGAAAGCGGAACAATCGCCGCGCAGCCGGCGTGCACTAACAGCGACCCATTGCACCGATCCACCAAGCTGACAACAGAAACGAACGCCGTAGGCTTCCCCATCCAATTCCTGAACGACATTACTTCACCTGCCTTCTCCCCCGATTACGCCCAGCTCGCAGAAAGCCTCTGCACAGAAGATGCGACGTTCCCCGCCCTAAGCAAACAACTGCAGCTCCACGGCTGCAAATTCACCGAAAGCCTGAAAGGCCTGGTCGCCAAGCCATCCACCGCCTGGCTGGAGCACCCCATGGGCCGCATCCACATGCACGGAACAGAATTCACCATCGTGGTGAATGAACCAGCCATGCAAGAGCACAGCATCTACATCCTGGCCGAGATCCTGACAATAGTCCTCGCCGACAAACTGCGCGAAAACCGCTTTGCTCGGCTTCGCATTGCGAACGAAAACGGAACCATCCTATACGTGACCAGTCTGCGAGCCGGTACGCGCCCTCTGGCTTGAATCAGCGATCGAAATGCTTTAGGAGAGCATGCATCGCCACCGTCCACGAAATTCGCTCCTGCTCAAGGCGTATGCAATGCCCCCACCGATGCTGTTTGAGGCTTTGGTATATTGCGAGTTCGGACGGCTGCAAGAGAGACAAGTCTTCTGCATTGGACTGGTTCGCCTCAGAAGCCCACAGCGATGAAAATTGCAGCAAAGTTTCTTCATCCATCAGGAGCGACTGAAGCTGTGGAAGATGGCTACGCGCGCGGTGAAGGATGGCGTAACCGTGCGTGTCAATGTCACCCCAATAAAGGCCGTTGCAGCCCCTGACCCAGGGGATATGCGACAGCACTTCGACGTGATATCCCAACGCGATGAAGGCCACAGTGCCGGGCAAGTCCGGCAAGGCCAGCCCTGTCTGAAGGTTTTCTACGACCAATACAGTTGACGGGGCCAGGTTCATGCCGGCTAGTTGTGAAATCGGCGAACAAATGTCGTGAAGGCCACGTATTTCAGCCCTCAATGCGGGATCGAGCACCCGCATATGAACCAGCTTTGGCAACTGACGCAGGCCGCACATGTCGTAAAAGTCTCTGTCAGGTTCGGGCAGCCCGAAAATGCCTGCAAGAAGCCTTGCCAACAGCCCTTTGCGCGACTCGATCCATTTAGTATCGAGGCCCGGAACTGGCAACTGGCGGAGATAGAGGCCGGAGGATGGATTGGCGTACAACCATTCGAGAACCGCTAGGATGCGCGTGAAATCGGCGTCTTCCATGTCCGCCAAAATGTTGAACTGACGCGCGGCGGCTGATGTCACGCTCGGCCAGCGCTGGCACAATGCCTGGTGCCGCTGCTCTGCGAGCTGCCAGCGGCCCAATTCGCCGATCCAGGCGCAAACTGCGTGAGGACCATCCAGGCGCAGGCTTTCTGGCAAGCGTTGCGTACCGAGCACGCGCCAGCGGCGCTCAACCCATTGCAGCTTACCTTCACCACACCATTCACGCCAGGAGGAAGCCCAGCCCCTTACAGCGTCAGTATGCTTCAATGCTTCAGCTTCGCTTGGCGGACCAAGTGAAATTACCAGTGGCCATTGCTGCAACGAATCGTCGTCGGCCAGCCAATCGCGATGCTTGCCGGCGAAGCGCTTCTTCAGCAGCGACTCAACATCAACCGGCAGCTTCAAGCGCAGCCTCCGCGCGCACTTCGGCGGCCAATTTCAGCCGCCGTTGTGCTTCGTCGTATTCGATCAAGAGTACGCCTGATTCGCGACGGTCGCGAATGGCGACGAAACAAGCACCGCCAATGAACGGCTCCAGCGTCATCACGGACTTCAACGGCGTGGCGACTATCATCTGGAAGCCAAAGTTGGCAAAGATATTCATGGCTAGCGCAGTGAACTCGTTGTCGGCCTTATCGAAGGCTTCATCCAGCACCACGGGTGCGTAAACCGGAACCCCGCTTTCGCTGCCGCCTAGCTGGTAGCGCAATGCCGCGGCCAGGACGGTGGTAGCCAGTTTCTGGCGCTGGCCGCCGGATTTGCCGGCGCCGCTTTCCAGCACGTCATGTTCCACGCCTTGCTCGTCGTATTCACGGCCGATGAACTCGACATGCAGGCGCACGTCCAGCACTGATTCCCGCCAGCGCCGCAAATCGGCGTCCTGACTTGACAGCCGCTCGACAAGACGGCGCAATTCCACGAAGCGCGCTTCCGCAGCTTGCGGATCGTCATGCCAGGCATGGCTCAAGGCGTCGAGGATGTCCTGCTTGAATTGGCGCACCTCCGGCAGTTGCCGGTCTTTGGGCTGGATCTGCAGGAAGGTCGTGCATTCCTCGTTGCGATTGAACGGCACCTGACGCAGACTTTCGTTCACCAGCTCCATACGCGCCAGGATGGCTTTGCGCGCATCGTTCAAATAGGTGGACAGAGCAGCAAGGTTTTGGTGGCTCTGGTTGCGCAACAGGTCGAAGAATCGCTGTTCATGGGCCGGCAGGCCGTCCGTTTCGAGGCGCGCCAGTTTGGTGAAGAAGTCGCCGGCAGCAGGCATTGTTGCATCGAGGCCTTCGGCGTCGGCACGCCATGTGCTGATGAAGGTGGAGAACTGCGCCTCGATGAACTTGACGCAGTCGCCAATTGCTTCGCTCAGGGCCAGTATGTCGTCTGAGATTGCCTTGCGCACAGTGCGGTCGGCGCTATCGACGTCCTTGAGCGCCGGTGGCTGCGCCAGCCCCTGATAGCGCTGGTCCAGGCCGGATTGCTGGTGCGGCGTCAAGGGCACTATGGACGGATCTTGCTGTGCCGCAGACAGCTGGTTTTCGTTTGCCTCGATTTCCCGCTCGCGCGCCCGCAGCGAGACCTTTTCATTCTCCATGTCGTCCGCAGCCTGCTTCACCAGTGTGCGCTGCTGGCGCAAGCGCTCGTCGATCGCCTGCAGGTTGGCATTGCCCTCGCGGATCGAAGCTAGCAGCCGGTCGATGGCGGCGATGCGCTGGACCAGCGGTTCCGCTTCGATTTCCTGCCATTGCAAGTTGACCAGAGTGTGGCATTGCAGCATCCGCACGCCAGCCTGGTAACGCTGTTTGCCTAGCGTCTCCAACTGTGCTTCCAATCCTTCCTGCTGCTGGCGCAATTGCTGTTCCTGTTGCTCGTACAGGGCTAGCTTGTCGCGGTTGTCGAAGCCTAGCACCCAGTGGCGCCGGTCGTTGACGCTGCTGCGGTCATCCTTTTCATGCCGAGAGCGGTTATGTTTGACCTGACCCTCACGCGTCAGGGCGCGCTCCGGCGCGACGCGGAAGGCCTTCATCGACTCCACGCACTCGTAGTCAAAGCGCTGGCGCAGGTCGGCCTGCAACCATTCCGCGAAGCGGCCGCCCTTTACATTGAGCTTGGCCACCAGCGAGGCGGCGCGCAGCGGACGCGCCTGCGGCTGTTCGGCGCGGCCAGTGCGGAAATAGACCAGCTTCTGGCCCAGGCTGGCGTCATTGACATGGTTGGACAGGGCCGCGTATTGCTCTTCATCGACCAGGATGGAGAGCGCAAATCCGTGCAGCACACGTTCGATGGCGCCACGCCACTCCTCGTCTTCCGGCTTAACGTCCAGCAGCTCGCCGGCAAAGGGCAGCGCATCCGGCCCGACCCCGATGGCGATGGCCAACTGGCGCCGCATCTCCAGCATGTGGGCCGGGATATTGCTTGGCTGGCGGCGCAGCGAATGCAGCTCCCACAGGACCTCGTCGCGCTGGCGCTTGACGTCGTCGCGCGCGCGGCCCAGCTCCAGCAGGCGGTCTTCCCCGGCGGCTTGCTGCTGCCAGTCTTCCAGCTCCTGGCGGGCTTGCCCGACCAAGGCCGCAAAGCCTTCCGGCGAGCCGGCAAAGCTCCAGTCCAGGGCATTGCAAGCGTCCACTGCCTGCTTACGCCTGGCCATGCGGCTCACGCGCTGTTCATTCACCAGTCCGCGTTCGAGTTCCAGCTGTTCGATCCTGTCGCCGCCTGCTGCGCTACGCTGTTGCTCCAGGTCGCGCAGGGTCATTTCGCGATTGTCCAGCGTGCCACGTAATTGCTGCACGCGGCCGGACAGGCCGTCGGTCTCGATGCGCAGCGCTGCGATATGCGCCGTCAACAGGCGGATCCGCAATTGCTCACGGTAGCTATGCAGCCCCACCTCAAGCTCGCGCAGGCCATTGCGTTCCATCTGCAACTGCTCCATCTGCTGGTGCCGCGTTCGCGCCGGCGCCAGTGTCTGCACCTGCCTGCGCGCCGTCACGACGGACTGGTGTGCCTCATTCAATTCACCAAATTCATTGACCAGGCGGTCCGCCACGTCAAACGTCTCCGGCTTCTCCAGCATGAAATCGCGCAGGAAGGCGTTCAGGTCGCCGACGTTCTTGGCCGATTGCGTTTTGTGCAGCAGGCGCAGCGCCATTTCATTATCGATGCCGAGCACGCGGCAGAAACGCTCGCAATACGGGGCAAAGTCGTCCTTGATGTAGGCTTCCGGGTAAGCCAGCTTCAGCTTGCGCACATCGAAGTTGGTACTTGCGAAATCCTGCAATTCGCGTAGGTCGAACGGACGCTCCATTATCAGGAAAATGCGCTTGACATCTGTATTGGCGTTGCTGTTACCCCTCAGCCAGAACAGCTGGAGCAGGACTACATCCTGCCCGTTGCTGTTGTGGTAATGCAGCGCGATGGCAGACCAGGTGGTGGTGCCCCCTCGCAGGTAGCGCGTTGTGGTGACGCCGGACGTGCTGTCGCTTTGCGCCGACCACGCGCCGCGAATATAGCTGGCCAGGTTGCGGTCGCGTCCCTTACGGTCGGCCTCGCGCGCTGCTGCATTGAAGTCGGCCCAGCGCGGCGGTACCAGCAGGGCGGAGAAAGCGTCCAGCAAGGTGGATTTACCTGCGCCGGAAGGGCCGACGATCAGGAAGCCCCGCTCGCTGATTGGCACCTCGTGCAGGCCGCTGAAGGTGCCCCAGTTGAATACCTGCAGGCGCGCCATGCGGAACTGGTGGCTCATTCCTCGTCCTCGCCATCATCCAGCGGCTGACGCGCCAGCGTAGGCGCCTCGCCGGCGGCCATTGCGTCGTACAGGGCCGTCAGTGCAACGATCTCTTCGGCGGTGAACAGCAGCTTCAGTGTCGGGGAAATCTCAAAACGGTCATCGCTGGCGCGGATCTTCTGCAGGATATTGTGCTTTTTGATCTTTTCGATCGAGGCGGAAATACGCTTGGTAAATCCGGCGCGGTCGGTGCTTGCGGCACGTTCGTACAGCACCATGTTTTCCACGATCTCGTCGCGCGAGACAACGGCGCGCTCACCATGCGCCTCGGCCTGGGTCAGGCGCTGGCGTAGGAACAGCAGCAGGACGGAATCGATGAAGGTCAGCTGGGCGCGGCGCAAGAGGATCGGCACCTCCAGATCGCCGGCGTCCACCTGGCGCGTAAAGGCGACCTGCATGTCGCGGTCGATCACCAGCTCCAGGAACAGGTCGTGCAGGCGGCGCTGCACGACGGCCTCGTCGCGCAGCAGCACGGGCCACAGCTTGGCATGGCGGCGCCCTTCCAGCGACGGTCCGGACAGCAATTGCACCAGCACGCGCCGGGTTTCCAGCGGCAGTTCCCCCGTGTCGTTGAGGAAAAGTGCGCTTGGCTGAGGCTCCGCCTCAGCTTGCGGCGCCGCCTGCTCTGGCAAGTCCATCCTGTTGATCCTTGAAGAAGTAAATAGCCGGTATTGTAGCCCTGCGCTGCACGTTGTCGCCGCCCAACCAGGAAACGGTCTCGCTGGCCTGCGCTACCATGCCGTAGCGGCTACCCAGCGACAGCAGGCCGATGACGCTGCCCAGCCCCTGTGCGGCAGGGAATTCCGCCAGCACGTCGGCGATCGATGCCTGGCTGCGCGTCGCTAGCACCGATTGCACATTCGCCGCTAGCGTACGGAAGTCGATTTCCGACTGGGCCACCAGTTCGCCGATGGTGACCAGGTCGATCGGCGCGGCGGCGCCGTCGGCCATCCTGTCCGGCAACGCCTGCAAAGCGGGATCGTGCAGCAGCCATTGCGACAATGAAGAAAGCTTGCTGCTGGTGAGCTCAAGGGTGTAATTGAGAGTGTCTGTCGCCTTGACTTCCTCCTTCAGCGCCAGGGCGGAACGCTGCGCCGCACGCAGAAGTTGGGTCAGGCGGCGCTGCTCCATGAACTCCCGGCTTTGCACAAAGTGCTTCAGGCTACGGGCGAAGGATTGCAGCACCTCATGCACGATACCGCCCTGCTCCAGCAGCGTACGGGTCAGGCGCAGCAGGAATTTTCGCTCGGCCGGCTCCAGCGCCGCCACGAAGTCGCGCGACATCAGCTGGTCTAGCGCATCTTCCAGTGTGGTTGACTGCACCGGATCGGTCAACAGGCGCCAGAAAGCGGCAAAGGTGCGTCCCGCCTCGCTTTCGCCGATCAGGTCGATGCCGGCGAACAGGGAGTCCAATACCTCGCCGCGGCTGCCGTCGTTATCCATGATGCGCTCACGCAGCTCTCGGTTCAGTTGTTCAAACTGGTCGCGCACGCGGCGGAAGTCGCCGGCCAGGTTGTCAGCCAGCGCGATGATTTCGCGCGTGCGTTCCAGAGCGGCCACCTCCGGCAGAATCTGGACCTTGCCATTTTCGATTGCGGCAATCTCGCGCTCAATGCGTTCCTGCTCTGTCCGCAACCGTGCGATGCGGCGGGCTTTGTCGGCATCCGTGTCGTCGGACAGTTTGGACAAAGCGTCGATCACCAGGCCAAGACGGCTTTCGGTTGCCGCACTATGCGGCTTAGCCAGGCTGGATACGAAGCGGATCGCCTCGACCGTGGATGTAGCGAGTTCGTATTCCTCCTCTTTCGAACCGGGTGGGAAGCGGCGCTCAAGGTAACCATCCGCCAGCCAGGAGGCGGCATATTGCTGTGCCGTTTGCGGCCAGTCTTCGCCGAGGTTCCGCAGGCGCTCCAGCTCGCGCTCAAGACGCTCGTGCAGGATAGAAGCGGGGAGGCTGCGCTCGCCTTCGTACAGATGCGCCTGCAACAGAGCCAGGATTGTAGGTCCATTGGCAGCCGCCAGCAGGCGCCACAATGGTTGCTGGCGCATTTTTCGATAGGCGGCGAGGGACTTGTCCGGTTTCATGGCGATTCTTCAGAACAATCGCCATTCATTTGATACAGATCCATTGATAGCGAGATGTTGGTTGTCTCTTTGCAGGCAATTTTGAAGGGGCTCTGGATGGCTTCACGATGAACTCAAGCGCATCGAAATTAAGAGTGAGTGGTGGGCATTATAGCGCCACCAAACACTATCGATGCCAGACCCATGTTGCCAGAAGCATCACCCGCTCCCTTTGCCAAAAATCAATGTCGATAAAATTTACGCATGCCACCATAGGTCCCTACGTCAATCAGACGAATGGAGCCCGCCGTGGACAACGCCCTGCTCAGCTTCTTCCAGCAAGATAAGGACCTGATCACTGACAACCGTCCCTTGCGACTTCGCCTGGCCCACCCAACGCAAATGCTGGAAGACGTGCTGCTGCCGCAGCGTGTGCAAGGCAGCGAATCGATCTGCGGCAGCATTGAATACCGCATCCTCTGCGTTTCCCTGGATGCCTTCATCTCGCTGAAAGAACTGATCGCGTTACCCGTGGCAGTCGACATCGTGACCGACCGCGGCGACTTGCGCAGCGTATGCGGCATCGTCACCGAAGCCCATGCAGGCGACAGCGACGGCGGCTTGGCCAGCTACCAGTTGGTGATGCGCGACGCGCTCTCCATCATGGAAAAGCGAAACAACACCCGCGTGTTCCGCAATAAGAACGAAGTGGAGATCGTGCAGGTGATCCTGGATGAATGGATGCAGACCAATCCCATCATCGGCACCTGCTTCCGCTACGAAATGGATGAATCCTTCAACAGCACGAGCTACCCGCAGCGAGAGTTCACCATGCAGTACAACGAATCGGATGCAACCTTTATCCGACGTTTGCTTAAGCGCAGAGGCATCGCCTGGTACTTCCGCGCCGATCAATCAAATTGGCCATCGCACACGATGGTCTTGTTCAACAACTCCGACACCCTGCCACCAAACGCCGCCGGCATCGTGCGCTACCACCGCGACGCCGCCACTGAAGAACGTGACAGCATCACCTCCTGGTGCGCCGTTCGCACCCTGCAGCCAGGTCGCGTCTCGCGCTTCAGCTGGAACTACAAGAATCCCACCGATACTGAATTCATGACCACTACGGTCACGGGCCAGTCGGACCAGGGATCAAACGGCAACGAAATGTCCGCCACGCTGGACGACTACCTGATCCTCTCGCCCCATGCAGGCGATGACCACGACGATCTTTGCCAACTGGGCCAGTTGGCTATGAATCGCCACGACCTTGAATCCAAGTGCTTCCACGGCGAAGGCAGCGTGCGTGACTTCTGCGTAGGCGAATACTTCGAGCTCGAAGGTCACCCAGAAATCGACGCGCATCCTAACAGTGAGCGCCAGTTTGTTATCACGTCGCTGCAGATGGCGGTCACAAACAATCTTTCAAAAGACCTAACCGCCCGCGTCGAGCGCCTGTTCTCCCGAAGTCGATGGATGCAAACGCCGGAAAGCGAAGACGCTGCTACGAAGCTTAAAGTGGCCTTCTCCACCGTCCGACGCGGCGTCGCCATTATTCCAGCATACGACTCGCGCATTGACCTGCCTAACGTCCCAATGCAAAGTGCCATGGTTGTCGGGCCAGAGGGAGAAGAAGTCCACTGCGATGAACTTGGTCGCGTAAAGATCCGGTTTAGATGTACTCGAGAGGAAGACCATGTTCACGCAAACGGAATAGGTGCGTCAGACGCTGACAACGATTCCGCATGGGTGCGAGTTGTGAGCAATTGGGCGGGAAGTGGGCCTGTCGGGTCGGGGCAGTTTGGAAGTTTACATCTTCCCCGCAAGGGAACTGAGGTGTTGGTGGCTTCTTTGGATGGTAATCCGGATCGTCCTGTAATCGTCGGGCAAGTCTATAACGAGCGGTCCCAACCTCCGGTCTTCAGCGATGGCGGAGGATTGACTGGAAATCGTTGGTTTTCCGGCATAAGGAGTCGAGAAGTGAACGGCGTTCGGTCAAATCGGCTTCGGTTTGACGATGCGCCTGGCGAGATAAGCGTTCAATTAGCATCAGAACACGCAGCGTCGCAGTTGAATCTGGGTTTCTTAACGGAGGAGCGAACATCTGGCGAAGCCAAATCGCGCGGCGATGGGGCGGAATTGCGAAGCGCAGAAAGTGCAGTGATCAGGGGACGAAAAGGTGTGCTGGTCACGACTGGCTTGGACGGCGATCACAGACTCCTGGATCGCCAAGAAATGACAGGGCTCCTGGATGCTCTAAGTAGTATCGATGAACTCTTAACGTCACTGGCGAAAACTCACAATTTGGATACTGACGATGATCAGAGATTACGTGAGCTTATTGAAGACATTAAGCAATGGGACACCAGTTCATCTAAGGCGAAGAGTTTGATCGCAATAAACGGCGATGACGGAATAGCATTAAGCAGCGCCAAATCAATTGCAATTGGCGCCCAACACGGGGCCAATTATATGAGTGGCGGCGATACCAAGGTTACGTCCGGCGCATCGGTTTTCGTGAGAGCGGTGGGCGAATTGAGTTTTCTCGCTCATAAGCTTGGCCTGAAGCTCATTGCTGCAAATGGAAACATAATCATTCAGAGCCATAACGGTGATATCGAGCTGACCTCGCCTGGGAAAGTGAAGATTTCGGCCGGGAAGGAAATTGAGATTTTAGCTCCCAAGGTCAAGATTGGTGCTGACGGAGCCCAAGCGACTTTTGGATCTGGTTCTATCGTCGAGCAATCGAAGGGGGACCACATAATTAAGTCGTCAAAGTTTGTGCACACGACCGGTGGAGGTGGCACTGCCGACAAGCTAAAGCTGCCATCGACAAAGGTAAAAACTGACGAGCGCGTGATCATCTATCAGGCGCAAAATGGCCTTCCAGTTGTAGGTCGAAAGTACAGGCTCGATCTTCCGGATGGCCGGTCCATCACCGGCATTACCGATGATTGTGGCCGAACGGAGTTGGCCACTGGCGACGTGATAGGCGAGATCCAGATAAGCATTTATCCCAATGAGCTCTAGGAGCCGCATTGATCATGGCGACAAATCCACCTACTGAACCAACGCGGCGAATTCCGTCACGCACTGAGAAAAATGGCACGGTCCGCGCAACAACCTACTTAACCCCGGTTTCATGCACAACACGCGCAAGGGTAGCGGTTCCGCCGACCAAGGTGATCCCAGTGATTGTTGTGCCGGGAATTATGGGGAGCAATTTGCGCGCCAAATTAGGTGGGAAGCCAAGAAATGAAGGGCTTAGACCTGGTGAAAGTGCTTGGCGTCCCCCCAATGGGATCAGTGCGGGTTTGAGCGAAGCAAAGAAGTGGAAAGCTCGAGACGGAGCGGCAAGGCAACAGATCCTCAATGGCCCCGCATTAGAAGTAGATAGCTCCGGCGACATTCTAATCAAGCCCGATGCCGATGGGCGCGCCATTACCGTTGACATGGCACGGGAACGGGGATGGGGAGAAGTACATTCGGACAGCTACGGAGAATTGCTTTCAACATTACATATCTATCTGAACGCTACTTTTCGCGCCGTTTATGACCGCTGTGACATTGAGGGACATTGGATTCATATCAATTTATTTGACCGGGCAAAATGGGGAGCTACTCGCACTGGCGTCGCCGCTCCGCTAACGGACGGAGAACTCACCAAGCTTGCCGAATACCACTACCCCGTCTACGCATGTGGCTACAACTGGCTGGAATCCAATGAGCTATCAGCGAAGCGCCTCGAAGAGCGAATTTGCAATGCAATCGAATTTTGGGCCAAGTCTGGAAGCAGTTGTGACCAAGTCATTCTCGTTACCCATTCGATGGGTGGTTTGGTCGCTCGCGCATGCGCCAAGCGAATTCCTTCGAAGATTAAGGGGATAGTTCATGGTGTACTCCCAGCATTGGGTGCCCCGGCATGCTATAGACGGATTGCGTGTGGGACGGAGGATTCGAGCCCAAGTAACGGACCTATCGATAACAAGAAATCAGAGGTGCTTTCGGAAATAGCCGGAGCCACTCCCGCCGAGACGACTCCTGTAATGGCGGTAGCAGCTGGCCCATTGGAATTATTGCCAAACCATCTTTTCCCCAAACCCTGGCTTTTTGCATCTGTGAGAAACATGTCAAATGCATGGACGAACTTGGTGCAACTGCCAGTTGGAAGCCCATACGACCTGTATCGCGATGTCAGTTCTTGGTATCGGCTATTTGACGTTGCGCTTGCAGATCCAATGAATAAATATGGAGGCGCAGTGGAGCAGCGTGTTGCGGCGACAGTTCGCATCGCGGAGAAATTTCATACCGAGCTACTCGGCGATTACTACCACCCCAACACTTTCGCTTTCTACGGTGATGACCCTGCATTTCTGTCATTTGGTAGCTGCAGGTGGACACCCACGACGAGCGGTTCGAATTTAACCGCCACGGATTTTCGGGATGCTCGATTCCTGAATCGAGGTTTCAATGGTTCCCGTACAGTTGGACTCTCAGATGGGCGAACGACAACGTTGAAGATTGAAGTACAAGATGTGGCGGGGGACGGAACGGTGCCGGCATCGTCCGGTGCAGGACCCCAGGGAAAAGTGAAGCAGTTGTTTCGGGTGCGTGGTTTTGATCATCAAGGAAGTTACAACACCGAAGCGATGTTGAAATTGACGCTGCATCTTGTCGTTCGAATAGTAAATGCGTGAGGGTGTCATGAATATTTGTTTCTCGTTCTGCAGAACATTCGTGATGCTGCTGGCGATTCTTCTAGTTGCTGGATGGACGAATGGAAAGAGGGCCATGGAAATCGATATCGACAATATCCCAATGAGGACTGTATGTATCGGCCGATTCTTGGTGGACATACCATCAACCGCTGTGATTTCATTTGGTGGCGGGAGAATCGGTGGATGGGAGGTTTCATCCCCAATCGACGAGTCTAAAGACAATTTTTTCAAGCGACTCGAAAATCGAGAGCGCGAACTGCGAATTCAAAAAAACGGTCTAGGTCAGTCAAGTCTGGAAACCGTAAAGGTGATAGAGACGGAGTACGTTCTTGGCAAGGCCTTCATGTTCGGAAGGATGCGTGACCACTATATTCAGGATGGGCAACGTGTAAACTTCGAATCAGTATCGTTCGAGTCGATGATTCATTTGCAGGGGAAGAGTCTTGAGCTATTGGCAGAATTTCGATCAGAGGAGAAATTGTCGGCACAAGTACAAGTGGCGAAACAGTTTGAATCCTGGTCCGTCGATCGCCTGCCATTGAAGCCAGGCTTCTGCATTGGCAACGCATTCGTTTCCGAACCACTATCGGTAGAAGAAAACGAATTTGTCATGATGTATGTTGGCATGAAGGAGCATCCGGATCTCGCCATCGCAATTAGCACTTGGGCAAATATTCAACTGGAAGCCCCATTGCTAGAGAGAGAAATGAACAACTCAGTTAAACAGCAGTATGCGGGTCGCTTCAAGGACCTGGGAAGCGGATCCCGAACGATTAATGGCATAAAAGGAGGTCAAATCGCTGACGAGGTTGTGGAGTTCAACGGTACCACTGCTTTTAGCTTTCAGTGGGAGTCTGCAATGGAGAAAAAGACTGTCAAGAGGCCGCGAATATTGTTGGAGATGGATACTGGAAAAGGCCGGCCTGGCAATCCCGTCAGTTCAACATTATCAAAGGCCGAGGCGATAGCGCTTTGGAATAAGATTTCCTCGTCACTTCGAGATCGTTATGGGGACGATGAACCAAGGGTGAACTCTGTTTCGCAGCCTAACGCAAAGGCCGCAAAATGAAAAACGTTATCCGAGTCGGTGATCCAACGTCACATGGCGGAAAAGTCGTCGAAACCAGCGCCCAACACGTGCTAGTCAGTGGAAAGCCTGTGGTCCTAGTAGGTGACCGCTGCATGTGTCCGATGACGGGACATCAAAACTGCGTCATCGTCAGCGGCAATAACAGACACGCAGTCAATGGCAAAGCTGTGGCATACCACGGTGACAAGACAAGCTGTGGCGCTACCTTGATTTCAACGGTCACGACGTTCTCCTCGAACTAGTCGAGCAGCGCGTCTTATTGCAGGCGGATCGCCGTATCGAAAATCCAGGTGCGGCGAATTTCGATCACGTCGTACTGGCGCGCCAATGCAGGCGGGAACGCGCCATACGGTGCATAAGTGGTGACGACCTTCCTGATCGCTTCGTCGATCGCCGGTACGCCGCTGGAGACGACGAAAGTCACCTTCTCGACAGAGCCGTCAGCACGAATTGCCACCGTCACCATCGGCGGCACGTGGCGCTGTTTCACCACGTCGTGCACCATGTCGAACGCCATGTTCAATTCGAACTTCTTGCTCATGGCCTCCGCGTATTGAACCAAGTCGATATTCGGATCAGCGCGGCCGAAAAGCCAGCCGCGACGGAGCCCACTTGCTGAAGGCAGCAAAGACTTGGATGGATTCTTTGCTGCCGCCTCGCGCTGCGCAGCTTCTTCATTGAGCTGCCGGCCAATCGCCTTCAGGCGCTCTTCGCGTTCAGCTTCCTGCTTTGCTTTTTCCAACTGCGCTTGCTCGCGCTTGGCTTGTTCCAGACGTGCGGCCTCTTGCTTAGCCGCTTCGTGCCGCGCTGCCTCCTGCCGGACTGCATCCTGGCGCGCAGCCTCCAATTGTTGCGCCTGTCGCGCCGCTTCAAGCTGCGCTTGCTTTGCCTGTTCCTGACGCAGGGCTTCCTTACGCGCGGCTTCTACCCGGGCGATTTCCGCGCGTTCCCGCGCCTGTTTAGCCGCATCCTGGCGCGCCTTCTCTTCCAGCCGTGCCTGCTCGCGGGGAAGCTCTTCCTGACGGCCTTGCGCCACGCGTTCAGCCTCCTGGCGCGCGGCATCGTTCCTGGCTTGCTCTGCACGGGCAGCATCCTGGCGGAGTTGTTCCTGGCGTGCTGCTTCGATTTGCGCTTGTTTTACTTGTTCCTGACGAACCGTTTCCTTGCGCGCGACTTCGATGCGCTCCTGCTCCTGCCGTGCTGCCTCTTGCCGCTGCTGTTCCAGTCGTGCGGCCTGGCGCTGTGCGTCCGCCATCAGCTCCGCCTGGCGAAGTCTTTCTGCGGCCTGCTTTTCCTGTTCGAGCTTGGCTTCTTCCGCACGTTCGCGCGCATCTTTTTCGATTTGCTTTTGTGCGATATCACTGGCGTTGTCGGGGACAGGCGCTTCGCGCTCCTGGATGGGGATGCTGCGTTCCATGGAGTTGGCGGGCGCATTCACCGGCGCCGCAACCGGCGTGATCGGCGGCGTCACGTCGGCGCGCTTTTCTGCTTTAGTTTCCGGAGATGGAACTGGCGCCGGCGCAGGAGCAGGTGGCGGCGGCGGAATCAAAACTGCAGGCGCCTGGCTATTGCCAATTGCTGGCGGGGGCGAAGTCATGGATGCCACCGGGCTGGCAGCAGCAGGCCTTTCCACTGGAGCAAGCACCGGATTGGCATTCACAGTCTGCGCGGTGCTAGGCAAGGGCGGCGCTGTCGATGCGGCGCTGGGGGCCGGTCGCCGCTCCAGCAATACCTGCAAATCACTGGCGCCCAGGCGCCTGTCCAGCCATGGGAATTTAAGGGCTGGAATCCCGAACGTCTGTCCCCCCAGCGTAATGCTCAACAGCAGCGCGTGGATGATGGCCGAGATCACCAATGCGGTGCTCAATCGCCATTGATCGCGCTGGAAGCTGCCAGATCGACTGATAGTCATTGTTGAGGACATCAACACAGACTATCACAAAGGCATGCGCCTATTAATCGAATGTCAACTGGGAGGGGGAATAAGCAACACTACTATTTGTTAGCTTCCAGCCGCTTCTTAATGCCGCGCGCCCGGAAGAATACCGACAGCGAAACATACCCGCCGATGATGGCAGGATTCAGGATTACCGCCCCAACCAAAACCTGCCACGCTCCGCTTTCGCTCAATTCGGCTTTATTGAGCTTTGCCTGCACAAAAAAGGCACTCAATGACATGAAGGCATAGCTGAAAATGAGAGCGCCGAGACTCGCCAGCCATATCTGTGTTGACGACCAAAAATCACCGAGGATGACTATCCAGAAGGCCGCGAGAACCAGCAGATAGACCAGCACACCCCATCCAAGGCGTTTAAGGTGACCATCCAAGCCCAATTCCGCCCAGGTAGGCACCCGTTTGAAGGACGGCCTATTCGCGCCCGACGCACGTGCCGCAGCCAAGACCTGCCCCAGGTTTGCTGGTTGTTGTTCCATTTATCGCACCGCCCTTGGTTCCAACGTCATGAACTCCACACCCTGCTTTTTAGCCGACGCCATATTGAACTGCGAGAGCGACCCTTGCCCCAGCAGAGGAACACACGTCGGGCAGACGACGGCGGTCACTTTGCGCTGTTCAAAAGGCCCCACCTTGAGCGAATCCAGCACAACCACACGTGCGACGACACGGCGATTATCTGCGGTTCGCAAGGCGATTTGAGGCTGGATAACCTTGTAACTCGCCTTGGAGCTGGCGAGCATCTCGTCGCTGAGCGTTGTCTTTGCGGCACCGGTATCCACCACGAATGCCACGGCCCTGGCGTCACCAATCTTCACCGGAGCGTAGAAATGGTCGCCAGTCTTGGACAGGCGCAGGCTCTTCTGAGTGCTATCCAAAGCCTGGCCCTGCCTTTCAATGGTCGACTCGATGGCAATGCGCTGGCCGGCAAAATACTGCCCATGGCCTTTCGCCTCCAGCGTGGCGTCGAACGAAGTGAGAAGTGCCAGCGCTTCATACTCCCGCTTCTTCATCACCAGCATCTTGGCCAAGTCACCGCGAATATTGACCAGGCTTGGCATGATTTCCAGCGTTTTATAGGACCAGTCGATCGCCTCGTCGATGCGACCCACCTTCTCTAGGCTTTGCGCATAGGCGGCGAACAGATCGTAAGTGCCCTGGCCCATGTCGATGGCCTTTTCCGCCTGCACAATGGCCAACTCTGGCTTGTCGTCCCAGTTGTAGATAACGGCCAGGCTCGCGATGGCATGGGCATCGGTAGGGCGCATCTTGATGTACTGAACCCAGTTCGTCTCGGCGCATGCAAGCTGGCGCACCTGCTGGCACCTGATCGCGCCGTCTCTGTAGGCGGAAGGAGGGTAGGTCGTTGCAGCCATTGCAGTCATTGCGGGAATGGCAGAAAGCAGCAAGGCCGCCAGCACGGTGCGGGCTGTGTAGAGCATGAATGATGGACCAGATGAAGTGAAGCCGCAGATTATACATAGCAGAAAATCAATATGCCCATTTTCCGGTCAGACCTACCTTAGGTCTTCATGAAACGGCTGCCGTCCAATTCAGTCTATTCGCAGCCGTTTCGGCATATTTCTACCTAAGGGACGGAGACCAAAATCTAAGAGGAACTACGAATCGCAACGCGAAGTCGAATCCGATCCAACATTTCGACGCCAAAATCTAGTGGGAACCATTTTTCAGTTCCGCGATCCAATGATTAGACCATTTTCGAAAGGACTACATCATGGGCTACGAAGCGAAACAAGCGATCTACCTGCCGTTGACTGATTTTTTTAACTTGGAGTTCTACCTGATGGATGCGCGTCCAGGCGTCAAGCCAGAGGCCTTTGTCGCGGAACTTGTGAAGCGTTGGCTGGCCGTGGAAATGGAACGGCAGTCATTGCGCGAGCGAGGTTATCCAATGCGGGGCTTCCAATGGAAAAATGTTTTCCTTCCTGAAGGGACGGCTTTACGAACCAGCTATTGCAGCGTCATCGAATTTGCGAAGGTGGTGGGCGATAAGGTGGTCGCCGAGGACGGCACAAAAGTAACGCCGTCACAATTCGCAAACCGACATGCCAAGGGACGCAATGCCTGGCGTTTCGTCTGGTTGCGCTTTCCTGGAAACGACTACTGGGAACGAGCGAGCACATGCAGATTGCGACATCACGATTCTCTGTCTAGCCAGTCTAAAAGTAAGATCGAGTTGCCGAACAGAGTCCATTACTGAAATGCTGAAAGTCCAATCGGGCTAAAGATTTCTTTGAGGGGGCGCATTCGGTCTACAGATCTGGAGGTCCCCTGAATTTCTATTCCTCGTTAGACCAAACCATTGCGATTCGGAGCGAAATAGATCGAGTCTCGAAAAGACATCCAGTACGCTATGCCGACGTTACACGCATCACCTGCGCGCGCCACCGCGCTCACAGTTCACCGTTCATATCGAACTCTACGAAGACATCTTCGGCATCGCGAAAATTCCCTCTATCCGCTTCTTTCTTGCCCAGAGCAAGGAGCCTTAGCATTGTCAGGGTATTTAGCTGTTCCTCATAAATCTGTATGTCCGTGACCACAAGCTTAGCTTCACCGTTTTGTGTGATGAGCATAGGTTCTCGCGTTTCGGAAAGTACTTTGACGACTTCCACTGCATTACTCTTCAAGAAGTCGATTGGTTTTACTTGAGTGAATCTTTTCATAGCAGACCACCTGATTTGCGGACGGATCGGGTGATTGATCAATCTTCAAACCAATGCTTTCGCATTTGACTAAGGAACTCTGTCGTCACTGGAAATCCAGAGCTAGCGCCAATTACCGAGTCGATCCCACACTTTGGGCACAATGCTGTCGTTCCGGTATCCAGTTCCAGCTCAGGCGGCGTTCCGCCCGGCCAATCAACCCAGTCTCGGATTTCGCTTGGACTGAAGCTAGCAAGACAATGGAAGCAGCCGCAACGGCTACTGCCCATTATTTCAGTGCGATGCCTCGAGCTATGTTTGTGCGCAGTGAGAATTTCGTTCATTGCAAGGCTTAATGGATAACTTAAGAAGGGGAAGATGCCGCGCGGCCAAGACCAACGCTTAGAGTTTCCGCCATCCAGCGTCGATTCGCTCAATGACTTTGCCTGAAGCGAAGAACCCTCCGTCCCACAACTCGAATACTACGCCTGTCTTTACCACGTCCACGAAGAGTTCGGGGGCGATCACGACGCATCGTACTACTGCCAAATCGTCTTCTCTGAATTCAGCAGCGGCATCAATCCACATTCCGACTGTATTGAGGCCTTTCACCCCTTCCATCTTCATCGGTACACGCCTATGCAAATTTCCGTCGAACACGAACTTTCGCTGCCGGTCTGTACCGTGTTCTCGAAAATGGAAGGTCAACTCGGCGACAAATTGAGGAACAGGTAGCATGTGTGTGATCAGTGACTAGGATTGAGTGAATTTCCCAAGGCGTTATACGTCATAGCTGAAAGTGGTGACTTGCAGGCTCGGCTCGACCCACAGGCGGAATCCATATGGCGCAGGCCGGGTATTGTCATATCGACCCGAGAAGAGATTCGCTGCTGCGAATTCAATGAATTTTCCGTCTTTAGCATTGACCATCCTCGCGCCGGGGCTGCTTAAGAGATTCAAAATGACTACGGGTTCGCTCACGCCTTCACATCGCATAGTGAGTTCGATGTCGCCGGCAAGCGGCCAAATCATCAAAGTCACGATCAACGGGTGCCGATCAACTTGATATTTGTAGGAGATTCCGTCCTCCTCTTCGACGGGAACGACACCTAACGCGTCGAGAAAATCTAGAGGCTCCCAAGAAAACTCTGGCATACAAAATCCGTTGAAATAATTGGGGATATGTGCGATCGGGCCAAATCTACATTATGCAAATGCCTCTGTAAAAGTGAAGCCTGGCCGCCACGAGCGCAATCTGAGGGATGCGACCAGCTGCAGCATCCCACTAGTTGCAAGACTTCCTTACACATGTCAAATCAATCTAAGGCTTCGCTGTTTTGCATTTCCCTTGGCTTGCATCGTATGGAGTGCAAGCAGGAGCTGGCGTTGGCCGAGGTATCGATGGAAGCTCAGGATATATTGGAACTGGCGGGAGAGCCCACTGCATAGGTCTGCTGGGAAGCAGCCAACCATACTTCCCGTTATCACAACTTCCTGGTTCGTTCGCGCTCGTTGCCCAACATTGAATGCCTTGAGGCGTAGATTGGCACGGCTTTGCGGCGATCACTTCCTTAATCCACGCTGGCTTGTAGCAAGTACGTTTTTTGACAGCACGCGCTTTCGCAAGTGCTGTAGCCGCTTGCATGGCTTCCTCTTGTGTTGCTCGAGTCGCGGGATGCCATTTACCGGCGTGGGCTGGAACGAAAGTGACTAATGAACAAATTGCAATTGCGAGAATAGATTTTTTCATTGGTTCTCCAGTTCTAATTTTCGAAAGATGGCGCTGAAATGAGTACGGGCCGCGCATCATCAACTATGCCACCTGCCTATCAAAAACAAAAGGGGCCCATACAGCGTATGGCCCCCTTTGCTGAGACACTCGAAATGGAAGCCCTTGGAATTCATGGGCTCTGACATTAAGTTAAACGTCGATATTGCCGGCGCGCAGCGCGTTGGTCTCAATGAAGTTTCGGCGTGGCTCCACATCATCCCCCATCAGCGTGGTGAAGATCTGGTCGGCGGCAATCGCGTCTTCGATCTGCACCTTCAGCAGGCGGCGGACGGTTGGGTCCATGGTGGTTTCCCACAGCTGCTCTGGATTCATCTCGCCCAGACCTTTGTAGCGCTGCTTGCTGACAGTGCGTTCGGCTTCGTCGCGCAGCCACTGCATGGCGTGGTGGAAGTCGACCACGGCGCTTTCCTTGGTGCGCTCGCCTTCGCCGCGGCGGATCACGGCGCCTTCGCCAATCAGGCCGGTGAAGGTGGCGGCGGCGTCGGCCAGCACTTTGTAGTCGGCGCCTTGCACGAAGTCGGCGTCGATCGCGGAGACCTTCACGTTACCGTGGTGCAGGCGTTCGATGCGCAGGGTGTGCTTGTCGGACAGTTCGTCGGTGGTCACGCTGACTTTGACGGCGCTGTCGTTGATGTTGCCTTCCAGCGCCTTGGCCGATGCCTGGGCGGCGTCGATGGTCGTCAGGTCGAGCGTTACGCCGGTCATGATGGCGGTCAGCGCGGCGCGGTCGATCACGCGGGTCAGGCGGGTCATGATGGCGTTGGCCATGTTGTAGGTGCGTGCCAGTTCGCCCAGCGCTTCGCCCTGGATGATGTCGGCTCCGTCGCGCGGGGTCAGGGCGGCGGTGTTCAGCGCTACGTTCATCATGTAGCCGGCTTCTTCCAGGTCGTCCTTCAGGTAGCGCTCGTCGCGGCCGGCCTTTACCTTGTACAGCGGCGGCTGCGCAATGTAGATGTGGCCGCGCTCGACCAGCTGCGGCATCTGGCGGTAAAACAGCGTGAGCAGCAGGGTGCGGATGTGGGCGCCGTCGACGTCCGCGTCGGTCATGATGATGATGCGGTGGTAGCGCAGCTTTTCGATATTGAATTCGTCGGCGCCGATGCTGGTGCCCAGGGTGGCGATCAGGGTGGTGATCTGCTCGGAAGACAGCATTTTTTCGAAGCGTGCCTTCTCCACGTTCAGTACCTTGCCTCGCAGCGGCAGGATGGCCTGGAACTTACGGTCGCGGCCCTGCTTGGCGGAGCCGCCTGCGGAGTCACCCTCGACGATGTACAGTTCGGACAGGGCAGGGTCTTTTTCCTGGCAGTCGGCCAGCTTGGCGGACAGGCCCAGGCCGTCCATGATGCCTTTGCGGCGGGTCAGGTCGCGGGCCTTGCGCGCTGCTTCACGGGCGCGTGCTGCTTCCACGATCTTGCCGCAGATGATCTTGGCGTCGTTCGGCTTTTCCATCAGGAAGTCGGTCAGCGTCTTGGCGACGATTTCTTCGACCGGGCCGCGCACTTCGGACGAGACCAGCTTGTCCTTGGTCTGGCTGGAGAACTTTGGTTCCGGCACTTTCACGGACAGCACGCAGGTCAGGCCTTCGCGCATGTCGTCGCCGCTGATTTCAACCTTTGCCTTCTTGGCGAAGTCGTTCTCGTCGATGTACTTGTTGATCACGCGGGTCATTGCCGCGCGCAGGCCGGTCAGGTGGGTGCCGCCGTCGCGCTGCGGAATGTTGTTGGTGAAGCAGAGTACTTGTTCGTTGAAGGCGTCGTTCCATTGCATCGACACGTCCACCGTGATGGTGGTGTTCTGGTCGGACTGGCGTTCGCCGGTGGCCTGGAACACGGTCGGGTGCAGTACGGTCTTGGCTTTGTTGATGTATTCAACGAAGCCGCGGGTGCCGCCTTCGAATGCGAAGATTTCTTCCTTGCCGTTGCGCTGGTCGGTCAGCTTGATGTTGACGCCGTTGTTCAGGAAGGACAGCTCGCGGATACGCTTGGCCAGGATCTCGTAGTGGAATTCTACGTGGGTGAAGATCTCTTCGTCAGCCCAGAAGTGCACGTCGGTGCCGCGCTTGTCGGTTTCGCCGATCACTTTGATCGGGGAGACGGCCACGCCGTCGATCATTTCGATCTCGCGGTTTTGGGCTGCGCCGCGGACGAATTCCATTTGGTGGACTTTGCCGTCGCGGCGGATTGTCACGCGCAGGAGCTTGGACAGTGCGTTCACGCAGCTGACGCCCACGCCGTGCAGGCCGCCGGAGACTTTATAGGCGTTCTGGTCGAACTTGCCGCCGGCGTGCAGTTCGGTCAGCACGATTTCGGCTGCGGAGCGTTTTGGCTCGTGCTTGTCGTCCATCTTCAGGCCGACGGGAATGCCGCGGCCGTTGTCGGTGATCGAGATCGAGTTGTCGCTGTGGATGGTGACGTGGATCTCGGAGCAGTGGCCGGCCAGGGCTTCGTCAATCGAGTTGTCCAGCACCTCGAATACCAGGTGGTGCAGGCCGGTGCCGTCGGACGTGTCGCCGATGTACATGCCGGGACGCTTGCGGACTGCTTCCAGGCCTTCAAGGATCTGGATCGAGGCGGCGCCGTATTCTTCTGCTTTGGCCTTGGGTTGTTCGTTGTGGCTTTCGGACATGGACTGCTTTCTCTTTTGACGTGTTTCTTTACTCTTTTAAACCGGTAAACCAGTGTCTGACCCGCAGGGTCTGACACTTGATACGCGGCGGCCGCTGGCCTGGTGTCTGACCCTGCGGGTCAGACACCGCACTGCCGGTTTTAAATGCGCATCGGCATGACAACGTACTTGAAGTCTTGGTTCTCTGGAATCGAGATCAGCGCGGAGCTGTTGCTGTCGCCCAGTGCTACGTTGACTTGGTCGCACTTCAGGTTGTTCAGCACGTCCAGCAGGTAGGTCACGTTGAAGCCGATGTCCACGCTGTCGCCGCCGTAGTCGATTTCCAGTTCTTCAACCGCTTCTTCCTGGTCCGCGTTGGTGGACGAGATCTTCAGCGAGCCTGGGGTGATGATGCAGCGCACGCCCTTGAACTTATCGCTGGTCATGATCGCGGCGCGCTGCAGGGAGCGCAGCAGCTCTTCGCGGCCAATTGTGAAGTTGTTGGTGTAGCCCTTTGGGATCACGCGGGTGTAGTCAGGGAACTTGCCTTCCACCAGCTTGGAGATCAGCTCGATGTCGGCGAAGGTCAGCTTGACCTGGCTCGCGGCGATGTCCAGCGATACGGCGTCGTCCGACTCTTCCAGCAGGCGTTGCAGTTCGATGATGGTCTTGCGCGGGATGATCACTTCTTCGCGGGCGAAGTTCTGGTCGGTCTCTACCTGGCAGAAGGCCAGGCGGTGGCCGTCGGTCGCTACGGCGATGACTTTGTTGCCGTCCAGGACCAGCAGCAGGCCGTTCAGGTAGTAGCGAATGTCCTGCTGCGCCATCGAGAAGTGCACCATGTTGAACAGGTGCTTCAGGGTCTTTTGCGGCAGCTGGAAGCTTGCGGTGAAGCTTTCGGCTTGCTGGACGGTTGGGAATTCTTCGGCGGCCAGGGTCTGCAGGGCGAAGCGCGATTTGCCGCTTTGGACGGTCAGGCGCTTGTTCAGCAGGGTCATGGTGACGTCGCCGGCTTCCGGCAGGGCGCGCAGGATGTCCAGCAGCTTACGCGCGGCGACCGTGGTGCCGGTGATGTCGGCACCCGAGCCGATTTCTGCGTTGGTGGTGATCTGGACTTCCGTGTCGGTGGAGAGGAAAGAGACGCTTTCACCTTCCTTGCGGATGAGGATATTGGCCAGAATCGGCATAGTGTGCCGACGCTCGACAATACCGCTCACAATCTGCAGTGGCCGGAGAAGCGTGTCTCGGGTGGTTTTGACCAGTTGCATAAATATCCTCAGTTAATGGGTTGGTACGTTGGTTCTTTTGTTAACTCGACAGTATAGCAAGTTAGAACCGGTAAACCGGTGTCAGACCCGCAGGGTCTGACACCATGGCCTGCGGCTGTCGCGTTCCCGGTGTCTGACCCTGCGGGTCAGACACCGTTTTACCGGTTTTTTTTAGCCTTTCAGCGTCTGCTCCAGCACGTGCAACTCATGGTTGCACTCCGGGTTCTTAGTACGATCCGCCGCAATCTTGCGCACGGCGTGCAGCACGGTAGTGTGGTCGCGTCCTCCGAACAGTTCGCCGATTTCCGGCAGCGATTTCTGGGTCAGCTCCTTGGCCAGGTACATGGCGATCTGGCGTGGGCGGGCGATGTTGGCTGGGCGGCGCTTGGAATACATGTCCGCCACCTTGATGTTGAAGAAGTCCGCCACCGTTTTCTGGATGTTTTCCACAGAAATCTGGCGGTTCTGCACAGACAGCAGGTCCTTCAGCGCCTCTTTCACGATATCGATCGAAATATCCTTACCGTGGAAGCGGGAGTAAGCCAGGATCTTGCGCAGGGCGCCTTCCAGCTCACGCACGTTGGAGCGCAGGTGCTTGGCCACGAAGAAGGCGACGTCGTCGTTCAGCGTCACGCCTTCGGACTTGGCTTTTTTCAGCAGAATGGCCACGCGCATTTCCAGCTCCGGCGGCTCAATCGCCACCGTCAGGCCGGAGTCGAAGCGCGAGATCAGGCGGTCATCCATGCCGGTGATCTCTTTCGGATAGGTATCCGAGGTGATGATGATCTGCTTCTTGGCCGCGATCAGCGCTTCAAACGCATAGAAGAATTCTTCCTGCGTGCGGGACTTCCCGCCGAAGAATTGAATATCGTCGATCAGCAGCATGTCCAGCGAGTGGTAGTAGTGCTTGAAGTCGTCGAAACCCTTGCGTTGGTAAGCGGTCACTACGTCGCGAACGTACTGTTCTGCATGGATGTAGCGGATGCGGGCGCCAGGCTGGTCGGCCATCACCTGGTTGCCGATCGCGTGGATCAAGTGGGTCTTACCCAGGCCTACGCCGCCGTAGAAGAACAGCGGGTTGTAGGAAACGCCTGGGTTGTTCGCTACCTGGATAGCGGCGGCGCGCGCCAGCTGGTTGGCCTTACCGGTCACGAAGGAGTCGAAAGTCAGGTCCGGGTTGATGCGGCTGTTTTCGCGGGTCTTCGGATTCTGGTATTCGGCGGCGGCGGTCGGCGCTGCGGCTGCGGCTGGGCTTTCCGGGCGCATGTCGCTCAGCGGGCCGGAGATCACGGCCGGTGCTGCGGGCTTTTTCAGGGCGTAGGTGCGCGGATCGAGGACGAACTGCACCTCGATGACGGTTTCCCAGTACTGGCAGGCCAGGGCCGTGATGCGGCTCGCAAATTGAGTCTTTACCCAATCCAGCTTGAACCGGTTTGGCGCAGCAACGCGCAGCTTGTTGTCCTCGAAGTCGAGGGGCACAAGCGGCTTAATCCAAGCGCTGAATTGTTGCGGCGTCAGCTCAAGCTCCAGCTGCTGGGAGCAGGACTGCCAGAAATTATCCATGAATCTATCTATATGCAAAAAGTGTGGGAGGGCGTTCGAATCGCCACACGTAACGCGCTATTCTAGCCGCTAAGTCGGAAGTTATCCACAGGTTAACCGGAATTTTTGCACAACCGTGCTGCGGTTGGCTTTTTTGCAACCAAACCGGCAACCCGGTG
Organism: Pseudoduganella sp. GW821-FHT11H04; assembly: GCF_058807935.1. Classification (NCBI taxonomy): domain Bacteria; kingdom Pseudomonadati; phylum Pseudomonadota; class Betaproteobacteria; order Burkholderiales; family Oxalobacteraceae; genus Pseudoduganella; species Pseudoduganella sp. GW821-FHT11H04. Next base: position 18,913 of record NZ_JBXARE010000003.1, on the reverse strand, counting down.
TCAGACCCGCAGGGTCTGACACCCCCACGCGGCCGGCGCAGGCTGGTGTCTGACCCTGCGGGTCAGACACCGAATTACCGGTTTAAGTGGTTGACAGTAAACCGAAAAATCCTGATAATTCTGGGTTCCCCGCCCGTAGTCCGTGATTTTTCAAGATACGACGCGCGGATTTAGCGGGCAGTGAGATTGGCGCAGTGCGCGAAATGTCATTGGCACCAACATTTTTAGGGACACCGTCCGTCCCGATTTTGTATTTTTTAGCGAGACCAACATGAAACGTACTTACCAACCTTCCGTTGTGCGTCGCAAGCGCACCCACGGCTTCCGCGCCCGTATGGCTACCCGTGGTGGCCGTCAAGTCCTGAACGCACGTCGTGCAAAAGGCCGCAAGCGTCTGGCTGTAGTTTAAGCACGCTTGTTAGCTGATCGCGTGGAAAGCTGTCCTAACAGCTCGACAGGCGAAGGCAGACACGACTTCGCTCGCGCTCGGCGCATCATAAAAACGGATGAATTTTCATCCGTTTTTAGTTTGCGGCCAACGCAGAAGAGCGCGCACTTCGTGCTCTATACCCGCCAGAACCAGCTGCCTAATGCGCGGCTAGGCATCGTCGTTGCCAAACGCTTTGCACCGCGCGCGGTCACCCGCAACACCATCAAACGCGTCACGCGCGAACTGTTCCGCGTCACCCAGCTTCCTGCCATTGATTGCGTGGTGCGCCTGTCGCGCCCCGTCAACAGCAAGGACGGCCCGGCTACGACAGCCAAACTGAAGGCCGAACTGCGCCAGGAACTGACGCGCCTCTTTGCTCAAGCCAACAAGGCCAGGCCAGCGAAATGAAAACGCTGCTCACGCTCCTGCTGCGCTTTTACCAATGGGTGATCCGTCCGCTGATGGGTGCACCCAGTTGCCGTTTTTACCCTAGCTGCTCCAACTACGCGCTCGAAGCTGTGCGCGAGCATGGTGCGGCTCAAGGCAGTTACCTGGCGTTTCGCCGGGTATGCCGCTGCCATCCCTGGAACGCGGGCGGGGTCGACCCCGTGCCGCCCAAGCACTTCAACCACTCCTGAAGAACCGAATGGATATCAATAAACGCTCAATCCTGTGGATCGTCTTCGCGGTCTCGCTGGTTATCCTGTGGAATAACTGGATGATCTCGACCGGCAAGCCGTCCATGTTTGCTCCGGCTCCTGCCAAGCCTGTGGCTTCGGCATCCGCCTCCGCGACCGGCACGCCTGCTCCTGCGGCTGTTGCTGCCGCTGCTGCCGCTTCGGCCAATGGCGAAGCTGCCGCTGCCCCGATCAAGACCGAAGTGGTGACCATCACCACCGACGTGATGCGCGTCGATATCGACACCCTGGGCGGCACTATCAAGCATCTGGAACTGCTGAAGCATAGCGACGGCACCGATGCCAAGAAAAACCAGGTGATGTTCGCGGAGAACGGCAAGCATATCTACCTGGGCGAAACCGGCCTGGTAGGCGCGCCTAACCTGCCGAATCACCAGACCGCCTTCGTGGCCAAGCCTGGCGCGCGCATGCTGAACGATGCGAACCAGCTGCAACTGGTGCTGGAAGCAGAGCAGGGCGGCGTCAAGCTGACCAAAACCTTCACCTTCAAGAAGGGCGACTACGTGGTGGACGTGCAGCACGTCGTCACCAACACCAGCGCAGCGCCGATCGCGCCGCAGCTGTACCTGCAGCTGAAGCACGACGGCACTCCGCCGGAAGGTTCGGGCTGGATGAACCCATCCTTCATCGCGCCTAGCCTGTACACCGCAGAAGCGCGCTACAAGAAGTACGAGTTCAAGAAGATCGAGAAGGACGCTGAGTGGCAGAAGGACAATCCAGGCAAGCCATTCACGCCTGAACACGCAACCAAGTCGAACGACGGCTGGGTCGCGATTTCGCAGCACTTCTTCGTGTCCGCCTTCGTGCCGCAGGATAAGCTGGCGCGCGATATCTTCACCAAGAAGGAAGGCGACAACCTGTACTCGATCGGCGTAGTGCAGCCGCTGGGCACCCTGGCGCCAGGCGCCTCCGTGACCAACAATGCCCGCCTGTACTCCGGCCCGCAGGATACCGTCACCCTGGAAAAAGTCACCGAAGGCCTGGATCTGGTCAAGGACTACGGCTGGCTGTCTATCGTTGCGCGTCCAATGTGGTCCGCAATGGCTGCGATTCACTCCGTGATCGGCAACTGGGGCTGGACCATCATCGCCTTCACCATCGCGATCAAGCTGCTGTTCTTCCCGCTGTCCGCCGCTTCCTTCCGCTCGATGGCGAAGATGAAGACCGTGACTCCGAAGATGACCGCCATCCGCGAGCGCCACAAAGGCGATCCGCAGAAGATGAACCAGGCCATGATGGAGCTGTACAAAACCGAGAAGATCAATCCTCTCGGCGGCTGCCTGCCTATCTTCGTGCAGATGCCGGTGTTTATCGCCCTGTACTGGGTGCTGAACGCGTCGGTTGAAATGCGCGGTGCTCCATGGGCGCTGTGGATCCACGACCTGACCAAGCCTGACCCGTTCTATGTGCTGCCGGTGCTGTACGCGATCTCGATGTACATCACCACCCGCCTGAACCCGCAGCCTGCGGATCCGGTGCAAGCCAAGATGATGATGTTCATGCCGATTGCGTTCTCGGTCATGTTCTTCTTCTTCCCATCCGGCCTGGTGCTGTACTGGGTGGTGAACAACCTGCTGTCGATTGCGCAGCAGTGGGTGATCACCAAAAAATTAGAGACTGGCGTCGCCAAGTAATTTCCAAAAAGCCCGCGCCAGTCGCGGGCTTTTTTCTAAAACCGGTAAACCGGTGTCTGACCCGCAGGGTCAGACACCTTCCATACCGAAGCCGCAGGCCGCCGCACAGCCAGTGTCTGACCCTGCGGGTCAGACACTGGTTTACCGGTTTAAGAATAAAATCAGCCAAATCATGAATCTCGACTCCTCCCCCATCGCAGCAATCGCCACCGCCCCCGGCCGCGGCGGCATCGGCGTCGTCCGCGCGTCCGGAAAAAATCTGCAAGCGCTGGCCGCAGCGCTCTTCAACGGAACAGAGCTGAAACCCCGCCACGCCACCTACATCCCCTTCACCCAGGCGGATGGCACGGTCATCGACCAGGGCATCGCGATCTACTTCAAAGCACCGCACTCCTACACCGGCGAAGACGTCATCGAGCTGCAAGGCCACGGCGGCCCCATCGTCCTGCAAATGCTGCTGCAACGTGTCCTGGAGGCCGGCGCCGAACAAGGCCTGCGCCTCGCCGAACCCGGCGAATTCACCCGCCGCGCCTACCTGAACGACAAGCTGGACCTGGCCCAGGCCGAAGCCGTCGCCGACCTGATCGACGCCTCCACCGAAGCCGCCGCCAAATCCGCCAGCGCGAGCCTGAGCGGCGCCTTTTCGCAAACCATCCACGCCCTGGTGGAGCGAGTAACCCACCTGCGCATGCTGGTGGAAGCCACGCTCGACTTCCCCGAAGAAGAAATCGACTTCCTCGAAAAATCCGACGCACGCGGCCAGCTGAAAGGCATCGTCGAAGCCCTCGACCAAGTTTTCAAGCAAGCCAGCCAAGGCGCGCTGCTGCGTGAAGGCCTGAACGTCGTACTGGTCGGTCAACCCAACGTCGGCAAGTCCTCCCTGCTGAACGCCCTGGCCGGCGCCGAAGTCGCCATCGTCACCCCGATCGCCGGCACCACGCGCGACAAAGTCAGCGAAACCATCCAGATCGAAGGCATCCCACTGAACATCATCGACACCGCCGGCATTCGCGGCCACGATGAAGCGGTGGACGTGGTGGAACGCATCGGCATCGAACGCACTTGGGGCGAAGTCGGCAAGGCCGACGTCATCCTGCACCTGCTGGACGCCGACCACGGCCCGACCCGGCATGACGAAGCGATCGTCGCCAACTTCCCGCAAGGCGTACCGGTGCTGCGCATCTGGAACAAGATCGACCTGTCCGGCCACAAGCCATCGGTCGACGAAATGCCTGACGCCACGCACATCTACCTCTCCGCCAACGAGAAGACTGGCATCGACCTGCTGCGCGCCGAACTGCTGCGCATCGCAGGCTGGCAGCAGACCGGCGAATCGCTCTACCTCGCACGCGAACGCCACCTGATTGCCCTGCGCAGCGCTTCCAAGCACCTCGACTACGCCGGCCAGCACGCCGCGCAAACCGACCAGTCGCTGGACCTGTTCGCCGAAGAGCTGCGCCTCGCGCAAACCCAGCTCTCCACCATCACAGGCGAATTCTCCTCCGACGACCTGCTGGGCGTCATCTTCTCCCGCTTCTGCATCGGCAAATAAAAATGTCCACCGTGGGGTCAGGAACAGAAGTGGACATTCCCGAAGGAATGTCCACTTCTGTTCCTGACCCCACGGTGGACATTTACTTGACTTGTTATTTCGGTATTTGGCAAAATACGAAACATGGATAAGGTATTCAAAGCACTAGCCGACCCTTCCCGCCGCCGCATCCTGCAATTGCTGCGCGAGCGGGAAATGACTGCTGGCGAAATCGCGGAGCAGTTCGATCTCTCCAAGCCAACCCTGTCCGGCCACTTTGCCGTCTTGCGCGAGGCGGGCTTGGTCATGGCCGAAAAGAACAAGACCACGATTACCTATCGCTTGAACATGTCCGTCCTCGAAGAGGCTTTGCTCGGCTTCGCGGACACTTTTGAAATTGGCCGGCAAACGAAGGGGAAGAAGCATGCTTAATCATCGCGCCAACGTCGTAGCAACGGCGCTTCTTGTCGTCATGGCCTGCGCCGCCGCGCGGGTGCTGTTTGAAGTACCGCTCGATATGCCGCTGGCCATTCATTTCGATGCGGCCGGCACGCCTAATGGCTGGGCGCCTGCCTGGTTTGGCTTGTCGATCATTCCGCTGATCGCGCTCGCCATCTTCGGCCTGGCGGTGCTGCTACCGAAGACCGAACCCCATGGCGGCAAGCTGCTGCGCTCCCAAGCGGCCGTCCAGACGATTTTCCTCGCGGTGCTGGCCTTGCTGGTTGCGGTGCAGTTGGTGATCGCCGCCCATGCGCTGAACATCCCTATGCAGGTCGGGAAAATCGCGGTCACCATCGTCAGCCTGCTCTTTGTCGTGGGCGGGAACGTCATGGGCAAACTGCGCTGGAATCATACGGTCGGTGTGCGCACACCGTGGACCCTCGCCAACGAGCGCGTATGGGACAAGACCCACCGCTTCGCTGGACGCCTTATGGTTGCAGTCGGCGCCATCATCGCCATCGGTGCATGGTGGACCACCGCTCAAGGATATGAAGAAGCCCTGATCATCACCGGCACTGCGATCGTTGTCGTGCTGCCTGTTCTGCGTTCGTACCAACTCTCGAAGGAGCAGCACGCATGAAACCACGCCTGATCGCAGGTGGACTGGCTGTAGGCATCCCCGGCGTCATCGCCGTCAATCTGTTGATGCTACCCGCAATGCTGGCCGGGAAGACGCTGCCGGTTCCCATGTGGGTTGCGCAGTTGGGCTCTACGCTTCAAAGCTGCGTGATGCTGGCGATCGCAATATGCATCGGCGCTATCCTTGCACCGAAGGTCGGCTTGCGCGCGCCGCTGCTCATGGCCTGGGCCTCGCGCGCGCCGCTCGCCCAGGCAGGCAAGCCCTTGATCGTTCCGGGCCTGGTGGGTGGCATCCTGGGCGCTGCATTGATTTTGCTGGCCGCCCAATTCACGCCGCCGGAATTGAAAGTCCTGACACCGTTCCCTGTGCTGGCGCGTGTGCTGTATGGCGGCGTCACCGAAGAGCTACTGATGCGCTGGGGTTTCATGACGCTGGTGGCCTGGATAATCTGGCGCATTTTCCAGCGCCGCGCTTCCGTGCCATCGGCCGCAGTGATTGCCGCTGCGATCATTGCGACGGCACTCATGTTCGGTGCGGGCCACCTGCCCGCCGCTGCTTTGCTGGTCGGCCACCTTACTCCCAATGTGGTCGTCTTGATCATGCTGGGGAACGCAGCCTTCTCCCTCATCGCGGGCTGGCTGTATTGGAAAGTTGGCCTCGAGTCGGCAATCATCGCGCATATCACGACGCACCTCGCTATCCTCCTCTTCACCATGTGATGTCACGGAACTAAGTCCTATCGCGCCTGCGCTTCCAATAAGAATATTTTTGTTTCTTTTGGTGCGCTGGCACACGTTGCGCCCCCCATGCCTCGGATTTAATCCTGCTATTATTTTGTTGAGGCAGGTCATGTTCCTGTCTGGGCAATGCAGTAACCTTGATTCCAAGGCTTGTCTGTAAAGGGGAATACCGTGGAGACGCAACAAGAAATCCCACCCGCTGAAATCGTCGCAACGGCCAAGCGCCCGGGCGCGATACGCCAATCACTGCCTCCCAAAGGTTCGTGCTGGTACTGTGAAAAACCGTTGGATGCCGTGCGCCGCTTCTGCGGCAAAGAGTGCGCGGATTCCTTCGATGAAGAGGCGCACTACACCGGTTAAGTCAGATCAGAGTTCCATCTCCAGCGCATCGAGCGCTATCTCGAAATCGAAGGCATGTGTCGCCGCCGCCACCATCTGGAAGGTAGGCACACCCAGCGCCGCCGCCAACACCGGCGCCGATTTCTCCACCAGGTCGATCGCAGCGCCATCGCCGTCACGCAGTAGCCCCACCAGCTCTTCGATCAGTGCGCGCAATTGTGCGGGATCGATTACGGGCGCATCGCTCGGCGCCACATTGTCGCCATGTTCACGTAACAGGCTGTCAATGCTGGTGCAGGTATCGCACAACAGTTCAGTGAGTTGATCCAGCAGCGCGGCGGAATCGGTGCCGCCGGCAATTGCGTTCTCCACCAGTACCGACTGGTCGTGCACCAGCTGCGCGCCGATCAGTCCTGCCGAACCTTTCAGCGTATGCGCTGCGAGTTGTGCCTGGGCTTCCAGGCGTTGCGAAAGCAGGGTAGTGATGCGCGCGCAGGAGTCGCGGTGGTCTTGCAGGAAGCGGCGCAGGATTTGCAGGTACAGCGCACGCTCGCCCATGAGGCGATCCAGTCCCTCCTCGACGTCGAGGCGCTGGCGTGTTGGTGCGCTGGAATGTGAATTGCTCATCAGGACAGAATTTAGCACTCTGTCCTGACGCGGGCTAGTGGAGAGACTCTATTTTGTCGTAAATGACCAATTCTTCGTCACGGCCACGCCGTCCACCGTGCCGGAGAAGCTCACGTCATACGTGGTACCGGAAGTTAGCGTTGCCAGTGGAATAATGGCCGCTTCATGCGACTGGGTATGCGTGTCGGTGGCGCTCGACAGCAGGCGCGTGCTCATGTTCACGCCGCCGCGCGGGCGAATGGTGAAGCTGGTTACGGTCATGCTGCCCGTGATATCGGAGTGCACGCTGACCGGGTAGCCAACCGTATTCTGGTTCGGTACCGGGTCCGGCGATTCGGTATCGCTGTCGAAGGAGGTCGGAATCTGGGTCTGCAAATTGGACGGGTAGGTAACGATATTGCCTTTACCCAGGCCGGTGCCAAAGCCCCTGGTGGCGGCCATGTCGGCGGTGAAGTAGGTATAGCCGTCGCCGCGGGTCGAAGCGCCCGTGCCCATTTCGCGGAACATCGGCTCAAAGATCACGAAGCGGTGATAGATCGCGGCGATCAGTTCTTCCGCGTGGAAGAAGCCCGACCTGTCGCCAGCGGCGGAAATTACTTCACCATAGGCGTAATTGCCGGACAAGACGTAGCCGGCATTGGCCAGGCGATCACCCAGCGAGGCGCCGGTAAAGCCAGGATTGCCGACCACCTGGTCGTGCGACACTGTGTTATTCAGGCGCAGGTAGTTCGAGTGCCCGACGGCTGCCGTGTTGAGCATCTGGTTGCAGGTCAACATGGTCAGGCCGATACCGGCGCGGCGGTAATTGAACCAGTTGAAGCCATCAATTGCGGTGTCTCCGGTAGCAGCCGGCACGCCGGCTGGGGTGACGACGCAAGTGGAGACTGGCGTGTTGACAGGCGGTTGGTTGGTCGGCGGAGAACTGCCGCCGCCTCCACCACCGCCGCATGCCGTGAGCAGTGCGGCAATCAACAGGGCTGGTAACTTACGGTGCAAGGTATCGAGCGATTGCATGGTGGGCTCCTTCAATGCGCCGATTCTATGCCAATTTCAAGCAAGATGTGTTTCTTTTATGATTGGCTGGGCGAGGTAAAATAGGCATTCTTTTTTGACCATCTCTGCCTTAATTTGAATACTCCACGCCAACAGCGGCTGCAACGTGCCAAATTTGCGCTACCAAGCTCGGTGACGTTGCTTTCGATCGCGTGCGGCTTTGCCAGCATCGTGATCTCCGTCGACAACGCCCATTACGGGTTCTCCCAGGATTACCGCCTGGCCGCCTTCCTGCTGGTGCTGGCCGGGATCTTTGATGCGCTGGATGGCTTTGTGGCGCGCGCCACCGGCACCAGTTCCGATTTCGGCGTGCAGCTCGATTCGATCGCGGACGTGATGAACTTCGGCTGCGCTCCTGCGGTGCTGCTGTATTGCTATGGCTTCGTGCAAATGGGGCCGGCGGATCCGACCTTGTTGCGTATTGGCGGGATTGCGTCGTTCTTCTTTGTGGCTTGCGGGGCGTTGCGGCTGGCGCGCTTCAATGTGAATGTGGGGCGCACGGATCCGAAGTATTTCGTGGGGATGCCGATTACTGCCGGCGCGGCTTGCGTGGCTTCGGTGGTGGTGGCGTGGCCGGAGTTTCCGGATACGCGTATTGAGGGCTATTACGTTGTGGCGCTGCTGTTTGTGGTGGGCAGTTTGATGGTGTCGACGATTCGCTTTCCTTCTTCCAAGCAGAAGAAGTCGGCGGCGGCGTTGGTGCTGCTGGCGGTGAATGTGGGGCTGCTGGTTTGGCTGCGGGCTTATTATTTTGTGCTGTTCTTCTTGGTGTACATTGCGTTCACCGTGGGGTTGAATCTGGCTTGGCGTTCTGGCTGGACTGGCATTGCGCCGCCGCAGACGTTCCTTGACGATTGATTCCAACCCGGGTAAAACCGGTAAACCGGGGTACGACCCGCAGGGTCGGACCCCAGTCTGCGGCGGCCGCGTGTCGGTGTCTGACCCTGCGGGTCAGACACCGGTTTCCCGGTTTTGAAGGTTTCAGGCCACTTCATGCCCCCGCGCTGCGCGCAGGATCTCAAACCACTGCGGCCTGCTCAGCGTAAACTGCGTCGCCTCCACCGCTACCTTGATCGACTCAAGCCGCCCGGATCCAGTCAACGGCACTGGTTTACAAGGCAACTGCATAATCCACGCAAACACCACGCTAGCAAACGGACGATTCAATTCATCCGCCACTTCCTTGATCTTCAAGCGCAGGTGCTCGCCCTGTTCATCCCCCGCAGTGAACAAGCGCCCACCGCCCAGAGGCGACCAGATCATCGGCTGCACACCCAGGTCCTGCAGCCCATCAAACGTCTCATCGAACATCGGCGCCAGGTGCAACGGCGAAAACTCCACCTGGTTAGTCACCAGCGGCACGCGCTTATTCAGCGTCGCAAACTGATGCCGCGAGAAGTTCGAAACCCCGAACTCCTTCACCTTCCCCTCAGAACGCAAACGCTGGAACGTATTCGCCACCTCATCGAAATCCATCAGAGGATCCGGACGATGAATCAGCAGCAGGTCCAGGTAATCCGTCCGCAGCTCCTTCAGCGAATTCTCCACCGACGCCACGATATGCGCCGAGCTGGTGTCGTAATGCTGAATGGTATGCGTCGGGCGGCGGCCGGAAATCAGCTTGATGCCGCACTTGCTCACGATCTGGATCTGCGAGCGCAGCGAAGGCTTCAAAGCCAGCGCCTCGCCGAACAGGCCCTCCACGCCATAGCCGCCGTAAATATCGGCATGGTCGAAGGAGGTCACGCCCAGCGCAATGCACTGCTCAATGAAATCCAGCCGCTGCTGTGGCGTCATGTCCCATTCGGTCATGCGCCACATGCCCGCGACGATGCGGGAGAGATCCAGCTTCGCCATTATTTCAGCCACAGGCGCACGGAGTCCCATGCGCGGCCGAAGATCGATGCCTGGTCAACCTGCTGCAGGGCCACCACAGGCAGTTCGAGCAGCGGTTTGCCGTCCACCATCATCTTCAGGGTGCCGACCTTGGCGTTGACCGGGATTGGCGCCACCAGCGGGTCTTTGCGTTCCAGCACAGGCTTCATTTTGGCGGCTACGCCTTTTGGCACAGTCACCAGCACGTCGCTGGTAAAGCCGATCTTCACGTTAGCCTGGGAGCCTTTCCACACTTCAGGCGTATCGATGGCCTGGCCCTTGGAGTACAGCTTCACGGTGTCGAAGTTCTGGAAACCCCAGTTCAGCAGCTTCTGGCTTTCCGCGGTACGGGTACCGTCGGAGTTGGTGCCCATCACCACGGAGATCAGGCGGCGCTCCAGGTTGCCCGCAGGGCGCTTGGCCGATGCCACCATGCAGTAGCCGGCGGAATCGGTATGGCCGGTCTTCATGCCGTCTACGGTTGGATCGAGCCACAGCAGGCGGTTGCGGTTCTGCTGGGTGATCTTGTTGTAGGTGAAGCTCTTCACCGAGTCGATCTTGTAGAACTCAGGGTAATCCTGGATTACGTGGCGGGCCAGTACGGACAGGTCGCGCGCGGTGGTGTAGTTCTCCGGCGATGGCAGGCCGTGCGGGTTGGCGAAGTGCGAGTTGGCCATGCCCATGCGCTGTGCTTCGCGGTTCATCAGGGTGACGAAGGCGGATTCGTCGCCGGCGACCGCTTCTGCCAGCGCCACGGCGGCGTCATTGCCGGATTGGACCATCAGGCCGTACAGCAGGTCGTTGATCGAAACCGGGGTGGCTGGGTCGATGAACATCTTCGAGGAGCTGGAGTCCACTTTCCAGGCTTTCACGGAGACGTTCACCTTCTGGTCCAGGGACAGCTTCTTGTCCTTGATCGCCTGGAAGGTCAGGTAGGCGGTCATGATCTTGGTGAGGGAGGCCGGCTCCACGCGCGAATCCGGGTCCTGGGCGGCGATCACCTGGCCGCTGGTGGAGTCCAGCAGCAGCCAGGATTTGGCGGCGATGGTTGGCGGAGGCAGGGTTTGCGCCACTGCGGAAGTCATGAGCAGGACACTGGTTGCCAGTGCGGCGATAATCTTTTTCATAGAAGTTCTGTAGGGGGTTGCGATTTATTTGTTGTTCCACAGCGAGATCACCCAGGTCTTGATGTGACCGAGCTTGCGGTGGAAGAAGTGGTCCGCGCCGGGAATCACGATCACAGGAATGTCCTGTGGGCGTGCGTAATCCAGCACGTCGATCAGCGGGATCGTGTCATCGTTCTCGCCGTGAATCAGGATGGTGTCGGCCGGTACGTTGGCGATCTCCCATTTGGCAGCTGCGGTGCCCACCAGCACCAGGCGCTCGGCCGGGGTGCCGGCAGCGGCCAGGCGCTGCGCCAGGTGCGACTGCACGAAGGTGCCGAACGAGAAGCCCGACAGCGAAACCGGCAGGCCAGGGTATTTCTGCACCATGTGCTGGTACAGGATCATCATGTCGTCGGTTTCGCCGTGGCCGTGGTCATGCACGCCCTCGGATGCGCCGACGCCGCGGAAATTGATACGCGCAGCCACATAGCCCAGCGTCACGAAGGTGCGCGCCAGCGTTTGCGCGACCTTGTTCTCCATGGTGCCGCCGTACAGCGGGTGCGGGTGGGCCACCAGGGCGATGCCTTTTGGCTCACCGGCCGGCAGGTCAATCAGGCCTTCCATCAGGCCTGCGTTGCCCTGCAGCGTAAACTTCTCGGAAAACTTATTCATCATCTTTAATCTTCAGTCGCTCTACTTCTTTGCCGTTGACCAGGTGGCTGTCGATGATTTCATCGATGTCCGCGGTGTCGACGTAGGTGTACCAGGTGCCTTCTGGGTAGACCACGGCCACCGGGCCGTGTTCGCAGCGGTCCAGGCATCCGGCCTGGTTGATGCGCACCTTGCCGGCGCCGTTCAGGTTCAATTCCTTGCAACGCTTCTTGGCGTGCTTCTGGGCGGCTTCGGCGCCGCGCGGGCCGCAGCTTTCGCGGCCGTCATCACGATGGTTCATGCAGAAGAACACGTGATGCTTGTAGTATTGGTTGTCGCTCATCTGAAGCCTCTTTTTCAATGCAGGCGCTTATTTTACAGGCGTTTCGCGGGTTTCTTTGTTCAGCTTGTGCGAGGGCAGGCAAAGGTACCAGAGCGCTGCCAACGGCCATGCCAGCGACAGGAACTGTGCCGCGCCATAGAAATTCAGGAATTTGCCCTGCGCCCAGTTCTGCAGCGTTTCGCTGAAGTAGGGGTTGGTCGGGGTGGTGTTGACGATCAAAAGGCTTAGCAGCAGCGTCGCCACAGCCAGCCGGCGTTGCGCCACCTGCGGGGCGAAAATCAGGCCGCCCAGCATGATTACCCCGATCAGGCAGCCGGCCTGGGCGCCCGGGGTGACCCAGGCAAAAGCGGCGTCGGGCCCGAGTTGCAGGGCGGTCGACAGAGTTTTCACCAGCACGGCCGCGCCTACCAGCAGGGCCACCAGCGGGGCGCGCGGGGCCGGTTTGCGCAGGATGCAGAGCAGGGTCAGGGCCGCGCCCACCATGCCGCAGGCGGTCACGATGGTTTCGGACAGCCAGTACTGCTCCACCGTCAGCGAGGCTTCGGGCCGCACCATGGAGGCTAGGTCGATTTCCATGTCCAGCAATTCGCTAAGCCATTCGGACAGTATGGGCAGCAGCTGGCCCAGCCCGAACAGGAAGCCCTGCGGATAAATCTGCGTCAATGGCCACAGCGCCACCAGCACCATGCCCTGGCTGCCATGCTGGGCGAACCATTGCTGGCGCAGTTTGTAGACATTGCTGCTGTCCATCAGCTTCTTCGCAGTCAGCCCGCCGATAAAGGCGCCGATGACCGAACCGAGGGTGTTGGTGTAAAAGTCCAGGTTGGACGAGACGCGGGTAGGCAAATAGGTCTGCACTGCTTCCATCGCGCCGGATACCAGCATGCCGGCCAGGCCGGCCAGCAGGAAGGCCCAGAAGCCCGTCACCTTCGGCCGCATGGCGTACACCAGCAGCATGCCGAAGGGGATATAGCCGATCACGTTGATGCCGGCGTCAAAACCGGTCCAGTAGCGCGGCAGCGTAGTCCATTCCAGGAAGATCAGCGGCGACAAGCCTTGGTTCTGCCAGCCGGAGAAGGGGAACCAGCTGGCGTACACGATCAGCACCGTATAGGCCAGCAATAGCGCGCGCGCCACCGGCGAGCCCTTACGCAAGGCCTGCGCGGGCTTTGGCTCGGGGGCTGGGGCGGGCGCTTCTTTACTCATGGCTTAAAGGGGCATGGCCGCCAGCCAGGCCAGGATGTCGGCGGCAATACCGTCGGTGCTTTCGGCCAGGGCGCTGGCGCCGCCTGCCGCGTCGGCGCTTGGTGCGCGTGCGCTGCGGGTAAAGGTGCGCTGGTCTACCAGCTTGTGGTTGCGGAACACCGAGGCGCGCAGGGTGATGCTGGCGCTGCTCTGCGTGGCGCTGTCGAAGTTCTGCGAGAAATCGTCGGCCTCCAGGCGCAGCAGGGGCAGGCCGCCTGCGGAATCGGTGGTGGAGACCACCTTCACGCCGGCTTGCGCAATGCGCGCCTTCACGCGCTGCGACATCAGCTGCAGCGGGGTGACCGACCAGGTGTTGTAGGCATAAGGGCGCGATTGGCGCGCATCGGCGTACATCAGGCGGTAGGACATGCGCTGCGAATCGAGCGACGCGGGGCCGCTGACGTCGGCGACCACGATGGCGGGCATCGCCATTGGCCGCAAGCCGTCCGTGCCGTTTGTACCGGAGGGCGCCGTGCTCGCGGCAGGCAGCGGTGCGCCCATCGGGCCGAAATCGTAGGCGGTCGGCTGCGGCCCTTTGCTGGCGCAGCCGGCCAGTGCGGCGGCGGTCACAATGGCGATCAGGATGATGTTCTTCTTCATTGCTTGTCCTTATTTGCCGGAAGGGTCAAAGCCAGGTTCGCCGGGACCCGGCGGCGTCGTTGGTGCGCCGAACAGGATACTTTGCGGGCGGTCGCTCAGGTTGTTCATGGTGCGGCGGATGGCGCGCATCGAAGACTTGGTTTCATCGGCCAGGCCGGTCACGCCGGGAAGCGTTTCCAGTTCAACGCCGCTGGCCACCGCTTCGACCGATGTCGTCGCGCGGTCCACCGAATTGGTCAGTCGCTGCACGGCGCCATTCGGGCCTTGCAGCGAGACTACAACCTTGTTTGCTTCTGTGGCCAGGGTATCCACGGAACGAATGGCCTGGTCGCCGTGCTCCATCAGCGCTGGAATTTTCTGTACAGCGGGGTCCAGGCGCGCCGCCAGGTCGCGGTACGATTGGGCCGCGTCGCTCACGTCGCTGAAGGCGCCCAGCATCTTCTTCTGGTTGTCGTCACCCAGGAAGTTATCCAGCTTCTTCGTCACTTCCTCAGCCTTGCTCAGGATCGCAGTGCCGCGCTTTTCCAGCTGGTCGAACAGGCCTGGATGCAGCGGGATGTGGCTTGGGTTGCCCTTGCTGGTTGCGAGTGCCGGGGAACCGGTGGAATCGTCATCGAGCTGGATATAGGCGATGCCGGTCACGCCCTGGTAGCCCAGGGTCGCATAAGTGGTCTTGGTGATCGGCGTAGCCGGGTCGATGCTCAGGTGGATCAGGATCTGGCCTGCCAGCTTGGGGTCGAAGTCGATGTCGTCCACCTTGCCGATTTCCAGGCCGCGATAGCGCACCGCGGCCTGCGGGTTCAGTCCCGGCACCGACATGGTGGTCGCAATCAGGTAAGGCTCGTACTTCACCCGGTCGCGGTTGAACCAGATGCCGAACACGATGGCCGCGATCAGCAGTGCGATCGTGAACAAGCCCGTCATCAAAGCGTGAGATCTGTTTTCCATGCCATGCTCCTTAATCCAGGGCCTCTAGCGCGCGCTTGCCGCGGTCGCCCAGGAAGAATTCCTTGATAAACGGATGATCGGTCTTGATCACCTCGCGCGTCGGTCCGATGGCCAACACATGTTTTTCCGCCAGCACCGCAATGCGCGTCGACAGCGCAAACAGCGTATCCAGGTCGTGGGTCACCATCACCACCGTTAACCCAAGCTCCCGGTGCAGGGACTTGATCAGCGAGACGAAGCTTTCCGACAAGTCCGGATCGAGGCCGGCGGTCGGCTCGTCCAGGAACAGCAATTTCGGCTCCAGCGCCAATGCCCGCGCCAGCGCCACGCGCTTGATCATGCCGCCCGACAGGTCGCTCGGCATCTTGATCGCATGCTCCGGACCCAGGCCCACCATATTCATTTTCAGCAGCACCGCATCGCGGATCAATTGCTCGGGCAGCGTGCCCAGCTCCATCATTGGCTGCGCGATGTTCTCGAACACCGTCAGTGCCGAATACAGCGCTCCTTGCTGGAACAGCATGCCCCAGTGGTTGCGCAATTCCTGCAAATGGTCGGAAGAGGCGACCGTGATGTCCTCGCCGAAAATGCGCACGCAACCCTTGCTCGGACGCTCAAGGCCCAGCATCTGGCGCAGCAGCACGGTCTTGCCGGTGCCCGAGCCGCCCACGATAGACAGGATCTCGCCCTGTTCAATGGTCAGGTTCAGGTCATTGTGGATTACAGTGCGGCCAAACTTGGTCTGCAGGTTGGTGATCTCGACCACCGGCACGCTGCCGTCCAGCGTCAGCTTGCCCTCGCCCTCGGGGCAGGCGCAGCTTTCTTCAGGAATCAGCGGCTGGTCGTTCATCAGTAACCCACTCCATTGAAGACGATCGCAAACACCGCGTTCGCTAGGATCACCACCGTAATTGCCGTCACCACCGAAGTGGTGGTGCCATGGCCCAGGCTTTCCGTGTTCGGTTTGATGCGCAGGCCAAAGTGGCAAGACACCATCGCAATCAGCATGCCGAACACCGTGCCCTTGAACAGGCCGATGTAATAGTTCGCGATCGGCACCACCTGCGGCAGCTTCATGATGAAGTAGCGGATCGACAGGTTCAGTTCCCACTTTGCGGAGATCATGCCGCCGATCAGCGCTGCCGCGTCGGTCCAGATCACCAGCAGCGGCATCGAAATCGCCAGCGCAATCACCTTCGGCAGGATCAGGCGGTAGCCGTGCGAAATACCCATCACCAGCATCGCATCCAATTCTTCGGTCACCCGCATCACGCCCAACTGCGCTGTAATTGCCGATCCCGAACGGCCCGCCACCAGGATCGCCGCCATCAACGGCCCCAGCTCGCGCACAATCGACATGCCGAGCAGGTTGACCAGGTAAATGTCGCCGCCAAAGTTGCGCAGCTGCTGCGCCGACAGGTAAGACAGCACCACGCCGATCAGGAAACCAACCAGCGCCGTAATGCCCAGCGCCTGGAAACCGGCATGGAAAATATTCGCCGAAATCTCGCGCCAAGGTCCGCGCATCGGATGTGCCGCAAAGCGACCCACATCCTGCACCACCGAGCCAATCAGGTGCACGAACCCGCGCATATGCTCGAGGAAGTGCATGATGCCGAAGCCCAGCGTGGTCACCCAGCCGAAGTGCTGCTTGCGGGCGCGCGGGAATTCCAGCTTGCCTGCCGCTTCGATGCGCTTGAAGATTTCTTCCTGGCCGTTGACCAGTTTCAGCTTGGATGGGCGTTTGTAATCCCAGGCCTGCCAAAGGAGTTGTGCACCGACGTGGTCCAGCATTTCGACGCCGCTCAAGTCCCATTCGACGGCGTGGATGTCCTTCACATGGTCAAGGCAGGCGGAAATCCCCTTCATTACCCGTTTGCTTGCGAGCGCACTGACTTGCCAGGTCCCCCCGGCTGACACCGTGCGCCCATCTGGGCTGACAGATAACGTTGGCTCTTGAGCAATAGGCATGCCGCCAGTGTAAAAGAGTTTCGCCTGTCGCGCCACACCACCGGCGGGTGAACAGACAGAGTCCGGCCCTTGGGCCACGCGGCCGGCGAGGCCCAGACTTACCGGGTTTAGGCGGCCAAGTGCCGCACCTGCCGCGCCGGCGCCGCGGAAGCCGGCGCCGCCGCCTTCTGCTTCACCCCATGGCCATCGCGCGCCAGCAGCTCAGTAACGGCGGCCGGCTGCATGCCGGTTTCGCCCAGCCAGCGCCCCACCATGACGGCGAGGCGGTCCAAAGCGATGCGGTGCGTCGCATCGGTGTTGGCATAAAGCCAATCCGCAAACGCCATAAATGAATTGAACGGGTTCTCGCCCAGCAGCACAGGCACGGTATGCGTGAAGCGTCCCGAATTCGCCACAAGATCCCAATAGCGCGCGAAGCGCACCAGACGCTGCATGGTCGAAAAGTCAATATCGCGGTTGGCCAGGATCGTATAAGGCGGGTACGGGTCGTACACCATGCCGAATTCCTGCGTGTGGCGAATGATCGGCGTACCGCGCAAACGCTTCAGGATGCCGAACTGGATTTCGTGCGGGCCTAGGGCCCACAGCTTGTCGAAGCCTTCGGCAAAGCTCTCCACCGTTTCACCTGGCAGGCCGGCGATCAGGTCCACGTGCATGTGCACGTCGGAGTGCTCGCACAGCCAGCGGATATTGTCAGCGGCCTTCGCGTTATCCTGCTTGCGCGAGATGTTTGCCTGTACCACTGGGTTAAAGCTCTGGATGCCGATCTCGAATTGCAGCGTCCCTGCTGGAAACTTGGCGATGCCTTCTTTTAGCGCATCCGGCAGGTGGTCCGGCACGAGCTCGAAGTGCGCGTAAACCGGATCATCCGGATTGGCGGCCAGCTTATCCAGGAAGAACTGCATGATCTTCAGGCTGGTCTTGATGTTCAGGTTAAACGTGCGGTCTACGAACTTGAAGGTGCGGGCGCCGCGCGCATGCAGCGCCTCCATCTCCGCCAGGAAGGCGTCAATATTGAACGGCCACGCCGTCTTGTCCAGCGCAGACAGGCAGAACTCGCACTTGAACGGGCAGCCGCGCGACGCCTCTACATATAAGGTGCGATGCGCGATGTCCTCATCCGAATAGAGCGCATAGGGCAGGGTGATCTCCGCCATCGGCGGCTGCACGCCCGCATGCACCTTCATCAAAGGCTTCGGCCCGTTCAGGATCTCGCCGCACAATTTAGGGAAGGTCACGTCGCCCCAGCCGGTCACCACGTAGTCCGCCAGGCGCGTGATCTCCTGCTCGCCGGTTTCATAAGAGACTTCCGGTCCGCCAAGGACGATAACCAGGTTTGGCGCAACGCGCTTCAGCGTCGCCACCAGGCGACAGGTCTCTTCCACGTTCCATATATATACGCCGAAGCCCACGATCTTCGGCTGCGCCGCAAGAATACGCTCCACCATCTCGGTCGTCTTCGCACCGATCACGAATTCCTGGATGCGCGTTTGCGATTGCAGCTCTCCCATATTGGCGAGCAGGTAGCGCAGGCCCAGCGAAGCGTGGGTGTAGCGGGCGTTGAGTGTGGAGAGGAGGATGGTCATGGCGGCTGCAGTAATACGGTATTACGAAACCATGCATTTTACCCTTGCGGAGTCGGCGCGGGTCGGCTATAGTTCTGTCCCTCGCAACGCAACACTGTTAAAACAGTAAGCGAAACGAGAAAAAGATGGGGTTGACGAGATACACGAAACACTGCATAATCTCGCTTCTCTGCTGCTGACGAACACAACGCTTCGTCGACAAAACAAAGCAGCGATCTTTAAAAATCAACAGTCGATAAGTGTGGGCGTTTGACGATATGCCCAGGCCTTCGGGCCTGATGCTCAAAATATACGTTATAACGCTCGCACAAAATATATTAAACGTAATCTCGAAAGAGATTCGTCAGTATTTTGAGTGAGTGACCTCGGTAGCAATACCGAAAAACAGAGATTGAACTGAAGAGTTTGATCCTGGCTCAGATTGAACGCTGGCGGCATGCTTTACACATGCAAGT
>NZ_JBXARE010000002.1:499324-693387 GCF_058807935.1 Pseudoduganella sp. GW821-FHT11H04 | reverse complement strand
TCTTCGACTACCGAGCCGCTTTGTGCTTCGCTGGTGATGACGACGTCGTCATTGGTACCAGTGATCGTGATCACCACGTTTTGCGTCGCGGTCAAACCATGACCGTCGGCCACTGTCACAGCATAGGTCTCGGTAGTGCTTTCGCCGACGGCCAGGTAATTGGCTTTAGAGTCGTTCAGCGTATAAGTCCAGCTAACCTGGCCAGTAGCGGCACCGGCGACTTCCGAGACTGGTGTCAATGCGAAGGTGCCCAGTGCACCGGCGACGGGGACGAACGTCGCGGAGTGATCATCTTTCAGGTCGACATCAGAGAAGCTCACCGCGCCATTAGCCAGTTGAACGCTGTCTTCGACTACCGAGCCACTTTGTGCTTCGCTGGTGATGACGACGTCGTCATTGGTACCAGTGATCGTGATCACCACGTTTTGCGTAGCGGTTGAACCGTGACCGTCGGCCACTGTCACGGCATAGGTCTCGGTAGTGCTTTCGCCGACAGCCAGGTAATTGGCTTTCGAGTCGTTCAGCGTGTAAGTCCAGCTAACTTGGCCGTTGGCGGCGCCGGCTGCTTCCGAGACTGGTGTCAACGCGAAGGTGCCTAAAGCGCCGTTAACCGGAACGAACGACGCTGAGTGATCGTCTTTCAAGTCAACATCAGAGAAAGCAACTGAACCGCTGGCCTGCGAGACCGTATCTTCGACCACGGCGCCGCTTTGTGCTTCGCTGGTGATGAGGACGTCGTCATTAGTGCCAGTGATCGTGATCACCACGTTTTGCGTCGCGGTCGAACCATGGCCATCGGCCACAGTCACAGAATAGGTCTCGGTAGTGCTTTCGCCGACGGCCAGGTAATTGGCTTTCGAGTCGTTCAGCGTATAAGTCCAGCTAACTTGGCCATTTGCAGCACCTGCGGCTTCCGCCACCGACAGCAGCGAGAATGTTCCCAGTGCACCGGCGACGGGAACGAACGTTGCAGAGTGATCATCTTTCAGGTCAACATCCGAGAAAGCGACTGCGCCGCTGGCCTGCGAGACCGTATCTTCGACTACCGAGCCACTTTGTGCTTCGCTGGTGATGAGGGCATCGTCATTGGTACCAGTGATCGTGATCACCACGTTTTGCGTAGCGGTTGAACCGTGACCGTCGGCCACTGTCACGGCATAGGTCTCGGTAGTGCTTTCGCCGACAGCCAGGTAATTGGCTTTCGAGTCGTTCAGCGTGTAAGTCCAGCTAACTTGGCCATTTGCAGCACCGGCGGCTTCCGCCACCGGCAGCAGCGAGAATGTTCCCAGTGCACCGGCGACGGGAGCAAACGTCGCTGTGTGGTCGTCTTTCAGATCGACATCAGAGAAGCTCACCGCGCCATTAGCCAGTTGAACGCTGTCTTCGACTACCGAGCCGCTTTGTGCTTCGCTGGTGATGACGACG
Source organism: Pseudoduganella sp. GW821-FHT11H04 (assembly GCF_058807935.1). Taxonomy (NCBI): domain Bacteria; kingdom Pseudomonadati; phylum Pseudomonadota; class Betaproteobacteria; order Burkholderiales; family Oxalobacteraceae; genus Pseudoduganella; species Pseudoduganella sp. GW821-FHT11H04. Next base: position 691,962 of record NZ_JBXARE010000002.1, on the reverse strand, counting down.
TCGTCATTGGTACCAGTGATCGTGATCACCACATTCTGTGTGGCGGTCGAACCATGACCGTCGGCCACAGTCACTGCATAGGTCTCGGTAGTGCTTTCGCCGATAGCCAGGTAATTGGCTTTCGAGTCGTTCAGCGTATAAGTCCAGCTAACTTGGCCATTTGCAGCACCTGCGGCTTCAGAGACTGGCAACAACGAGAAGGTGCCAACAGCGCCGGTGACAGATGCAAATGACGCCGTGTGGCCATCATTCAAGTCTACGTCAGTGAAGTTGATCGTCCCGTTGGCCTGCTGCACGCTATCTTCGACTACGGCCCCGCTTTGCGGTCCACTGGTGATGAGGACTTTGTCGTTGGTGCCAGTGATCGTAAAGCTCGCGGATGCCGATACGGTCAGCGTGCCATCGGAGACTCCGTAATTGATGGTCAGAGTCCTAGTCTGCCCCACTGCTAAGTCCTGGAAGGCGGCATGTGACGGGTGAAGCACGAAGCTGTGCGTAGCTACTGAATAGGTGACGCCGTCCGGCAACATACTCGGCAGCCCAACGACCGACAACGTGGCGCCGTCATCGACATCGCTCGCGTTGGCTAACGCGTCGTATGCCACCTCCGCCGCATCTTCATTCACACTGCCAGAAACCGCGCCTGACACCACGGGCGCATCATTAGTACCTGTGATCGTAATTGTCTCGGTTTGCGCTACGGACGCGCCATGCACGTCCTTGATGTTGTACGAGACAACAATCTTAAGCTGCGCGCCTGCTGCAAGATGATCAAAGGCTTCATGCTTCGGGTCGACGGTCAAAATGTTTCCGTCGAGGCTAAGCCCTGTCGGTGGCGTGCCCAATGCTGCGCTGCCATTGACACTGTAGCTGACGTCCCACACTTGCAGCGTAGCGGTTTCGCCATGGTCCGCGTCGCTCGCGCCATCAAGTAGGTTGCGCGAATAAACCCAGTAGCCTTCCGCCGAGCCGGCGCTCAAGGCGCCAGTGACGATAGGCGCATCATTGCTGCCTTCGATATTGATGTTCACTACCTTGCTCGATCCGTCAGCGGCGCGCACCGTAAAGCTGTCGGTCAAGCGTTCACCAACAGCGAGTGACTGCACGTCGACATGTCCGTTATTCAGGGTGTAGGACCAGGCGCCATGCAGATCAACGGAATATGTACCGTAGTGTGCGGACGCGCCAGGCGCCACGACCTGGAACATGTCATCAGCGCCATTCAGGTCATCGGCATAGAGATCACCAGTCACGTTAGGCGTTCCTGGCAATGCATTGTTCGTGCCGCCAGCCTCCACCACGCGGCCGGCATCATTTCCGCTGATTAGCGCTGCAAGATAGTTGATGGCGTTATACGGTCCGCCTGCCGACTCCTGGACCGCGACGACCAGCCGCTCCATCATCTGCACCGTCAGAGTCGACGATCCAAACGTGAACGTAAAGTCGCTCGCCGAACCGTTCGAAACCTCACCCTGCGGATTGGTCTTTACGGACGCCAGAAACTCGACATACCGCTGCAGCTCGGCGCGCACTTTACAGTCTGTCCATTGCGTGCTGGTCAATTGGAGAACGACGGTATCGATGCCGGAACCGCCCGTGTAAACGTCCCTGGTTCCCGCAGCAGAATTCTCAATCACGTTGTAAATCAGGGTGTCATCGCCCGATCCACCATTGACCTGGTCACTCCCGCTGTCGCCATCAAGAATGTCGTTGCCGGCACCACCATTGATCGAGTCATTCCCGTCCCCGCCATTGACGGTGTCGTCACCATTGCCGCTGTTGATGGTGTCGTTCCCGGTCCCGCCGTTCAGGTAGTCGTTATCGTTGGATCCAGTAATGGTGCCCATATCCCACTCCTTATTATTCTAACAATATTAAATTCTTGTAAGTCAACCTGATTACTTTTGAGACTACTTTGTTAATCACTATCAATTTAGACCTCCAGCTCAGCCAATGAATGAGCACGATGTCCTTTTAAGGACAGGACTTTTGTCATGCTTGCCACACGGAATTGACAAAAAAAAGGCCCCTGAAAATCAGGGGCCTTCCTCTCAAAACAGAACTATTTATGGGGTATCGAACACAGGTTCAGCAAGCCCTTGCATGGTTGTCGTTGTCGGCGATTCTGTGGTGAAAACCAACACTTCATTGGCACCCTGCTTCAGCCACGATGCCGGCACATACAAGGTTTGCTGCGGGCCGATATGCCAGAAGCGCCCCAGGTGATGCCCGTTGACCCAAACCTGCCCCTTGCCCCAACCGCGCGTGTCGAGGAAGGTATCTACTGGCTTGTCCAGCGTCAGCGCTCCGCGCCAAAAGCCCGGCTGCGCCGCCTCGTTCGCATCTGCGAGCGGCAGGCGTTTCAGAGCCGCGCCATCCATCGGCAACGTGAACACGGTCCAGCCTTCCAGCTCATCCTTGTCCAGCTTCACTGCGCGGGTGATGCCCTTCCTGTCATCCACCAGCTTGCCGCCGAAACCAATGCGGCCCATTGCTTCCACCAGCAAGTCGAGCTGCGTGCCCGCTGGTAGATCGACGGACAGCGAATTTTCACCCCGACGGCGGTCCAGGCGGCCAATGACGCGCCCATCGGCCATTACCGTAGCCTGGTCGTGAAGTTCTTCCAGGATCAGCTTACCTTTCGCTGGCGCCTCCAGGCGTTTGCGATAGAGGATGTAGCCATAGTTCTGGCTAAATTCCTCCATGGCTCCAACCCAGCGCGATGAACGGCCCTTCGAAAGCTTGTCCAGCCCTGCCAGCAAACTGCCTGCAGGCTTCAGCGCAAACGGCGGAACTGCTTGCGGTTGCGGCGCGGCCGGCACTGTTGGCAGCGTCTCTTTCACGTGCTTGGCGATGACCTCGCGAATGAGTCGGTACTTTGCGGTCGGGCGGCCCGCCTCGTCCAGCGCGGCATCGTAGTCGTAGCTTGTGGTGTCGGGCTGGTAGGGATCAGAGCCGCCATAATTCGCACCAGCCAGCCAGCCGAAGCTGGTACCGCCATGGAACATGTACAGGTTGAACGAGACACCGTTCGACAACATCCAGTCCACGGTACGCGCCGCATCCTCCGGGCTCTGGGTATGGTGCTTTTCACCCCAGTGATCGAACCAGCCGGCCCAATATTCGCCGGCCATCCTGATGCCTTGCGGGCGCCAGGCGGCCAGCTCCTCGATTGATCCTTTGGCGTCATCCGCACCGCCGCCAAAATTGACGACTGCCGGCACGTCAGGTAGCGTGCCGCCTTCAAACAGCCGCGCGGCTCCGCCGTCGGACGTGAAGACCGGCGCATCCAGGCCCGCCGTACGCATTTGCGCGCGCACCGTCTGCATGTAACCATGGTCGCGGCCGAAGGAGCCGTACTCATTTTCCACCTGCAGCATCAGGATCGGACCACCGTGTGTGCTCTGCAAGTCCCCGACTTCTTGCGCCAGGCGCTTGAAGTAGCGGGCACTCGCCGCCAGGTAACGCGCATCCATCGACCGCACACGGAGCCCTGGTTCGCGCAGCAGCCATGCCGGGAAACCGCCAAAATCCACTTCAGCGCAAACATAGGGGCCGGGGCGCAGGACGACATTCAAGCCTTCCTCCGCGGCAGTCTTGACGAAAGTGCGCAAGTCATTCTGCCCCTTGAAGTCCCACTGGCCCGGCTCAGGCTCGTGCAGCGACCAGAATGCATAGGTGGTCACCGTATTTAAACCCATTGCCTTTGCCATGCGCAGCCGATCGCGCCAGGCAGCGCGCGGAATGCGCGGATAGTGCATCTCGCCGGACCGAATGACAAAAGGCTTTCCGTCCAATTTGAAGTGAGCGCCGTCGACGGCGAAATGTGGCTTGCTGGCCGCCATCGCTGGCATGCTGGTGATAGCCAGCGCCAGCAGGCTTGCTTGTATCGATTTCGAAAATTTCAAAGTAAAGACTCCGGCTAAAATCAACGGAAGGTATAACGCAGTGCGAACGAAGCTCTGCGCGGGGTTTGGTATTGGCTTGGGATGCCCCAGTTCACGTCTTGCACAATGGTGTTGTCTGCGTTCACGTCGGCGCTGTAAGTGTTGTAGCGGTCAGTGATGCCACGGCGGTTCGTGAGGTTCTGGATGCTCAGGTCAAAGCTCAACTTATTGTGCGCACCGATGTTCCAGTCATAACCGATGCCCATGTCGACCTGCCAGAAGAACGGCAGGCGGCCGCTGGTGCCGGCAGTCTTCACACCGACAGGATTGGTGCTCGCGTCGCAGTAATGGCCCCAGGATCCCCAGTTGTAGGAAACGCTGTCAACGTCCGGCTTCAGGCCGAAGCAGCTCATTGGTTCGCCACTGTGCATGCTAAGCACGCCACTGGTGCGCAAGCCGTTCTGGAAGTAGTAAGCTGCCGATGCAGTGAACGCGTGCCGGATATCGTTGGTCAGGTTGCCGCTGGCGCCTTGGGTGGTCTCAGGGAAGTCATAGACGCCCGATTGGCCGATATAGCCGGCAATACGGTTTTCCAGGTTTAGGAATCCGTTGTCGTTACCGAAGGAGCGCGCCCAGGTATAGCTCGCGTTCAGGTACCACGGTTCGGATGCGCTGCGCGAGTGGCTCGCGTCAAAGGTCAGGTGAATGTATTTGTGTTTCGGCTTCGGCAGGCCGAATTCAGCGGCCGGAATCGTCAATGACTCCAGTTTGCCATCGCCGTTGAAGTCGCGCGTCACCGTCACATCCTCGCCCGGATTCAGCTCAAAGCACTCGTAATCACTCGGATAATCTGGATAGCCGTGCGCATTGGCATACTTGGCGATGCCCTGGCCATAGCAGGTGGAATTGATCACGCGCTTCAGGTCTGCATAGCCAAAGTCGACCTGGCCCACCCAGTTGCGGCCGATCGCCTTCTGCATATAAAGCTGCAGCTCGTTCTGGTAAGGCGCCTTCAGGTTGGTGGTGGCTACCTGGTAGGCCTCCGGCGGCACGCCATTACGACCGGGCCCGGTATAGGTCGATCCAATCTGGGTCAGGCCCAGCGGCGCCTTGGTTGTCGGGTCGATGCCGCTGTAGCGGTACCACTTGCGCTGTTCGAGGTGGGATTCCGCCACGCCGAAGCTGAAGTTAGACGGCATGGACAACGAATAGCGGCCCAGATTTGCCCCAACCTTCAGGCTCGAATCTCCGTTCACGTCCCACGACACGCCAACGCGCGGCGACGTGGTCGGGAACGAGAACAGTGGACGCTCCAGCGCGTCCTTGTTCACGTACTTGTCGAAGCGCAGGCCGCCATACACCAGCACACCATCTGTCGCCTTCCAGTAATCCTCGATGTATGCCGCTTTATTAATCGACACCATGTTACCGAACTCGCGGTTGAAGTAGTAGCCCACATACTGCCCGCTAACCTGTTCGCCGTTTGCCAGTTGCACCGTGTTCGGGCGATCAAAGTAGGTGTACCAGCCGGCATTCGGCGTGTGCCAGTCCTGGCCCAGGAAGTGGCGGTAATACTCGGCACCGAAAACGATCTTGTGATTCGCCAGGTTCCAGGTCACGTCGCCCTTGAAACCGCGGCGCCAGTAATCGTCTGGCAGGAAGTTGGTGGTGCGGTCCTGGATGCCGATATTCGTCGTTTTCTGAGTCTGGCTGTTGTAAGAGTCAACGTATGGAATGTCCTCCGCACCATGGGCGCGGTCATTCAGCTGACCGAGGTAGCCGCCCATCAAACGAACTTCCAGGTTTTCCGTAAGGTTGCCGTGGTAGTTCGCGATAAGCATCCGCTCTTTAACCGGCGAGTTGGAGGCGGACGAAAAGGCGCCGACCTGGGTCGTGTAGTCAGACAGCAGGCGGTAAGTGTCGGTATGGTTCTTGGTCCAGCCGCGCGATCCGGTTACGTTCAGCGTGTGGTCGCTGTTGATGTTCCAGGTCAAGTTCAGCAGGATGTTCTTGTTGCTGGATTCCGAGATCGACTGGCGGTTCTGGCTGAAGCTGTAACTGCGCGTAGGCTGTCGGTCGCCCAGCAGCGCGAAGCCGAACAGTTTATCTGCGATCAGCGCACCGGACGTCCACAGATAGTGCGTGGCGCTCGCATCGGTATGGTTGTTGGATGTGTAGCGGTAATAGCCGCCCTGCCCATCACGGATATCTTTCTCGGCCGGCATCAGCTGGCTCGAAGTGGCCGGCGTGTAATACATCGAGTAGCCGGCCTGGAATCTATTGGAACCTTGGCGCACGGTCTGCGCCATGATGCCGCCAGTGGCGTTGGTCCACGAAGCGCCAAAACTGCCCGCCATTACCTGCGTGTCCTGGATCGCCTCGCGCGGCAAGCGATTCGCACCCAGCATAGTACGGTCATTGGTCGTGTCGAACTCGTTCAGGTAGTAGCGGTTCTCCGCTGGCGACGCGCCGCCCAGTTGCACCAGGCCGGTCGTGTTCTGGTCGTAACGCACATTGGAACGCAGTCGCGCGATCGATTCCACATTGGCAGCGCCGGAAATCGGCAGCGTATTGATCAGCTCACGGCTGTAGTGGCTGGACATCTCCGGGGTCGACACATCAATCGGGATCACCGTCGTATGCGCCGATTGGCCTGCCACGGTCACCGTGGCGATGTCCTTGCCGCCCTGGTTTTCCGCGGCGACTGCAACGACGGCCGCATCGCTATTCGGCTTTACGCTGACCTGGCGCTCGGCGATTACCTTGTCCCCCTGCTTGAGGATCACAGTGTAGAGCCCCGGGTTCAAGCCCGAAGTCTTATAGTGGCCTTGCGCGTCGGGCTGCAAGTCGCGTTTGAAGCCGGTCTGCTCGTTGGTGACAGTTACCTTGATTCTGTCGGCGCTCATGCCAGCCGGCACCGAGCCGTACAGGCCGCCGGTGATGGATTGCGCCTGCGCACAGTCCATCCCGGCAATGGCGGACATCAGGCTTAAAACTATTAAGGATTGTCGAACTGCTGATTTTTTCATTTGTAGTCTCCAGTCTTTCCTTTGATTTCGATTCCGTAAGGATTTCGTGTGACCACTGTAAGATTGGAAAGACAATAAATCTTTCCTTAGCTAAAATCGACATAACTGATGCGATTTTTGGCATAGCAAAACCTTTCGTTCGACAAAGCGAACGGTTTCACATCTTTCGTTTTGTAGTGAATTAGCGACAACAACACGTCGGAGCGTCGTCAGGCCTGCGCCTGTTTTTGGCTCACTTTGGCGCTCGGATGCAGCGTATAAAGGACGGTCACAAGCAACACCGCGCAGCCAGTCAGCCATAGCGGTGCGGCTAGTCCTACCGTGGAGACCATCGCCGCGCCAAGGGCTGCGCCGATAAACATCAGTACTACGGCAGCAAGGCGCCGCATCAATCTCGTGCTGGCGCCGCCGGCGATCATTGAGTCGGCCGCAATCCCCGTCAAGGTCAGCGTGAGGACCGTCGTTGTCAGGTCGGCGACGGATAGGCGGCGAACAGTGGCGTTTCTCAATCCCATGGCAACCGCCGTCATCACGATCATGAGATAGAGCTTGTTCGCCGGGGCGAGATTCTTGATATCGTAATCGGCTGCGATCATGGCGGAGGCAAAGAATAGCCCCGCCTCGAGACCCGCGATGGTCATCAGCCATCGTCCTCGTGGCGCGTCCTCCATGAGAGTGCCCAGGCGACCGGCTATCGCAGCGCCGGCCAAAAAGCCAGCCAACGCAGCCGCGCATCGAGGTGTCGAGAATCCGGGTGCGCCGCCCACCGCAAATCCCAGGAACACCACATTCCCCGTCATATTGGCGGTAAAGACTCGGCCCAGTCCAAGCACGCTCACTGCGTCGACCAGTCCTGTCGTTAAGGTCAGGGTGAACAACAACAGGACAAGCGGATCGCGGGGCGCTGCAGTGCTCATGGTGTCTTCCCTACTCACGCCATCCAGCACAATGCCCAGGCGCTTGCATGATCATGGCCAAGCAAGCTGCAACTGCTTGCGCACCCGCAGCCGGCCATGGCGTTCGTCATTCAATATTCTTCTGTCTAAGCGGAAGTCATTTTGGCGGGGTTTGGCCCGATACGCTCGCCATGCTGCACGCGTTCAGGAGCCTTGTGAACCATAGTGTAAGCGTAGTCCACACCCATGCCGTAAGCGCCGGAGTGCTCACGCACGATATTCATCACTGCGTCATAGGTCTCCTTTCGGGCCCAATCGCGCTGCCATTCCAGCATGACCTGCTGCCAGGTGACTGGAACCACACCTGCCTGCACCATACGATCCATGGCGTAATTGTGCGCATCGAGCGAAGTGCCGCCGGAGGCATCGGCCACCATGTAGATTTCGTAGTCGGTGTCATGCATGCACGAGAGGGCGAAGCCCATATTGCATACTTCCGTCCACAAACCCGAGACAACGACCTTCTTGCGCCCTTTCCCCGCATGGGCCGCCAGCGCATCGCGCACGTTCTGGTCGTCCCAGGAATTCATCGAGGAACGTTCAAGGATCCGGTGCTGGGGGAAAACGGCAAGCAACTCTGGGAAAGTCGGGCCGGAAAAGCCCTCGGTCTCGACCGTCGTGATCGTGGTTGGAATGCCAAAGGCCTTGGCAGCCTTGGCTAGGGCGACGACGTTATTTTTGAGGACCTGGCGGTCAACCGACTGAACGCCAAAGGCCATCTGCGGCTGCTGATCAATAAAGATGAGCTGGCAATTCAGTGGCGTCAGGACTTCCGTGTATTTGCTGGACATATGACCCTCCCTGGATGGTGGAACGCCGGGCGGCGATTCATCAGTCTATGCCCACCATCGCCTGTCGGGAAGGAAATATTTGCCCTTGACCTTTTGTTAGCGCCCAGCCCGCGCCTGGCGTGCCGCCCGCCCCCTCGCTGGCACGGGCATCTCGGCAGGAACGGAATCGACCTCCTCCTTCCTGGCTTCAATTTCGCGGCCCATGGTCTCCAGGTCGAGCCCGGCCTCGCGCGCTTTCGGGAACATTTCGCCCTCTTCTTCCTTCACGTGATGGTTCACATACTCTCCGAGCACTTTCACCTTGGCGTCGTACAGTTCATCATGGGAATCCATCTGGCTTATTTGCGAAATGAGGGCTTTTAACGACGCGTGCTCCACTGAAGCCTCGTCAAGCTGATCTTCGCTCTCCTTTGAAGCTTCCCGCAGTACCGGATAAAAGAGTTCTTCCTCTGCGGTCGCGTGCTTGGTCAGCTCGAGGCAGATGCGATCAGCGAGCTTTTTCTTACCGGCGAAAGCGCGGTCCCCCAAGCCCTCATACTCTTTGAACATCGCCTTAACGTTCGCATGATCCTGCTGGAGTAGCTTTAGTGCATCCATGACATTCTCCTCGAATTGAATTCGAAGTAAGGATGCCTCAAGCACTCACATTGAGTATGTGCGTCCTTTCACACCGGGCCTATTCCCATGCACGAGCAGTCGAGCGATATGCCGTCCAGGTGAACCCGACACCAAGCGAAAGGCCGCTGTTCTGGCGGAACAATGGACTGTCGCGGTTAGCGGCGTGGATGTAATTGTCATAGCGCGCAAAACCGAATAGTCGCCAATCTTTCGTCAGCCGGTGCGACAGGCTCGCACCGAAACGCGTCGCCATCAGACCGCCCTTCGCCTCATAGACCGGACGAGTGGCTGTCGCGTATTGCGGAGCTACCTCGTAAAAGTATTGGTTCAGGCGAGCGTTGCCGAATACCATCCCGACGTTGGCGTCGACCTGCCATTGCTGGTTACTGCTGGAGGTTTCAAAGACGACTCGCGGCTCGAACACCAGTCCTTGGCGCCGGAATCCATTCCCAAGTTCGAACGGCACACGCAGCGGCAGTTCCAGCCGTACACGTTCAGGCACCTTTGGATCGGACAGCAATATCTTCAGCCGCGGCCCAAACTCCAGCAGCGAATTCAGGTCCGGCATGCCGGAACGCGCGGCCACGTCGTCGGAACGGGACGGTAATGAAAGCGCAAATCCCAGATCCAGATCAACGCGCTCGGTGTCGAACAAGCGCGCGCTCACGCCGGAGCGGTCCGCACGCAGCACCTTGCCGCGATAGATAAACATCGGCAATACGAGGCCGCGAGTAGAGCGCTCCTCGGCGCCGGGATAAGCAGGCGTGGTGGCGGCGCCGCCAAAAAGGCCGACTTCCCATAAGGGCAAATCGGGATTCGGCGTTGGCGCCACTTGCTGGGCGCTCGCAGCCCCCATCACTGCCAACATCGCGATCCCGGCCCAAACTCGCTGCTGCATAGTGAATGCTCCAATACGGTAAAAGTGCCCCGGATGATACAGGCAAGTTTAATAATGGCAAAATGGCATTTTTTCGCGAGAACCAGACGCCATGAAACTCCTTGCCATCCTGCCCGTCCTGCTCATCCTTACGGCCTGCGGGAATAAAGCCGCGGCGCCGACGGGCGTTAGCAACACCATGAGCTGTGTCGCCGGCGGCCTCAAGCTTTCAGGCGCGGGCGATCCCGAGGTTGGCTTTGGCAGTTTCGGGATCCAGGGTCAGACCATCACCGGCTTTGGGCTGGGCCTGAATGTAGAGAATGCAGGCAAGGTGTACGAGATCTCGACCTCGGTAATGCCTTTGCCGATGCAGACGGGGACTTACCATTTCCCAGCTTTGGCAGAACCAGGCATGACGCTCGCTTCGTACAAGATCAAGACGTCGGACCGTGATTTGATCAAAGGCTATAACGGCGGCACCTATAGCCAGCAGTACTCGGCAATCGAAAACGATCCGGAGGCTAAGCTCAAAATCCAGGTTGACAAGATGATTGTTTCAGATGCGACGCAGCCGGGATTTAAGCACGTCCACGCCGTGGGTTCTTTTGAATTCAACGCCGCCGCCCTGCCCGCCTCCTCGCCGAGTGATGCATGCGTGAGCAATGGCGTGGCGCGTTCCCTGGAATCTGTGAAGGCCGGCAAGCGGCTGCTGCCGCTCTTTGATGCCGCCGTGTGCGGCGCAGAAAAGACACACGTCCGCTGCGACTTTGATGTCGCAGCGGACCTGGTCAAACAACAATAGTACGAAGAGGCGGTATTACTTCATGCCATCGAGGGCTGGGGCAATCTGCGATACCAGCAACGCGCGCTGTTTGGCGCGTACACGGATGCCGTTGCCGATGCGTTTTGCGTCAACCAGGGCGTCGGCGGAGAAGTGCTCCTTGACGTAGGCTTCCATCTTGTCGGCATCAGCCGCGTCGACCGAACCGGCTACGATGGCTGGATACATGCGGTTGCCCGTCATCGCGTCCTGGTTCTTCAGCAACGCATCGCGGTGTTCGACTGCGAAGCTCCAGGCCTGGTCGACGTGTTCCGCGGCGGCTACGCTCGGAATAACCATGCTGGTCAACTGGATCGGCAGTTCGGGCGACAGTGCGATCTGCAGCGTGCGCTCGGACAGTTTAGGATCGATCGCCATCGCCAGCGAGCGTGCGAAGCGATTACGCTCTTCCACAGACTGCGCTTTCAGGGCCAGGCCCTTCAGTGCGTCGTAGGTCTGCTCGTCCGCATAGCGACCCACCACGGACATCACGAAGCCCAGCGAGGATGGCGGCAGGCTGCTTGGATCGGCCAGATAGCGCTGGAAACGCACGCGTGCTTCGGCGATGACCTTCTCGTCGCCGGTGCGGGCCAGAACGCCAGCTAGCGCGGTACGCAGCTGGCGGTCTTCAACATCCTCACCCGGTTTTTCTTCCCAACCCAGCGACTGGAACTTCGGCAGGACCAGTGCAGCGATGTAGCGGCCCAGCTTTTCGCGCTCCGGCGTGCCTTGTGCCAGGTTGTACAGGTTGCCCAGGTTATTCAGCAAGGCGCCCCACACAGCCAGACGCTGCTCACCCTTGAACTGGCTCGCCAGGGTCAGGTAGCGCGCCAGCGGAATGCGTTCACTCACGACCATCGCCCAGGCATCGCCCAGCAGTTTGACGCGGCTGGCGTCCGGAAGCTTGGTGGCCATTGCGGCCAGCGCATTGAAGCTGGCGTCGTCATACTGCACGCGGTAGTAGCCCACGCTTTCCGGATCGACAATCAGTTGGCCATCGCAGCCCGGGCGGGTCACGGTAGTCGTGGCGCCGGACATCATCGTGTATTCGGCCTTGCCGCCGACGGTGCCGATAGCAACGGGGATATGCCACAGGCGCTGCGGCACAGGGCTGCCATCCAATACGAAAGGCTGCTGCGTCAGGGTGATCTTGCGCTGGCCCTTTTCGCAGCTCTGCGCAACTTTCACCACCGGCACGCCGGCCTGGGTGGTCCAGTCCGAGGCCAGAGTGGCGACAGGTTTGCCGGAGGCTTTTTCCAACGCTGCCCACAGGTCGGCCGTGGTGGTGTTGGAGTATTTATGCTTGGCCATATAGGCCTGGATGCCTTTGCGGAAGGCGTCCTCGCCCAGGTAGGCTTCGAGCATGTGCAGGAAGGCCTGGCCTTTGCCGTAGGTGATGGCGTCGAACACGCTATTGGCCTGCTCTTCGTTCTCGACCTTGGTCTGGATCGGGTGTGTGGTAGCGCGCGCGTCAAGGTTCATCACGCCTTCGCGATCGACCATTGCGCCGAGCTGGACGCGCCATTCCGGGTGGAAGTGGGCGGTGGACTTGGCGGCCATCCAGGAGGCAAAGCCTTCGTTCAGCCAGAGGTTGTCCCACCACGCCATGGTGACCAGGTTGCCGAACCATTGGTGGGCCATTTCGTGCGCGGTGACGGAATAAACAGTTTGCTTGGTGCTGTCAGGATTGCGCTTCGCGTCGTACAGCAAGGTAGCTTCGTTGTAGACGATGCCGCCCCAGTTTTCCATCGCACCGTTCATGCCCGGGATAGCGATCTGGTCCAGCTTGGCAAGCGGGTATGGCTGACCGAAGTAGTTGTTGTAGTAGTGCAGGAGCTCCTTGGAAGCATCCAACGCGAACTGGGTCGAGCCCTCTTTGCCGATGGTCGAGACCACGCCGATTTCCACGCCATCTTGCGTGGCGACGTTGCGCGCCATCTCGCCGGCGACCAGCACCAGCAGGTAGCTAGGCATCTTCGGCGTCACAGCGAAGGACACGCGCTGCAGGCCGTTCGGCAGGTTTTCCTGCTTTTCGGCTGGCGTGTTCGAGAAGGCCTTGAAGCTGGCCGGCACATCAACCGTCAGCTTGAATTTGGCGCGGAAGGACGGCTCGTCCCAGGTCGGCAGCAGGCGGCGTGCGTCGGTTGGCTCCATGGTGGTCGCCAGCAGTGATTTGTCGTCCGCGCCATTCTTGTATTTCAGGTAGAACAGGCCACGCGGTTCGCGATTCACTACGCCGCTGAATTTGAGCGCCAGCGTGTACTTGCCCGGCGCCAGCGGCTTGGCCAGTTTGAAACTGAGGGTCTGGGCTTCCTTGTCCAGCTTCGGCTCCAGCTTGGTTTCAGCCAGGCCCTTACCGCTCAGGGATGCCGCCTCGATTTCCATGTTCAAGGCATTGAGCATGATGCTCGACGTAGCCTTCTTTACCTCGATTTCGACCGTTTCCGTGCCGCTGAAAGTGTTATTCGCTACATGCGGTATCAGGTGCGCCGTGTACTGGAGCGGGATCACATCCTTGGGCAGCTTGCCTGGAGTGGCGGCAAAGTTGAACGGGGTTTCAGCCTGGGCGCCCACGGCGGCCAGCGACAAGGCGAGTGCGGTCAGGGGAAGTCTCATGGATTCTCTCTTTTCGAATGGCTCGGATTGGCCAGCGAGCATTGTAAGAACGCTATGAGTTTCCTGGCTGGCAATTGCGACAAACGGTCAATTTTCGGAGGCGAAATGCCAAAAATGCTACCTCAACCGTAGATGGCTATTGGCCCTCCACTGCCATTGATTCAATTTGTGAATTAATGAATCCAGTCTTTGGTTTGATGCGGTATTGATCCAGTCATATGATCAATGCACAACAACATCGAAACAACTTCGAAATAATGGAGACATCAATGAAGAAAACAGCAGCCATCCTGTTGGCCGTTGGCAGCGCAGCGGCACATGCACAATCCTCGGTCAATATTTACGGCATCGTCGATGCAGGTATCGTCGGCGAACGTGGCGGCGCTAGCGGCAACGTCACCAAACTCACCAGCGGCGCATCCTCGGCTTCCCGCATCGGCTTCCGCGGCACTGAGGACTTGGGCAGCGGCCTGTCCGCCTATTTCACCCTCGAAGCTGGGTTTCAGTGCGCCACTAGGTGCAGGCATGCTTCTGTTCTCGGCCATGCACAAGGACGACAGGACCAGTTTCAACCAGGACGGAGATTCCTGGGGCATTGGCTACGTCTACGCGCTTTCGAAGCGCAGCAACCTGTATGCAGCATATGCCCATATCAACAACCAAAACGGCGCGGGCTACACGGTGGCCAATAACACAGAGTCAGGCAGCGGCAATACCGGCTACAACCTCGGCATTCGCCACACCTTCTGACGACTATGCGACCATATCAACGACAACCGGAGACACCCGTGGAACAAGCACCAACTGTCAATGCTGTCAGCGCTGCCAAGGCCCAGACCCGTACGCGCTGGATGATCCTCGCGATGCTGTTCGCGATCACCACGATTAACTATGCCGACCGTGCGACGATTTCCATCGCCGGCCCCGAAATCAAGAAGGAGCTTGGCCTTTCAGCAGTCCAGATGGGCTTTATCTTCTCGGCATTCGCCTGGTCCTATGTCCTCGCCCAATTGCCGGGCGGCTGGCTGCTTGACCGCTTCGGCTCCAAAATCACCTATTTCTTCAGCATCTTCCTGTGGTCGACCTTCACCCTGTTCACCGGCGCGGCGGGCTTTGTGACCGGCGGTGCCGCGGTGGCGGTGCTATTCACCTTGCGCATGCTGGTCGGGGCAGCGGAAGCGCCCTCCTTCCCAGGCAACAGCCGGATTGCCTCGGCTTGGTTTCCCACCCATGAACGCGGCCTGGCCGCGGCGGTATTCAATTCGGCGCAGTACTTCGCAACCGTGCTGTTTGCGCCGATCATGGGCTGGCTTGTGCACAGCTTTGGCTGGCATAGCGTGTTTTATGTGATGGGGTCACTCGGTATCGTGATGGCCTTCGTCTGGCTGAAAACCATTTACGGCCCCAAGGACCACCCCAGTATCAGCAGCGCTGAACTGCGCTACATCCAGGAAGGCGGCGCCCTGGTCGATGCCGAAAGCACTGCGCGCACCAAGCAACCGGCACAGGTCAACACCGTCGCCTGCATCAAGGAGCTGCTATCCAACCGCATGCTGCTCGGGATTTATATCGGCCAGTACTGCATTACGACGCTGACCTACTTCTTCCTTACCTGGTTCCCCGTCTACCTGGTGCAGGAGCGCCACATGACGATCCTGAAGGCTGGTTTTGTCGCCTCGCTGCCTGCCATCGCCGGCTTCCTCGGCGGCATATTCGGCGGCTGGCTGTCGGACCGCCTGGCAAAGGCCGGATATTCGCTGTCGGTGTCGCGCAAAGTGCCGATCGTCTTCGGCATGCTGATGTCGATGAGCATGATCGCCTGCAATTACATCGCCACCGACACGCTGGTTATCGCCGTCATGTCCCTGGCCTTCTTCGGCAAAGGTGTCGGGGCGCTGGGCTGGGCCGTCGTCTCAGACACATCGCCGAAAGAGGCTGGCGGCCTCAGTGGCGCCCTGTTCAACACCTTCGGCAACACCGCCGGCATCACGACCCCAATCGTGATTGGCTACATCGTTGATGCTACCGGGTCCTTCTCCGGCGCACTTATCTACGTTGGCGCCAATGCCGCACTGGCGATTGCCTGCTACCTGTTCGTTGTCGGCGACATCAAACGCGTCAATCTCGTTAAATCACTCACCAAATAATTCGGAATCATGAATACCTCCTTTACCAACGCCCCTATCGTCACCGAACTGCGCGTAGTTCCTGTGGCTGGCCAAGACTCCATGCTGTTGAACCTGAGCGGCGCCCACAGCCCCTGGTTCACCCGCAACATCGTCATCCTGAAAGACAGCTCCGGCAACACCGGCCTGGGCGAAGTGCCGGGCGGCGAAAAGATCCGCCAGACCATCGAGGATGCGCGTGCCCTCATCGTCGGCAAGACGCTCGGCGAATACAACAACGTCCTGAACTCGATGCGCATCGCATTCGCCGACCGGGATACCGGCGGCCGAGGCAACCAGACCTTCGACCTGCGCACCACCATTCACGCGGTGACTGCGGTCGAATCGGCAATGCTTGACCTGCTGGGCCAGTTCCTGAACGTTCCTGTTGCCGCCCTGCTGGGCGAAGGCATCCAGCGCAACGCAGTTGAAATGCTGGGCTACCTTTTCTACGTCGGCGACCGCAAGAAGACTAACCTGGCCTACCGCAGCGAACCCGATGCTGGCGACGCCTGGTTCCGAGTCCGCAACGAAGAAACCTTGACGTCAGAGGCGGTAGTGCGCCTGTGTGAAGCCGCACGTGAGCGCTACGGATTCAACGACTTCAAATTGAAGGGTGGCGTACTCTCCGCCAACGAAGAAATGGAGGCTATCGTCGCAATGCACGAGCGCTTCCCGCAGGCACGGATCACGCTCGATCCAAACGGCGCCTGGTCACTCAAGGAAGCCGTGCGCGTCTGCCGCGACAAGCATGGCATCCTCGCCTATGCAGAAGACCCATGCGGCGCAGAAAGCGGTTTCTCCGGCCGCGAGGTGATGGCCGAATTCCGCCGCGCTACCGGCCTGCCAACCGCCACCAATATGATCGCCACCGACTTCAGGCAAATGGCGCATTCGATCCAGCTGCAATCCGTCGACATCCCCCTGGCCGACCCGCACTTCTGGACCATGCAAGGCTCCGTCCGCGTGGCGCAGCTGTGCCAGATGTTTGACCTGACCTGGGGCTCGCATTCAAACAACCACTTCGACATTTCGCTGGCAATGTTCACCCACGTTGGCGCCGCCGCGCCGGGCAAGGTCACAGCCATCGACACCCACTGGATCTGGCAGGACGGCCAGCGCATCACCATGGAGCCATTGAAAATCCAGGGCGGCATGGTGCACCTGCCGAACAAACCTGGGCTGGGCATCGAGCTGGATGAAGTGGAATTGGAGAAAGCGCACCAGGCTTACAAGAACCTGGGACTGGGCGCGCGCGATGATGCCGCCGCGATGCAGTTTCTGGTACCGGATTGGAAATTCGACAACAAGCGCCCTTGCCTCGTGCGTTAAACCAATTCAGCGGGCGCCGGGAAAAGTCGGCAGGATCTCTTTGATGAACAATTGAAGGATCGGGTTGTCATTATCGCGCCGGTAAGTGCAGACCGTACTTACCGGCTCTGTCGCCATCCTGCGCAGCACAACACCATCGAACTGCAGGCGCGCGCAAGCCTCTGAAACCAGCGCCGCGCCAATGCCGGCGCTGACCAGGGCCAACATGGTGTGCACCTGCCCGATATGCTCCACAACGTCGGGCACGACACCTTCACGCTCGAAGCGCCCAGTCAGCATCTGGTAGAAAGGACGCGCTTCATGCGGCGAGTACATGATGAAGTGGCGGCGATGCAGGCACGCCAATGTCGGCGCCTCAGGCCAGCTGTCCGCTTCGTTCGCGGGAATCGCCAGTAGCAATCCTTCTTCCGCAATCGGCAGGCTAACCAATTCACCATGCAGGGCCAATGGCCGCATCAAGGCCATATCCAGTTGACCTGCATCGAGCAACTCCACCTGGGCGGTGCTCACCAGCTCTTTCAATGACAATGCAAGTTCCGGGGTGCGCTCGCGCAAGCGCCGCACCACCTCGGGCAACAGTGTGTAGCCGGATGCCGAAGTGAAGCCGATCGCCAGGCTCCCCTGCTCCCCCTTCGCCACCCGACGCGCCATCAGCCCTGCTTCGTCGGCCAAGCGGATGATCCGCACCGCTTCCGGCAGGAAGGCTTTTCCAGCAGCCGTCATGCGCACCACACGGCTGCTGCGGTCCAGCAGTTGCACGCCAAGGCTATGTTCAAGCAGCTGGATTTGCCGGCTCAATGGCGGCTGCGTCATATTCAAGCGTTCGGCGGCGCGACTGAAATGAAGCTCCTCAGCGACGGCAATAAAACAGCGAAGTTGGCTAATCTCAAACATCCGGCCATTTTAATACCGCCGTGCCCCCGTTGGGCATACCTGGCCTTCAAATATGCAGCGCGTGGCCCAATGCGCGCAGCGCGGCTTCCTGAATCGCCTCACCAAGAGTCGGGTGGGCGTGGATCGTACCGCCGACATCTTCCAGCGTTGCACCCATTTCGATGGACTGGGCGAAAGCGGCGGACAGCTCTGACACCGCTTTGCCGACCGCCTGCCAGCCGACGATCAGGTGATTGTCGCGGCGAGCTACCACCCGCACGAAACCGTCCTTCGATTCAAGCGACATGGCCCGCCCGTTGGCGGCGAATGGGAACATGGCCTCGATGCAATCGATGCCTTGGGCGCGCGCGAACTGCGGCGTGGCGCCGACTACCACCACTTCCGGATCGGTAAAGCATACCGCCGCAATGGCTGCGGGGCTGAAGTGGCGGCGCTTGCCGCCGATGATCTCGGCCACCATCTCGCCTTGCGCCATCGCGCGGTGCGCCAGCATTGGCTCGCCGGTGACGTCGCCGATGGCCCATACATCGCGCATGGAGGTGCGGCACTGGTCGTCGACCTTGATGAAGTGGCCGTCCATGTCGATGCGCAGCTTTTCAAGGCCGAAGCCGCGCGTGCTTGGACGACGGCCCACTGCGACGAGCACCTGGTCCGCTGCCAGGGCCGACTCTTCGCCAGCGCCATTACGGATGCGTACAGCTGCCCCCTTTTCGTCCAGGCCGAGGACCGAGCAGCCAAGGTGGGTTTCGACGCCCAGGCTCTTCAAAGCGTTGGCCACCGGGCGGGTCAGCTCCGTGTCATATGCTGGCAGCACGCGATCTTGCGCCTCCACCACGTGCACCTGTGCGCCCAGTTTGGCATAGGTTATTCCCAGCTCGAGGCCGATATATCCGGCGCCAACGACCACCATCTTGCCCGGGACGGTCTTGGGCGACAGCGCTTCCGTAGCGCTGATCACCTTTCCACCGAACGGCATGAAGGGCAATTCGGTGGCGTGCGAACCGGTGGCCAGCAGCAAATGCTCGCAGCCGATGCGCTGTGGGCTTTCGCCGTCGCGGATCACTTCGACGGTCTTGCCATCGACGATATTGGCCCAGCCCTTGACGACGCGCACGCCACTTTTCTTCAGTAGCGCCGCTACACCGCCGGTCAGGCGTCCGACGATGCCGTCCTTCCACAGCACCGTCTGGCCGATGTCGATGCGCGGCGCCTGCACCGAAATGCCAAGCGCCGAACCGCTGGCGAAATGGCTGGCCTTTTCAAATTCTTCCGCCGCGTGGATCAGCGCCTTGGACGGAATGCAGCCGACATTAAGGCAAGTGCCGCCTAGCTCTCCCGCTTCGATGAGAGTGGTTGGAATGCCAAGCTGGCCGGCGCGGATAGCCGCGATATAGCCGCCAGGACCGCCGCCGATTACCAGCAGCGTAGTTGTGTGTTGGTTCATCGGTTACTCCACAAATAGCATGGCTGGGCATTCGAGCAAGGCGCGAATGGCTTGCACAAACTGGGCGGCGTCCATGCCGTCGACAACGCGATGGTCGAACGAGGACGACAAGTTCATCATCTTGCGAATGACCACCGCACCGTTGCGCACCATAGGCCGCTCCACGATCTTGTTGACGCCGATGATGGCGACTTCCGGATGGTTGATCACTGGCGTGGTGACGATCCCGCCCAATGGGCCCAGGCTGGAAATGGTGATCGTGGAACCCGACAACTCATCGCGTGTGGCTTTGCCCGTGCGCGCTGCGTCGGCAAGGCGGCCGATCTCCGCAGCGCTGGACCACAGGTCGCGTGCCTCGGCATGGCGCAAAACTGACACCATCAAGCCGGAGTCGGTCTGGGTCGCGACACCGAGATGAACGGCGCCATATTGCGTCACGACGCCGGCATCGTCATCGAAGCGCGCATTCATTTGCGGGAACTGGCGCAGCGCAACCACCGTGGCGCGTACCAGCAAAGGCAGCACGGTTAGCTTGCCGCGCTCCTTGCCCCACTGCTCATTCATGCGGACACGCAGGTTCTCAAGCTCGGTAACGTCAACCTCCTCGACATACGAGAAGTGCGGGATGCGGCGCTTTGCTTCCTGCATCTTCTGCGCGATCTTACGGCGCAGGCCGATCAGGGGAATGGTTTGCTCGCTGTGGACCTCGCGGTAGCCGCCCAGTGCAGCTGAAGGGGCGCCCTGTACGCCCCGAGCAACGTAGGCATCCAGGTCGGATTGCAGGATGCGGCCGGCTGGGCCGCTGCCATGTACGTACTGGAGCTCAACGCCCATGTCCCATGCACGCTTGCGCACCACAGGCGACGCCAGCGGACGTTCGCCCAGCTCCCGCGCCACGCGGGAGGACGCAGGCGCGCTCGCGTGTGCCGCGTGACCCGACGGCGTTCCCGCTACCGGCGTTGCGGAAGGCTTGCTGGACGCTGGCGCGGCTGCCGCAGCGGCAGGAGCCGGAGCCGGAGCCGGGGCCTGCGCCGCAGGCTTGGCCGGTGCGGCCGCCGCAGCGGAAGCGGCCTGCGGCTTCAGGTTCCCCGCCCCCTCCACTTCAATATGAATCAGATCCGCCCCAACAGCCATTACCTGGCCGGCAGCGCAGCCAAGCATGGCCACGGTGCCATGTACCGGCGATGGAATCTCAATGGTGGCCTTGTCGGTCATGACGTCCGCCAGGATCATATCCTCGCTGACTGCATCGCCCACTTTGACATGCCACATGACCAGTTCAACTTCTGCGATGCCCTCGCCAATATCAGGCATCTTGATGACGTGAATACCCATCCTTATGCCTCCACCGTACGTTTGAACGCCGCGCCAACGCGCGCCGGCCCAGGGAAATACGCCCATTCCTGCGCGTGCGGATAGGGAGTATCCCAGCCCGTCACACGCTCAATTGGCGCTTCCAGATGGTAGAAGCAATGTTCCTGCACCAGCGACACCAGTTCCGCGCCGAAGCCGCAAGTGCGCGTCGCCTCATGCACCACCACGCAGCGGCCAGTCTTCTTGACCGACTCCACGATGGTGTCCAGGTCCAGCGGCCACAGGCTGCGCAAGTCGATGATTTCAGCGTCGATTCCCGTCTCGCGCGCCGCCGCCTCGCATACCCACACCATGGTGCCGTAAGCCAGCACGGTAAGCTGCTTACCCGGCCTGAAGATCGCCGCCTTATCCAGCGGCACAGTGTAGTAACCCTCCGGCACTTCACCCAAGGGATTTTGCGACCAAGGCACGACTGGTTTATCGTGGTGTCCATCAAACGGCCCGTTGTACAGGCGCTTTGGTTCAAGGAAGATCACCGGATCGTCGCACTCGATCGACGAAATCAGCAGCCCCTTGGCGTCGTAAGGATTCGATGGCATTACGGTGCGCAAACCGCAGACGTGGGCGAACACCGCCTCTGGACTCTGGCTGTGTGTCTGCCCGCCGTAAATACCGCCACCGCAAGGAGTACGAATGGTGATCGGCGCGGTAAAATCGCCCGCCGAACGGTAACGCAAGCGCGCCGCCTCGGACACGATCTGGTCATACGCCGGATAAATGTAATCGGCAAACTGAATCTCGATGCACGGCCGCAGGCCATACGCACCCATGCCAATTGCCACGCCGACAATACCGCCTTCCGAAATCGGCGTATCGAAGACGCGGGATTTCCCGTACTTCTTTTGCAGGCCCTCGGTGCAGCGGAACACGCCGCCGAAGTAGCCTACGTCCTGGCCGAAGACCACGACGTTTTCATCCTTCTCCATTACCACATCCATCGCCGAACGCAGCGCCTGGATCATGGTCATGGAGGTTTTCACATTGTTTTCCGCCATATCAGATCCCCAGTTGCTGACGTTGTACGCGCAAATGTTCCGGCAGCTCTTTATAGATGCCATCGAACATTTCGGCTGGACTGAAGGTATGGCCGCTGGCCATGGTGCCGTATTGTTCGGCCTCCTTCTGCGCGGCCAACACCTCCGCTTCCAGGCGCTTTTGCGTTTCCTCGTGTTCCGCTTCGGACCACGCGCCGGCTTTGATCAGATACTGCTTCAGGCGCGCGATCGGATCGCCCAATGGGAAATGCGTCCAGTCATCGCCAGGACGGTACTTCGATGGGTCATCCGATGTCGAATGCGGGCCCGCGCGGTAGGTTACCCATTCGATCAGGCATGGCCCGAGATTGCGGCGTGCCCGTTCGGCGGCCCATTGCGATGCCGCGTACACGGCCAGGAAGTCATTGCCATCAACACGCAGCGAAGCGATGCCGCAACCGACGCCGCGCGCTGCAAAGGTAGTGTCCTCGCCACCGGCGATCGCCTGGAAAGTCGAGATGGCCCACTGGTTGTTGACCACGTTGAGGATGACAGGCGCGCGATACACGTGGGCGAAAGTAAGAGCGGTATCGAAATCCGCCTCCGCCGTGGCGCCGTCGCCGATCCATGCCGAAGCAATCTTGGTATCGCCTTTAATCGCAGACGCCATGCCCCAGCCGACGGCCTGGATGTATTGCGTCGCCAGGTTGCCGGAGATCGAGAAGAAACCTGCCTTCTTCACCGAATACATGACAGGCAGTTGACGGCCCTTGAGTGGATCACGTTCGTTCGACATCAGCTGGCAGATCATATCCACCATCGGATAGTCGCGCACAACAAGAATGCTTTGCTGACGATAGGTCGGGAAGCACATGTCGTCCACATTCAGTGCAAGCGCCTGCGCGGTGCCGATAGCCTCCTCGCCAAGGCTCTGCATGTAGAACGACATTTTCTTTTGGCGCTGGGCCATCAGCATGCGGCTATCGAAGATGCGCGTCTTCATCATGGCCCGCAGGCCTTTGCGCACAGTTTCGATATCAATTTGCGGTACCCAAGGTCCGACGGCATTACCCTCGGCATCGATCACGCTGATCAGGGAGTACGCGAGATCGCGCGTATCCATTGGCGCCACATCGACCTCGGGCCGCCGCACGGCGCCCGCCGGTGACAGGCGGAGATAGGAAAAATCAGTTGCACAACCTGGACGCCCCGTAGGTTCGGGCACGTGCAGGCGAAGTGGTTCGCCCTTGCTCATTCAGATTCCTTCAATTGCGATGGTGACGCAGGATCAATCCTGGCGAGCTTAAAGCGGGTAGCTGCGGCATGCCAGGACTTTGGAACCGCCCGCTGCGGATGGCAAAACGGGCACGAAAAAACATTTCCTCGAAAGCAACGCTAGCGTAGCACGCTTTTCCTTTCCCAAGAAGGGGAACACATTTTTCACTAATTAAAGTTTCGTTAATGGCGAGCCGTTAAACCGGCATGAACTCAATATCAAGTTTCTCAAACTGGCAACCAGCTACCCGCTATGCCGCCCCGACTTCTGGCCGGAACATCAACCCGGTCGTGGCCAAGCTCGACGCGGCTGCGTCGCTCCAGCCTTCGTCCATCGTCACGCTGAGCCCAGAGGGTATCGCTGCTGCATCTGCCCCCGTTTCAACCAGCCAGCGCTACAAAGACCTTGGCGCGGAAATGCTCGCGCAATTCGGCGCCGGCGCCGTCATTCCCCTGGAACATGGCAAATTGCCGCTGAACGTAGATAACAAGTTCACACTAAGCATCACAACAAAGAGCGGCGTCCTGGTCGACCTGACGCTGGCCAATGTCAATGACGAAATGATCTACCAGATCAGCACAAGCGCGGAACTGAATCCAGATGAGCGCAAAGCGCTGTCCGATCTCGCGCAGGGCTTCCAGGCGGCCATCGACGGCATGACGGGAACGGACCCGCAAGTCCGCTTAAGCGCCCTGACCCAGTTCGATAACAAATTCGTGGACGCCATCGACTTCCATGCAGAAGTTGCGGACCCGGATTCCACATCGCAGACCCTGGACTTCCACATCGACGACATGTCGCGCAAGGTAAGCATCGGCGGCCCGGATGGAAAAGCTGAAGTGAATGTGGACACGAGCGATATCGAGCACCTGGGCACCAAAAAGCAGCAGTCAAAAGCCATTAACAACTACCTGGCCCAATTCGACCAGGCAGTCTCGCGTGGACACGGTGACAAGAAACTGATGTCCATGTTTAAGGACGCATTCTCCGACATGAATCGCACCGCCACTGCCGAAGAACCCGAAGAGTATCTGCGCGCAATATCCAAGTGGCGGCTGAACGCCGACGACCATGCTGCGCTGACTGGCCTGTCGGATTTCAGTGCATCGCTTACCCAGACGCCAAAATCCAGCAATCCCCTCAGGCTGCAGCAGCAGGACACCTTCGCCTATGATGTTTCGCAGACGACCAAAATCGCTGGCCAGAACCACGACGAGCGCAGCGTAGGACAAACCCAGCAATCGCACCTGAGCGCCGAGTACCACACGGCCATTGGAAAATCCACTCCACCATTTTTCGACGGGACTCCGGCGACCCAGAACTATGACTACCACCGCATCGACGATAGCGCCTCCAGTAACGTGTCGCTGAAATACAAGTATGGCAAGCTGGCAATGGCCGGTCTGGATCGGACAGCGAGCCAGTCGGAGCACGTGTTCACCTTCACTCTGGGCAAGCTGACGTCGGAAAAGAAGACGCCGATCCAGCAGTCGCTCGTACGCGACCTGCTCCCCACGCTCAAATCATTTGATCATCTCAAAGGCGAGGACGACACGCTGAACGACAATATCTTCCTACTCAGCTCGCCGGGCGAAATCGTGGCGCGCAACCAGCAATTCTGAATTGAATGAGCCGCGAAGCGCCCCGCGTGCCGAAGCCCCACGAGGCAGATGGTGTATGCTTCGGGCATGAACCAAGACACCGATATCCAACTCAGCGGCCCATTCAAAGCAAGCGACGGCAGCGGCCGCAATGTCGACATAAAATCCATCCGTATCTTCGATGAAGGTTACGGGGTAGTTGACGTTTATGTCGATCTTGTCGCCGGGGCTACCGACGGCCTGCACAGGGACAAAAAACTGATCAGTGAAATCAGCGCACGCTTGCGCTCACTCGGCTATACAGGACCCGATCTGTCTGCCGGCGATCCGGTCATTCAGGAACGGCGACTGATCGTGCTCGATACACCTGACGAGTTCCTGCCTTTCGCCGTGCGGCAGGGCTTCAAGGATCTGGCTTCTGAATTTGACGACGAGTAACCCCAGCAGTAACGCAACAGTGCGCCACCGTACGGACACAACAATTAGTCCCGACCTAAACTAGCATCATTGTGGCCTCGGCCAGCCAAGCTGGCCCGCCACAACCCCGCTCGAAAGGGGAATGTCATGCGCAAACTACTCACCATCGTCGTATTGACGGCACTGAACTTCATGCCGCTACATGCGAACGCAAGCGTCAACGTATCCATAAACGTTGTCCAATATCCCGTCATGCAGCGAATTCCCGGCTATCCGGTGTATTACGCGCCTCGCCTGCACGCCAACTACTTCTTCTACGATGGACTTTATTGGGTCTACGTGGACGACGAATGGTATGCCAGCCGCTGGTACGACGGCCCTTGGGATCTTGTAGGCTATGACAGCGTGCCGCTCTTCATACTGCGCGTTCCCGTGCGTTATTACCGCTATCCGCCCGTAATATTCAGTAGTTGGGCCGTGACTGCACCACCTCGATGGGACCGCGTATGGGGCCCGGACTGGTCGCGCCGGCACCCCAACTGGCAGCGATGGAATCGCGCCGCAGCCCCTGCCCCGGCCCCGCTGCCACGCTATCAGCAACGCTACACACGGGCCAACTATCCAAATGAAGTGCAGCGACGAGAACTCTCCCAACAGCACTACAGGTACGCGCCGCGTGACCAGCAAGTACGCCAGAAATGGCAGGCGCATGCCGCCGATGCGGCCAACCAGCCGCCGGCACGGCCAAGTCCATCGCACCAGTCCCGGGACCGCGAGCGGGATCGTGATCGGGACCGAACTCCATTAGCTCGCGCCCCCGAACCGCAGAACATGCGGCCAATGGAACGTGAACGCTTGCAGGAGAACCGGCAGTCGCCACCGCGCGAGAGTCGGCCTGTTCAGCATGAACGTCAGGCTGCGCGGGAAGAGTTCCGCCATGATCAGGGGCCGCCGCCTCGCGGACATAACGAGGAACGCGGACGTCCTGACAAGCCTAACAAGCCCGATAAAGACGAAGGCCACGATTCCGGCAAGCGTCATTAGAACAGGCGCGCGCTACGAATCCCTCTGCGACGACGGATTAGCTGACATTGATTGGTCACGCAGATTTCCCCACCATTTGCGTGGGCAATCTCACGACACGGCATCCGGCTTCGCGCTCTATTGCTTTCCCGCCTGACGTCGGAAACGCGCGCCGCGGACCTTCAACCGTTTTTCCCACCAACCGTAATCCGACAATGTCTCCTTCGCCAGCTCCACGCACCGGTCATAATCAGGGGAGAACTCGGAACATGGCGGCACGGGTGGTTCAACCCCCTGCGCCACGCAGTAGCGCACGGCGTCCTCCAGTTCTCCCTCATTGAGCAAGTCCCGACACGCAGCCGAGTGCAAAAGTGCGAGATTCATGGCTACTATCCATAACTTGCCAGATGCCGGGCAAATCGTTGCAGGGAACGCGGGCCGGAACGCTCCGCCTCGATACACCAGGTCTGCAACCCGCTCAACAACTGCTCTTGCGTAGCCAGCGATGGCTCCCACAGTATCTCGAATGCTTGCCGCGCCAGATGGATGGCATTGAGCCGTGCACTGTGTACCACCACCCGCTCCAGGTCCATGCGTTGCGCACCAGTAAGCCGGCATGGTGCTCGCCCCAACAATCCTTTTACCTGCGCCAGGATCGCCTGCGGAATCAGTTTCGCCATTGACTTACGCTCGGCCCGAAACACCTGGAGCGTCAAGCCTGTCAGCTCGCGTGTCAGTAGTGCACGATTACCCTGCACCAGCCGCAACGTGGCCAAGGTCGGCACGAACTGCCCTGCACATCGCGTCAATCGTGCTGCGGGCGGCCGGGGCGATGCCAGACGGAAGCTCCGCAAGAGGCTGATGTACACCCAGCCTATGTCTAACTCAAACCAGCGCACTGAGAATTTTGCAGAAGTCGGAAACGTGTGATGGTTGTTGTGTAGCTCCTCGCCGCCAATCAGCAGGCCAAAAGGAAGGATATTGGTCGCGGCCTCCCGGCAGTCGAAATTGCGATAGCCCGCGTAGTGCCCGAGCCCGTTGATGACGCCGGCTGCCATAAAAGGAATCCACATCATCTGGCAGGCCCACAGCGTTAGTCCCGGTGCGCCAAACAAAACCAGCTCAATGAGCAACAGCAAGCCCACGCCTTGCCAGGTGAATCGACCATAGACTCGCCGCTCTAGCCAGTCATCCGGCCCACCGCCACCGTAGCGATCAACCAGCGACGGATCGCTTGCGGCCTTCTGGTACATTTCCGCTCCGCGCCACAGGACCTCGTTGATGCCGGCCACCAGTGGACTATGCGGATCTTTTTCGGTCTCGCAGTGAGCATGATGGCAGCGATGCACAGCGACCCATTCGCGGGTCACCATGCCAGTCGTCAGCCATAACCAGAAGCGAAAGCAATGTGCGACTGCCGGGTGCAGCGTTAGCGACCTATGCGTTTGGCACCGGTGCAAATACACAGTCACAGCAACGATGGTGCCATGCGTTGTCAGCAGCCCAATGAGCAGCAATTGCCGCCAGGTGCATGACAAGACCCCTTCCGCCATCCACTGCAAGCTCGTCGTCATCCTGCCACTCCTTTATGGCCATGGGCCTACGATTTCAGACGTTGAGCAGCAAAGGCCACCGCATCACACAATTGACCGTAGCGATGGCCGCCATACAGGTAATGGCCTTCGCCATAAGCGATACCATGCAGCTTCATCATCTCTTGGTCTTCGTCGCTTGGTTGGTATGCGGCCAGCCAGCGTGGCTGGAATGTTTCATCTTTCAGAAACCCAACTTTCCCGTGCTCTGCGATGGCATAGCGCAACGCATCCCGAAACTGGTCGTAGTGATACTGCCGGAATGTGTAGCGTTTTCCATCGAACGAAACCTCGAACTGCGCAGCCAAGCGCTCGTCCGATTCTCCATTTACGACAGGGTCACCAGTGCTCTCCATGTTTTTTCCTTGCACAGCCCCATTCGGTTCAGCGCAGCAATTTGGCGTGACAACAGTTGGGAAACGCGACGCGTCGGGCGTTGCTTCGTTGGTCCACCAGGATTACGTGGCTGAGTGCTTCATCGCTTCCGCTTCACGCGCAGCAGTTCGTTCTTCATGAGCGGTGATCGGGTCGCCATCATTATCGACCCTGCCAGCAGCGCGCTCTGCATCAGAGTGTGGCCCCGCAGCCTCAATGTCACCATATCGGCGCTCCTCAATCGGAGGCTCCAGCATGTCATGGAGCATGCCACGCAGTTCTTCCACATCAGGTTGCAGCCCGCGCCTCAGTCGCCGGTGAATATAGTGTTGTATCTCAGATTCCTGTTCCGCGCTCAGGGGAAGCCCAAGGAAGGAGGATTCCGGTCCGGAGTCGTTCATGACGGCTCTCCTGTTTAATCATACTGTGCAAGTGTACGCCCTAATTTCGAAGCCAGTCGGCTCAATGGCTATGCTCGTCGTACTACAGCGCCTCTGCATCGGGCCGGTGATCATCCCGCCCCATGGCTTTCGCCTGCGGAACACTGACGAACGATGCACGGTCAGCAGAGATGCGGCGATCAGGTACCCTTCCTGAAGAGGCATTCCGCTCGCGTGTTTTCCAGGCAGGCCGCAAAAATACCGCCTCGACCAGGGGAAACAGCAGGCCAGAGAGGTGCGCTGAATGTAGGGCGAACCGATCCCCGAATGCAGCCCGGGCGGCGAGCGCAGCCGACATTTTCCCCGCCGTGACATGATCGATTCGCCTGGACATTTCTTCAATCTACACCCTTAAGCTTGTTCGAGTCGCCCACCTTTTGAGAATTGCCCGCAACTCTTGCCAAATCGTTCGCATTGTTTCGACTGTGTACCTTCCCGAACAGACAGCCGGGTACCCTGCACCGATGAGTGAACCGGACCGGGATTATGAGAGGCGCCTTGGTTTGAGTCATGCCGGGATGGCTTGCCACGACAGCTGGCATGTAGAGCGCGCTTCGAGTCGCACGATTTCCTGTTCGACTCATGGTCGTGCGACCTCGCACAGCTATGCCTGAAGTTCGCTGCCGAGGGCTCACTCCAAGATGGGCGGCTAAAGCCTTCGCGCTAGTGAATCGATGCATGTCACCCACATGGCCTAGCATTACAGCGGCAGTAGTCTTGCCAATACCCGGAATGCTGGTCATTAGTTCTGCATCGCGCTTCAGGTTGGGATGCCGATCGATATGATCGTCAATATCGTGCTCTATCTGTTTTATTTGAGAATTTAGCCAAATCACATGCTGCTGGATATGAGCAACCAATTCGGCATTCGCAGCAATGTTGCACGCTTCGATTCGATTCTCCTCTTGCAGACGCATGTCCTTCAAGGCCCTTAGACGATCACACCAGGCCTTTAGCCGGCGCTGTTCAGGGGGCGGTGCCTCCCATGGATCGGGGTGCATCATGGCGCAATATCTGGCAATCAAGGCAGCATCGATGCCATTGTTCTTATTGCGCACCAGCTCGCTTTGGCCAAAGCCTTTGATGCGTGCCGGATTCACAATACTCACCGTTAAGCCAAGCGCATGTAGGCCCGTGGCGACTGGCTCGCTATAAACCCCAGTCGATTCCATGCAGACCAGGCAATCGTCCAGCGTAATCTTCTACTTCGTTAGCCACGCCTTCAGTTCGTGGTAACCAGCAGTTGAGTTGCTTACAGCCTTACTACGAATTTTCCCGTCTACCAGTAAAGCAACGTCAAGCTTATGCTTGCTGACATCGATCCCAACGGCGACAAATTCCCTGTCCATGATCTTCCCTCCTCGTATTCAGGCTTAAGCGCGTTGCTGTAGCCTCGGATACCGTCCGGACTTTTAAATGGAATGGGCAAGGGCACCAATCTGACAAACAGGGTCATGCCCTAAGATCAAATCATGTGTCACCTCGCCCAGCCGTGCCATGATGGGAACTACTTTTTACGTGGTCGGCCTTCTCAATATACGAGGTCAAATCTAAATTAATACGCTTGTTGTCTATGCGTTTGTCCAACGCCTTTTCGTTGAGTGCATCGGCGGCGCGATCCACAAGTTGCTTAACGTCCCCTATCTCGGCAAATAACTCGGCATAGGCCTCACGAATTAGCGACTTGCACTGCTCGAATTTCGCAAGCTGCGCCAATCCCTCATAAGTGGGCATAAATATCCGTCGCCGGGCATCATCTTCATCGTTCCGTTGCAGTATGAGTTTCAGACGAACCAACTTTGGTATCTTTTGCATGACCAATTGATGTGAATGTCCGAGCTCGCGCGCCAGATCCGAGGCCGAAGCCGTGCCAAGCGCGGCAAGCACAGTCATCAGCGAGCACGAACGAACAGGGATGACGATTCCCGTCATATCGAAGACAATTTGGGATTGTTCTTCGATCAGGACGCTCAGTCGTTCGACAGCGCGGCCAAGAAACACCACGTCATCGATCGCTGGTGGATTATGTTTTCGTTCAGTCAAGGCGCTTGTACCTCTGGACGCTGCCGTCCTTGTTCACGCGTTCCAGCGCCGTCACTTTTCCGCGCGAGGCATTCAGACGATATCGAAAATCTGACACCCCTTCCACCGCAAACAGCTCGGAACCGATCGGCTCCAACGCGACCCGAAACCGATCACGCCAGACATAGTAGAGCGTGCCATTGTCTAGAATGAGCTGCCGACCTTCATATTTTCCAGCGGCGTTCCGCAACGTGCTGGCATCGACGTGCGGGCGCTGGATCTCTGCCAGCAAGCTTGGAAGCAGCCAATCAAATTCGGTACGCTTTGCGTCATCGGACTTCGCCAAATTTTCAAGCGCCAGCTTATGCGCCAGCGGAAGCGCCCGAATGGAGGGGCTCGGGATATCGGGTTGCACCCCGGCGCCTTCGAAATCGCCATGTTCCACAGGATCCTGGATCTGGCCGATTGGAACTTGCACGAAGAAATCGTCATCGACCGGCTTACGTGCAACCGGATGCGCCCCGCCGGCGGTCCGTTCCCCGATCAGGGTCGCTCGCCCGAGTTTTTTCATCGAATAGGAAAACCATTCTGCGGAGGAAAACGACGTGGAGCCGGTGAGGATATAGACCGGCTTGTCCACCATGCGTTTCCCTGGCAGGCCGGGCAGCACCCATTGCCCGCGCGCAATACGCTTACCATCCTCATTATAGTAGTAGCCGAAAAGCAGCTGATCTTTTTCGCTGGAGAAAAAATAGCTGGCTAGAAATTGCGCCATTTCCAGATAGCCCCCATTGTTATATCGCAAATCAATAATAAGGGCGTCCGTATTGCCGACGAAGCGCATCACGGATGCGGCCGTGTCATAGGCAAGTTCCGGATCGGCAAAATAGCTGAACCGTATATAACCGATATTTCCCTTCAGGCGAGCGACCTCGTCGAAACCAAAATTGGTCTCCTCCAGCCTGGTCAATTCTTCCTTTCGTATCTTGGCCTTAAGCGCTGGGCTTGCCTTCGCCTTGAAGTCCGCAATCCATTTTGGGTCTGCACCCACGAAGAAATGCAGATCGCCGCTAACTTTGACGAGATCGTCGGTTAGCTTCCTCGCAAACTCTTCTTTCGTGGTCGCCGAGTCATAGTCGCCCTTTTTCAGATGTTCCCGGAGCACCGGCGCGATTTCTCGGGCGATGTCCGGAAACGCGTAGTTCGTCGTCAATGTGCTATCGAGGGACGCGATGATCGCGCCCTTCTCCTCTCGCGAGATGCCCGGGGCTTCTGCGAAAGCGCCTGATGAGCAAACTATTGACAGTGCCGACAACGTTTGAAGCAGTGGCAAGTGATATCGCATTTTGTGGATTCCTCTCAGTGAGACCCCATAATACAACATGTTGTGCAATATATTGTAGAAAATGGAGTCAACACCCGCAACTCCCTGGCTCTTACTAATTTCTGAGCACAGTGCCAGTTGGCTGGTGGTGTGCAGGCCCACAACGCGCATCGAATAGTGGTGCTGCAAACGGCTAGGACCTGGAGAAACAGCACGGCGACAATGACGCCAAAGCCAAGCGTCAACTTGGTCCGAATTCTTAGATTTTTCAGCATTGGCGGTTCCGATGGATCAGTATGTCGTCGGACTGTAGCGCCTGATCGGCCGCAGCAGTGGAATATTCCACATCGCACCGGACTGCCGGGCACACCAAATCGATCTGCATGCAACCTTGGCTCGCTGCGTCATGGCGTCCCTGCCTTCCAGCGAATTTTCTGCAGTACCCGCAGCGCAATGCCGGACCTGTCTCTTCTCAAGCGCTACAGATATCGGTTCGCTGACAACCGATCAGCCAGTATTGCGAGGCCAAACTATGTCGACCGTCATGCCGAGAACTCAGTGCAAAACCATTTTTTGTGCACCGCACAAAACTGTGATAGACTGCGTCCCGTGGTGAAGTCCTCGAGAACTTCCCCCTGTAGCACCAACCATTGGTCACAGGCTGGCACCGTGCAGATAGCACGGGCTGACCGCTTCGCACCATGCAGATAGCGTGGGCAGTAGCAGCGATTGAAATATTGGCATTACATTGAAACGAAGCCCGCAAGAAAGCGGGCTTTTTTTTCGCACCTCGCCCCAATCGCAAAGGACAGCCACGCTATGGCAAAAGAAGAACTCATTGAAATGAACGGCACGGTCATGGAAGTCCTGCCCGATCAGCGCTTTCGCGTCGACCTCGACAACGGCCACAAGCTGATCGCCTACAGCGCAGGCCGCTTGAAGAAAAACTTCATTCGCATCCTGGCCGGCGATAAGGTCACACTCGAACTGTCTCCCTATGATCTGACCAAAGGCCGCATCGTCTTCCGGCACATCGAAAAGCGCGGCGTTGGTGGCGCGCGTCCAGTTCGTCGTCGCTAGACAGCAAGGCGATATCGGTTTCGGCACACATGCCGGATCTCCCAAAAAAGACGGCCACTCCGCGCGTTATGCCCGACCGACGCATGGACGCTTTCACGCTTCCGAGACAGGTCGAGGCACGATGTGCACTAGTCGCTTCGCTCTAGAGGCGACTCATGACGCGTGATGGCCAGTATTGGATACACGGTCGGTGTCAGCGAGTGGACTGCTTGGTGGCTGGACCTAGGCCAGTTGCGCATGACGCAAGGATCAACGCGATCGTTTCCGGTGCACAGCCCCTGTCGAACAGGAACTTGACTGCGTCCAGTCGCGACTGTTTGGCAGCGATGTCGATGGCGGCGTCGGCCAGGTGTGTCATGTTATGGTTTGGTCGGTCGGCGTTCATACCATCTACCTGCGACGAGTCGGCGCCTTCAGTTCAGCATGGCACGGCATTCAGACTGTTGCGCTGATGAAAAGTTGCCGAACGCGCTGCTCACGCGCGCCAAAAGGCGTCAGAAAAGCCACGGGCAGCGCCCCTTCAGTGTCTTCCTTTCGCGTACGATCCGTCAATACAACATATGTACCAACTGCGTAACTTTCTGTTTGCCACAGAGTCGAAGTCGGCGTACGCTCAAGCTGCGTTGCATGCCGAATGGGGCCAACATGAACAGCACCTTGCTCAGTAGACAAAACGTCGATGAATGCATTCGTCGAGCTGAAGTTCAGAACGACCATCTTCGACATTTGCGCTTTAAAGTAGAAGTCCATGCAGCGCGGATGCTCAAGACGAATGGTCCAGAACGGGAGCATGCCTGTCAACTTTACAAGCAAGCGATGCGTCGCTTGCTCTCGTACCTGTCGACCGAATGGGTTGAGTAAGTAGGACAAGTCTCGTGCTCGCTTATCTCCACAGCGGCGTCCATTGCTCCGCCATCCACGGGACCACCCGCTCCGTTCAAGCTTTCATACCCGAAAAGGCCAATGAGACGTCGCACATTGCGACGACTGATGTGGTCCCATTCCATGACACTTGAGAAGATGCAAGCTTCGTGACTGGCGGTCATCGCGTCCCTTCGTGGATCCCGGCAACAAAAAAGATGCCCGCAACTGCGGGCAAAGTACTTCGACTGAGCGCTCAGACATTGAAAAGGGGCCATTCAATTCAGCATAGCACGCGTTTTCCGACCTGCAATTTCTGATCTCACATTGCGGCTGTTCACTGCGGACAGCCGCGTTCGCGGTGTCCACGCATTGATGATTACGCGAGAGCGCCCGCATGCCTCCCCTGCGCATTATCGGCGCGACATGCCAGGCAAACGGTTCTGGCCAGCAGCTTCGCCAAATTCCAAAGAAACCAACGCTTTACCGTGTCCCAGTGTTGCATTTCACGCTTGAGCGTTGCCGTTCGATCAATAGCCCAAACCTTTGTGATAGTCTTTAACGATGTCCGCAGCCATCGCCATCCATCGATATCAGCGCTTCCAACACGAGCCATAGCGGTTGAGCGTGGCCGTCATCATTTCAGGCATCGTTCACGCGTTGCTACTAAGCATCGCTCTCGGTGGGCAAACGTTTGGCATTCCCGCATTCAAGTTCCCTTGGCAGGAACGTCGACTCGAGGCGAACGACCTCCAGGTTCTCCTATTGCCATCGAAAACGGGACCGGCGGCACCATCACTTCCAGGCGGTCCACCAATTGCATCCGCGGCTCCAACTTCCCCCATTAGCAGCGCCGCCGCGGCACATGGCGACCTACCGCCCGCAATGGCCCGCCCTGCAACGGCTTTCTCCACTGCTTCAGCACCACTGTCGCCAACGTCCGCCGCTACGTTAGCTGACACGGACATGCCCGCGACGAAAATGCCCGACATTCCCCTGCCGACCGCGCCCGCCGCGCCGCCGACTGCCCTGACGCCGAAGACCGTTCCGATCCAACAACAGCTGGAACAGGAAGATCCTGACGCCATCCGCGAGCGCGCCAGGCTTAAGCAGGAACAGTTGGTCGCCGACAAACTGCGCCAATCCGAATTGATTGCCGAAGCGCAACGCGAAGCGACACGCCAGGAACAGGTGAAGCTTGAAGCGGCGCGCGCGGAACAAGCGACAACGCTTGCAGCCACGCGTTTGGACGCTGAGCGTCAGGAGCTAACGCGCCAAGAGGATCTGCGCCGCGAAGCGCAGCGTTTGGAACAGGCCCGTTTAGAAGAGGCGGCCCGGCAGGAGTTGCTCCAGCAAGAAGCCCTTCGTGCTGCCCAGCTGGCCAAGGCAAAGTCCGCGCGCAAGGACGCTGAACGCAACGAGCTCGTCCGTCAGGAGACGCTGCGCCGTGAAGCGATGCGACAGGAACAGGCAAGGCAGGAAGAACGGGCACGCCAGGAAGCGGCACTGCAGGAGCAGAGCCGTGTGCTGGAGGCGCGACAGGAGGCCGAGCGCAGGGAGGCTGCCCGCCAGGAGCAAGTACGGCAAGAAACGGCGCGGCAAGCACAGCAAGAAGCTGCGCGCCAGGACGCCGCGAAGCAAGAAGCTGCACGACTGGAACAAGCGCGAAAAGAGCAGGCGCAGCGCGAGAAGTCGCGCCAGGAAGCCGAGCACGAAGAGCGTCTGCGCGCGATTGGTCGACAGCTCAACGAGGAGGCGGCGCAACGCGATGCCGCCTTGAAGAATCCGTCACGCTCCCTATTGCCGACGGTAAGCGGTCTTCGCCGCGGCTGGCTCTTCGGTCGCGCCGACCCTAATGGCGAGCTAGTGCTATATGCCGAGGCCATGAGCAAGAAGTTCGAGCTTAATATGGCTTTCGATATGCTGCGCGACGTGGTCAAGCAGGGCCACGTTTCGCCCATGGTGACGATCGCCATCCGGGCCGGTGGCTCGGTGGAGAAAGTGACTTTTGTCGTCTCGAGCGGCGTGAGCGCCATCGATGACGCCATCCGCAAAGTCATCGCCAGCCAAGCCCCCTACGGTGCGTTTCCTCCCGCCTTGGCGCGTCAATACGACGTCATCGAAATTCGCCGCACATGGGTGTTTGATACCACCATTCGCCTGCAATAAACGGCCGTGTTCTGTCGTGCGAGTCACGACGGTGGCCAATAATGAATATGCTGTCTCCGCCAATTTTCCCGTTGGCGAATGCACGCGCGTCTATGGCGTACATGCGCTGTCGCCCTGGCGAATTGCTGCGCCTGGGGCACACTGATTTCACTGTGATTGCCGCCATCTGGCCATCACCAGCCAAAACCGCGATGCGGCCGCATGCCAATGTCTGCCGGGCAGCGTGACGGGTCTTGGCCGCGCACTCTGGACGAACAGCGAGAGCACACATCCAGAGCTGGCGTATTAGGTTGGGTGCCCCGACCAGCATGGAAGGACGTACGGCACGGTGAAAAAAAGTAACGACCGCGGTGCAGGCAAGTGCCGTTGAACCGTTCAGGCAACAGCGCAGTGCCACTTCATTTCCTGCGCGGGTCGCCCGGGAAATCTCCGGCCGCCTTAATCCCTTTGCGTTTCCAGGTAATCCTCCTCAGAGTCGTGCGCCCCAGAAGTATCGTCGCGACCACGAACTCGCCGCCATTTGCGCTCGCTCAGCGACTCAAACAGGTTGTTCATGTCGTCTTCCCCCTGCCAGCTCCATTCGGGCGTCCGAGCATGCTGGACACCCAAAGGGCTGCGCACGCCCCCTCCGCCGAAGAGCAAGCGCTGGATAATAGGCGACGGGATCTGTTCGCTGATCAAATAGGCGATGGCATAACGCCAACCACATTCGTCAGCCAACCCAAGCGCGTCATCAATGACGCCGGCCTGTCGCTTGCTCATGCGACGTTCTTGCAGCTCCAATGGCATGATGGTCTCCGTTCTCGTCTCGGCGGCAAACCGCCGAAAGCGTATTCCGGTGATTGAAACACCATACCACGGGCCACAACACTCGAGCGATTGGGGATCTCAATGACATTGGCAACGACATAGAGGGCTACCCACCGACACCTAAGGGATGCTCTACGCTGCCTCATCAGGCAGCGTACAGATGCCTCAAAGCGTCGTACAACCTCGGTGGGTACCAATGACAACTGTGCCGGTTCCGGCCCGGTCAGCCACGTACTCACTCTTGAACGTGGTATCTAGCTCGTCACTTCGGCGCGCCCGGACCGCTGTTACATAGATGACCGGTTCTACATATTCACCCGGTCGGCTTTCGACAACAATGTTGTCATCGTCCGCAAAGGCTGCGAGTTGCAAGAGCAGTTCGTTTTTTTTCATGTTTTTCGCGTGTAGAGCACCAGCATGGAATCAATGGAATGACCGCCCGGAGCCATGCCAACACCACCTAACTTCCGTGCCATACGGTATGCTCCTTGCCTGTCGGAATACCCCCATTCTCCTGTTTTCACCGCGGGGAATCAACTGTCCCAAAACAACTTTGGTGGTCCAGAAGCTGCGATGGAAGTTCAGTACAATGGTCATTCTCAGGAGGTCCGCAAGCGATGCGGCAATCGGACATCCCGTGTTCAAGTGGCATCCCGTTCGCAGGAGCGCGTATCAAGCCATCATGGTCGAATTCCGCCGCTTTTCTAACAACATGAAAGTTAATGCTCCAGGTCGCCTCTTTCACCTCCGCCCTCATGGATGCAAAGGATCCAGCGCGATGGCGCGGGTAGGCGTCCATGTGACTCTCACGTACTGCTTCAAGCCCGCTACCGAGACAGCATGCGGGCACATCGAGCAGTCGAAGACACGACGCGCCTCCAAGTCAAGGATAACAGCGACAACGAGCCGACCTCCCCCAACTGCGTCGTCCCGACGCCCCAGGTCCAGTGCCAATGGCAATGCCAGTGGCGCCAGCGCCCAAGTGCCATATATTCCAGCTCGCGCCGCCATGGAAACGTCTGCCGGCGCCATCAAGCGAGTGCAGGCGAATCGGCGTACACTGAAATCACTGATTCCTTAGCAGTGAGGCTGATGCGGGCGCTGCCCTATTGGCAATGACGCATCAAGTGTGTTGGCATGGCGACTTATCACTATTATCGACGTGCAGTCGGCACGTTTGGTTCTGGGCCAAGCTCCATCCGGTTCAACGGGCGCGATTACCTGTATCGCGGCTACGCTTACGAGAACTTTATCGATGCCTACAATTACGCACAGCTGATGCTACTTCACCCTTCCAGCGCGCCGCCTTCAACGCCGCCCGTCGTCGCGAAGCGCATATTACGCCCTTCCGCCGTCGATCTCCGGCAGATGCAGCAGCTTGGCATCGAATTTGTTGCGGGACATTACTTCTATGGCGCTTATCGCTACGATTGCCTTGGCGATGCCTGTGCCTTCGCCAGCCTTGCACCTGGACACGACGTTTGCCAGCGGAACCTGCAGATCGCACATGCCGCGCAGCACTTGAATCTGCTTCAGGAGCGCTACATGGTCGACGGGAAAGGAAGAACCTTGAAGATTCGACCCAATGGCCGAATCGGGCACTATGACATCTTTCCCGAAAATGCCCCAACGTCCCTCCTGTTCAAGCGCAGTCGGCCACGCAAATGAGCATTCACCAGGCGGAATTTTCTCCAGTCCGCGGCAAAATCGCCGCCCCCCGCTCTCTGCCACTTCAGTGCTCGGCCTTCTCATTATGGTTCGCCGCGTAACGTGCGGAGGTCATTGCACGATGGGTGTACCCTGAATTTCCAGCCCACCAAGCCATTTCCTCTCTCTAGCCCGTCGCGAAGGAGTCGCGATGACACCAGGAGAGCGTCATGAATCAAATCAATGCCCGTGTGCTGCTGGTCGACGACAACAAGGACGCCGTTGACTTGGTTTCCGAATTTCTGAGTATCCAGCACATCGACAACAAGGTCGCCTACGACGGCGCTTCAGCGGTTGCCTTGCTGGCTAACTGGCCTGCGGATATCGTGTTCCTCGACATCCAAATGCCTGACATGGATGGCTATGAAACCGCAATTGCCATGCATGCCCTTCCTCAATGCGCCGAACTTCCCATTATTGCTTGGTCCGGCTGGGACGATGCCGACAGTCGAGAAGCGATGGCACAAGCACACATGCTGTCCCGCCTGACGAAGCCCGTCGCGATGGAGGACCTGCTGGCGCTGGTGTCCCGCTTTGGCAGCAGAACATCGATACTTTAAAAATCGCATGCCGGCAGATCTCAACGAACGCCCTTCGGGCAGAAGCAGTGTGACCTCACATCGATCCACGATTGATCGATGACAGCGACTGGCGCAGAACGCGGCGTTACCCCACGGCGCATTGCTCAGGGTTGCGCCGAGCACCCCGGTCGCTTGGTTTGGGGAAGATCTCACGCAGGCAGTTCGATGCCGAGCGCGTCATCGATGCGCTCTTTCGCCCGGTGCAGGCCGAGCAGCTTCGCCGAGGACATGGTCCATGCGATCACCGAGACCTGGTATCGCGTCGGCATTGATTCAGCGACTTTCCTGATGCTCAAATGGCAGTACCATTTTGCGCTAGGCTTTCCCAAGGTTGCCCTGACCGCCGCGCAGTCAATTTCGTAGCCACGATAGCGTAGCATGCCTGGCTCCTTCGTAATATCACCCTTTTTTGCTCCAGGACTTCACGTGCACATCGAACGCCTCGCGCGCACTGTTGCCCCCTGTACCCTCCTGCACAGCGCCGCCGCGTGGCTGCCACAAGGGATGAATGCATCAGTCAAAGCCCTGCGTTGAACGCAAGGCTCGTACGTCACAAAACGTCGCCACTGGAAAACATGACATCCCGAGGTTGTCGCCAGCCGACACAAAACCACCGAATCAACTGGTTGACGTCCTGGAGGGCGACGGAGACTTTTCACCTGCGCCTTCCTGCAATTCAGCGAGCCTGCGTTCACGCGTGTTCCTGACCTTTAACCGCTTTTCCCACCAACCGTAGTCCGACAAGGTTTCCTTGGCCACTTCCACGCAGGGCTCGTAATCGGAAGAGAGCTCGGAGCACGGCGGGACCGGAGGCTCAATGCCCTGGGCGATGCAATAGCGAACTGCATCCTCCAGTTCTCCCTCATTGAGTAGTTCCCTGCACGCGGTCGAGTGAATCAATGCAAGATTCATATTCCTATCCGTAACTCGCCAATTGCCGGGCAAATCGCTGCAAGGGCCGTGGACCGGAACGTTCTGCATCCACGCACCAGGACTGCAGCACCGCCAGGAGTTCCTCCTGTGTTGCTGGCGTACGTTCCCATAACTTTTCCAGCGTCTGCCGCGCTGCATGCATGGCATTGAGCCGAGCGCTATGCACGATCACCTGTTCCAGCTCCACCCTTTGCAGTCCCGTGAGCCGGCTGGGTGCGCGTCGCAACAGGCGCTTCGTCTGGAGCAACGCCGCGTGGGGACTTTCCTGTGCCAATCCGGTACGCTCCGCCTGAAACACGTCCAAGGTCAAGACCGTGAGCTCGCGCATCAGTACTGCACGATTGCCCAGGACCAGCTTCAAGGTCGCCAGCGTCGGGACGAACTGCCCCGCGCATCGCATCAAGCGCTCTGGCGGCCGCCGGAGGGATGCCAGGCGCAACCATCGCAACAGGCTGATATAGGCCCAGCCGATATCCAGTTCGAACCAGCGCACCGAGAATTTTGCAGAGGTCGGAAACGTGTGGTGGTTGTTGTGCAGTTCCTCTCCACCAATCAGCAAACCAAACGGAACGATGTTGGTGGCTGCTTCCTTGCAGTCATAATTGCGGTAGCCGGCATAGTGCCCCAAGCCATTGACCACCCCGGCAGCCAGGAACGGAATCCACATCATCTGGCAGGCCCACAGCGTCAGGCCCAGCGTCCCAAACAAGACCAGTTCGATCAGCAGGAGCAAGCCCACCCCTTGCCACGTATAGCGGCCATAGATCCGTCGTTCCAGCCAGTCGGCCGGTCCTCCGCCCCCATAGCGCTCCACCAGCGCCGGGTCGCTGGTCGCGTCACGGTACAGTTCAGCGCCGCGCCACAGGACCTGGTTGATCCCGACCATCACTGGGCTATGCGGGTCCTTCTCGGTTTCACAATGGGCGTGATGGCAGCGATGCACCGCCACCCACTCCCTCGTCACCATCCCCGTCGTCAGCCAAAGCCAGAAGCGGAAGCAATGGGCCACGACCGGGCGCAATGTCAGCGAGCGATGCGTCTGGCACCGGTGCAAGTAAACCGTCACCGCGACGATCGTCACGTGCGTCGTCACTAGCCCGACCAGCAGGAGCTTCCACCAGCTCAATGCGATCAGTCCTTCGGCCATCCATTGCAGATACGGCTCCATACCGGCGCTCCTTGTCGACCATGCGCTTACAAGTTCGGGTGGTCGGCAGCAAACGCGACCGCGTCACACAATTGGCCATAGCGATAGCCGCCATAGAGGAAATGGCCCTCGACATAGGCGATCCCATGCAGTCGCATCACGCCTTCATCGCCATCCGTCGGGTGATAGGCGGACATCCAGTTCGGCACAAACATGTCGTCACGCAGGAAGCCGGCCTTGCCATGTTCGGCGATTGCGTAACGTAGCGCATCCAAGAACAGATCGTAACGGTGCTGCCGAAAAGCGTATCGTTTCCCATCAAAGGAAATCTCAAATCGCGCAGCCAGAGCTTCATCGGATTCTTCGCATTTCCCGGTATTCGGTGAGGTGTTCATGATCTTCCTCCCACTGCAATCCGTACTCCCATTCATCGCCAGGATCTGACGGTGAGCTTTGGACATCGCATCGGTGTTTGCATCCTCTCGGGACCCAAATGCGTCCTCGGGAAAAACAATCGATCGCGTCATCTTGTCTGGCCACTGAAGGCTATTGCAACCTGCGATGGGTGGCATATGTTTGAGGATGGCGGTGGACGCGAATTTCAGCGAGCCATCCTGGCACCTGAATTCTGCGCACCGCAGCAGGATCTTCCATCCCTGGAACCACGATATTGAATGTTGGCGCATGGCGCACTCCTTCGCTCGCGTTCAGGAACAGACTCGGAAAGACGGTCACAACGAGCAGGCCCACCTTTCCGGCGGGGCACGATAAGCGCGTGCCAGTCACAGGTATAAGACCACTTCACGACGATGAGGGACTTTGACGCGATTGCGCTGTCACGCTGCAATGCAGAGGAAGACCGGCACAAACTAGTAGTGTTGGCTGGGTACCTGCAACCCACTATACGCTCACCAACGGCATTCACCTAATGATTTCGGTCCTATCCGTACACACATGCAGATGGATCACTATCCCAGCCGCCAGCCGCCCTGGTTCGCACCAGCGCAGCAGCCACGGACCGATCTCTTACGACGTCCAGTGCTTCATGGCTTCTGCCTCGCGGGCAGCAGTGCGTTCCTCGCGTGCGGTGATCGGATCGCCCCCGTTGTCGACCAGGCCGGCAGCACGTTCTGCGTCGGCATGTGCGCCTTCGGCTTCGGCTCGCCCAGCTAGATTCTCGCTGGCGGGAGGTTCCAGCATGTCGTGCACCATGGCACGCAGTTCTTCCACGTCCGGCGGCAAACCGCGCCTTTTCCGTTGCAGAATGTAGTGTTGAATTTCAGATTCCTGTTCGGCACTCAGAGGCAGGCCGCGGAAGGAGAATTCCGGTCCAGAGTCTTTCATGACGGATCTCCTGATTGGTGACTCACACTGAGTGTACGCCTAAACCAGCGCACGCGTCGGCCTCTTGGAGATGCGCGTCGATCCACTCGCGTCCCCATGCTTTGGCGAACGACACCGCGTCTGCCGCCGCCTTCGCTACCCAAAGATCATGGAATGCGTACTCGTCCAATGCCGCGCCAGACTCGTGCGTGATGATGACCTGCGCAACGAAACACGCGTTACCCTGTTTGACGGGTGCGCAGTCCAGGAAGAAGCCCTTGTACCGAATCGCGTTGGTAATGGCCATCATCTATCTCCGGCGCAGCGACCTTGCTATCGCAATTATGTTAGTCCCAAACGTCTGGAAATGCCGGGCCACGCCATCGCACAGGACTTCGTCCGAC
This sequence comes from Pseudoduganella sp. GW821-FHT11H04, assembly GCF_058807935.1. Lineage (NCBI taxonomy): Bacteria > Pseudomonadati > Pseudomonadota > Betaproteobacteria > Burkholderiales > Oxalobacteraceae > Pseudoduganella > Pseudoduganella sp. GW821-FHT11H04. Next base: position 649,100 of record NZ_JBXARE010000002.1, on the reverse strand, counting down.
AGCGCCCCCCCGTCATTACGGCATACACACCTCCTGCTCCTACCGCCCCACGATGCAAACGATGTTTCATCAGGCACGTTTGCCGGCAATCCGCCGGTCAGGCAGTGGATTAGGAATAGCGTGGCGCTCACGCGTTTGCCATAGCGGGCGGGCGAAAACCTCGGTGACCAAACGCAGCGGCAGCCCGGCCAGATGCGCCGAATTGTGGGCAAACCTCTCACCAAACGCAGCCCTGGCAGCTAAGGCTGCCGACATTTTTGCCGCAGTGGCGAGATCGATTCGGCGTGTCATCCTAGCAATCTACACCCTTCGACCCGTTCTAGTCGCCCAGCAGTCGCGCATCTCCGACAATTTCCGGTCACGCACAGCAACGTTGCCTGGGATCCGTGCCGAGACACAATGCGTCGACATGTCCAGGTCCGCACGTCTCCTGTCGCTGGCCAATGCGGCTTGTTCGATCCGGTGCCTTCCACATCGCGCATCTCGAACATCGCAGTCAGCTAGCTGGCAGCGTGGAATTGCCTCATTTGAGGATAGCGCCTAGACGGTTCCCCGGCGCGGAGGGCACCGCTCCTTGATCCACCGTCCGTGAAGGTCTTGCCGCCGGGCCCGCCATTCACCGAATCAGGCGCGGGCGATGCTCGCTCCACGCGAACATCGACATTCTGACGGCTGCGCAAACGTCGGGCACGCCACTCCGCGAGCAGCATCACGTAGTCCGGCACTCGCTGACGGCAGCGCAGACCGCTTGCGACTGGCTGCAATATGGAATGCCAATCGCTCAAGCATTCACAATGTGCTAGTCTGGTAAGTTCGCGGTCCGGATCCCTGTTGTACATCGGATGGCGTTTGCTGGACAGGTCGATTTGGGCTCAAAGGTGACGCCGTACAGATCCGCGCTGCATTCCCATGCACAGAGAGGGGTATCATGAGGACCATCTATTCTGATCGAAGGTACGACGTCCAGCAGTTTCGTGATTTGGACCATGCGATCGACCTGGTACGCACCCACGGCTGGCGCTATGCTGTCGAATACCTACGGAACCAACGCGTCGACGAGTCGACGTTACAGCGTGTACTTTTCGGCGAATGGTGCAGCCGTCGCGCCTCAGCCCACCATCTGATCATCGTCCAACAATTGCGCGCTCGCCAACACTGAAGCGCAGGATCCGTCCGCACTCACCGAGCTGCAGTGTGCAGCCGGCAATGGCGCCGTGTCCTGACGAGCTCTTCATTTCTCTGAATGCCGCTCATACCAGGTCATTAACGGCCGCACCGTGATCCCATGCGCGAGAATCGAGGCGGCCACAGTACCTAATGTCAAACTCACCAACTCTGGTGCGAACCCATTGGCGACGCCGTGATTCAAGGCAAATACCAGGTAGTAGATTGAACCGATCCCTCGAATGCCGAACCACCCCACCAGTACCTGCTTGTACAGAGGTACGCCAGCACCTGCCATTCCGAGCACGACCGACGCCGGGCGCACCACCAGGAACACCAGCGGTACAAACCACCACAGGCTGCTGAGGCGTCCTATTGCGGGCAACATCGCACCAATCATCATGACCATGCCGAGTTCGGCGATCCGTTCAAGCTGTTCATTGAATCCGAGGACGGCCCGTGTCATGACACCACTGGCGTGATGAGAATGGGTCGCGGGATCTTCAGCTTCATGCTCGTGCGCAGCAGCAACCCGGGGCAACGGCTTCGTTCCTGCCAACGGAAAGTTGCGTGCGCGGCGCAGTGCCAGGCCGGCGAAGAATACCGATAAGAAGCCTGACGCCAGGCAGCTTTGGGCCGCGCCAAACGAGACGGCGATCACGCCAAGCGAGAGAAATTCATCCATTCCAACGGCGCTGTGATGCCTGGTGCGCAAATGAATCACCAGCTTCCCCAGGAGCGCACCGATCAACGTCCCCATCAACATGCCGCCGATCGTCGACCACACGACATCCACCAGCCACCATGACCATGCGCGCTCGCCCAGGTCGTGTAGTTGCATCAGCCCTAGCCCCAACAATACCATGGGAAACGCCGTGCCATCATTGAGCGCACCTTCCCCGGCCAGGCTAAAACGCACGGCATCATGTTCAGACCCTGGTCGTGACTGAATCGCCGAGGCCAATACCGGGTCGGTGGGTGCCAGAATCGCGCCAAGCAAGATTGCCACGCCAATTGGCAAGCCGATACCAACTACGCCAATGGCAGCGATCGCGCCCACCGTGACCGCCATCGACAGAAAGGCCAGGCGATACGGCCCGATCCATCGCCGATCAAGCATCGGCACTTCAAGCTTCAAGCCAACCGAAAACAAGGAGATTAGCAGCGCGGCCTCAGCGACCAATTCCAGCGAGGACGCTTGCGCAATGGGGTCGAGGTCCAAGACGCCAAAGCCATACGGGCTGAGCACAACGCCAAGCCCTAGGTAGATCATCGCACCACTGAGTGGCAAGCGCGTCACCAGCGTTCCAATCAACATCATCACGATCAAGATCAGTCCGCCCACCAACACCCACGATGCGATCGACATCGACGCCCTCCATCAGGCACGCACGTTGCGCGAAGATTCTTCCGTCTGCCTTTCGCCGCCATTGTTACACGCCATCATTCGCGTGCAGCAGCCGGGTGCCAGCAAACAGATCGGCGAGCGCGTCCGCAATATTCACGGTGCCCACTTGACGCCACACGCAAGGCGCCAGTCGCGCGCGTCGCCAGCCAACGACAGGAGGTACGCCCCATGACGGTCGTCCCGCACCCTGCTCCACTATACGCTCTGGCGAAGCAAAGCATGGCGCGCCCTATCGGCGCAGCGCACGCACCGATCCAGGCAACGACGACCACAGGCGCATCTGCCCTTGGCGCCCCGCTTTACCCCGCTATCGCGGCAACGCTCACAACCAATTGATGCGTGGCAGGCAAGGCCCCGGCAAGCAAGCCCCTCCTCACCTATAATGAATTGAGGGGCCAGGCATTGCTATCTTGTGGATGATGTGCCCTATGGCACACAGCCCCCTGCCCCCAGACTTTGTTCGCACGCTGTGACCGCTGCTCTTTGGGTTGGGAGGAATCGATGGAACGCATGCTGGAATGGAAGGCTTCCTATTGTCGGTCAGATGGCAGCACCGGCTTAGTCTACATGGCATTGCCCAGTGAACCACTGTGCGCTGACCTGGTGGACGCCATCCTTCAATGGGATACTGATCACGCATACTTACAGGTGGATACGTATCCAGTGGCCGATCGATCTGCACAAGCGATGGCATTCATTGACCTGAATCAAATCACGAGCATGCATGTGAAGTCACTTGATGATGAGCTCGATGCGTCGTCGGACGCCTAGTTCGCCGTCCCCTGCGGCATCAAGCCATATGCCGTCACTATACGCCATGAGGGTCTACGATTCAGCGGTCTGGTCGCTCATTCCATCCCGTCGGGACTCGGCACAAAGCAGGACACTGGCGTGCCGCATACTCTCCTCAAAAGCCATTGCACGGAACGCATTGCGCGCTGCCGGACGACGGTTGCCATAGGTCGGCACATTGTGGCGGCATCGACGCTGCACCGCTGCAGCATATGATCCAACCGCATGAGCAAGGCCGTGGACACCGTTCCAGCCCGGCGTTTGCTCTCTCACTTGCCAGCCAGTTCGTTACGAAAAATCAAGGCTGCCATAGCGTCCAGGATGTCCCGGCCATAGACTGCATCGCCGCAGCAATCCTTCCGCGTCACGCCACGTCGACTTGACCGCCTCGCGCACTTCGCAGCGATAGCTGGCTGGTGCGGCCTCCCATCGGCGCAACGGCATTTAGGCCTATACTGAACTTACCCGATCACATTAGGAGGCGGTATGGAATTAATCGAAGCGGAAGACCTTGCCGAGTTTCGGAGGATTTTGCGCCACCATCGCCTGATCCGTGCAGACTTTTCTCTCAGCGCGACGGACACGACCGATCCCAAGACCGATGAAGTAGCGGGATTGCAGGGCGAATTGACTGTGCGACGCAAATCGACGGGGCAGACCAAACAATATCTGATCAGTGACAGCACGTCATGGCTCGACCTGTTCCGCAATGATATCCAGGGTGGTGCCTTTGTTGGCCAAGACCGCCTGCAAGTGCGTCATCCGATTAGCAAGGCGCCGAACACCGGCCATTGATCGCACGCTGTCCCCGAACAGCGGCCATCGACTGTGCCCGTGCAGCGCGCCCTTTCAACACCTCGGTGGCAAGTACGCTCCGCGTCTTCGTCATGCATAATCGCATAGTAATAGCCGGTCGTTGTGCGATACTTCACTGGTAAGGGGGAGCGCACAATGAACGAGAAACCTGAGATCACGCGGCGTGAGGACGTCTGGAGCGCCGCGATTGTGCAATACGGGATCGCCCTGAGCTCGATCGTAGGGATAGCCGGCGCTCAGCGCTATTTAGTGTCGCGCTCCATTCCCCTGCGCGTCATCGAGCGCGTTCTCTGCGCACCCATCGATGTGCGCCGCACACCGACACGCGCCAAGGCCCATTCCGAGTAGCGCGCCACGTCGGGACCATCTTGTCTTGCCGCCCAGACGGCAACGCCTCTTCGACAGATGGCTGGACTAGTGTGGCGCCCTGCCCCGTTGCCGCTTATGGCGATACATTTCTTCATCCGCACGTACCAGGTATTCTGCGAGCGTTTCCTCGCTGTGAATATCACAATTGATCACGCCAATGCTCAGCGACATCGTGATGCCCCCGTTCCTGCCCGCATTGAACTGGGCGATCTTGTCCCTGATACGCTCGACGATGGCACGCGGCGTCGCGTTGTCAAACGTAAATGCCGCAAATTCGTCGCCGCCAACCCGCCCCACCACGTCCGCGTGCCGGAACACGCTGTTGAAGATCTGGGCTGCATCGCGAATCAGTGCATCGCCGGCAGCATGCCCCTGTTGGTCATTGATCAGCTTTAATCCATCCACATCGGCAAAGATCACTGCGCACGCCAGTTCCTGGCGGCGGGCGATCAACAGGCATTGCTCCGATTTGGTGAGGAATCCCCGCCGATTCTGTAGGCCGGTCAACTCATCTTGGGCTGCCAGTTCACGCGCTTCGACTTTTTCATGCTCGCTGACACGAAGCTCTTCCATATGACGCGATTGCGTCACAGCAAAGGCATGGAAGTACTCCTTCACCTCTTCTTCCCGGTGCAAATGGTCCAGGAGGTTGTTGAGACGAACACCGGCCAATTCTGCTACGTGAGGCAGAAACGCGAGCGCATGCTGCTGCACCGACGGCTCCGGCGGGACCTGCCAACTCAGTGCAATGTAGCCTCCGTTCACGTCATGGGAGCACGGGGCCGCCACGTGACATCCGTTATCCAGCGTAAATGCTTGCAAAGGCGTTGGAAGTGTGCCGCTTCGCACCAGCTTGCGCACTTCACTACACATGCGATGATTCAGTTCAAGACAACTGGCTCCGTCCGGTGTATCGAGGTAGAAGCAACTGTCACCGCTATCATAGCTACTAATGAGCAGGATCGCATCCGGTCTCAGCCCGGGTAAGCCCTCGGCCACAACACGCAGCGCCTCTTCCACACTGTTCGCGCATAGCAGAGCTTTGGCAATCCGCAGCAACGCCAACAGCTCACTCTTCCTTGGCGGGCGGGACGTGCCAGTGTTCGTTTTCGCGGCCGTCCGAACACCCTTTCGCCTTGGCAGCACTGCCGCGTACGCATCAGACATGATTTCAATCTTTTCCATTGCTCATGCATTCAAACGTTCAACATCCCTCGCAGCATAAAGCCGCCAGCTGACTGGCTTCAGATCAACCAATGCTGAGGTCACAAGACGGCCCTAATACTATTGGTTGCCGCTCGAAGCGATCGCAGAATCACGCCTTCGCCTCGTATCTGGATGCAAGCCACCGCATGCGTTTCCGCTGTGCGGGCTTCCACAGTAACACGCGCCGAGCCCATGCACCGATCTCGCTTCCTATCAGATCTTTCATGTTGGTAGGATTTCATCCTGATTTCCAAATTGGTATAAATAGCGCTAGGTGTGAGCTGTAATGCCCTGTATATTGAAGCTACCGCAAATGAAGCACCGCAATTAATTGCCGGTCTCTGTCCTGTCTTGCCGTACCTGGCAACTCCTGTCTGATTCCCTCGCTTGTTGACCCTGCTTGTTGGCGCGCTTCGCCGGGCAAGGCCCGACTCTATCCATCTACTAAGAGGTTTATCATGACTATGCAAACCGGTATCGTTAAATGGTTCAACGAAGCCAAAGGTTTTGGCTTTATCAGCCCCGACACGGGCGGTCCTGACCTGTTTGTCCATTTCCAGGACATCAAGGCGACGGGATTCAAATCACTGGCAGAAAATCAGCGCGTGACGTTTGAACGCGCCCCCAGCCCCAAAGGGGAAAAAGCGACCAACGTCACGCCTGCCTGAACGAGTAGGTTGGCCGCAGCCGCTAAGAAGCACTCGCACGTGAGCGCATCCCACGATGCTGCGCGTGCGCGCGCGGCATGTTCGGCAAGCGGCCCCGAGCAGCGTTGCAGGAACAGATGAAACTGGACCGCTGAGCGCCAGTGCGCTTTGCGGTCTATTTAAATTGATTCCAGGCGGTCCTGGTGGGAAAGGTGCTATGGTGGGTTCTTTGAAGGGATGACGCATGGAACTGACGAACCCCAGGCCCATTTTTCTGAACGATCCCCATGGATGGCATTGGTGCTTAACATGGAAGAACGCCAGCGGACACGAAATTCACCGGGTCGAGTCGAACAAGACGTTCGCCACCGAAGTCGAGGCAAGAACCGACTTCAGAATTCGCGAAGCCGAACTTTTTAGTCAGCAACACAGTGTTGAATGATCCTTACCCGCCACCGCATTTAGCGCGGGCGCATTGTTCCACCAATCGGCCAAAGCGCACCACCAATCTTGAGGACAAGGTCGCGCTCAACAAGCTTTGCGCGTTTGGCCGACGCCGTCGGTCCGGTCCTGCGGCAGACGTTGCCCACGATACTGCCTATTCGCCTTGATGTTGCCCCACGACCGTTTCCATGATCCTGACCCAGGCTCATTTCAAAGGCCAGCGCACAGCGTAGCGCTGCCAGCACCATCTTCCGAACGCGGCGTCCGAATGCGGCCTTCTATACGACAACTCGCGCGCGAACTGTAGAACGGCGCCCGGCAAGATTGATGGATGACGATCTAATAGATCAAGATCGGCGCGCTCGGGAGAGGTGCGAAAGCCGACCATGCTCAGATAGTTTGTGTCAGATTCGCCATTCATATACTGAATTGACCCAAGAATTGGATAGAATCTCCCTTACCAATTTGAGATATCGTAGTCCAAGCCCATTCTGTCAAGATTTTCAGCCACCATGGCGATAATGCGCGCGTTGCCGATTGCTATCGCTGTTCTAGCTGCCTTCGCCACTGGCAGGCCGGCTTCGGCTGGTACATTGCCGGGAGACTTGCTATCAATGTCGCTCGAGGACCTGGGCAACATCGACGTCAGCGCCAGTTCATTGCTCCCTTCGACCTTGTTGTCCACCGCTTCGTCAATCAATACTGTTTCCAGAGTCGAATGGGAGCGCAATGGCGCCAGACGACCATTGGAGGTATTTGATGGCATGCCTGGTGTTTTTATCATGCCGCATTCCAATGGCAATCAAGTGCTCGCCATTCGCGGCTATGCACGCCTGACGTCCTTTACCGGGGTCGCGGTGACGCTCGATGACGTGCCGCTCACTGACCTGTATCGGTCATCCCCTCAATACAACTTCCCGGGCATCAATCTTGGCGTCATGTCGCAGATGCAGTTGATTCAGGGACCAGGTTCCGCGCTCTACGGCAGTGATGCTTTCCATGGCGTATTGGCACTTCGCACTGTCGAAAGCGACGTGCCTGGGCAGCAGACATCCATGGCGGCGGGAAGCAAAGGCTATTTTGAGGCGGCCGCACGCTACGTAGCAGCGTTTGGCGCAGACAGTCACTGGGGCCTGGCATTCTCGGCGAATGGCCAGGGCGATCAGGCGCGTACCGCAAGCCGTCCTGACCCCACGAGTGGCGCACCGATCTCGGTAACGCGCGAAAACCGTTTCCTCGCCCAGACGGCGGTACTAAAGTTGTCCAAGGATGCCGGTTCGGGGTGGAGGTTCCATGGCGGGCTCTACCTCCATCGCTACAGCGCGGACAATTTCCAGGGCCTGGGGTCGCGCCTGGCTGGCGCTCAAGACCTCGGGGGCCTCGACACCCGCTTTGCCATGTTGCAGACTGGCTTAAAGAAGCAATACGGCGACCAGGGCTCGCTCGAACTGAAAGCTTATGGTTGGTGGGTGGACAACGACCTCGCCGGCCGACTGCAACTGCCAACAGGCCCCGTGCAGCGGGACCTGTACAGCCGACAGGACCGCTTTGGCCTGCAAGCAATCTATCGCGACTCGTCCCCGAGATGGCACACCGATTGGGCCTTAGCATTGGCAACTGAGCGATTAAATGTGCGCGATGTCCATGTAGTGATGCATACATTGATTGGGACTCTGCTGAGTGACAAGCCCAATGCCGCGTCGGATGCGCACCGCAACGTGCACAGTGCAACCTTGGAACTGAACTCTCGCCTTGGACAACACTGGAGCGCAGTGTACGGCGCTAGAGTCGACGACTATTCTGACTTCGGTCGTCATTCATCACCGCGGCTTGGACTGATCTACCGACCCAATAATGACGCAGCACTGAAGCTGTTGTATGGCCAAGCGTTTCGCGCACCTTCGGCTGCGGAGCGCAATGGCACGGCCAATACGGTGCTGGGAAATCCTGCCCTGAAGCCGGAAGTGATCGACAGCGTGGAGTTGGTGGCAATCCAACAGCTGTCCACATTGCAATGGCAGGCAAGTTTGTTCAAATCCTCCTGGCACGATGGCATCGCGATCGTTTTCCGTCCGGAGATCCGCATCAATCAATTCCAGAACGTCGAGCGCAATCGTGCTCATGGCGTGACAGCCAGCGTTACATGGCGCTACAACGACTGGCAGTGCGAAGCCGGCGGCGCATGGGTGGCAAGCCGGAATGTCAGCACTGGCGCACCCTACAGTATTTATCCCCAACGCTCCGTGAATCTTTCTGTCGCGAGAAGCCTGCTTGACGGCGCGGCTCGTATCAGCATTTCACAGCGATGGATGAACGGATTCAATGATATTCCCGGCGGTGACGTTTTTGCACCAGGACGTCTCCCGACGTACGCACGCACGGATCTGTCGTACCGTCATGCTGTCTCGAAGGCACTAACGCTGACCGCGGTGGTGCGAAACCTGCTGGACCGCGATAGTCGCTACCCGTCGCCACTCGGATCGGTCGGTGGCATTCCAGATGACCGCATCAACGCCACAGTACGAGCGGCCTGGAGTTTTTAGCATGGCAGGCCATTTCAAGGAAACCAGATCGATCTTCGATCCTGCCTGCGTGTAACCCAGTCCCGGGCTAGGGGAAAACCGTCGCCGGCCCGCCTGTCCCCTAACGTCACGTAGGCTAAGCCGACGCGCGTCAATTTCCCGGCCATGCCCGTCTGCATCAAGATGCCGGCCTCGCGACGGTCGTTGCATACCGACAGTCCAGCGCCGGAGCCCGGATATGCGAGCAATTGGGATCAAACGGTATGCAGGCCGCCCATCATGAACCCGACGACGGTCGAATGATTTGGCCGATTCTTGCCTGGTAGGTGCGCGATACGACGACCTTTTCAGTTTCGCACAAGTAGCCCAGGCCGCCGTCGCGAAACGACAAGGCTCAAGGCATCGGTTTAGGCTGGGAGCTAGTCGCCCAGTTCACGATTTGCTGGGCTAGTTCGAGACTAGCACTTATCGCTAAATGCTTACACTTCACGTCTCCCTCAAAGGTAACGAGTTAAGCAGGCCATTTTGACATGGCACAGAAAGTGAGATCGCCATGCAATCCCCAGAACCAACCCGAGAAATAACCGAATGCAGCAATGCCATTCTTCCGCGTTGACAGTCCTAGTTGATTGATCGACGTCATGCTTCGAATCTTCACAGAGCTGACGTGATTTCGATTCACTGCTAGAGTGTAAAGGCTAGTCAACCAGATTCAAGCGCAGGTAGAACGATCAGTCCTTGGGCAGACTATTACTGTAAGCCCGGGCGCCACACCTCTTTCCGACGACCAGGTCACATACTTTAGAGCCTTGCTCTACGACGCCGCAAGACTGAGAGATCTTGGAATTATTAACGGCGTAAAACTGCACCCGCAGACCCACGCTCTGACATTCACACCTATTAGCTCGAAGGCATTCTCCCAAAGCGGTGGGTCTTCAATCCAAACCAATCGCGCTCGACATCCATCGGGGACTTCCTTGACCGACACCTTTCTGGTTCGGCCTGCATTTGTGGGCCGCTTTCCGTCGGCCGAGCTTGATCCTAGCCGTTTCGCAGGATGCGAAGTCGCCGCGGTTGCGTCGCCCCCCCCGTTCAGCACGCGGCGTTTGCCCGACTGATGTCCTTCGCATCGCCTGCGGCTGCAGCATCGTGTCGACTGATTTCGCAGGCATTGATCGATGACGTTGCACCATCCGATGCGGAGAGTCTCATGGCCAGGGCTGATCCCCGCGGACGATTGGTGCGCGGCCTGGCTCGCGCCGGCAAGGAAACAGGACGGTGACAAAGTACGACAGTAGAAGCCGCGGTACATCGCAAAAAGCTGCATTCGACTTTGACTCGGACAGCCCTCGCTGCATGTTCGACAAATAGGTGTTCTCGTTCATTTCGCAGTGAAACTGCACCGCGATTATATTTGGGGTCATGGGTGCGCTTGCGTACCGACGAGATCGCCAATTCGGTTCATCGTCAATTTGATTCGTCCGACCGCAGTTTTCGCCCAGTCGATGAATGAACAGCCATGGCGAATATAACTCCGCATGTTCTTTGAAGGGAGTTTCAAATGGACGGATATCTATCAGCGTCCCCTTCTGAGGATGCCGCGTTGCAAGGCAATGAAATGGACACGTTCGAAGAGGTCCATCGTGATGCGGCCCTGGACGAAGCATTACGTTGCACGTTTCCAGCGAGCGATCCTGTTGCCCTTAACTTCGCTTTTACTTCGCTCGCCTCGATGCGAACTGAACTCATCAGGCGAGCATTTCCAAGGAAGTCATCATGAACCCCGTCACATCATTTCTCGTTGGCGTCTGCCTGCTCGCGAGTGTGGGCGTCCTCTATTGGGGGGCTCCCTACTTTGCCTTGCTTTGCTTCGGCCTCGGGATCCTTATCGCACTGTCGCTGAAGATGGCGAATGCATGGGAAAAGTATGTCGTTTTGCGGCTGGGAAAGCTACAAAGCGTCAAAGGGGCGGGCCTGTTTGCCATCATTCCGATTATCGATAGCGTGGCTGCGATCATCGACGTGCGTATTCAGACCACTGCCTTTAATGCCGCGGAAGCACTTACCCGGGACACCGTTCCGGTCAATGTTGACGCGATCATTTTCTGGCATGTGCACGACGCTGAAAAAGCAGCGTTGGCGATCACGCATTACCGGGAAGCGATCGATCGCGTTGCGCAAACGTCGCTGCGCGAAATGATCGGCGCATCGATGCTGGCGTCACTACTATCTGAACGCAAAGAGGCTGATGAGCTACTGAAGGATGTCATTGCGCGGAAGACGGCGGCATGGGGCATATCGGTCAGTTCCGTCGAGATCCGAGACGTCGCAATTCCCGTCGCATTACAGGACGCGATGTCTCGTCAGGCGCAGGCAGAGCGCGAAAAGCAAGCTCGTGTCATCCTCGGCTCTGCCGAAGTAGCGATTGCCGGCCAGTTTGTCGAGGCGGCCGACACGTATGCAGGGCATCCTGCTGCATTGCAGTTACGTGCGATGAATATCATTTATGAGACAACAAAAGAGCGCGGCGCCACCGTTCTGATTCCAAGTTCGATGGTCGATAGCTTGAACCCGTCCTCGGCCATCGCAATGCCCGCGAGAATTGATAGAAGAGCCTCCGGCCCAGGGGGCACAATGAGCAAAGTCGCGGCCTGATGGTTTCCAGTCCTTCGCTCCGCGCATTTTGCACTCTTCGCCACCACACCTGATCAAGGTCAGGCAGTCCTAACTGGGGGAAGATCTTACTAAACTGCAGCGCGCAAGCCCAGCTCGGCCGGGGATCTTCGCGTGTGTGGCAAGGAAAAACGTGTGGTGATTGAGCGCCTTGATGCGCGAAGCCGACGTCGCTGACAAATGGCGCATCCATCTGAAGCCAGACCAAAGTTGCCTGGCAACACTGTAACGCTGAGCTTTGTCCCGTTCGCAGCATGCCGTTGCAAGCAGTGGTGCCGTTGTCACCCGGATGGCTGCGCCCCCTTCATGCGCGTACCGCGCGCGACGCGCTCAGTGCGCCCCTTGCAGCGCAAAGTCGATGAATCCACGCTCCACCGACGTGGACACCAACTGTACTTGCAACATCTGCCCCAGTCGCAATTCCGGCAGTTCGCCAATGAGGCGCCCCTCTGCCGGCGGTGTAAAGATCCTGACCCAGATGCCCTGCGCATTCACGCCCGATACAATGGCCCGGAATTGCTGGCCAATTGAATCATGCAATAGCAAGGCTGCCTCAGACTTACGCATTTGCCGCTCGACCTTCCGCACGGCGTCCTCCTGACCGGTACAGTGCACTGCCAGCTCTGACAACTCGGCAAGCGAATAAGGCGGAGGACCTCCCACCAACGCTGCCTTGATCAAGCGCTGCGTTACCAGGTCAGGGTAACGCCGGTTAGGTGCCGTCGAATGCGCATAGTCCTGGACGGCAAGTCCAAAGTGACCAATTGCCTGCTCCCCCGCACGCTCGACAACATATTCCCCGGCCCCCATCAGCTTGATGATTTCGAGCGATAGGTCTGGAAAGCTCGCTGGTGCCAATCGACGTTGGCGAGCAAGGAAACGTTCCAGCGCCGCGCTGTCGGGTTGGGCCGGCAGCTTGACGCTATAACCATCTGCCACTTGGACAATGCGCGCCCAGCGTTCCGGTGAACGCACCACCCGCAGAAGGGAGATGCCGCCATGCGCCATCAGAAAGCGCGCTGTGCAGCCATTGGCGGCGATCATGAATTCTTCGATGAGCTGGCGCGCGCGATTGTGTTCCTGCAGACGAATGTCCGCAATGCGGTTCCCGTCGAAAATAGCGCGTGGTTGAAAACTGTCAAATTCGAGCGCGCCTTGCGACTGGCGTCGCGACCTGAGTAACTGCGCCAACTGGTCCTGCCTGCGCAATTGGGCCTCCAAGCCGGCTACCGCCTGCACCACGTCGGGCAGCGAAGCATGCCCGTCCAGCCATTCTGACACCGCGTCGTAAGCCAATTGCGCCTGGTTGCGAACTTGCGCCCGGTAGATCGTCGACGCCAACAATTCGCCGTCCGCGGAAAAATCCATCTGAACGATAATCGCCAAGCGGTCGACATGAGGCGCCAGCGACGTAAGATTCGTACACAGAATCTCAGGCAGCATGGAGAATACGCGGGCTGACGTATACACTGAAGTGGTATTCTGCCGCGCGTGCACGTCGATCGGCGAGTCTTTCTTCACCAGCGCGTCGACGTCGGCGATCGCCACCAGTAGACGCAGGCAACCAACTGCATGCGCTTCGCACACGGTGAGTTGATCCAGATCGTGCGAGTCGTCGTTGTCAATCGAACACCACAGGAGGTTTGTGAGATCTTGCCCCCCTCGATCAGTGTCCAGCGCGGGCGCTTTCAACCGGCCAAGTTGTTGATGCACAGCAAGGGAAAACTCGGGTTCCAACCCTCTGCTGAACATCGCCAGCGCTGCAATAGTTGCCAGGCTGGCCCGGTGGTTCTTGATGGCGTGGCGCATTCACGTCCCTCCGCGACAATTCGCAAGCCTGATTGCATCATACGGTAAAAGGCTCAGCCTGGTGCGGGCGCCTACAGCAGCGGCAAGGATACACCGAAGACCATGGCCAGCGTCCATGGCGAAGCGAGGCCCTGGCTTCACGACTTCGCCTTCACCAAAGTAAAGGAACGATCATGTATAGGAGCCTACTCACTTATGCCGACGCGACGGCCGGTCAGACTGAACGATTACAGGTGGCAGCGCAGCTTGCCACGTCGTTCGGGGCGCACTTGATCGGTACCGCCGCCTGCGGCGGACCGGAAATGGACATGCTGATCTTGGGCTCGGCTGCAATGTCCATCCTGCCGGGACTCAACTACGAGCCGGTACGAGAGGCTGCACGCATCGCACTTTCCGACTTCGATGCCGAGGCCGCCCGTATGGGGATTGGATCGCGCGAACAACGCCTGGCAGAAAGCAGCCTGGAAACGGCGCTCGTGCTGCAGTCGCGCTACTGCGACCTGGTCATTGCCAGCGAAACCATCCCACCACCCACCTATGTCCTCACGGCAGGCGACCTGGCGGGTTACCTGGCACTCCATTGCGCCAGACCAGTCATCGTCGTGCCACGCAACGGCGCCCCCCTCCCGATCGGAAAGCGGATCGTCATCGCCTGGAACGGTAGCGCCGAGGCCAGCAAGGCCGTCGCTGCGGCAATGCCGATCCTAAGGCGCGCCGACTCGGTCCAAGTGCTCGTGTGCAATCCGGATGAGTCTCCCGCCATGCATGGCCAGGAACCCGGCGCTGACCTCGCACAGTATCTGGCACGGCAGGACATTGACGTCACCGTCAAATGCATCCAGAGTGAGGACGATGTCGGTGTGGCACTACATAAGAAGGCTCATGATACCCGGTCTGACATGATCGTGGCCGGCGCATATGGACACAGCCGCCTCCATGGACTTATCCTTGGTGGAGCAACGCGTAGCCTCCTTTGCGAAATGAAGGTGCCGGTCATGCTGACGCATTAGGCCCGACTGCGCACGGCATTGCGCCCCCGCCCTGCACTGGAGCGCGCTGACCTCAAGCCACCTTTCGAAGGTCACCTGCTCCAAGATCTTGATGATCGCGGGGCTGGACAACAAGAGCATATCCGACCGGTTTCCACCTCCATCGCTTTCGAATTCATGCGCATCGACATCGCCCCTGTGAGCCATTGAATTAGCGCGTACACTTAAAGAGTACTTCGCGTTTGGAAGAGCGTGGTCAACGCCGCTTGATCCGATCAGCCTCACACGCTCTCTGCGATTGGTCCATGCCTTCAATGCGCGCGGCCCAACTCTTTGGCAGCGTGCAGGGAAGGAATAGTGCCTTTCCTTTCGCCCCACCCCTGCCGCTTTGCTAGTGCAGACGGGAAGACCGGAGGGCCAGAAATGGATATCACATGGGAAGAACGAAGCTGCTGGATTCAAGTGGGTCTGCAATCAGGTGGGGCAGTGTCTTACTGAAATTGTCCTGTCCGACATTGACACGACGGCAGCACAGCCTGATGTAGGGCTTCCTTACCAGAACGCACCGGACTAGCGCAGGTGCGTCAACGGTCCCTCCCGAAATTACGCAACTGCACCATGGCAGCCAATGGCGGTGACCGAGGCCCATGGATGACAATGCCCGGGGCTTAGCAGTACCTGCCCATCGGGGCGTACATCAAGTTTTTATATTCACCGGAGAAGATCATGAACCGCACCACGAAGAGCCAGGATTCCACGCCGCATAAATCGGCCCATGGGAAAGCAGGTGACCTCAACAAGCAGCAACAGAAGGCCGCTCGCAATGAAGTTGTCGGGCGCCATCGGGATGCCGGACAGCAAGGACATCGGGGCGCACGCTAAGTTACTCCGATGGCGCGACATTCGGCGGGGGGTTAATACCAATGCCCCTCCGTTGAAGCCTGACAGCGCTTGCGCGCCCACTACGCGGTAACTGCAGAACGATCACTGCTGCAGATCGTTCTCCGCGCAAGCCACTCGCGCGCGATGAACATTGGCGCAACTGGCGCCAGCGACTTGCGAATGTTGGTCCGGCAATAGGCGGTGCCAGCAGCATGGGGCCGCGCCTTCCAGCGCGAACGCAAGGTGAAGCCTGCCCTGGTTGTGTACTCTCCAAAGCGCCGAAGCGATCCCTACGCCGCATCACAAGCAGCGACCCAACGCCAGGGGCAGGAATGGCGATGTATCACCCTGATCGACGGGCTGTAGGTATGTTTGGCTCTGGACCACGTGCCGTCAGGTTCCATGGGCGCAAAAACCTGTTCCGCGGTTACGCCGATGAGAGTTTTGTCGATGCCGACAAGTTAGTGCTGAATGATGAGTCCCGCCCAAGACCTGGCCATTTGGGCTCTTGCTGCGAACACGTGGCTGACTACAAAATCAACGTAACGCCATTCTTGCGGAACCAACTATCGTCCGTCGAGCTGACATTGCCGCCGGTATGGTTGTAATTGATGGTGAGCTCTTCGTCGATCTCGATGTCTCGGTCAGAAATGAAATGCAACTGCAGCTCGTCAGCAAACGCGACGTATCTCAGATTTGCGGGATTGGCGTGGTTGTACATGCTTCCCCAACCAAGCGCCAAGCACCCGGCAGATTGCTCCGTGGTCAAATGGCCCCAATTGAACAGTAAACGCTTGACCTCTGTCGGAAGTCGATCACAGTGCTGGGTAAGCAGCACAACGGGGCAAGCTTCCACAAGCTCGTTCGCATAGATCTTGCGACAAGCGAACACGCCCCTACCTTTCAAGGAATCTGTATCCTTAATGTATCCGAGACACGCTTGAATGTTCATCATATGCATTGCCTCCCGCCGTCTACGCCTTCGACGCGTGCACGGACAAGACTCCATGGTAGATCGTCGCACGGTTTGGGCGGCAATCCCGAAGCAGTGCGCCAGACACGCAACCATCAATAAATTCAACCTTATTATGGGCTCACCGCTGCGCGAACTATCTGCGAAGCATGCAACCATGAAAGGCGCCATACCCGGCTCCGAAGCACCGTAGGGTATCCGGGCATTGACGTTGATATCGTACGCGCTATGACTGAGTAGAACAACGCGCAGGAATCGCGGCGGCGGCGTCGAAGCCGCTCGATAGCGGTCCGGAGCAAACAATGCCTCGGCGGCTATGTCGAACTGGCTGGCATTGCATGGCGCGGAAGGGTAATGGTAAAGACACAGCCAACATCAGGCACATCACGAACGCTGAGGCGCCCCCCATTTTCCACGACAAACTGTTGAGCGATGGTCAGCCCCAAACCCAGACCCGAGCGGTCCGTGCCGCCTTGCACAAATGGTTGGAACATCCGATTGGCTAAGTCGGCGCCAAGTCCGCCGCAGTGGTCCGCAACCTCGATCAGCACACTGTCATCGACGGCGTGACATACCATCGTTACCTCAGTGTGCAAGTGCGTGAATTTGAAGGCATTCTGCAGTAAGTTGACCACTGCAGCCAGGAGCATCGGTCGATTCCCCTGGATGGCCAACTGTGGATCGACTGGCAAAATGTTCAGTCGGCACTCTTTCGCAACGGCCGCCAGTGCGGACGTTGCTTCGACCTCAGCGGCAAACTCTGCAAGTGAAATGAGATTCCCTATGCCCAGTTGGTGTTCATGACGTACCAGCGATACGGTGCCATTAATCATGCTGCCTAAGCCATCTAAGCTTCGCTCCAATATGGCCCCTGTGGCACCTCCCAGGCTGAGGTTGCCGGTCTTGCAGGCTGAATACGCCAACTTGGCAGTACCAAGCAAGTTGCGTAACTCATGGGCAAAGAAACCCATCCGCTTGTTCTCCTCAGCATCGTGCCGGTCTGACTCAATGAAATCGTGTTTAAGACTAAACGCGGTCACCGCATAGGCAATGGCGTTGTCGAGACAGCGGTTCAAGGTCCGGAACTCATCGACGGAAAAAGGCGCATCACGCTCGACCGCCAGGTCGGTAATCGCCTGGCACAAATCGCCGTAGTTGTGGACGACTTCATCCACCGTAAATCCCAGGGCAAGCATGTCTTCACCGTGAAGTGTTGCGGATACCCCTACCTCGCCGCGGCCACGCCCCCCATCCTGGATAATCGAAATAAATCGACCTTCAAGGGCGTAATTCAATTGTTCCGACCGCAGAATGCGAATCAGCTGCTCGAGCAACATCGGCACGCCATTCTGCAATTGCTCAGCAGTCGCGAAGTGCTCGCGTGTGGCAACTTTTGCCCGACAACGCGCTATCAGCTCACTGTGATTTTGGGTAAGAAATTCATGCAACACGGCAACTCTCCGATCGGAACCAGCAGCGCCTTCATGCAAATTCGACGTCCGACCCGTAGGCACCTATCTGAGCCGAATCATTCGCCTGGAAGAAAACCTTGCCTTCGTACATTCATTATAGATGGGGAACTTGGCGGGATCGTGACGCCTTGGCCGAGGTCCGCGAACTGTCCTGAAGTTCCGGATTGCCAACGGCAAAGAAACAAACAATCGAAGACAGTTGTTTTTCAAATTGTAATAGCCCCCGGGTCGAATCCCCCCGCTTGACACAGGAATTCCTAAAATAAGGGTCGACCAAAGGAGCCCGCTGAATCCCTGCCAGGTTTTCAACGACGCGGCAGCAGCTCTTTCCTCAGTTTTGCCGCGACACCGACGCTACGGCCTGCCAGGTTGGCGACGCTGTACTCGACCGCGCTGCCCAGCACGACGGCACTGTCCGACAAGCTGAGGCCGTAGTCCTGCTCTAGCCATTGCGTCATGCCGGCAGTGGCCGCACGCAGGGCATCATCGAGTGAACCCGCTTGGCCCAACGTCATGATATGCGTTGGCGATTCCACACGCGGCATGCCAACCGCCCTGCCTTTGATGATTTCCACGCTGAACTCCACCTCCATTGAAGTTTCAAGCGCGTACTGCGAGGTCTCGCCATCGCCCTGGAGCGCATGCGCATCACCCAAGTAAAGCAAGGCGCCGGGCTGTTGCACCGGAAGGTAGACCGTGTTGCCTTCGACGACTTCGTTGAAATCCATATTGCCGCCGAAGCGTCCTGTATCACCAGTGGAGACGGCAGGACCATCGGGCGGAGCTACCGCCAGACCGCCCAGCATGGGGCGCACCGGAACGGCAAAGTCGCGCAACGCATCGCCCGACGAGCGTTCAGGGCTTGCCAGGCCGCGTTCGAGGTCCAGCTTCCAGCGTACCGGCTTGCCCAGTGCAGCGCTATGCGCCGCAAGGCCAAGCGTCTGCGCGCGTCCGACGATCGTATCCAGGCTGTCCGCATAAGCGCGGTTCAACTTCAGTTTGCGCAGGTGAACGACCAGCGTATCGCCTGCTTCGGCCCCCATGACGAAGAAAGGACCGGTCTGAGGATTGCCATAGAGCGCGCGCGTCACGCCGCGTTCATCGACGCCGCCGGAGTCGATGGTGGTGGTATGGACGGTATCGCCAGGCCAGACAGTCAACACCGGCATGCGGGTGGCGGAAAACTCGTTCGCATAATCCTTCGGCTTGAACTCATGCCGCTGGGCCGTGTTGGATGAGCGATCCGGTAAGCGGCGGGCGCTGAAGGTATGGCTGGCGCGCGCTTTCGCGTCATTCGTATCAGGAAAATCCGCGCTGCCCTGCAAGCGGTTGGCACTGGCACTACCTTTGTATTCGTAGCGATTGCCGTCCTTGTCGACCACGCTGAGTAGAATCTGGCCATTCTTACGCGTGCCGTGCAGGCGATCGCCGTCGAGCGTACCGGACAGCTTTCCGCCATCATCCTGCAAATGCAGGGTCATGAAGGAAGGATTCGCCCATCGATCGAGTTGGAGCAGCCAGCTTTCGGCAGCCTGCGCCGAGGTAGCGGCGCCCAGAAACATCAGGAATAGTGCTTTGCGCATGGATTTCATCAGCCTCGCAGTTGGGGGGGGGAGGCCATTCTAGCAACAACTGAAGCAAAGTAGAAATTTTTTTCTACTTCATCTACCTGTGAAATTGATCGCCGGGTTCCAATCGGCGGAAACACGCTCACAACGTACATTCGGTTTCCATAGATCGGCAGCGAAGGTTTGACACGCGAACGGCTATCCTGGCTTAAATTGCGGTGTGCCGCTTAGGAATGTCTGAGCAAATAAACTTGGTCGCAGTTGTAATGGGTGACTGCCGCGGCCTTCTGCACCCTCATGCCGTCGGCAAGATTTCGGTCGTCTGGAGAAGGCCGTCGCTTGCAACGGAAATATCCAATACCCCCATTCTTTCGTTGGCAAGGCGAACCAATTCGACCAGGACCTCTTTATTGGGACCGCCCTCTTCCAATCTCTGGATGGCGACAGAAGTGATCACATAATTTCCGCAGCCTGGCGCTACGCAGGTAATGCGCTGCCGGTTCTCATGATCGGCCGATTCGCACACGGCGCCGGCCGTATTGCACAGAAAGCACTTCAATTCCATCAAATTCCTTGTTAATAAAACCCAGATGACGATTCTGCGCATGTCGACGATCATTGGAAGTAATCGCTTAATGTCCGCATTTGCAGTGCCCGGATACGCGCACCACGTTCGTTCACCTATCACCATGACTATCACCTGACCGAATCGATCCATATATATGCTTAGGAGATTGCTTCTCCGCATGCTATGGTCAGTGGCTGCCCTGACTTTTTCTATCCCAGTCCGCAGCAGTGCAATCACTGAAGCGGAGGCTATATGAAAGATTTCACCCGACCCGACGAAGGCATGGCCTTGGTCGTCGATGCAGCAATCGACATGGAGGCATTTTCCGGGTGCGTGCTCGCGTGGCAATACCTGCAAATGCATGCCGTTCCACAAGGTGTCGCGATGAGGGTGCTCTCCCAAAATGGCCCACGGCGCGCTTCGCATTCCAATGGCCAGGCCACATTATTGGAACGCCCCGCAGCTCACCGCGAGCAAGTTGCAGAACATTCGACCGAAGTCGCTGCAGCAGGATTGGGAGCCGTCCTCAAGTTTCGCATACCGAGGACAAACATCACTCTCTCCGAAACGATCGATCAGGCCATCGAGATGATGGGAATCCACAATCGGTACTACTCCGAAGCCCTTCTGCGAATCCATGCCGTCAAAACGCCGGTTATCATGCGGGTTCTATTCGACGCGGCACGTCGAAGGAGCATTGGCTTTCCAACCATCCCTCTAGCACCGGCACGGGGCATTCGTCGGTTGCATTCGGTCTGAAACAGCCCCCCACACAACCGGACGTGGAGTGGTGAAGACGTCATTCGTGCATCTCAGCTTCTTCGCGTCGTATCCTGCGCAGGGTGACGGTGGATTTCTGCCGTCAACGTTTCGATTCGTTCCGCCATCGTCCTTCTGAACTCTTCCAGCTCAGTGTCCTGACGGAGCGGCTCCAACGTTTGTGTGGAGTGCATGCTCGATGCAACGGCGTTTGCTTCCCGGTACTTGGCATCGACTTCGGCATGCGCCTTGTCCCGCGCCAGCTGGCGCATTTGTGCAAGCAAAATTCTGTCGCAGGCCGTCAAAAGAATATCGGAAATTAGGGCATCGTGGCGCGCTGATGGCGATTGGAGACATTCATGTTCGGCAAGGCGGCTTCGTTGACGTAACGATTTTGCTAGCGTCGATTCGGCTATTTATATATATAGTAATGGCCCTTCAATGTGCAATACTCTTAGTAGGGAGGAAGTGTTCAATGAATAACGCACCTGTGGGGACACGCCGTCGTGACATATGGATGACTGAGCTCGTACATTACGGTGTTACTTTACGTACCATTATTGGTCGCGCGGAGGCCCATCGCTACCTGCTTTCTCGGTGCGCACCGCAGCATGTCGTTGACCGTGTACTTTCCTACCTGGGCGGGCCGCGTCGCCCCTAACACTACATGGATTTCGGTGGAGACAGTATGCCGATTTATCGTTCCGAAGGTCTACGTGCATATACCGAGTTCGAAGCGGCGCTTGCCGAAGAACACGCGGTAGTACACGAGCTGGCTCAGTGCGCCAAGATAGAGTTCTACGGCCTGGTCGCCAGCGATCTCTTTGAAAGGGTAGCCATCGCCCATGAGAAGATGCTGGCCGCCTACAAAACCATCGAGTGCTTCAAGCAATGAGTTGTGCCGATTTTTCGCATCACTGATGCTGTGTCGACGCGGCTCGATACTGTGAGCGATAGCGAAGTCGTTGACACCACGTTCCACCGATGCCAACACCGGTCGCACACCTTACAACCGGCTCATCGCCAAACCCGCTTGTTCGCCCGCCAGCCGGCCTTCGGCTGGTGACGAAAAGCGTCGATTCCAAGCACCCTGAAGATTAAGCCCTGTGACGCCGCCACGCTGGTCCAGTCCCACGCTTGAACAGAAAAAGAGCGCTGCTGCCGATTGAAAAATGTTGATGCGCCGCATAGCTCTCTTGTGACATCAGGTATCCTTTCCATTCTTGGACAGGGGCGCGAAATGACCATAGGTGAACTAAAAAGGATTCTGAGCACATTTGACGACAACGACCTGGTGCTGGTGGAGGCTGCTGCTGGCGGCTTTGAAGAGCCTCAGGTCTACGTCGCGGCAATTCGACAACGACACGGCAATGAGTTCCAGGACCCGTTTGCCAGCGACTACGTTTCGGGCGGCGAGGGGGCAATAGGTACGGTGGTTGTCGGCACTTCTCTTGGGCTCCTGATGACGCCGTTCTAGAGCACTTCTACACTGATATTGCACTCACCGCATCATGATGCCAGCATGGCGATGGATGCATGTTCCGGCACCCAGCTTATCGGACGCGGCCGAGACAGCGCACTATAGGCGAACAGGAGCATCGTGCCGCGCGTAAGCAACGGATGCAAGACCGATGGGCGACTGCCCCATGGCGGATGTTGGTCTGTTCAACCCTGACAGAGTTCTTCGCGCATTCGGTTTCGCAACAAATCACACATTTCGTTCTCCCAAGTCTCGTTCGTCTCATCGCCCGAGAAGCCTTGACTGATGGGGTGACAAGTCTCCGCGTAGGGGCCTTGCTGCAGAGAAGCACCTTGCATCGCCAGATCGCTTGCCATTGAGCCGGTGCTACACAGCACAACTCCCCCCCTTGCAGATAGACGAGAGTTCGCATGCGGACAGATTGCTTCACACGTCACGGTTGCCAGGTGCCCGCGCAAATAACACAAGAAAACTCACGCTATCCGTGCGGTACTTCACCAAGCACGCATCAATCGGCGCGTACGCTAAGGCATGACCCGCAGACTTGATTACGCCACCGCCGAAAAGATCTCCATTGCGCTCCTGACCCGAGCGGCATTTGGAAGCGATGCAGGAAAGCGGTACGCACTCTTCTATGGCCTGGACGAAGCGTTGCTGTCCGCAGTATTTGCGCGGGGGCGGGATCAGATCCGAAAGGACGTACGAGGCGTCAATGTCCTTCCGGACCGCCGACTGCACAGGAGAGAAATTCAGCATTAGACTGGGCTGCACCAGGATCGTCTGGCAGCCGTTGGTGCACATCGCTTCCACCCTGCGTTAGCGAAGAATGTGGCCGCAAGCGCAATATGGACGGATCGTCGGTTCTGCTGTTCAGCTGTCCGCGCCATCGGGGCCAAAACTGTCCACCTGAATCACCTTGTCAAGCGCACGCAAAAAATCCAAGGCACGTGGCGACGCCGAGGCCGCCGCGATCTCATCGAGGGGTTTGTGCTGGCGAATGGCGCTACCAAGGCGCAGCACTTCCACCTCCCCCAGTTCGCTCGCCAGCCGCAGCGCATCATGCAGATCGCACAATCCGCCGCTCTTTGGCATTTCCACATCCGGACAAAGCAAACGGACCACCTGCGGATCACGCAGCGTATCTGCGATCGCCAACGTTTCCATGTCGTGCAATCGGCGAATAGGACTGAGCCCACGCAGTGCGATCAGTCCCGCGACGCGCAATAACGGGTTCGGCAAATTATCGAAGAGCTCGCGCAAGGCCTGGCTGGCGAGCCAAATCTGCCTTCGCACCGCGCCACGCGCCACCGGTTCCATACGCACATCGGATTGCCAGGCATAGCGCCATATACAGGCGCAGGCCATGTACAGATGCGACAGCACGTCGCCCAGTCGTGACGACAGCAGCTCCAGCCGTTTCAGGCGTCCGCCGAGAACGCCCATGCACATGTCGCTGGTGAAGGCAAACTTGGCGGCGAGCCGAGCAATCTTCCGCGCTTCGCGCTCGAAGCCTACTGGCACCTCCCCCACCAACGGCGCATGGACCAGGCTGCGCCAGAAGTTGCGTACGAGATGCCGACCGTGACCGAACAAGGCCTGACCTAGTGCGGCCGGTTCGCCTTGCGCGACTGCATCGATCTCCTTCAGCACGAACGGATGGCAACGTACCGCGCCCTGACCGAAAATGATCAGCGCGCGGGTCAGGATGTTCGCCCCCTCAACCGTGATGGCAATCGGCGTATGCCGGTAGGCGTTCGACAGCAAGTTGGAAGGTCCCGCGCAGATCGCTTTTCCACCCAGGATATCCATGCCGCAGTTGATGGCGGTGCGCCCAGCTTCCGTCACGTGGTACTTAAGAATCGCGCCGGCGACACTGGGACGCTCCCCTTGATCGAGAATGCAGGCGGTCAGTTGCCGCGCGGCGTCCGTGGCATATAAATCGGCAGCCATTTGTGCGAGCGGCTCCGCCACATTGTGGAAGCGCCGAATTGGCAGGCCAAACTGGTTGCGTAGCCCTGCATAACCGTTGGCGACATAGAGACTCGTTTGTTGAAGCGCGACGCCCAGCGCGGGCAAGGAAATCGAGCGTCCCGCTGCGAGGCATTCCATCAGCATGCGCCAGCCGACGCCGACGTTCGCCTCGCCGCCGATGACCCAGTCAAGCGGAATGAACATATCTTCCGCCTGCACCGGACCATTCATGAAGGCGCTGCACATCGGCTTGTGGCGCGCACCAATCCGCAAGCCAGGATGCGGTACCGGAATCAGTGCACAGGTGATGCCCAGTTCTTGTTTCCCGTCGGGACGGGTCGGGTCGATCGCGTTGAAGGAAATGCCGACGACAGACGCCACCGGCGCCAACGTAATATAGCGCTTAGAAAATGTCAGGGCGAATCCCTTGGTCATGACGCCGTTCCATAGACGCGCCGTCAGCACGCCGACATCGGGCATGGCGGCAGCATCCGAACCGGCATAGGGCGAGGTCAACGCAAAGCACGGTAAATCCACGCCACGCGCCAGACGCGGCAGATAATGATTTTTCTGCGCATCGGTGCCATAGCGCAGGAGCAGTTCGGCCGGACCGAGTGAATTTGGGACCATCACCGTCACTGCAGCGGCGATGTTGACACTAGCGATCCGCGTCACCACTTCGGCGTGAATCGCGTGAGCGAATTCGAGGCCACTGTAGGCGCGCGGGATGATCATGCCGAAGAAACCATGTTCACGCAGGTATTGCCAGACTTCCGGCGGCAGATCGTGCGCTTCGTCGATCGCATAGTCGTCCAACATGCGGCACAGTTCCGGCACGCGCCGATCGAGAAACTCCAGCTCCTGGGCATTCGGGCGCCGCACTGGAATGGCGGCAAGTCGTGAGAAATCGACTTTGCCCTCGAAGAAGCTGCCCTCAAACCCAACCGTACCGGACTCCAGCGCGGCGCGCTCGGTGTCGCCGATTTTGGGCAAGACCTTTCTGAGTGACGGCAACGCCAGCCGTCCGAGCAGAGTCGATAACATACTATCTCCCTCGCTGCGCGTCGCTAGACGAGCGCTGGCGCGGGCATATCTCGTTCCGATCGAGGTGACGCCAAGTCGTTAACGGCAAGTAACGGTACCGAAGCAAACGCTCATCCAACAGACAGTCAACTTCAGTCTACGTCAGACTCGCGGACATCGCAGGAAGGAACATAGCTGGGGTGCCTTTGCAGCGGCTCAGGCGTATGACAATGGCTGAATGCATCAAAGACAGCAATGAATCGCTTCTTCATTCTGTCCATTGAAAGATGCGCAGGTATTCTCACGTGCCTGGTTTTGCTGGTTGTCAATATGGCGCATTTAACCGCAGGCTGGACATATCAGCAACTGGTCCAATATGATGTCGCGCATGACGCTATCCGCCAGGCGTTGATTGGGCTCGGACCCAATGCGCTCACTCGCGCCGCAGTAACGATTCGTAAGCCGATCGGAACTGGTCGTCGCCAGCCCAATTCGCTGCGATCTGCTTGGCACCTGCTCTCGCCGAAGCGATCACCGAGGTCGCATTGCCTCGATGACGCAACACGAATGGCCGGTCCTGCTCCTGTGCACGAAAAAAAGCCTGTGCTGCGAGGTCTGGATCGCTATACTCCGTACCGCGCTGACCGCTCTTACAGACCACGGTGTACGCAGTACCACCGCTACGGCCGCCATTTTCACCATGCACCGACGAGATCGTCATCGCATCCTCCAATGCATTAATTTCCACTTCGACAACTGTATGATCAATCGATCATCACTAAGAAGAATTATTCCACTTCCAGGCAGAAATGCAAAGACACCAGCGCTGCTCCGCCCGGGTGGACGAAGACTCCACCGCCAACATTCAGGCGCTCAATCGCAGCGCGCAAATTCAGCAAATGGCCCGCGGGTATGAGCGGAATAACGTTTTACCTGTGACGCAAACCATCCGATTTTCGTTCACCAGACGGCACCATCGGCATTGCTGTCGCCTGTATGGCTGCGGTTGCGAAGAACCAACAGTCCTGCGTTTGCCGGTGCCTTCATGGCAACTGACGCGAACCCTCACGGCCCCCGTTCGGGTCGTCTGACCAAGCAGTCGCCATCTCGCGGCATCAGTGCATCGTGCACAAGACCCGACGGGACGTCCAGTCATTGCGCTGGGGAGAACAGGAGGCCGCCAACCGCATCGCGTTAAGCGAATTCGACTGCAGTTTCACGAAGGGTCGTCAGCGCAAGCGTGTCACGTGTCCTGCTTTGCGACCGGCTGCTGCGACGACATGCCTTACGCCTGACGAAACGAGCAGCCCGCTTCTGAGGTGGGCCCGGATGCAATCAGGCTGACACGCAGTCTATTGACGGCCCTCCCGCGTGCCTGCAGCCCCGACGTCACATGTTGCCGCCTTGAGACGTCATTGATGGTGAACGCCATGCGCGTTGCTATGGCTCGCAATCCGACGTTCTCCGCGCCCCGTAGTTAATCACCCGCCCAACCACCTTGGGTGGTACGCCATAATTTCGCAAGAACTCCCCAGCGACCCGAAAGCCTTGGCTGAAATTGATTTCAAAGCCCTTTTTCACGGCCGCGGCGAGATGACAGTCAAACCGCCGCTCAACGTTCATGTGACCCGACCGATGAAGGACGCTTTGTTGATTAAGGCGGAAATCGCTATGCAGCTCGTGACTCATATTTCACCGTCTGATGTTTGACCTGATGTGAGCGGCAACGAGACGGTGGCAGTACATCCGGCGCCCGGTGACGCACTGTGGATGGTCACCGTGCCACCATGCAGCTGCACCAGCGAACGGACCAATGAAAGGCCAATGCCCGACCCTGCCCGTGAATGATTCTGCGGTGCGCCGTTCTGCGCAAACATGTCGAACATGAAGGGAATAAACGCCGGTTCGATGCCGGGTCCGCTATCCTGGATCGCAATACTGGCGCAGGCGCCACTACGCCTGACTACCACCGATATCAGTCCCTGCGAAGGTGTGAATTTGACGGCGTTCGATAATAGATTAAAGAATACTTGGACCAGCCGTTCATGGTCGCCGCGTATCAGTAAGGGTTCCTGCGATACCTGCGCGGTGAGTTCTTGCTGACGAGCCTCGGCCAGCGGTCGCACCATCTCCAAGGCAGTCACCATCGCGTCGGACACACGTACATCACGCATCTCAAGCGCCAGCTTTCCGTTTCTGATACGCGTGACGTCATCCAGTCCATTGACCATGTGTACCAGATAGTCAAGCTGCCGGGTCAGTGTACGGCGTAGCCTTGGTAAGCTGTCGTCGCTGACCACCAGCGCATCGAGCGCCGTGGCGACCAGCTTGATCGGGGCCAGCGGGGCACGCAGTTCATGGGCAAGCACCGCAAAGAAATGATCCTGATTCGTCAGGGCAACTTCTGCCTCTGCCTGCGAATCGCGCGCATGCAACGCGGCACACAAAAGGTGCATGTTTGCCTCGCGCAAACTCGAGATCAATGCGCGGTCGCTGGATAGCCCACTTCCGGACCCACCATCTAGCGTTTCCATGCAAGCCTCCGATCGGCACAGACCACGTCAGACGAGCGAGCTGGCGGCGGCAGCGCGAGTGTTACATCAAGGTATTCCTTGGCATACTGCATGCCGAGTAGTCGGGCCGCCTGCACTGACCAGGCAATCACGTCCACGCGGTAGAACTTGGGCAATGGCTCGCCAATGTGCTGAATCGTCAACCAGCAATGCCGCCTCGCGCTGGACTTGCCCCGCTTTGTCCGATCCACCACGCAACAAATCTCATGGCTTCGATAGAGTTCCATGGCTTCCCCCTGCAACGCACGAACACATTTGCCGCCAACTCGTTCAGACTACAGGAAAGCTAGCCACGCCGTGTAGGCGCACAGGCTCATTCAGAGTAGGAGCGACAGCCTTGTGGAGGCCGCACCTCCAAAGTCAACAAGCAACGTCGCTTCAGTGTTTCTGCGAACGTTCAGTAAGCCGTCACCTCACCCTAGCGTGTCATGCAGGGGCGACGATCCAGAAAGCGCCCGCCATGCAACGATGCGCTCTTGCGCCAGTGCATGCGCCTCAATGATTGCTGCGCGCGCATGAGGAAAGGTCGTGGTCGTGATGGCGTCGTCCAGGTGTTCTAACCGATCCGCGGGCGTGCTGATCCAGACCAATTGCGCTTGGAATCCGTCAGGTACTTCCTTGAGCGACACTTGGTAGACATAGCCATCGGACGTGCTTGTTTCATCTGTCGCCGCAAGTGATGGTTGGTCTTGCATCTGAACCCCAAGATTGAAGGTAACAGCCGATATCTTCATCGTAGCGCGTTTGCAGCGAGCGCATAGACAGGCGCCTCGATTTCATCCTGTCGGGTCATCCCCGGACCGGTCAAGTGGCACCACAAGTGAATGGCCTCCTACGATCCGACAACAGCGGCTGACAAACTATTTGGCCAGAATGTGAAATTCAGCACGGTACGCCTCACACATTTAGTGTAAGCTCAATGCAAAGATGACCGACTATTGTCTGGTTCAGAAGGAGTCTTACCTCCGCATCTCAAGCATTTGATAATCCCTTTGGGATTCTTTAATACGTTGCCCATCTACCGGGTTTGGCCCGCACTTGCGGGCCGCTTTCCCGGCTGAACGTGGGTTCGACCGTTTCGCAACGCGCGTGGCAGCCGCGGCTTCATGGGCCGACAAGCTTCAGTACATAGCATTTACGCCACTCATGTCCATTCCATCCTGCGCACGTCTGCCAACGCACCGATCCGCTTCACCAGCACCGCTACACTGGCGCCATCAGATGCGGAGGATGTCATGGCCAAACTTGCCCCAGGCGTAAAATTGCTGCGCAGCTTGGTCCGTGCCGGCAAGTCGCAACGCTCGATCCTTACCAAGCTCCTGGCCGCGGCAGCGCCCTCACCGTCGACATCTCGGCGTAAGCCGGCGCCCAAGCGGGTGGCCACACCCATTCCACCATTTGCAATTCGCAAGCCTACTCGCCCTGTTATTCAGCCGGCGCCCGGCAGGTGGTTGGCCGCGCAGTTTCCGCTTCCCGGTCAACTCGACACCGGCACCGGCCAACGAATGCAATACTGGCTATACCTACCGGGACGCGTCCCCGAAGCGGTTGCGCGTGATGGCTGGCCGCTGATCGTCATGCTGCATGGTTGCCATCAGAGCGCCACTCAGCTTGCCCAGGGCACGCGCATGAATCGACTCGCGGAAGACCAAGGTTACGTGCTGCTGTATCCACAACAGTTGGTCAGGGTACAGGCGCAGCGTTGCTGGCGTTGGTATGAACAATCCGTTCAACAGGGCGGTGGCGAAACTGCGATGCTGGCGGCATTGATCGGGACTATATGTAGACAGTATGCGATCGATCTCCACCGAGTCTATGCGTGTGGCATCTCCGCCGGCGCCGGCATGGCGGCGGTGCTCGCATTAAACCATCCGGAACTAATTGCCGCTGTCGCCCTTCACTCGGCACCTGTGTTCGGGGTTGGGCATAGTGCCGTAGCGGCGCTACGCGTGATGCGCCATGGCGCCGCCGGCCAGGCTGATGGAGCGATCCACGACTTGTTGCAGCGCCGCTCACACCAGCCTTTGCATTCGGCGACAGCAAAGAGGCATTTCATGCCAGCGCTCATGATTCAGGGCGAAGATGACAGAGTAGTGCACCCTGTGAATCAGCGACAATTGGTACGCCAGTGGTTGCTGGTCAACGGCTTGGCACCGGATGTCGAGGCCCGCGTGACGACCAAACCTGCCGATAGGAAGGGACTACGCAACGCGCTTGAAATCCACGACTATTTGGTCGGACGCAAGGTCCTCCTGCGCGCCGCTCGTATCGCGGACCTGGGCCACGCCTGGAGCGGCGGTGATCCAGCATTGCGGTTCAACGCACAACGAGGCCCCGATGCGAGCAGGATGGTGCTGGATTTCTTCGGAAGGCACCGCCGCTGAAACGCGCATCAGAAACCAGCTCGTGCGCACAAGGGCGACGCCATGGCGCGCAAGAACACAGATCACGAAGGACGATGATGTCTGACATATCAACGCTAACAGGCATGCAACGCACGGGAAGGGAGATCTCAGTCATCTTCAACAGGACCATGAGCGAAGATGAAAGATCCCGCATTGCCACACTCTTGCTCGCGCTCATGCGCTCCACCGCAACCGACCACCCATCGCGCCTGATGGTGCTTGGAGCCCTCGCCGCCGTCGGGCGGGAAATCCAAGACATCGCCTGAGCGACGCTTTTGATCGCGGTTATATCTTGGTGTTCCGCGCGCATTTCCTCGTCGCACCTGATTCGTTGCGCACCGGTCGTGTCCGCATCAACACTTCCCGCGCCCCCTTCGCTGCACAGGCATACACTGGTCGTCCACTGCCCTCCCCCACCAACAGGCGCTCACTGTCGATGGGCTACATGCTCGCAGATACGTCACTGGCCCAGCACGTACGGGGACGAGATGGTAGCCCGCACGATTGACTATCTGTTGCGCTGCATCTACGCCCGATCTATTCTGTTGATTTGAATCTTTCTGCGCCCTAACTCTAGCGTAATCACCAACCGGAACTCCGTCAATGAGAGGCGAACCTTGCATGAATGACTTGGCGAGCCACCGTGAAGCAGAACGCTTCATGCATTTTGTTTACAACGTCACGGACTACGCAGTCTACACATTGTCGCCCGAAGGACGCTTCATGCATTGGAATGCAGGCGCCGAGCGATGTCAGGGCTACGTTGAAGATGAACTTCTGGGAAAGCACTTCGCGCTGCTCTACCCAGAAAAAGAACGCGCCACCGGTCATCCTGACCAGATTTTGCAGATCGCGGCCCAGGGCCGTTTCGAGGAAGATGGCTGGCTTACCAGGAAAGATGGCTCCCGATTTTGGGCCAGCGTGGTACTCAATCCCATCTTGGGCACCGACGGCATGCTCCAAGGCTATGCCGGCATCATGCGCGACATCACTGAACAACGACGAAGCCAGGAAGCCGTGCACGCCACGGAGGAGCAATTTCGCTTACTGGTCCAGGGCGTAACGGACTATGCCATCTACTTTCTGTCACCAGAAGGTATTGTCACCAACTGGAATGCGGGCGCTGAGCGCATCAAGGGGTACCGAAGTGATGAAGTCGTCGGGACGCATTTCTCCCGCTTCTACACACCCGAGGATCGCTCCGCCGGATTGCCTGACTTTGCGCTGCGGACCGCAGCGACCAACGGCAGGTTCGAACGTGAGGGTTGGCGTGTGCGAAAAGACGGCACGCGGTTCTGGGCCCACGTCATCATCGACCCCGTGCGCAACCAGATGGGCGATCTAGTGGGATACGCGAAAGTAACCCGCGACGTCACCGAACGCAAGGCAGCCGAAGAAGCGTTGGGACAAGCCAAAGAAGCATTGTTCCAGTCACAGAAAATGGACGCCATCGGCAAGCTGACCGGCGGCATTTCACATGACTTCAATAACCTGCTCAACATCATCAGCAACGGCCTGCATGTCTTGAGAATGGAAAGTGACCGAAATGCGCGGTTCAAAACCATAGAAGCGATGGAACGGGCAACGAAGCGCGGGACGGCACTCACGCAGCAACTTCTAGCTTTTGCGAGACAGCAACCGATCAAACTCGCGCCCGTCAACATCAACAAGGTGCTGAGTGCGTTTGAGGCCGTTCTGCGTCGCGCCGTTCCAGCTTCGATCAAACTCAAGATTCAACTCGCTCCAGCCCTACCCGACACCATGGCCGATCTCCCGCAACTGGAAGCGGCAGTGTTGAATCTTGTTGTCAACGCCACCCATGCGATTGCAGAGACTGGGACCATCACCATCTCCACCGAATTAGCCGAAGCCACATTATCATCAGACTTCATGAAACCGAAAACGCAGGTCCAAGTGCGCGTTCACGACACCGGCACGGGAATGTCCGAAGAAACAAAATCCCGTGCCATCGAACCGTTCTTCACCACCAAGCCAGTCGGCAAAGGCTCAGGACTTGGATTGAGCCAGGTCTTCGGCATGACCAGTGATGCGGGCGGTAAGCTGGATATTGCGTCCAGCCTCGGCCACGGAACTTCCATTACACTCAGTTTCCCGGCGATCGATCAACCGCGTACTGCTGTAGGCAGCACGCATGCGATCGGTAAAGTATTGGTGGTCGATGATCAGTCGGATGTGCTTGACATCACCGCGCAACTGTTCAAGCTGCTCGGCTATGACGTCCTTTCAGCCAATAGTGGTGCCGATGCCCTCGACGCTTTGCGTAGACACCCGGACATCGATGTCCTTTTCAGTGACCTCGTCATGCCCAACATGACCGGACTCGAACTGGCGTATGCCACCCGCCAGGCGCACCCTGATACAGAGATTATCCTTGCCACTGGCCATCCTACCTCCATGATGCGCCAAGAATATCCTGGATTAGAACAGTTCCGCTTGCTCGCTAAACCCTATACGTTGGAGGACATCGCCCGGCTCCTGGACAAAGGCGTGCATTGCAACTCCTGAGATGCTGGCAAGATTTAGCACACCGACGTTGCTGGCACAGCGCTTTTCCGTCGACTTCTGACATTTTGTTCTCTGCCTTCGGTTCAGCGACAGCCATTCACACGGTCCAAAATCGCAACTTGATTATCCAGCAGATTTGCAAGACGAAAACCGCTGCAAGCAGACCTTCAAACGTGACTTGAAACGTGACCAAGAACCGTCATTCTCAACTTCTGCAAAATAAGAGTGACGGCACAATTTCGAGTTCCTAATCCAACCGATCCGTTTAGCCAAGAAATCTTGTGCACCGCGCTGGCATATTCAAACGGCGAAGGCGTCGTCATTTACAGAGACGTTTCCGGGCGAGCACCGGACAACTGGCTATTTTGCCAACGCCGGGGCCAGCAGCAGACGGTTCAGTGTAGGCGCCATCGCGTTTGCCCAAATCTTGTAACCGAGCTCGTTTGGGTGAATCAAGTCAGGCATGAAGGCGTTCGATATTGAACTCAATGGGGGCGCACGTCACCGCCATCGCTGGCGCTCGTCGCCATCTTTGCCGTCTGGCAGGCGCCGAGGTCGTGCTGGACCGACGTACGACCCCGCTGCGCGCACTGCCACGCCATTTCGCCGCGACGTTGAACTTTGCCAATTGGGAAGACGAAGCTGCGCTGGTCAGTTTGCTGGCCGACAACGCGGCCGGCCACGCCTGCACCGTGCATCCGCTCCTGGGCCAACTGGACAGCCATGGTTTGGCAGGTGGATTAGCCGGCGCTTGGCTCGAAAAGAGACGAATGGCGGCACGTGTACCTAGCGGTGCGCGCTATTGCGCTGCACCGTTGCGGATGTGGCGGAAAGCCTCGCTCCCAGTGGCAACACCGCTCTGCAGCGCCGGCGCAGGGTATCGCTGCTGGACGCAAATGTTGGCGCCCACCTCCGTCACTTGCGTGAAGCTCGACTCGGCCAGTGGCAGGGTTCGCTTGATGTACCACTTGGCTCGATCGTACTGTGTGCCGGCTTGGCCACCGAGCGGGATGAGCTGGTAGGCGAACTGCTGGCCAGAGCCTTACGCACTGAAGGTGTCGATGCACGCAGCATCGCTTTACCCTTGCCCTACACTGAACACGATGGCGACAAGGCGAATTTGGTATCGACGGTTTTCCTCTCATACCCGCTGGCAGACCACGTGGCAAAATGGCAGCAGAGCTGCGATGTCCTCCGCGCCCTGCTTCCGCGCGCCAGGCTGGTCGCTGTGAAGCTACCGGGCGACGAACCACTGCCGCCAGCCGCGTCATCGCATTCGATCCCTGAAATTGTCTTCCACTCCTTCGAGGAGTGCCAGGCATTCGTCACCCCAACGAAAAGGTCTCACAACCGATAGAAGCGAGGGGGTAAGCCAACGACAAGAAGAAATAGACACGCTACTACCGCTTCGACCAGCGGTGTACATGCCGCCAGCGCTTAACTAGTTCCGTAGCATCTCCATAGTCCAGTCGACTGAGGGCCTGAGCAACGGCAAATCCCATTTCACGCAGCCAACCGATATCACTGGCCCCGAGAGCAACATATAGACGCTCGCCCGTGGACAGTCCTGCCGTTCGGAAATAATCTCCATCCAAGACATCAGAGATCACTTCATCCAAATAGTCCAGCTGTTCGCGCTGCATTTTCTTTCCTTTCCGAGCTTGCTCCCCCCATACCCCGTCCGCAGAGCACTTACAGCCGTTTTTGGTAGTTGGCCAGGCCGATGTTGGCGAGCGCACCGCAACAGAACAACAAGATTGGCATCAGCGTGGCGGGCAGTTGGATCGGCAGGACACAGCCGATCAAGAGAAAGCAGCAGGCCACAATCGCCCCGGACACGCACACGGCGAACACTTCAGGGTTATGGCCGGAGAAGTCCTTTCCTTTAACGGATCTCCGCACAACCCCGTCCACTACAGATGCGACTAGAAAAGGAAGCAGTCCTGGAAGCAGATACAGCACCACGGCGGCGCGGTAGGTAGCCAGAACGAGCAAAGCATTCAAGGACCGGAAGTACTCGTTATTCAGAAGACGGTTCCCAACGGCTGCCACTTCCGGAAGTACCTTGGCGCCCTTTCCTGCCGGGCCTTGCTCGATCGGAATCAAAGGAGGACTCGACGTGGAGTCCGGTTGCAGGTCGAGCATCTTGGCCAACATCGCCATGGCGTGCTCTTGGCCCCAGAATTCGGACAGCAAAGCATGCTCAATGCGCACATGAGAAATGAACACGCCGGCTGGTTTCGCTGCGGGCAAGTAAAGTACAAGCATGAGCAGCGAAACCAAGGAGCAAATGGTGACGAGCCGGATCATGCCGATTCTCCCGTGTCGTCCTGCGTCTCCCCACCTGCGTCCAGACCGGGATCGAGCAATGTGAAGCGCCCTTTGCACAACCGGCCACCTGACACGGAGGCAAAGAACTGCAGGTTAGGCAGTTTCCCCAGCAGCGAAGTTGGGATCAATTCACTCATCTCTTCCGTAATCTGGGCGGATTCGACCATCGTAAAGTCACCGAGATGGCCATCCGAGGCCGTGTTACGGCCAACCTTCATGTTGTGGATCACCGCTCGCGCAATACCATCGCCAATGCCAGCAATCCGGCGCGCTTGCCCATGCCAATCGTTGCCAGATTTCGCCACCAGAAAAAGAAAAAGCCCCTGAAAAATCAGGGGCTTAGTCTTGGTTTAGTGCCGAGTGCTGCGGGGTGCAGCCAGACCGGGAATCACTCCCACTCGATCGTTGCAGGCGGTTTGCCGCTGATGTCGTAGACGACGCGGTTCAAGCCACGCACCTCGTTGATGATGCGGTTGGAGACCTTGCCCAGCAGCGAGTGCGGCAGGTGCGCCCAGTGCGCGGTCATGAAGTCCTGGGTCTGCACGGCGCGCAGCGCTACGACGTAATCGTAGGTGCGGCCATCGCCCATCACGCCCACCGATTTCACCGGCAGGAAGACAGCGAATGCTTGCGAGGTTGCGTCGTACCAGTTGGCTGGTGCGTCTTCGCCCGGCATGGCGGCGCCTTCGTAAGGGGTATTGCGCAGTTCTTCGATGAAAATCGCGTCGGCGCGGCGCAGCAGGTCGGCGTATTCCTTCTTCACTTCACCCAGGATACGCACACCCAGGCCTGGGCCCGGGAATGGATGGCGGTAGACCATCTCGTGCGGCAAGCCCAGGGCTACGCCCAGCTTGCGCACTTCGTCCTTGAACAGTTCGCGCAGCGGCTCGAGCAGCTGCAGCTTCATGGTCTCTGGCAGGCCGCCCACGTTGTGGTGCGACTTGATGGTCTGGCCTTTCTTGCCCTTGCCTGCGGATTCGATCACGTCAGGGTAGATGGTGCCTTGCGCCAGCCACTTGGCGTTGACCAGCTTGCCCGATTCAGCCTGGAACACTTCCACGAATTCGCGGCCGATGATCTTGCGCTTTTGCTCTGGATCGGTCACGCCGGCCAGGTGGCCCATGAACTGTTCGGTCGCATCGACCTGGATCACTTTCACGCCCAGGTTCTTGGCGAACATGTCCATCACCATCTTGCCTTCGTTCAGGCGCAGCAGGCCGTGGTCAACGAAGACGCAGGTCAGCTGGTCGCCGATGGCGCGGTGGATCAGCGCCGCAGCCACGGAAGAATCAACGCCGCCGGACAGGCCCAGGATCACTTCATCGGTGCCGACTTGGGCGCGGATTTTCTCCACTGCTTCGGAGATGTAGTCCGGCATATTCCAGTCAGCCTTGCAGCCGCAGATTTCGTGCACGAAGCGGCCCAGCATGGCCTTGCCCTGCACGGTATGGGTGACTTCCGGGTGCCATTGCACGGCGTAGAACTTGCGGTCTTCGTCGGCCATGCCAGCGATTGGGCAGGAATCGGTGGAAGCCATCAACTTGAAGCCGGCCGGCATTTCCAGGACCTTGTCGCCGTGGCTCATCCAGACTTTCAGCATGCCGTGGCCTTCGTCGGTGACGAAGTCGTTGATGCCGTTCAGCAGCGCGGTGTGGTTGCGGGCGCGGACTTCAGCGTAGCCGAATTCGCGCACCAAGCCGTTTTCCACTTTACCGCCCAGCTGGGCAGCCATGGTCTGCATGCCGTAGCAGATGCCCAGCACTGGCACGCCGATTTCAAACACGGCTTGCGGTGCGCGCGGGGAATCGCCTTCCAGCGTGGAGTTGTGGGAGCCGGACAGGATGACGCCGGATGCGCCGTAATTACGAATGAATTCTTCGCTGACGTCGTACGGGTACACCTCGGAAAAGACACCCGCGTCGCGCACGCGGCGTGCGATCAGCTGGGTTACCTGGGAACCGAAATCAAGGATGAGGATTTTTGAGTGCATAGCGGGGGCAAAAAAAAATAGCGGCGACGCTTGGTCGCCGCTTTGCGGATGTCTTATTCGGAGCGGTAGTTCGGCGCTTCTTTGGTGATCTGGACGTCGTGCACATGCGATTCGCGCATGCCGGCCGACGTGATCTCAACGAATTCTGCTTTTTCTTTCAGTTCGTCGATGGTGGCGCAGCCGCAGTAACCCATGGACTGGCGCACGCCGCCGACCAGCTGGAACAGGATCGCCAGGACGGAGCCTTTGTAGGCCACGCGGCCTTCAATGCCTTCCGGTACGAACTTGTCCTGCTTGGCGCTCGCGTCCTGGAAATAGCGGTCAGCCGAACCATCGGCCATCGCGCCCAGGGAGCCCATGCCGCGGTAGGACTTGTACGAACGGCCCTGGTACAGGATCACTTCGCCCGGCGCTTCTTCGGTACCGGCGAACATGGAACCCATCATCACGGTGGATGCACCGGCTGCCAGTGCTTTCGAAATGTCGCCGGAGAAGCGGATGCCGCCGTCAGCGATACATGGAACGCCGGTGCCTTTCAGCGCTTCGGCCACGTTGGAGATCGCGGTGATCTGCGGAACGCCTACGCCTGCAACGATACGGGTGGTGCAGATGGAGCCTGGGCCGATGCCGACCTTGACCGCGTCCGCGCCGTATTCGACCAGTGCCTTGGCAGCAGCCGCGGTGGCGATATTGCCGCCGATGACGTCAACGTGCGGGTACTTGGTCTTGATGTATTTCACGCGATCCAGGATGCCCTGGGAGTGGCCGTGTGCGGTGTCAACCACCAGCACGTCCACGCCTGCCGCTACCAGCAGGTCGATGCGCTCTTCGTCTTTCGCGCCGACGCCGACTGCCGCGCCAACCAGCAGCTTGCCGTGCTGGTCTTTCGATGCGTTCGGGTGTTCGGTGGATTTCTGGATGTCCTTGACGGTGATCAGGCCGCGTAATTCAAACGCCTCGTTCACCACCAGCACGCGCTCCAGGCGGTGCTTGTTCATCAGGCGCTTGGCTTCTTCGGTGTTGGCCTCTTCGTTGACGGTGACCAGCTTTTCGCGTGGGGTCATCTTGGCGCGCACTTCCGCGTCCAGCTCTTTTTCGAAGCGCAGGTCACGGTTGGTGATGATGCCGACGACTTCTTTGCCCTGCACTACAGGGAAGCCGGAAATACCATATTGCTCGGTCAGTTTGATCACGTCGCGGATCTTCATGTCCGGCGGGATGGTGATCGGGTCGCGCAGCACGCCTGCTTCGAAACGCTTAACCTTCGACACTTCACGTGCCTGGTCTTTCGGCTTCAAGTTCTTGTGAATGATGCCGATACCGCCTTCTTGCGCCATTGCGATTGCCAGACGGCTTTCGGTGACGGTATCCATTGCTGCGGACAGCAGAGGGATATTCAGGCTGATGTTACGGGTCAGGCGAGTCTTGAGGGACGTATCCGCAGGCAGGATGTTGGAATACGCGGGGACGAGGAGCACGTCATCGAAGGTGAGTGCTTTTTGGAGCAGACGCATAGTATTTCCTATAGGCGCAAAAGTAGATTATACAGAAAACGCGCGTTTTCGTCATGGCAATCTTCACGTGGTAGTTGACGCCAGCCCCGGTTTGGGCTTACTGTACTATCCGTACTAGTACAGTGGAGATTAAAGATGAGCCGCCGCACCCCTCTCATGTTGCAAATAGCGCCAGGTGACGCACGCCCTATCACCCGCCAGATCGTAGACGGCGTGCGGCGCCTGATCGCCAGCGGTGAACTGCCGGTGGGCGCGGCCTTGCCGAGCGTGCGCGGGCTGGCGCAGCAGCTGACCATCAATCCGAATACTGTCGCCAAAGCCTATAACGAGCTGGCCGCTGAAGGCTGGCTCGATGCACGCGCTGGCCTGGGCTTGTTCGTAGCGCCTCCACGCCAGGTGCTGGCGCCTGAAGAGCGCGAACGCAGGCTGGATGAAGCGGTACAGCGCTTCGTTGGCGATGTTATTGCGCTGGATGTACCGAAGGAACAGGTGCTGCAGCGCATCGACGAAGAACTCTCCTTTCTGACGCCTAAAAAGACTGCCTAGACATGGATTACGCAATTCAGACTGAAGCGCTAAGCCTGGCCTACAAGGGCAAGCTGGCGCTGGACGAAATGACGCTGGCTTTGCCGCGCGGCGGCATCCACGCCATTGTTGGCGCGAACGGCGCAGGCAAGTCCTCGCTGTTCCGCGTGCTACTTGGTTTTGAGTCGCCGACAGCGGGCCGCTCCGCAGTACTGGGCTCCGATAGCGGCGAGCTGACTCCGGAACTGCGCGGCCGCATTGGCTTCGTCAACGAGGAGCATACGCTGCCCGGTTGGCTGCGCGTGTCCGATGCGGTGGCCATGCAGCGCAAGCTCTATCCGCGCTGGCACCAGGCGCGCTACGAGGAAGTCGCCGGCAACTTCAATGTTCAACCGGAGCAGTACATTTCGCAGCTGTCGCGCGGCGAGCGGGCGGGCGTCAGCCTGGCGCTGGCGCTGGCGCAAAGCCCGGATTTGCTGATCCTCGACGAGCCGACGCTCGGCCTCGACGTGGTGGCCAAGCGCGCTTTCCTTGAATCGCTGATGTTCACGGCCCTGGATAACGATGCGACCGTGGTTTACTGCTCGCACCAGATGGAGGAAATCGAACGCGTCGCCGACAATCTCGTGATCATCGAGCGCGGCCGCCTGCGCCATATGTCGGCGCCGGACGAGTTCTGCGAGCGTGTGCGCCTGTGGGTGGTCGAATTCCCGTTCAAAGCGCCCGACCTGCGCACTTTGCCCGGACTCCTCGAAGTCCAGCATATCGACGGCCTCACCCACCTGACCGTCTTCGACCAGCCGGAAGAATTCGGTGCACGCCTGAAGCTGATGGGCGCACGCTCCGTGCAATCGATGCCGGCCACGCTGGAGCGCGCCGTCAACGGCTTCCTGAGCCGCGGCCACGCATCCGCCAAACGCGCTGCCTGAGGAGATCAACATGCGCGAACTTTATTTTTCCGAACTGCGCCGCTTCCGCAAGGCGGCCATGCTGGCGGCTTCGCTTCACCTGCTTTGCCTGTTTGTCCTACTTCGTTTCTTCGACTTCATGCATTTGAGCGCGAAAGGCCAGCTTCCGCTGCTGTTCCTCCACGCTGCGCTGGCGTTTGGGTTTGGGCTTTACCAGCTTGGCACCTATCGCCAGCCCAATCGCTGGATCTGGCTCATGCATCGCCCGCTGCCTGCGCGTACGATCGCTGCGGCCCTTTGCGGCGCCTCGGCAACGCTGATCTTCGTTGTGATTGGGTTGCCGGGACTTCTGGCGCTGGCGGGCAATCAGCTCCTGACTACGCGCATTGTCGACGCCCACCATTATGCGGTCGCCTTGCATGGCACGCTGTTCGCCATTGCGGCTTGGCTATGCGCTGCTTACGTCATGCTAAACCGCAGCAAACTTGGGGCGACGGTGGTCATGCTGCCATTCACGTTGATGTTCACCATTGCGTCTGTCTACCAGGTGTTCTTGCTCGACCTGCTTTGCATCGCACTGCTGGCGGCGATGGTCGGCACGGTGATGCGGCCTAACCGGCATGCTCCGCCACGGGGCGCCGGCGCTGTACTGGCAACCGCCCTGCCCCTGGTGCTATCCAGCTATTTTCTGCTGACGGCCGGTGGTGGCCTGATATATCAATGCGCTGCAATCCTCCACGGTTCGCATCCGCTGAATATGGAGGTTCCGCTGCCGGGCGGCTTCACGGCGGCGGAACGCATCAAGCCGGAAGAAAGCATGCTGCTTGGACTCGCGGCATCGCAAGACCCACGTGCGGCAAGCTGGCGCGGTCAGGTAGCGGGCAACACGAGCGAAAGCGCGATCTTCGTGGACAGCTTTCCGGTCCGGAACCAGCTTGGCTTGCAGTGGAGCGATGAGTTCCGCGATGACGAGAATAAGCTCCAATGGACTTATAGCCAGGATAGATCTGCCTTCATCGGGCGCGACCCGTTCTCGGGAGCTCGCAAGGCAAGCATGGCTGTTTCGGAACTGCCGCTCGTGCTGCCATCGATCCTCGGGGGCGTACCGACCGCCGATTATGCGCTGTTCAAGCACAGTATCGCTACATATGATGCAGCCACCCGCACCTGGCGCGAGATGCTCCACGTGCGCAATGACGAAGTGATCCTCAACTGGCCTGATCCAATGCGCCAGCGCCAATATGTCGTCACCACCAAGCGCCTCGTGATCATGGATGGCACCGCGCAGATGCGGGAAGTCGCCGCAATTCCATTGCCTGGCCCAGCCGACGAATTGGCTCGGGTGGTCATGACTCCGGGAAAGGATGGCGTCCTGATTGGCTTCTTGTTCGGAAAACGCATGATTGACGGAGCGGCCGCCGGGGATCAAGTGGTCCTCCACCTTGATCCGCAGGGCCGCGCCGTGGAAATTGCGCGTCGTCCGCTAATCCACGAATACCCGGTGCTGTTTGAGCATAAAGACTGGTGGATCTCGCCTGCCATGTACCTGGTCGACGGTTGGCCATCGCGGGTTCTGACCACACCGGCCATCTTTGCGCCCATGCCACTGGACCTGCCACGGCCGGTCGCAGCGTGGATTGCCGCGATTGCGGCAGCCCTCTTCTCAGGCGCCGCAGGATGGTGGCGCCTGAAGCGGACAGCAGCCAGCCCCCGTCGCCGTGCGGGTTGGATGGCGGCTTGCCTGCTATTAGGACCGCCAGCTCTCGTAACACTCGCCGCAATGGAACAACGGCGCGAACGCCTGCCTTCAAAGGTTTCACAAAACGCCGTCCCCAGCGAGGCATAGTTAGCTAAACAGGAGACTCCCATGATTTTCTCGGCCCTGAACGGGCGGGCGGCCCTCGCTCGCCCTGCAATTTGCACGATCCTGCTCGCGATTATCGCTCCCGGTTTCGCGGCCACCAAGGCAGCGGAGGCGCCAACCCTCGATTTACGCAGCATCGCGGCCGCGAACGCGGCGCTCGCGCCGTCGCCACGCCTCGCGCTGGACGCCTTCCTCGCCCGCTCGCCGATGCGCGAGGTCCACCTTTCGCCGGATGGCCGCAGCGTAGCGTTCGTCATGCAAGCGGGAAGCAGCGCCGGCCTGCACCTGTACGACGTGGCCAGCGGAACGACGCGCGTCCTGGCAAAGGATGCACCACGTGGCTCGCTTGCCTGGTCCACTGATAGCAGTACGCTGTTCGTCGATGACGCCGTAGGCATCAGCGCAATCAACGCCAAGGACGGCGCAATCACCAAAGCCGTAACTTACGACGCCGGACTCGAAAACAAGGTGCTTGGTGTGGACCTGCGCCGCCCGCACAACTTGCTGGCCGGTGAATACGATCGCAAGGCGGGCAATTACAAGCTTTACAGTAATGCCGCCGACGGTGTGCGCGAGCTCCTCTACCAGGGTGCACCGCTGCGCGACGCGCTGCTGGACGTCAAGGGCCAGCCGCTCTTCACGAAAACGCTCGCCGCAGACTACGCGCAAATCATTTCCAGGCGCGATGGCAGCGGCTGGAAGGAAGTCCTGCGCTGCAAACCCGTCCACCCATGCACGATGGTGGAAGCCTCGGCCGACGGCAAACGCCTGAAGATGATGATGGGCTACCAGTCCGACCGCACCGCCTTGATCGAGGTCGATGCAAAAACCGGCGCACAACGTCTGCTCCACACCGACCCGCAGGGCATGACTGATATGCGCAATTTCGCAGCAGACCCGCAGAGCGGCGAAGTCCTTGCCGCCACTTACGACCTGCCGCAGCGGCGCAGCTACGCGGTCGCCGCGAGCGCTGGCAATGCGCTGGCCGACATCTCCTCCCGCTTCGCAGGCAGTAGCACCAGCCTCACCGCATCGGCCGGCGGCAAGCGCTGGATGATCACCGAAACAGGCGCGGACCTGCAGCAGCCGCGCTACTGGCTGTATGACGCCGCCACAAGGCAGAGCAGCGAAATCCTGCACGCCGAACGCGCCCAGGGTAAGCCGCTGGCGCAGGAAGCTCTGGCGCACAAGTACGCCATCAGCTACCGCGCTTCCGATGGCAAGCCCGTCCACGGCTACCTTACGCTGCCGCGCGGAGCCGATGCAGCCAAGATCCCGCTGGTGACCATGGTCCACGGCGGTCCCTGGTCGCGCTTTGATGGCGACTACCACTGGCTGGTGCAATGGCTGGCGAACCGTGGCGTCGCGGTGTTCCAGCCAAACTTCCGCGCTTCAACCGGCTACGGCGAACAGTATATGCGGGCGCCGGGGATGGACTTCGGCAACGGCCGCGTGCAGGCTGATGTCATCGAAGGCGTGCAATGGCTGCTGGCAAACGGCATTGGCGACAAGTCGCGCATGGCCATCCTGGGCGATTCCTTCGGCGGCTACACAACCCTGATGGCGCTGACCCACACGCCGGAGATGTTCCGGTTCGGCTTCGCTGCAGTGCCGCCGCCGGACTTCGCCCGCGTGATCGAACTGGCATCCAGCGAAAACCTCGCCGGCACCGAGGAGCTGCCAACGACCATGCGTTTCAAGGAGGTGGGCATCGATCAGTCGAACGTGGCGGCGATGGCGGCTATGCGTAAGGACTCGCCAATGTCGGGAGCAGCCCGCGTTGTACGCCCGCTTGTC
The DNA here is from genome assembly GCF_058807935.1 of Pseudoduganella sp. GW821-FHT11H04. Taxonomy (NCBI): domain Bacteria; kingdom Pseudomonadati; phylum Pseudomonadota; class Betaproteobacteria; order Burkholderiales; family Oxalobacteraceae; genus Pseudoduganella; species Pseudoduganella sp. GW821-FHT11H04. The sequence continues at coordinate 605,132 of NZ_JBXARE010000002.1, read as the reverse complement.
ATCCTGGCTGGCGGCAAGGATGACAAGGTCGATATCGCGAGCGTGACCGAATACGTGTCGAAACTGCAAGCGGACGGCAAACCGGTCACCCTGTTGGTCGACCCAAGCGAAGGCCATAATCCGCGCAAGCCGATCATCCGCCTGGCTTACGTCAATCTGCTCGAACGCATGCTGCATGACTACCTTGGCGCCGCCGAGGGCGAGGCCTGCGCACCGGACTTGTGTCGTTACATGGAACAGAACATCAAGGTCAATCGCGCATTCCGGGAGTAAGAGGGATAGATAGCGCTATCTTCTGACGAGGCAGAATTACAACATTCTGCCTCGCTTCCCACTGGGGCGAGCACTCCTCGCCCTCGCTTAGCTTCAAATTCTTCTTTACAAATTCTCTGGCCGCGCTAAACTTCGATTCAAATGATAGCGCTATCAGTGGAGACAAATGAATAAAACAGCAAATACTCGTTGGGTGGTCATGGGCGTCAGCGGCGCGGGCAAGAGCGAAATCGGCTCCAGGCTGGCCGCCGCGCTGGGAGTGCCCTTTCTCGAAGGCGACAGCTTTCACCCGCCGGAAAACGTGGCCAAGATGTCGGCCGGGATCCCCCTCATCGACCAGGACCGCGCCGGCTGGCTGCAAGCCCTGCGCAATGAAATCAGCGCTGCGCGCGAACGCGGCGAAGGCCTGGTGCTTTCCTGCTCCTCCCTCAAGCGCCGCTACCGAGACCTGCTGCGCAGCGGCGATCCCGAACTGCGCTTCGCCCACCTGAACGGCGATCGCGCCCTGCTCGATCAACGCATGCGCACCCGCCCTGGGCACTACATGCCACCCTCGCTGCTGGATAGCCAGCTACGCGACCTTGAACCACTGCAAGCCGACGAAGCCGGCCTGCTCCTCGACCTGACTCACACACCGCAGCAGTTGGTAGACACCATCCTGCAATCACTCGAATGCCAGGACTAGCATTCGCACTACAATCAAAAAATGGAGACAGCATGAAGACATCCACGGTAACCAAGGTAGCGAAGCGCCGCTGGGGCATTGGCGCCCTGCTCGGCATTGGAGTCCTGATCAACTACATCGACCGCATCGGCCTGTCGGTCGCTGCGCCGCAAATCCAGGAGGCATTCAACCTCACGCCGGTTGATATGGGCCTGCTGTTCAGCGCCTTTGCCTGGTCTTACTCGCTGTTGCAAATCCCGGTCGGCATGGTGCTGGACCGATTCGGCCCGACCAAGGTTGGGCGCTGGGGTGCATTCCTGTGGGGCATTGCTTCCACTATCACTGCCTTCTCCAGCGGCTTTGCCGGCATCTTCGTGGCGCGTGTCCTGCTCGGTGTTGCCGAAGCGCCGGCCTTCCCCGTAAGTTCCAAGGCCACCGGATACTGGTTCCCGCGCAGTGAGCGTGGTACCGCTACCGCGATTTTCGATGCGGCCGCCAAGTTCTCGAACGTAATCGGCGTCCCGTTGGTTGCAGTCACCGTCGTGGCATTCGGCTGGCGCTGGGGCTTCGCCCTGACCGCCGTACTGAGCTTCAGCTATTTCTTCGCCTTCCTGCTGTTCTATCGCGACCCGAGCGCCGATACCAAACTGACAAAAGCCGAGCTCAACTACATTCAGCAAGGCGGTGCAGCGCCGGAAGGTCCTGCCGAAGGCGGCGCCGTCAATATGCTGGGCTACCTGCTCACCAAGTCCAAGGTGTGGGGCCTGACCATCGGCTTCGCTGCGTACGGCTACACCTTCTACCTGTTCCTGACGTGGCTGCCGGGCTACCTGGTGCAGACCATGCATATGAGTATCATCAAGTCCGCCGGTTTCGCCGCAATTCCATGGGCCGTCGCCACTGTGACCGACCTCTTCGTCGGTGGCTGGCTGATCGACCACCTGATCGCCAAAGGCAAGAACGAATCCACGGTACGCAAGAGCGTGCTGGTGATCGGCATGCTGTTCGGCCTCGCCGTGTTCGGCGCGACCCAAACCACCGACCCTGCGTGGGCCATCTTCTGGATTTCGATTGCCCTGGGCGGTCTGGCTTCCGCTGCGCCCGTGGGCTGGTCGCTGCCCTCGCTGATCGCTCCGAAAGGCGGCGCCGGCACCGTGGGCGGCATCATGAACTTCGCCAATAACCTGATGGGCGCAGCGGCACCTATCGTCACCGGCATGATCGTCGGCGCCACCAACTCATTCGCCAATGCCTTCATGGTCGCTGGTGTGATCCTGCTGGTTGGCATCGTGTCCTTCGTCTTCGTGCTCGGCAAGATCGAACCACTGCCTGACCCTGCGCCACGCGGCAATACCGTACCAGCCTAAACACAAAAACTCCCGGAGACGAAATGAACAAACGCATTACTGCGGTGGCTGCGCTCGCCCTTACGGCTTGCAGCGGCGCCGCCCTGGCACAAAGCAATGTCGCCTTTTACGGCGTGATGGACCTTGGTATTTCCCAGGACCGCGGCGGCGTCGCCGGCATTTCGACCCGCGTCACCAGCGGCATGGCGACCCAGAGCCGCTGGGGCTTCCGCGGCAGCGAAGACCTGGGCAGCGGCAATTCCGCCTTCTTCGTAATCGAAGGCGGCATTCATGCGGACGTGGGCAACTCGACGCAGAACAATACGCTGTTTGGCCGAACCAGCATTGTCGGCCTGCGCAACGCAAAGCTTGGCGCGATCTCGATTGGCCTGCAGGACACTCCGCTGTTCACCACCCTCAACACCGTGGTCGATCCGCTGCGCAATGGCATCGCACGCTCCAACAACCTGATGCCATCGACCGGCTTCCGCGCCAGCAACTCGGTACTGGTCCGCAGCGCAGAGTTCAACGGCTTCAGCGCCGACTTTATGTATGCGGCGGGCGAAGTGGCCGGTGACAGCAGCGCCAGCCGTTCGCTGGGCGGGTCCATCGGCTACAGCAAGGGGCCGCTGAATGTCCGCCTCGCCTACCATAACCGCGACAACGACACGGCAACGCTCAAGGGCACCAGCAGCGGCCGCAATTTCCTGCTGGGCGCCAATTATGACTTCGGCGTCGCCAAAACGTGGTTCGGCTATGGCGTGGACAAGGGCCTCAACAGCGCGCCGCTGAACAGCTCCGTCAACGCTTTCGGCGGCACGCCACCGACTCCGTCGACCGACAGCCGGGATCTGTTGCTGGGCGTGTCGGTTCCGTTCGGCCCGCATACGGTGGTTGCCACCGTCATCAACAAGGATGACCGCACTACCCTGAATCAAGACGCGCAACAGTACGCCCTGGCCTATATGTATGCCTTCTCCAAGCGCACGGACATTTACACCTCCTACGCCCGCATCCGCAACCATCACGGCGCTGGATACACCGAGGGAAACAGCGAAGAACCGGGGCTTGGCGACCGCCAATTCACAGTCGGGCTGCGCCACCGTTTCTAATCCGCCGCAGATTGGTGATTCCTGTAGGAAATATATTTGACAATGAGGGGATTTCGGGGTGAAATGTGCACTCTCACCAAGGAAATCCCCTATGAATCAACGAATTACCCGCCTGGCGCTGGCAACCGCGCTGATTGCCTGCACTTCCCTGGCCCAGGCGCAATGGATGTGGGTAAATGAAAAAGGCGTCAAGCAGCTGTCCGACCAGCCGCCACCACCAGGCACGCCTGCCAACAAGATCCTGAAAGCGCCACGCGGCGCAGGCATACCCGACCTGCGCAAAGAGGCGGCCGCAGCGCCTGTCGAAGGTGAAGAAGCACCAGCAGACGAAGCCAAAGCACCAAAACAACCGCCAACACTGGCCGAACGCAACGCCGACTTTAACAAACGCCAGAAGGAAGCTGCCGAAAAGGCCACCAAGGCTGCTGAAGACACCAAGCGCGAAACCGAACGTAAGAAGTACTGCTCGGAAGCCAAGAAGAATCAGAGCTTGCTGGAAAGCGGCGCCCGCATTTCCGATACCGATGCAAAAGGCGAGCGCACCTTCCTGACCGACGAGGCGCGCGCCAAGCAAATCAAGGATCAGAAGGAATCGATCGCCAGCAACTGCAAATAAGCGGGAACTCATTTGGCCGGGCATGGTCTAAGGGTGCGTGGAGAGGGAACAACGTACCGGAGGCGACCATGAACGGCAATGACCACGTACAACAGCAATTGCCAGACCACGAAGTGCGCATCACGCGGCTTGAAGAAGCCCTCAAATCCATTCAGCGCAGCTTGGAACGCATCGAGGGCGAATTCGTCGCTTTCCGCAAGGAGATGCGCGAAGACCAGCAGGCACTGCGTGAAAGCCTTGACCGTCAGATGGACACCCTACGTCAGGAATTCCACCGCGACCGCCGCTTCTCCGCAATGGTATTCCTCACGACCCAGCTTGCCGTGATCGGCGCCTTGCTGCGCCTGGCGGACGTTTTTTAAGCCTTTTTGGCCCGGCGTCGCCGGGCATCCTTAGGGTCTGCGATCAGGGGACGATAAATTTCGATGCGGTCGCGCGCGCGCAGCACGGTATCCAGCGTTTTCTTTTTGCCGTAAATCCCGACTGGCATGGTCACCAGGTTGATCTCCGGCGCATCCTGCAGGACGCCGCTGATTTCAATGGCCTGGCCGATGGTCGTGCCCTCGTCCACTTCCAGCGCGTACAGGATAGGCTGCGAAGCAGGTGCAAAGCACAGGGTGATCTTGATACGTTCAGCCATAGACCGTCTCGGCGCGCTTGCAGAAGGAATCGACCATGCTGTTGGCGATCATGCCAAACACCGAGCCGATTACCTGCTCCAGCAGCTTGCTGGAGAATTCATAGTGCAAGTCCAGTTCAACCTTGCAGGCATCTTCGCGCAAGGCCTTGAAAGTCCAGGTGCCGTCGAGGGTTTTGAAAGGCCCATCGACCAGCTTCATGCGGATTTCAGTGAACGGAGTATTCGAATTGGACGTGGTGAAATGCTGCTTCACACCATGGAAATTGATCCCAACGCTTGCCACAACATGATTCTCACCCCGTTCGCGGACATCAACTCCGCCACACCAGGGCAAAAATTTGGGATAATCCTCGACCTTTGCCACTAAATCAAACATTTGCTCGGCGCTGTATCCCAGGAATACCGACTTGTGCACTACTGCCATTGAGTAACCGTTTGCTATGATGTTGTCCAAAGAACCCGTAGTTTAACAAACCCACGCATTTTTACCCATGTCCATCGCCGATAATCGCAAAGCCTTCCACGACTACTTCATTGAAGACAAGTATGAAGCCGGGATCGCACTTGAAGGCTGGGAAGTGAAAGCGATCCGCGATGGGCGCGTTCAGATCAAGGAAGCTTACGTTACCATCCGCGATAACGAACTGTACCTGTTTGGCGCGCACATCAGCGCCCTGCCTACCGCTTCCACCCACATCCACCCGCAAGCCGTGCGCACGCGCAAGCTACTGCTGCACCGTGCCGAGATCGACAAGCTGGTCGGCAAGGTCGAGCGCTCTGGCTACACCCTGGTGCCGCTGAACCTGCACTTCAAAGGCGGCCGTATCAAATGCGAGATCGGCCTGGCCAAGGGCAAGAAGCAGCACGACAAGCGCGCTTCGGAGAAAGACCGCGACGCCAGCCGTGAAGTACAGCAAGCGATGAAGCAGAACCGCCGCTAATATTTCCCTTTAGCAAGCAAATCAACGAGCTGCGGCAGCACTTCCTGTGCAGGCAGCTCCAGTTTCAGGGAAATCAGGTCATCAGCACGGGTCTTGCCCGCGTTGATGGCCGCAATTGGCTTGCCGGCCGCCGCAGCCATGCGGCAGAAGCGGAAGCCGGAAAACACCATCAGCGAAGAGCCGACGACCAGCAGCGCGTCGGCTGCCTCCATTTCCGCCAGGGCTCGCGCCGTGCGCGCAGGCGGCACGTTATCGCCGAAGAAGACCACGTCGGGCATCAGGACGCCGCCACAGGCAGCGCAGGCAGGCGCGTGGAAATCTTCCAGCGCATCCGGCTCCACCGCAGCGTCGCCATCGGGCAGCGGCTGCGCCAGCACATTGGCCAGCTCCGGGTTATCGCGTTCCAATTGGGGTTGAAGGCTGGCGCGCGCGTAGCGGGCCTGGCATTCGAGACAGATCACATGGTGCAGGTTACCGTGCAATTCAATCAGGCGTTTGCTTCCGGCGCGCTGGTGCAGGCCGTCCACATTCTGAGTGATCACGGTATGCAGGTGGCCGGAGGATTCGAGGTCGACCATGGCTCGGTGGCCGGCGTTCGGCTCGGCCTGGGACATGGTGGACCAGCCCACCATGCTGCGCGCCCAGTAACGGCGGCGCACGGCTTCATTACGACGGAATTCGGGCCCCTGGATCGGGGTGCGGCCACGCCTTAAGCCGTCCTTATCGCGATAGCCTGGAATTCCCGAGGCGGTGCTCAGCCCAGCCCCGGTCAGCGCCAGGACATGGCGATGGCGGCCAAGGAAGTCCGCCAGTTCAGCTTCAATCGAGACCAGAGCATCCATTTGGCTTGAAGATTCGTTCGGTCGACGCCGGGTATTTATCCAGCTTCGAAGCGGCACGGGTTGGGCGCGGGGCGAAATCGCCGCCGCAATTCGGGCATTTGCCATGCAGTTTCTCGTCGACGCACTCGGCGCAGAATGTGCATTCGAAGGAACAGATCAAGGCATCTTGCGCACCGGGCGGCAAGTCCTTGTTACAGCATTCGCAGTTGGGACGCATTTGCAGCATTGAGAGGTTCCTCAGCGATAGTTTAAGGCATTCAGCAAGGTACTGGTGGTGTCGGCATCATCCAGCGCATCGTTCGAAGCGCGCGAGAAGGTGCGTTCGCGGATGCGGGTCAGGCGCTCCAGCAATTCCTCCTTCGGCAAACGCGATTGCACGATGGCTGCAGGATCGATGCCTTCGTAATCGCCGTTGCTGGACTCGAGTGCGTTCAGCTGGCGACGCACCTCGGCATCAGGCAAGGCGCCCTTGCCTGCTTGTGGAATCGGAGGCAGCGCAAGCTTCTCGCGCATCGGCGCAAGGAAAGCGCGGGCTTCTTTCGACAATGCGCGTGGGCTGAGCGACAGCACGGCCAGGCGGCCTTGCGGACCTCCGGCGCGCACCAGGAAGTTCACGGCGCGCGTGAAGACTTCCATGTCCGCGCTTTGCAGAAGCGGCGTGACAGCGCCCACGCTGTCAGGCGACCCAACCAGTTGCAGCACATCCAGCGCGGGCTTGACCAGTGCCGGGTCGCGCAGCTGGTCGGCCAAGCGACGTTCGCCAGCAAGGCCGAATTGACCGTACAGCAGCGCACGGACGCCGGTTTCATCGATCGAGCTGCCTTGTTGCGGCAGCGGCAGGCTGACGGATTTGCGCAGGAAGATGCGGTCGATCAGAGGCAGCAAGCGCGCATCGCGGCTCGCGGCTGCGGCGTGCATCAGGCGGAATGATTGCGGCCCATCGAGCAGCGCATCTGGATTGATCGCCAGCGCGGCCTGCGTGGCCAGCTGCTTATCGGTATCGGCGCCGTATGCAAGCAGGAAGCAAGCGGCATCCAGCAGCAATTGCTGGCTGGGTCGCTGCGAGCGAAGTTCGGCCGCCAGTTCGCGGCGCAGCAAAGGGATAGCGTCTTCGCGATAGTCGCCGAAATAACGCCAGGCGCTGTCAAGTTCACGACGCTGGGCACCTGCTGCGGCAGCGTTGGCAGCAGAAGGCATGGCGCGGATCTGGGCGATGCGGGCCGAGATGGCAGCATCAGTCGCGGCGTCGCTGGCAGCAGCCGACGCGAAAACGGCCGACAAGAGCGCACTCGCGATGACGCGCTTCATGCCGACAACCTGCGCTGCAGATCGGTTACAGAGGCTTGCCAATCAGCGAAGTGCTCACTGTCTTCCCACAGCTCACGCAATTCAGAGGCATCGGAGAGCACCAGAGCCAGCACGCGCGCCGCCTTATCCGCGATATCTGCACGAGGTTTGCTGAATTTAACTTGAACCTCCGCCACCCATTCATCGATGGCAGCAGAATCGTCATCCTTCACACCGCCCTTGCCTTGCAGGCGCGACCAGGTTTCCACGGCAGCCAGCGCCTCGGCGCCGAACGGAGCCTCCAGATACTCGGTAGTCTCCGCCTGCAACACGTTATTCAACGTGTCCTCGATAAAATAGAGGTCCCTTGATTCCTGCAAATCCTCCGCCCAATCCTGTGCGAAGTCATTGCCATACGGTCCAACAGCCCAGGTTCCCACAAGCGCCTCCTGTTCAATATAAGGCCGCATTGTACGCAATTACTGCCCAGCCCGTGTCACGCCTTGGGGTCACACCCCAAGTGTGACACGGACTCAACCGCACCAGCAGGCAGAGCTCGTGTCACTGTCGGGGTGTGACCCCAAGGTGTGACACGGGCTCGGGTGTAGTTACTTTTGGGTCTTGACGACTTGCAGGGCGGTGGCGATCAGGCTGCTCATGTCGCCGACGTTGGCGGGGACGATCAGGCTGTTGTTGGTCTTCGCCAGATTGCTGAAGGCGTCGACGTATTGTTCGGCGACTTTCAAGTTCATCGCGGTCTCGCCGCCTGGCTGCTGGATTGCGTTGCCGACCTGCGTCAGGGCGCCGGCTGTCGCTTCGGCAATCGCGAGGATGGCGGCGGCTTCACCTTGGGCGCGGTTGATGGCGGCTTGCTTGTCGCCTTCGGAGCGCGCAATCGCGGCTTCACGTTCGCCGGTGGCGATGTTGATCTGCTCTTGCTTGCGGCCTTCGGAGGCGGCGATCAGCGCGCGCTTGCCGCGCTCCGCGGTGATTTGGGCCTGCATGGCGTGCAGGATTTCCTGCGGCGGCGTCAGGTCCTTGATCTCGTAGCGCAGCACCTTCACGCCCCAGTTGGCGGCCGATTCGTCGATCGCATTCACAACCGTGGTGTTGATGTGGTCGCGCTCTTCGAACGTTTTATCCAGTTCCATGCGACCGATCACGGAACGCAAGGTGGTCTGCGCCAGCTGCGTGATCGCGGCCACGTAGTTGGTGGAGCCGTAGGATGCGCGCATGGCGTCGGTCACCTGGAAATACAGGATGCCGTCCACCTGCAGCTGCGTATTGTCCTTGGTGATGCAAACCTGCGAGGGCACGTCGAGCGGAATCTCTTTCAGCACGTGCTTGTAGGCGATGCGGTCGATGAAGGGCACCACAATATTCAGGCCGGGGCCTAGCGTCGCGTGGTATTTGCCAAGCCGTTCAACCACCCAGGCGTGCTGCTGCGGCACTACGTTGATGGTCTTGAATACAAACACCAGCGCTACGATGAACACTACCAGCGTGACGGTGCCAAAACTAATTTCCATTCCATTCTCCTTGTTATGCGCCGACGATCAGCCGGCTACCGCGAATTTCTCGAATCTTGTACATACCTGGCGCGGCGGCTTCACCCGGCGCCAGTTCCACGTCCCACATCGCACCGCGATACATCACGCGCGCTACACCGTCCTGCCAGGCTGGCACGTTGACGGACTGGCCGATATCCAGGTTGACGTCCGGGTTGGCGGAAGCAGGCCTCCGCTCGATCTTGCTGAAGCGGCTGCGGCGCAGCAGCACCGTAGCGATAGCCGCCACAATCGCCGCCACCAGCATCTGTCCCGGCATGTCGATGCGCAGCAGCGACGTCAGCGCACCTGCCCCCATGCCGATCGCAATCATCAGCAGATAGAACGTGCCGCTAAACAGTTCGGCGATCACCAGCACGCCCGCGCCAATCGCCCACAGCATCCAATCAGCCATCACAACCTCCAAAAGTAAAAAACCCCCGTCGCCGACACGGCCACGGGGGTTTCAGCAACGAGGCTTGTCGTTACTTTATTTTTGCATTTCTGCCAGCTTCTGCCAAGTGTCGATGACGGAGTCCGGGTTCAGGGACATGGTCTCGATACCCTGCTCCATCAGCCAGATGGCCAGGTCAGGATGGTCGGATGGTCCTTGGCCGCAGATGCCGATGTACTTGTTCAGCTTACGGCAGGCCGAGATGGCCATGGCCAGCAGCGCACGCACGGCAGGATCGCGTTCGTCGAAGTCGGCTGCCAGCAGCTCCATGCCGGAGTCACGGTCCAGACCCAGAGTCAGCTGGGTCAAGTCGTTGGAACCGATCGAGAAGCCGTCGAAGTGCTCGAGGAACTGCTCTGCCAGCACGGCGTTGGAAGGCACTTCGCACATCATGATGACGCGCAGGCCGTTTTCGCCGCGTTTCAGGCCGTTCTTGGCCAGCAGGCCAACAACCTTCTCCGCCTGGCCCAGGGTACGCACGAACGGCACCATGATTTCGACGTTGGTCAGGCCCATTTCTTCACGCACGCGCTTCATGGCGATGCATTCCATTTCGAATGCAGCGGCGAAATCCGCCGACAGGTAGCGCGCGGCGCCACGGAAGCCCAGCATCGGGTTTTCTTCGTCCGGCTCGTAGCGGGAACCGCCGATCAGCTTCTTGTACTCGTTCGACTTGAAGTCGGACATGCGCACGATCACCTTCTTCGGCCAGAAGGCCGCGGCGATGGTGGCAATACCTTCGGCCAGCTTGTCGATATAGAACTGCTTCGGCGAAGCGTGGCCGCGGGCAACCGATTCCACAGCCTTCTTCAGGTCTGCGTCGATGTTCGGGTATTCCAGGATCGCTTTCGGGTGCACACCAATATTGTTATTGATGATGAACTCGAGGCGAGCCAGTCCCACACCGTTGTTCGGTACGGACTGGAAGTCGAAGGCCAGTTGCGGGTTACCCACGTTCAGCATGATCTTGGTCTTCAGCGGTGGCAGTTCGCCGCGCTGGACTTCGGATACTTCGGTTTCCAGCAGGCCGTCGTAGATCTTGCCTTCATCGCCTTCGGCGCAGGACACGGTCACGAAGTTGCCATCTTTCAGCACGTCGGTTGCATCGCCGCAGCCAACAACTGCCGGCACGCCCAGTTCACGCGCGATGATCGCTGCGTGGCAGGTACGGCCGCCGCGGTTGGTGACGATGGCGGAAGCTCGCTTCATCACCGGTTCCCAGTTAGGGTCGGTCATGTCGGCTACCAGCACGTCGCCCGGCTGCACGCGTTCCATTTCGCTTGGGTCGCGGATCACGCGCACAGGGCCGGCGCCGATCTTCTGGCCAATTGCACGGCCGGAGGTCAGCACGGTGCCGGTCGACTTCAGCTTGAAGCGCTGCTGCGAGTCGGTGGCTTTCTGCTGCGATTTCACAGTTTCAGGACGGGCCTGCAGGATGTACAGCTTGCCGTCGCGGCCGTCTTTGCCCCACTCGATGTCCATTGGACGACCGTAGTGCTTCTCGATGATCATGGCGTACTTGGCCAGTTCGACGATTTCCGCATCAACCAGGGAGTAGCGGTTGCGCAGCTCGATCGGTACGTCCACGGTCTTCACGGAACGGCCAGCCTTCGCTTCGTTGGTGAATTCCATCTTGATCAGCTTGGAGCCGATATTGCGGCGGATCACGGCGGACTTGCCCTGCTCCAGCATTGGCTTGTGAACGTAGAATTCGTCCGGGTTCACGGCGCCCTGCACCACGGTTTCGCCCAGGCCGTAGGAGGAAGTGATGAAGACCACGTCCTTGAAGCCCGATTCGGTATCGATGGTGAACATCACGCCCGATGCGCCCGTATCGGAACGCACCATGCGCTGCACGCCGGCCGACAGCGCCACTTCAGCGTGGGTGAAGCCTTTGTGCACGCGATAGGAAATCGCGCGGTCGTTGTACAGGGATGCAAACACGTGCTTCATCGCTTCCAGCACGTTGTCGATGCCGACCACGTTCAGGAAGGATTCCTGCTGGCCTGCGAACGATGCGTCAGGCAGGTCTTCCGCGGTGGCGGAGGAGCGCACGGCGAAGGAAACTTCGGTGCTGGAGTCAGCAACCAGTTTGTCGTAGAAGGCGCGGATATCGGCTTCCAGGCGTGGCTGGAATGGGGTGTCGATGATCCATTGGCGGATTTCCGCACCCGATGCTGCCAGGGCGCGGACGTCGTCGACGTCCAGGTGTTCAAGGCGGTCAGCGATGCGCTTGGCCAGGGATGGGCCGCCATCAACGCTGTGCGACAGGAAATCGCGGAAGGCTTGGGCGGTGGTTGCGAAGCCGCCAGGCACGCGCACACCAGCACCTGCCAGTTGCGAGATCATCTCACCCAGCGACGCGTTCTTGCCGCCGACGGATTCAACATCCGTCATGCGCAAATTCTCGAACGAGGCAACATACTCCCCGCCGGACTGCTCCTTGTTTACTGCGTTAGTCATAAAGACACCTTTTTGATGATAGAAATCTTTGCGCAGGTGCGCGCGGCATCGTTCTTGTCATTCTTGGCGCCGTGCAGCACAATCTTACTGTTGGCAAGCATTTTACAGCCTGCCGAGCAAATTGACGATTCATCCATTTGAAAAGCTTTTTTTGATGCCACAAGATCAACGTTTATTGCCGGCGTCCAGCCGCACCGTCTTTTTTGTCTCTGACGGCACGGGCATCACCGCCGAAACCTTTGGCCACTCGGTGCTGACGCAATTCGACCTGCGCTTCCGCCAGATCCGTCTGCCGTTCATCGATACCTGCGACAAAGCTTATGATGCAGTGCGCAAAATCAATGAGATCGGGGCCGAAGATGGCGCAAAACCAATTGTCTTTTCGACATTGGTCAAAGCCGAACTGTCGGACGTGATCCAACGCGCCAACGCCATGCACATGGACTTGATCCAGACCTTTGTGGCGCCGCTGGAACAGGAATTGGGCGTCAAATCGACCCACACCATTGGCCGTTCACACAATGTGGTCGATAGCGAGGAATACAAGAATCGCATCGAGGCGATCAACTTCTCGCTGGCGCACGATGATGGTCAATCCAACAAGAACCTGTCCTCGGCGGACGTGATACTGGTCGGCGTCTCCCGTTCGGGCAAGACCCCTACTTCGCTGTACCTGGCGATGCAGTACGGTGTAAAAGCGGCCAACTACCCGCTGATTCCAGACGACTTCGAGCGCGGCAAGCTGCCTTCGGCCTTGTATGCCTACAAATCCAAGATCTTCGGTCTGAGTATCGAGCCGCAGCGCCTGTCGGAAATCCGCAACGAGCGCCGCGCTGGCTCCAAGTACGCTTCGCTGGAAAACTGCCGCTATGAAGTGAACGAGGCGGAAGCCATGATGCGCCGTGAAGGCATCCGCTGGCTGTCGTCCACCACTAAGTCGATCGAAGAGATTTCGACCACCATCCTGCAGGAAATCAAACCGAATCGCTCGGTCTACTGATTTTCAGAAGAAGTGCTTCCAGTCGTCCAGCCAGCCGGGGATATCCTCGACTGGCATGGGATTGGCGATGTAGAAGCCTTGGGCGTAGGCGCAGCCCAGTCCTTGCAGGAAATCCCAATCTTTCCTCGTTTCCACGCCAACGGCGCAGGCGCGCCGCGACAGGCTGCTTGCCAGTCCCAGATACGATTTCAGTACGGTGCTGATAGCGCGCTTACGCGAGGCGCCATCCACAAAGCTGCGGTCTATTTTCAATTCGGAGAACGGTATCGCTGCCAGAAGCTGCAGGTTGGAGCGCCCGGTACCATAGTCATCGATCGCCAGGCCGAAACCCATCATGCGCAGGCGCAGCAGCCTTTCCAGGAAATGCGGGTTGGTGGTCAGCACCGACGCCTCGGTGATTTCAAAGGTCAGGTAATCGGCCAGGATGCGATGCCGCTCGAGGCAGGCCGTCATCTGCGCCACGAATTGAGGGTGGGCCAGCGTGCCAGGGTCCACATTGACCGAGAACGAAATCGGGATGCCCTTATCGTGCAGGCTGCGGCAAGCTGCCACCGACTTTTCGATCATGCACCAGTCGAGGAAGTCGACGCGGCGCACCCTTTCCAGCACGGGCACAAAGGCGGACGGCCCCAGCACGCCGAATTGCGGGTGGCGCCAGCGGGCAAACATCTCCAGCCCTTTCACGGCGCCGGTCTCCAGCTCGATCTTTGGTTGGAAATAAGGGTCGAATTCGCGCCCTTGCAGGCCGCGCCCTACTTCGGCGAAGGTGAATTCAGGGTGCTGCGCCTCCGGTTCCGCTTCGTCGGAGGGTTCGATATAGTTTTCAATCAGCTCCTGCAGCTTCGCCGAGCTGATTGGCTTGGTGGAGCTGCCCAGGATGTCGATGCCATAGGCTTCGGCCATGGTCTCGACCGAGAACAACACGTCGGCGCTTTGCGATGCGAGGATGATGATGCCGGCGCGGCAATGGAACTGGGCCAGGCGGCGTATGACTTCCAGACCGTCCATGCCGGGCAGCGCCAAGTCCATCAGTGCGATATTCGCGGGGGGATTGAGGCCGGTTTCCAGCAGGCGCAAGGCGCTCAAGCCATCCGAGGCGATGGAAATGTGTTGTGCACCGAGATGACGCAACATGCCTGCCAGTTGCTCGCGCTGGACAGGCTCCCCTTCGGCGACCAGGAAATGCAAACTTGCGATTTCCATAACACCTATTCCCATCTGAGTATTCTTATTAACCCAGATTCTGCCTTACTTGCTCGAAAAAGCATACCGCCGCGCAGGCTGCGACGTTCAGGGATTCGACCTTGCCCAAGTGCGGCACGATGACGCGGTGGGTGGCGCCGTTCAGGAGTGTGTCGGAAACGCCCTGCCCTTCGTGGCCGAAAATCCACGCGACCGGACGTTTCAGGTCCAGCTGGTAGAGCTGTTCTGCGGCATAACCGCTGGTGGCCAGGGTGGCGATTTGCGCGACTTGAACCAGTTGCGGCAAATCGACGTTCTCGTAGATATCCAGCACAAAGTGGGCGCCCATGGCAGCGCGCAGCACTTTCGGCGACCAGCAGAACGCGGTGCCGGGGGCGCAATACACTTCCTTCACGCCCGCAGCGGCAGCGCTGCGCAGGATGGAGCCGACGTTGCCCGGGTCCTGCACATTGTCCAGCAGGACGGCGTTGACGGAGAGCGCGCGCGGCACTTCCTTTTCCGGGGTCGCGATTAGGAACATCAGGCCGACGCCGTGTTCGACCTGGCTGACCGCGTGGTACAGCTGGCCGGTCAGACACAGCACGTGGGCGTGATCCGCTTCCAGGCGGGCGATGATGGCTGCCACTTCCGGGTTTTGCAGCGCGCCTTCGGCCACAATGGCTTGTTCGGGATGGCCTCGCAGCTCAAGCCAGGTTTCGCACAGGTGCACACCATCCAGCAGGCTGCGGCCTGCCTTGCGGCGCGCCTGCGAATTGGTGGCGAGCTTCGAGAGCTCTTTGTATTGCGCGTTGTCGCGCGAAGTAATGTGCTTCATAAGTCGCGCTCCAGGACGGCGCGTACCGGCGCAAAGCTGCGGCGATGCACCGGCGACGCGCCATGCTCGCGCAGGCGCTCCAGGTGCAGCGCGGTGCCATAGCCCTTGTGCTGGTCGAACCCATACTGAGGATATTTCTTGTGCAGCTTGACCAGGGCCGCGTCGCGCGCGGTCTTGGCCAGGATGGAGGCGGCCGAAATAGACTCGATCTTGTCGTCGCCTTCGACGATGGCGATGCTTTGAATGCGCATGACCGGGCACTTATTACCGTCGATCAGTGCCAGGGTCGGCGCAGTCGATAGCGCGTACACAGCGCGCTTCATCGCCAGCAGGCTGGCCTGCAGGATATTCAGGCGGTCGATTTCCTCTTCCGAAGCCTTGGCCACGGCCCAGGCAATCGCATGTTCGCGGATCAGTGGCGCCAGCTCGTCGCGCTTCGCTTCGTTCAGCTTCTTGGAATCGCGCAGGCCGGCGATCGGACGCTCGCGGTCCAGGATCACGGCGGCGGCAAACACAGGCCCGGCCAGCGGACCGCGCCCGGCCTCATCGACGCCGCAAATGATCTCATCGAGTGAATATGGAAGGTCGTCAAACAACCCGGATTGCTGGCTCATTTGTTGATCACCTTTAGGACTGCCGCCGCACCCTCCTGGGCGCTGTTGCGTAGCAGGCTGTAATGCATGTCGGTGAAGCGTTGCACCAGCTGCAGGCGGTGCGAGGCGTCACTCAATTGTTTCCACATGGCGTCGGCCAGCGTCTCGGCTGTCGCGGCGTGCTGGATCAGCTCCGGCACCAGCGTTTCGCGCGCCAGGATGTTCGGCAGGCCGATCCACGGCTGGTAGGCCATGTGCTTCATGATATGGTACGACGCGGCCATGATCTTGTAGGCGATGACCATCGGCTTTTTGAACAGCGCCACTTCCAGCGACGCGGTGCCCGATGCGACCAGCACGGCGTCGGCGGCGCAAATCGCGGTGTGCGACTGGCCGTCTAGTACCATCAGTTCGACATCCTGCAGCCCGGCTTGCGCCACCAGCTCGTGGAAGTATTTGCGCTGTTTTTCGCCGGCCATCGGGACCACGAACTTCAGCGAACGGTCGCGCTGCAGCAGCAGTTTGCAGGCGCCGATGAAGGCGACGGTGTTGTACTTCAATTCGCCCATGCGGCTGCCCGGCATGACGGTGACGACGTTGGCGTCTTCCGCCAGGCCTAATTGGCGGCGCGCGGCTGCTTCGTCGGGCTGGATCGGGATCACTTCGGCCAACGGGTGGCCGACATAAGTCACGGGCACGCCGGCCGCCTTGTAGATCTCCTCCTCGAACGGGAAGATCACCAGCATATGCGACACGGACTTGATGATTTTCTTGATGCGGCCGCCGCGCCAGGCCCAGATTTGCGGGCCGATGTAGTGCACGGTAGGAATACCGGCATCGCGCAGCTGGGCTTCAAGCCCCAGGTTGAAGCCCGGGTAGTCGGCGCCGATAAAGCAGTCCGGCTTTTCGGCCAGGAGCTGGTCGCGCAGGGTGTTCTGGATGCCTTTCAGCTCGCGGTAGCGCGGAATGACTTCGAACAGGCCGCGTACTGTCAGCTTGTCCATCGGCCACTGCGATTCAAAGCCATGTTCCATCATGGCCGGACCGCCGATGCCGTGGAAGCGCGCTTCGGGCAGGTGTGGACGCAGGCCGCCCAGGAGACGGCCTGCCAGCAGGTCGCCGGACGGTTCGCCGGCGACTACTGCAATCGATACGTCAGCGGACGATGCCACGGGTGGTCGTATCGAGGAATTCGCGCATGTAGCGCGCTGCTGCGGCGCAGTCTTCCGGCACTTCGGCTTCGGCGGCGATCATCGCTGCCTTGGCTTCATCCAGCGTCAGGCCGGAACGGTACAGGATCTTGTACGCGTTGCGGATGGCGTTGATCTGCTCGCGGGTAAAGCCGCGGCGTTTCAGGCCTTCGATGTTGACGCCGTGGGCAGCTGCCGGGTTGCCGTTCAACAGCACGTAAGGCGGCACGTCCTGGGTCAGGCTGGTGCTCATGCCGACAAAGGCGTGGGCGCCGATCTTGCAGAACTGGTGCACGTTGGCGAAGCCGGACATGATCACCCAGTCGCCGATCTCCACGTGGCCCGCCATCTGGGCGTTGTTGGAGAAGATGGTGTTGTTGCCGACGATACAGTCGTGCGCCAGGTGGACGTAGGCCGAGATCCAGTTGTTGTTGCCAAGCTTGGTCACGCCCTTGTCCTGCACCGTGCCGAGGTTGAAGGTGCAGAACTCGCGGATGGTGTTGTCGTCGCCGATTTCCAGACGGGTCGGCTCGCCGTTCCATTTCTTGTCCTGCGGCGCAGCGCCGATGGACGAGAACTGGAAGAACTTGTTGTTCTTGCCGATGGTGGTATGGCCCTCGATCACCACGTGCGGGCCCACCACGGTATTTTCGCCAATCACCACGTTCGGGCCAACGATCGTGTATGGGCCGATCTCGACACCCGCAGCCAGTTCGGCCTTGGGATCGACGATCGCGCTTGGGTGGATGGTCGCCATGCTTTTTACTCCACAGAGCGGATGGTGCACATCAGCTCAGCTTCCAGCGCTACCTGGCCGTCGACCGAGCCAACCGCCTTGTATTTCCAGATGCCGCGCGCATTGCGCACGATTTCCACATCCATCTTCAGCTGGTCGCCAGGACCTACCGGGCGCTTGAAGCGCGCATTGTCGATACCAACGAAGTAGACCACCGAATTCTCGTCCGGCTTCAGGCCAATGGACTTGAACGACAGCAGGGCCGCAGCCTGCGCCATCGCTTCGATCATCAGCACGCCAGGCATGACTGGCTTGTGCGGGAAGTGGCCGTTGAAGAATTCTTCGTTAGCGGTCACGTTCTTGATGGCGGTGAGGCATTTGTTTTCCTCGTAGCTGAGAACACGGTCAACCAGCAGCATCGGGTAGCGATGCGGCAGGTAGGACTTGATCTCGCAGATTTCCATCGTCTTGTTTTCGGTAGTAGTCATGATTCTTCGTTTTCGCTTTTAGTTTTAATGGTCTTTTCCAGCGTGCGCAGTTTCTCGCGCATCGTCGGCAGATTGCGGACGATCACGGCCGACTTCTCCCAGTCGCTGTGCTTGGCAATCGGGTAGGAGCCCGAATACTGTCCCGGTTCGGAAATCGAGCGCGATACCAGGGCGCCGCCGGAGATATTCACCTTGTCGCCGATATTGATGTGGCCCACGACCATTGCCGCGCCGCCGAAGGTGCAGTACTTGCCGATCTTGGTGCTGCCTGCGATCCCGACGCAGGCGGCCATGGCGGTGTGCGCGCCGATATGGATGTTGTGGGCGATCTGGATCAGGTTGTCCAGCTTGACGCCGTCTTCGATGACGGTATCGGCCAGCGCGCCGCGGTCCACGCAGGTGTTGGAGCCGATATCGACGTCGTCGCCCATCACCACGCGGCCCACTTGCGGAATGCGCACATAGACGCCGCCGTCGTTGGCGAAGCCGAAACCGTCGGTTCCGATCACGGCGCCCGAGTGGATGATGCCGCGCTTGCCGATCACGCACTTGGCGTGGAAGGTCACGTTGGCAAAGAAGTGGGTGCCTTCGCCGATTTCCGCCTCGCGGCCGATATAGCAGCCGGCGTCGATCACGACGCCGGGGCCGATCACGGCGCCCGCTTCAACCACTGCTTTCGGTCCAATGTGGGCGCTAGGGTCCACCTTGGCCGCAGGGTCGACCCAGGCCGTCGGGTGCACGCCGGCCGGACGCACATAGGCAGTCTGCGCCTCGAACATCTGGGCGGCACGGGCAAAGTACACGTAAGGGTTCTTGACGACGATGCGGGCGCCTTTGTAGGTTTCCGCCACGAAGGCATCGTCATTGGCGTGGACAATCAGGGCCGCCGCCTGGCTTTGCCCCGCCTGTTCGCGGAATTTGGTGTTACTGAGGAAGCTGATCTGCGAAGCGCCTGCATCGGTCAACGGCGCGATGCCCGTAACATGAAGTTCCGGGTCTCCCACCAGTTGACCGCCCAGACGTTCGACCAGTTCACCTAGTCGAAGGCCCATCTTTAGTCCAATCTAGTCTGTTATTTGTCCAGCGCTTCCAGCACCTTGGCGGTGATGTCGATGCGCGGGCTGGCCCACACGGCGTCCTGCAGGACGATGTCGTAGCCTTCTGTGGTTGCAAGCTGTTTGATAATCTTCGTCGCCTTCTCGGCGATCGCGGCACGCTCTTCGTTCGTGCGCTGGTTCAGGTCTTCGCGGAACTCGCGCTGGCGGCGCTGGAAGTTCAGGTCGGCCTCGTAGGCTTCGCGCTGCAATTTGCTGCGCTCAGGCTCCGGCTTGGAGGCGCCGTCCTTTTCCCACTTTTCAGCGGCGGCCTTGGAACGCATGGCCAGCTCCTGCAAAGCCTTTTCACGGCTGGAGAATTCTTCGCGCAGCTTGTTGTCTGCGGCTTTCGCCAATTTCGACTCGTTGTAGATGCGCTCAGCGCTCAGCCAGGCAATCCGGGAGGACTGCGCTTGCGCCGGCGCCGCGGCCATGATGCCCAGCGCCATAACGGCTGCGATTTTGCTCAGCGTAGCGGTGGCAGTCTTCAACTTGATTCTCCGTCCAAATAAGTTGCTTTGTTGCACTTTTGGTGCAATATGCATCAGAAACCAGTGCCCATCTGGAACTGGAAGCGTTCCAGGCGGTCGCCCAGCTTCGGATTCAGGGGCTTAGCATAACTCAACTTCAGCGGGCCGACCGGGGAAATCCAGCTCAGGCCCAGACCGGTCGAGTAGCGCAGCTCCGACAGGCGCATCTTCTGCTTTTCAGCATACACCTGGCCGCCGTCGAGGAAGGCGAACCAGCGCAGCGAGCGGTCCTGGCCCTGGCCCGGGAATGGCATCTGCAGTTCCGCATTGCCGATCAGGCGCTCGGCGCCGCCCAGGGAGTCGCCGTAACGTGGGTCGACTGCGCCCAGCGAGGAGCTGGTGTAGCCGCGCACGGAACCGATACCGCCGGCGTAGAAGTTCTTGAAGATCGGGTAAGGCTTGCCGCCAAAACCGCGGCCATAGTCAAACTCACCCTTCAGCGCCAGCGTAATCTTGTTGGTCAGCGGCTTATACCACTGGGTCTCGTACACGCCGCGCCAGTATTTGGAACGGCCGATGCCGTCGAATTCGAGGTTGATACGCTGCATGAAGCCGATGGTCGGGGTCATGGCGGAGTCGCGGCTGTCGCGCGCCCAGGCTGCGGTGAGCGGCACGGCGTAGGCGTTGACGGAGCCGATACCGGTGGACGGGCCGCCCAGGTCCTTCACATATTGCTTGAAGTAGGTCGGCGAAGTCTCGTCGGTGGTGATGTTCGACTTTTCCAGGCCGATGCCGAAGAACACGGTGTCCTGCTCGGAGAACGGCACACCGAAGTTGATACGGCCGCCGGTCTGCTTGATGGTGTACAAGCCGGTGTTCACTGCAGGCGGGCGGAAGGTACGCAGGTAGACTTCATAGCTGCGCGACACGCCGTCTTCGGTGAAGTACGGATTGGTATGCGAGAAAGCGATGGTACGGCTGTACTTCGAGGTATTCAGCTCCAGGCCCACGGTATTGCCCGAGCCGGCGAAGTTGGCCTGCTGGATCGCGGCGTTGAAGGTGAACTTTTCGGCCTGCGAGAACGCGCCGCCGATCTGGAAGTTGCCGGTTGGGCGTTCGACCACGGACAGGTTGATGTCCACCTGGTCCGAGGTGCCCTGCGCTTCCGGCGTATCGACCGTCACTTCCTTGAAGTAGCCGGTGCGGTCCACGCGGTCACGCGACGCCTTGATCTTGTTGGCGTCGTACCAGCTCGATTCGAACTGGCGGAACTCGCGGCGGATCACTTCGTCGCGGGTAGTGGTATTACCCTGGACGTTGATGTGGCGCACATAGGCGCGCTTGCCCGGATCGATGAAGAAGGTGAAAGCGACTTCACGCTTGGCCTGGTCGATTTCCGGGTTGGCATTCACGTTGGCGAAGGCGAAGCCGAAAGTGCCGAGGCGGTCAGTAATCAGTTTGTTCGTGTAGGTCAGGGCCTTGCCGGAATACAGCTCGCCCTTCTTCAACAGCACCAGCTGTCGTAGTTCATCCTCGCGGCCGAACATTTCGCCTTCAAACTTGATGTCCGAGACCTTGTATTTCTCGCCTTCGGTAACATTGATGGTGATGTAGATATCCTTCTTGTCCGGGGTGATCGACACCTGGGTGGAATCCACATTCATCTCGATATAACCATGGTCCAGATACCAGGACTTGATGGTCTCGATATCGCCATTCAGCTTGGTCTTGGAATACTGGTCGGCCTTGGTGTACCAGCTGAACCAGCCGCCGGTATTCAGGGCCATCTGCTCTTTCAGCTCCTTGTCGCTGAAAGCCTTGTTCCCAACAATGTTGATCTGCTTGATGCGCGCAACGTCGCCTTCATCGACTTCGAAGTCAATGTTGACGCGGTTGCGATCGAGCGGGGTCACGGTGGTGGTGATCTTCACACCGTACAGGCCGCGCGACAGGTACTGGCGCTTCAATTCCTGCTCGGCGCGGTCGACCGACGCCTTGTCGAAGGTCTTGGCTTCGCCGACGCCGATATCCTTCAGCGCCTTGACCAGCATGTCCTTTTCGAATTCGTGGGTGCCCTTGAAGTCCACCTTGGAGATGGCCGGGCGTTCTTCCACGATCACAACCAGCACATTGCCGTCGCGCTCGAGTTTTACGTCTTTGAAGATGCCGGTGGCGTACAGGGCCTTGATGGTGGCCACGCTCTTGTCGTCACTGAAGGTTTCGCCCACGCGCACTGGCAGGTAGCTGAACACGGTACCGGCTTCGGTACGCTGGATGCCTTCGACGCGGATATCCTTGACGACGAACGACTCGGCAGCGATTGCGCTGCCGGAGCAGATGGCCAGGACGGCTGCGCCTACCAGGGTGCGGCGGAATTGAGGGGCGATACGATCAGTGTGTAATTTCATCGGCAAATCGAAAAAAATTAAAGCAGCCGGACCAGGTCATTAAATAAGGCCAGCGCCATTAAAGACACCAGCAAACCAAGCCCAATACGCTGCGCCATTTCGCCAAAGCGCTCGGAAACGGGGCGCCCGGTCAAAACTTCCAGCGAATAATACAGCAAATGCCCCCCATCCAGAACAGGAATTGGCAGTAAATTCATTAGCCCAAGGCTCACACTTATGAAGGCGACGAAGGCAATAAATGGCTCGGCGCCCATTTTGGCGGTTTCCCCGGCATATTGGGCAATGGTCAGGACGCCGGTAATATTCTTCGGCGAGACTTCCAGCATAATCATGCGGCCCAATACCTTGACGGTCATCGAGCAAGTATCGATTACCTTACGTACCGCCTTATCGATAGCGTCCAGTGGGCCGTATTGCACCACCATCGTATCAAGGGCGCCCACCAGTTCGGCCTTGATCTTACCGACTGTTACAAGCCCTTTGCTGTTTGCAGCCTTGTCTTCCACCGCGTCCGGCACCAGGTCCAGCAGCTGCCGGCGGCCGTCGCGCTGCACGGTGATGGCCAGCTTGCGGCCAGGTGAGCGCTGGATTTCGGCGACAAAGGCGCGCACGTCGCTGATTGGATGGCCGTCGACGGCGACAACCAGGTCGCCTTTTTGCAAACCGGAACGGCGGGCGGCGCCGCCCTCCTCCATATTCCCGATCACCGGCGGTGGACGCATCAGGTCCAGGCCAAGGACTGCCGGCACGTCGTCTTCCAGGCTGACTTTAGCCGACGCTTCGGCCGGAATGGCGACGCGCAGCTCGCCATAGCCAGGGCGATCGAGCACCAGGTCCAGTCCCTTGCGGTGAATTGCAGTCTGGATGATGGCCCAGCGCAGCTCAGACCAGCCCTGCACCGCGTCGCCATTGACAGACTTGACCAGGTCGCCGCGCTTCAGGCCCGCTGTAGCAGCGGCCGTGGCAGGCGCCGGGTCGGCGATACGGGCGGTAGGCTCGCGCACGCCGCTCATGTACAGGCCTGCGTAGAGGGCGATGGCGAGCAGGAAGTTGGCCAGCGGGCCGGCGGCCACGATGGCAATGCGTTTCCAGACGTTCTGGCGGGTGAATTCGCGCTTGAGGTCTTCCGGCGTAGCGCCGCTCAAGTCGCCCTCGCGGGCATCCAGCATTTTGACGTAGCCGCCCAGCGGGATGGCGGAGATCGCCCATTCCGTCTGGTCCGGGCCGATCTTGCGCATCCAGACGATACGGCCCATGCCAACCGAGAAGCGCAGGACTTTGACGTTGCACCAGCGCGCCACCAGGTAGTGCCCCAGCTCGTGGATCACGATCAGGGTACCCAGGCAGACAATCGTGGCGAGAATGGTGCGCAGGGTATCCATTGCCGCTTATCCCGCGATAATGCGTTCCGCAGCGGCCCGCGCCAGCGCATCCTGCGCCATCACGGCCTCGATGCTGCTGGCAGCACCGTGCGGCAGTTCGTCCATCACTTGCGCGATCACGCGGTCGATGCGGCGGAAGCCGATGCGTTCGTCGAGGAAGGCTTGCACCGCCACTTCGTTGGCCGCGTTCAGCAGGGCTGGCGCCGTACCGCCGGCGCGCAGGGCTGCAAAGGCCAGCGCCAGGCAAGGGAAGCGTTCGAAATCGGGCTTTTCAAATTGCAGGGTACCGACCTGGGTCAGGTCCAGCTGGGCCACGCCGGAGGCGACGCGCTCCGGGTAAGCCAGGGCGTGCGCGATCGGCGTGCGCATGTCCGGGTTCCCCAATTCTGCCAGTACTGAACCGTCGTTGTACGACACCATGGAGTGGATCACCGATTGCGGATGGATCACCACGTCGATCTGTTCGGCTGGGGCGCCGAACAGCCAGTGGGCCTCGATCACTTCCAGGCCCTTGTTCATCATGGTCGCGGAATCGACCGAAATCTTGCGGCCCATGACCCATTTCGGATGCTTGCAGGCTTCGTCCGGGGTCACGTTTTCCAGGGTTGCCACGTCGCGCTTGAGGAACGGGCCGCCGGAAGCGGTCAGCAGAATCTTGGTCACGCCAGCGGCGGCGGGCACGCGGCCGTAGCCAGCCGGCAGGCACTGGAAGATGGCGTTGTGTTCGGAGTCGATCGGCAGCAGCACGGCGCCACTTTCAGCCACGGCGTCCATGAACAGCTGGCCGGACATGACCAGCGCTTCCTTATTGGCCAGCATGACTTTTTTGCCGGCGCGGGCGGCGGCCAGCGTTGGCGCCAGGCCCGCCGCGCCGACGATGGCAGCCATGACGGCGTCGGTTTCGGCGTCGGACGAAACGCTGCACAGCGCGGCCTCGCCCCACTCCACGTTCGTCTTGCAGCCGGCGGCGCGCAGCAAGGCGCCCAGCTGGTCGGCGGCAGCGGCGCTGCCCACCACGGCGCGCGCCGGACGGAACTGGATGCACTGGGCGGCCAGTTCTTCGACCCGGCTATGGGCGGTCAGCGCGTAGACGGAATAACGGTCCGGATGGCGCGCAATGACGTCCAGCGTGGAAACGCCAATGGAACCGGTGGCGCCGAGGATGGTAATGCGTTGCATGGAATTCCTTAGAACAGCCTTGGGGTGATCAACGCGGCGATGGGCAGCACAGGCACCAGCGCGTCGATCCGGTCAAGCACGCCGCCATGACCCGGCAGCAGGTTGCTGCTGTCCTTCATGCCGGCGCGGCGCTTGAGCATGGATTCAAACAGGTCGCCGACGATGGAGGCGGCGACGATCAGCACCAGCACGGCCAGCATGATGCCCCAGCCCATGCGCTCGGCCAGGCGCACCGCGAAGGTTTCCTGCAGGAGCGGCACGGACGGCGCCAGCAGCACGGTGACGGCGGCCAGCACCAGCACGGAAATCATGCCGCCCACCGCGCCTTCCCAGGATTTGCCCGGCGAGATGGTCGGCGCCAGCTTATGCTTGCCGAAAGCCTTGCCCGAGAAATAGGCGAAGATGTCGGCCGCCCACACCACAGCCATCACCGACAGCAGGTAGACCGGACCGCGCGCAAACAGCAGCAGCATGGCGACGAAGCACGACACCAGGGTCGCCGCATACACCATGCTCAGCATTGTATTGCCGGCGCCCTCCGGCGCAGGCAAGCCGAGTTTCAGAGAAGGCGTGAAACGGATCAGCCAGATGGCGGCGCCAATCGCCAGCCAGAACTTCGCTTGCTCGAGGCCATTGGTGAAGATGAAGGTGTAGGCGAAAGCCGCCGTCCAGGCACCGGCCACGACGAGCGCGGCGCGGTTCTTGAACAGGCGGAAGGCTTCCCACACGGCGGCGGCGAAGAACACGGCCACCACCACCTGCACCGCCGGCAGGTAGCCGGAGAACAGGACGGGCAACAGTACCGCCAGCAGCAGGACGGCGGTAATCACGCGGGTTTTCAGCATCGTTGTTTAGCTCTTGTTAGCCAGTTGGTCGCCGGTGCGGCCAAAGCGGCGTTCACGGCCCTGGTAGGAAGCAATCGCCTCGTCCAGGCGCTCGGCATTGAAGTCGGGCCAGTAGGTGTCGGTGAAGTGCAGTTCCGTGTACGCCAGTTGCCACAGCAGGAAGTTGGAAATGCGTTCTTCGCCGCCGGTACGGATGAACAGGTCAGGCTCCGGTGCATAAGCCATCGACAGGTATGGCGCCAACTGCTCTTCGGAGAAGTCGGTCGTGCCTGGATGCTCGGCCACCATCTTGCCGATCGCCTGCATGATATCCCAGCGTCCGCCATAGTTGGCGCACACGGTGACGGTCAGGCGGGTGTTATTGGCGGTCTTGCGCTCGGCATTGGCAATCATCTCGCGCAGCTTATCGCCGAAGCGCGACAGGTCGCCCACAACTTTCAGGCGGATATTATTGGCATGCATCTTCGCCACTTCGCGCTCAAGCGCGGTAACGAAGAGTTTCATCAGCAGCGAGACTTCTTCTTCCGGACGGCGCCAGTTTTCGGAACTGAAGGCGAACACGGTCAGGTACTCGATGCCGCGATCGATGCAGGCTTCAACCACGGTACGCACGGCATCCACGCCCTTGACGTGGCCGGCCACGCGCGGCAGGAAGCGCTTGGTGGCCCAGCGACCGTTGCCGTCCATGATAATGGCCACATGGCGCGGCACCTTCGGTGCATCAGGGACTCCGGTTGTCGAACTCGAATATTTCATAGGCACGTAAACTAAAAATCCGGGGAGGGTGCGGGCAATGCCAGCACCCTCCCCGGTTTCTGGACCTTAAACGGTCAGGACTTCTTTCTCTTTTTCGGCGACGGTCTTGTCGATATCGGCGATGAACTTGTCGGTCAGCTTCTGGATTTCATCCACTGCGCGGCGCTCTTCGTCTTCCGAAATGGCCTTGTCTTTCACCAGCTTTTTCAAGCCCTCGTTGGCATCGCGGCGGATGTTGCGAATAGCGACCTTGGCATCTTCGCCCTCGCCCTTGCACAGCTTGACCATCTCTTTACGGCGCTCTTCGTTCAGCGGCGGGGTCGGAACGCGGATCAGGTCGCCCTGCGATGCCGGGTTCAGGCCCAGGTCCGAATCACGGATCGCCTTCTCGATGGCAGCGCCCATTTTCTTTTCGAACGGGGCTACGCCGATGGTGCGTGCATCGACCAGCGTCAGGTTAGCTACCTGGTTGATCGGGGTCGGGTTGCCGTAATAGTCCACCATCACGTGGTCCAGGATGCCAACGTGGGCACGGCCGGTACGCACTTTGGCCAGGTCGGCCTTAAGGGTTTCCAGGGACTTGCCCATTTTGTCCTGGGCATTCTTCTTAATGTCAGCAGTAGACATTCCTACTCTCCTGTTACTTTACTTGAATTATTTTAAACGTGAACCAGTGTACCCTCTTCCGCGCCCATAATCACGTTCATCAACGCGCCCGGCTTGGTAATGGAGAATACTTTGATCGGCAGTTTCTGGTCGCGGCACAGTGCAAACGCGGTGGCGTCCATCACTTGCAGGTGCTTGGCGATAGCGTCATCGAAGCTGATCTTCTGGTACATGGTGGCGTGCGGGTCCTTCTTCGGATCGGCGGTGTAGACGCCGTCGACCTTGGTGGCCTTCAGCACGATTTCCGCGCTCATTTCCGAACCGCGCAGCGCCGCTGCGGTGTCGGTGGTGAAGAATGGGTTGCCGGTACCGGCGGCGAAGATCACGACCTTGCCTTCTTCCAGGTACTGCAGCGCTTTCGGGCGCACATAAGGCTCGACCACCTGTTCGATGCCGATAGCCGACATCACGCGCGCGGTCACGCCCACGTGCTTCATGGCGTCGGCCAGGGCCAGCGCGCTCATCACGGTGGCCAGCATGCCCATGTAGTCGGCGGTAGCACGGTCCATGCCCTGGGCGCCAGGCGCCACGCCACGGAAGATGTTGCCGCCGCCAATGACGACCGCCAGTTCAACGCCCAGCTTTGCGACTTCGGCGACATCCGCCACCATGCGTTCGATAGTGCCGCGGTTGATGCCGTACGGGTCATCGCCCATCAGGGCTTCGCCGGACAATTTCAGGAGGACGCGCTTGAAGGCTGGTTTTGACATGAGCTGGGGCTCCTTTTAAATGTTTTGTTCGGTGTGGCTTCGGCGGCAATGATAACGGAAATGCCATTGTCCACCGTTTAATTCCGGATTGAAAGCCTTAAAAAAGCCTTAACAACCCTTTACTGCAGGCTTAAAAAAACGGGCCTTGCGGCCCGTTCTCTTGATTAAGCGCCTTTGGAGGCAGCCATTTGGGCTGCGACTTCCGCCGCGAAATCGTCAACTTTCTTCTCGATGCCTTCGCCAACCACGTACATGGTGAAGCCCTTGACGGTGGTGCTTGCGGCTTTCAGCATCTGCTCGATGGACTGCTTGTCGTTTTTCACGAAAGCCTGGTTCATCAGGGACACTTCTTTCAGGTACTTGGCAACGGCGCCATCGATGCGCTTGGCAACGATGTCTGCTGGCTGGGCTGGCTTGCCAGCGGCAACTGCAGCAGCTGCATCTTCGTCGGACTTAGCCTGGGCAACCGAGCGCTCTTTAGCGATCAGGTCGGCAGGAACTTGCTCGGACGACAGGGCAACCGGCTTCATTGCAGCGATGTGCATGGCCACGTCTTTACCAACTTGCTCGTCAGCGCCGTCGAATTCAACGATCACGCCGATCTTGGTGCCGTGCAGGTAGGAAGCCAGCTTGCCGGTGGTTTCGAAACGCTGGAAGCGACGGATCGACATGTTTTCGCCGATTTTGCCAACCAGGGCAGCGCGCACTTCGTCCAGGGTCTGGCCGTTGCCAGCTGGCAGGGCCAGCAGGGCAGCAACGTCAGCTGGGTTCTGTTCAGCGGCCAGCTTGGCAGCCAAGGCAGCCAGGGCCAGGAAGTCGTCGTTTTTAGCAACGAAGTCGGTCTCGGAGTTCACCTCTACCAGGGCGCCAACGCCGCCGGAGATGAAGGAAGCAACCACGCCTTCTGCGGTAACGCGTGCGGACGCTTTGGCAGCTTTGCCGCCCAGCTTAACGCGCAGCAGTTCTTCTGCTTTGTCCATGTCGCCGCCGGCTTCGGTCAGCGCTTTTTTGCATTCCATCATTGGCGCGTCGGTCTTAGCGCGCAGTTCACCTACCATTGCTGCAGTAATTGCTGCCATGTGATTCTCCTGTATTCGATTGGGATTTCAGTCCGGGGCGGCGCCAAAGGCAGCCTGCTCGTCCGGGGGATTCTGTTTAAAAAAAAGGGGGAGCTGGTGGGCCACCCCTTTCTCAAGCTGAAGCCGCCTTGCGGCAGCCAGGCAATTAAGCCTGCTCGTTAACTTCTACGAACTCGTCGCCAGCTGCAGTCTTGATGGATTCCAGGACTTCAGTGGTAGCGTTTGCACGACCTTCCAGGATCGCATCTGCAACGCCGCGGGCGTACAGGGTGATCGCTTTGGAGGAGTCATCGTTACCAGGGATAACGTGGGTCACGCCTTCTGGAGAGTGGTTGGTATCGACCACGCCGATCACTGGGATGCCCAGCTTAGCGGCTTCGGTGATCGCGCCTTTGTGGTAACCAACGTCAACCACGAAGATTGCGTCAGGAACACCGCCCATATCCTTGATGCCGCCGATGGATTTCTGCAGCTTGTCCAGTTCGCGACGGAACAGCAGCGCTTCTTTCTTCGACAGCTTCTCGACGGAACCGTCTTCGATCGCGGCTTCCATGTCTTTCAGGCGCTTGATCGAGGTCTTGATGGTCTTGAAGTTGGTCAGCATGCCGCCCAGCCAACGCTGGTCAACAAACGGAACACCGGCGCGCTGAGCTTCAGCAGCGATGATGTCGCGAGCCTGGCGCTTGGTGCCAACCATCATGATGGTGCCACGGGAAGCGGAGATTTGACGGATGGTTTTCATCGCGTCCTGGTACATGGCCAGGGTCTTTTCCAGGTTGATGATGTGAATCTTGTTGCGGTGGCCGAAGATGAACGGAGCCATCTTTGGGTTCCAGAAACGGGTTTGGTGACCGAAATGGACGCCGGCTTCCAGCATTTCACGCATCGTTACAGACATTATTTACTCCAGGGTTTGGTCTGGAATCCGCCCAGTGACCCTTGCGGGCACCCTTGTTGGGGGGATTCGGGTTTATAAAATAAGAAAATTTACAACATTGCAAGAACAGAGTTCAGGCAACCATCGATTTTAGCTTGTTTTGGGGTAGTCATGCAAGCGTGTTACTGCTCTGCAGGGCATGCAACGGGCAGCATTTTAGTGCAAACTTGACAATGAATACAAAAAATTTCGCGCTCCCGTGTCGAATTTGGGCGAGCTGGCGCGTCGTGGCTATACAAACCACCCTCAAGGAGACTCAAAATGGCAAGCACCAACACCATCAAACTGCACCGCGTCCTGCGCGCTTCCCCGGAACGCATTTACAAGGCGTGGACCACGGCTTCGGCCTTCAACAAATGGCTGCCGCCAAACGGCTACCTGGGCGAAGTCCACGAAATGGATGCACGCGTGGGCGGCAAGTACCGCATGTCCTTCACTGACCTGGGCACCGGCTTCACGCATTCGTTCGGCGGCGAGTACCTGGAACTGCATCCGGGCGAGAAGATCCGCTACACCGCGGTCTTCGATGATCCGAACCTGCCGGGGCAGATGCAGACCACGATCACGCTGCGCGCGGTTTCCTGCGGCACGGATGTCGACATCGTGCAGGAAGGCGTACCGGCTGTGATTCCCGCCGATCAGTGCTATGTGGGCTGGCAGCAGTCGCTGGCCTTGCTGGCTTTACTGGTTGAACAGTAAGGAGACGGTCATGGGTTCCCCATCCTCCTACTTCCCTTCAATCGAAGCCAAGTACGGCAAGCCGGTCGAACATTGGCTCAAGCTACTGAAAGGCATGCAGGGTATGAAGCATATGGACATGGTGTCGATACTGAAAACCGACCACGGCATGGGCCACGGCCACGCCAACGCACTCGTGGCTCACCACCTGGCGGAAAGCAAGGAAAAAGCTTGATTTTGATCTAAACGGGCGCCGGGGAGCGTCGCCAAAATGAGGAAACACATTGCGGTGCCCTCATGAGCTTGGTTGACATCACTCCCCTCCCCGCCGAAGATGAAATCATGGATCCCGCCATCAAACAGTACGTCGACTCGAACGCCGCACTTGCCGAAGCGCGCAGCGACCTGAAGCTCGCAGAGTTTCGTGCAACAATGGAAGCCTATACGGCGCGCGCGGATGAACGCGAAGCCGCTGCACGTGAGTGCGAAGCCGCCTCACGTGAACGCGAAACCGCCGCTCGCCAGCTCGCTGATCGGCGCGAAGCTGCTGCGCGCAAACTTGCGGAAGAGCGCGAAGCCGCCACGCGCGAGCGTTTTGAACACATGCAAAGGACCATGGATCGCATTGAGGCTGGAATGGTGAGCCTTAAGCGTACGGTCATTACCACCGCGATAGCCGCCACCCTCAGCACTGTATTCGGTGCCGCCGCCTTCAATGCCGCGCTCATGCAGAATATATTCGCTGCAATCGAGCTCGGCCAAAAGACATCGCCTCCCATACTCAAGATGCAGGCCGACATCGATGAAATAAAAAGGCAGCTCGCAGAGCAGCGAGCTGCAAGGGTCCACTAAGCGAATTACTTGGTGACGGTCAGCGTGTAGTTGCCTGCGCCGCTGTAGCTATACACGGTGATCCGGTAGTAGGCTGCCGCGGCGTTGTAGGTGATCGACTCGGCCGACGTCGGGCTGGTCGAGGATGCCACCTGCACCCACGCACTGCCGCTCCACTGCTCCAGCTTCAGGTCAAAGTCAGCGCCGTTCGCCGGGCCGGACAAGTTGGCTTTGATCGTGCCGCCGTTGTAGTAGAAGTATGGCGATGGCTGGATGGCGGAGGCGTTTGCGCCCGACAGATAACCGGTGTACGTGTCGCCGGCAGCCGTACCATCGCCCTTCACCACATCAAACGAGATCGTCTGCGCGGCAGCGCTGATATTGGCGAGGCCGAAGTTCGAGCCGCTGCCGTTCCACCAGCGCGAATTGGTGCCGCGCGAAGCGTAGTTATTCGGCACCGTATCGTAGAAAGCCTTGTAGATCGCGCCGTCATACAGGTCGGTCGCATCGCCGCGATTGACGTTGTACTCAGGATCGCGGCGGCCGTCTGCGTGTTCCATCTGCACATACGGGTGCCACTCGTCCGAATTGTTACCCGCCGGGTCGATGTGCCACACCGCCAGGCCCGAACCTAGCTGGTACAGGTTCTGGTCGGCTCTATAGATCGCCTCGATGTAGAAGGCTTCGTCCTGCTTGGCCGGATTGGTCCAGCGGTACAGGCTATGCGAGCCGGAGGTATGGCTCAAACGGCCTTTTGGCGCACTGGCATTCAGCACCGGATTCAGCTCCGTCACAGTATCCCAGCCAACCTGGTAGCGGAAGAAGCCATTCGGCGGAACCGGGCGATACTGGCTCTGTGCACCAATACTGCCAAAGCCCATGATGCAATAGCTGGCCGCCGAGCCTTCGGAACTGCCGTCGTAGTCGTAAAGGTCCGGCCACCCCATCACCAAGTGCCCTGTCTCATGAGAAAAGGTGCCGATCGCCAGCGAGTTGCCCATATTGGTGATCTGGTAGTAGCCGGTGCAGACGCCATCCGCGCAGAACTGGTTATTCAGCCAGCCCATATGCGGCCACAGGCCTTTGGACCAGGCGCTGTCCGAGCCGCCGGCATAGAAGAAGTTCAGGCCGCGAATGCGCTTGTTGGCATCGACGCTCAGGGACGCAAAGTTGAAGCCCTGGGTGTATTCCAGCCAGTTCAGCGCTTCGGTGATCAGCTCCTGCGAACGGACGCCGGAATCCAGGGTGCTGTCGGCGTAGTAGGCCTTGTTCTTCTTAGCGCGGTAATAGATCGTCGTGGTGTTGGTGTAATCCAGCTTACCGCCCGACGCAGACTGCCAATAGCCCCGCACCGATTGCGCGTTGCCGAAGCCGGTGTAAGGCATGTCATTCAGGAAGGAATTCACCTGCGCCTGCGTGATCGTGCCCGGCACGTCCGGGAAATCGATGATCACGGTCAGGCCCTTCACCTGCCCCGTCACGGCTGCCGCCAGGGACTGCGGCGCATTGGCTGCGATGCTCGCCGATTTGCGGGCGCTTTCCAGCGTGCGCCCATTCATCTTCTCGAACTTTTCCTTGGCCTTGCGGGCGCGGGCGTCCTGGTTCAGGCCTTCCTGCTTCTTGGCCGTTCCATTCAAGCTGCGGGCTTTGGCGTTGGTCGCCAGCACGCCGGTCGACACCAGCTCGTCGCCAGCAGCATTCACCGTGGCGTAGCAGAAGCCCTTTTTCGCGGCGTCGAAGATGATCAGCGAACCATCGTCGGTACGCTGCTCGGCGTAGTAGTCGTTACCGTCCAGGTGCACGCGCAGCTTTTCGCCGCCCGGCTGTTTGAACTCATACACGCTGTCCTTGTAAGGAATACCAGCCTGCGCGAACAGGCTGGCCAACAACATCACTGCTGCAGTTGCAACTTTCAAGCGCATTTCGGTCTCTCCGTTTCTTGTTGTAAGGAACGGAGAGTTAAACACGCACGATTGTGCAAGTCTTGATGAATTTATAAGTGCACAGTGCGGAAATCAGCACAATTGCACACATCCATCAGGTCACTGAAAATGCCGCCGGATTGGCCAGGGCGGTATAACCATCGTTATAGAGCAGCCAGGCTGCGTAGCTGCCTGCCGCCAGCCCGCTGGTCGAGAATGAAGCACTGCCCGCACCATTGGTGACGTACTGCCAGGACGCCGAAGCGGTCGAACCAGGCGTAACGCCGCTGCGATAAATACCGATCCAGTTCTTGCTGTTCACCTGGGCCGCCGGCACCGTGTAATTAAAGCTGATCGGCGTGCCGGCAGGCACGCTCGCCGCGCTGGCTGCGAACGTCGCCTGCGGGCCGGCCACTGTGCGGCCCAGGACAGGGTCGGTGCGGCTCGCGAGGCCGTTTTCCAGTCGGCCAGCCATGCGGCGCAGGTATTGCGCGTCGAAGTCGCAGGTCACGGACAAGTCATACCAGCCGTAGCTCGCGCTGACCGCCACGCTGACCGTCAGTTGCTGGCCGGCGGCGACCGTATGGGTGCTCGCTGCGCGCCCGTAGGCATTGTCGCTCACCTTGAAGGAGGCGGCACGCAGGCCATCGACGTTGGAAAGCACCACATCGACCGACATTGCCGGAACATTCGGATTCAACCACGCTTCCGGACGGGCGCCGCCGGAAGCCGTGGCCAGCGCCAGCACGCCGGCAAATTCACGCTTGAAGCCATTTGGCCCCACCACGTCCAGATGGTAATTCGCCGAGCTCCAGTTCCAGACTTCGCGTTCGATCTTCTTCCCCGCCTCGACGGTGTAGTACCACGGCCCGTCATTGCGGGCTTGCGAATAAACGATGAAGGCGCTGCCTGCCCCGCCCTGGTTGAAGAACGACAGCTCCACCTGCTTTGACGACGCCACACGGGCGGTTGCCGCAAACGCATACGGCAAGGGGCAGGAATAGCGCGGACTTCCGGCCTCCTGCGCGGGCAGGGCCTGCACCGCTGGCGGCTGAGGATACGGCTTGCCCGACACCAGCTGGTAGGTCGTCGTCTTCGGCACAGTCGATGGCCAGCTCGTATTCGGCGTCTTGAAATCAAAGGCGGAGGTCAGGTCGCCGCAGACTGCCCTGCGCCACGGCGAAATGTTCTCGCAAGCGATGCTGGCGCGCTGCTTGCCAAGCCCCGCCACCAGCCACTCTTCCAGGAAGCGCAGCTTGGAAGTGTGGTCGAACAATTGCGAACAAACGCGCCCGCCTTTGCTCCACGGCGAAATCACCAGCATCGGCACGCGCGGCCCAAGGCCGACCGGCACGCCGCTGTAGTTTTCGTACTGGCCCACATCGGCCATGGTGGCACGGCCCATGCCGGTGTTCAGCGGCGCCAGGTGCGACGGCACGTGGTCGAAGAAACCATCGTTCTCGTCGTAAGTGAGCAGGAAGACGGTTTTCGACCAAACATCCGGATTGGCGACCAGGGCCGCCAGCAGGCGCGCAGTCAGGTTCTCGCCGGCGTTGGGCGAATTCGGCGAGTGCTCGGTATAATCGTTCGGCGCGCAGATCCAGGAGACTTGCGGCAGGCGGTTATTGCGCACATCATCGGCAAACGAAGCCACCAGCCAGTCGGCCTTGGTGCCCTTGGAATTTGCCTCGGTGGAGCCAGGCGCGATCACGCGGCCCTTCTGGTACAGCGGGCTGCTTTGCGACAGGCGAGTACCGTCGGCGTTGACGCGGAAATTGCGGAAGTAGGCCAGGTAGTTGTCGCCGTAGTTGTCCCACTCCTGGTAGACCTTCCAGCTCACGCTGTTCGCCTCCAGCACCTCCGCGTAAGTGCGCCAGTTCGGCGCACTGGCCGTCACGGTCGGCGTGATGTTGTCGTACTGAGGCTCGTTGTTGTAATAGCCAGCGGAATCGATGTTGTACAAGCTTCCCATCGACGACTGCCAATTCTGGTTGGTGCCAGTCAGCGAGTACATGCGGTTCGGGTCGGTGGCGCCGAAGATCGAGCAATGGTAGTCGTCGCAAATAGTAAACGCGTCCGCCAGCGCATAGTAGAACGGCAGGTCGCCGCGATCGAAATAGCCCATGCTCTGCGCGGTCTTCTGCTTGACCCAGGCGTCCCAGCCCTGCCAGGTGGTTTGCGAGCCTTTCCAGCTATGGTTGGTGCCCAGCGAGAGCGCGCTGGTGTTCTTGGCGTCGAAATGGAACGGCAGCACATAGCCGCTGCCGCTGTTAGGCTGGTACCAGACCGGTTTCCCGCCCGGCAGCGTAATGGCGCGCGGGTCGTTGAAGCCGCGCACGCCGGCCAGGGTACCGAAATAGTGGTCGAAGGCTCGGTTTTCCTGCATGAAGATCACAACATGCTGCACATCGGCCAGGGTGCCGGTGGGGCTGTAGGCCGGAACGGCCAGCGCCTGTCGGATCAGATCGGGGAACAGTGTGCTGGCGGCGCCAGCGGTGGCCATGCCAAGGAACTTGCGGCGGCTAGTGGACATCGGGTTTCCTTATGGTCAGGTTTGGGTGTGTCAATTATTGCAAGAAATCATGCGCACGAACGCCGCAAATTTACGTTTCGCATGATTAAACGAAAGAAAACAACACTTCAGCACAATTTACGAAAGAACAACAAAGCATAAGCTTTCGCATAAAAGAAAAAACGCAACCCGGGATACTAAATCGCATTTATGACCGCTTCATGGCATGGGCCAATCGCACCAGGGTCAGGGCCCAAGCCGGCATAGCGTTGTCGTTTATAATCACGGGGACTACGCACCCATAGCAGAATCCATGACTATCAATATCAAAACCCCCGAAGACATCGCAGGCATGCGCGAGGCCGGCCGCCTTGGCTCCGAGGTGCTCGACTACATCACCCCCTTCGTCAAAGCCGGCGTTACCACCGGTGAGCTGGACCGCCTGTGCCACGAATACATGACCAATGTGCAAGGCACCGTTCCAGCCCCGTTGAACTACTGCCCGCCTGGCTATACGCCCTACCCTAAAGCCATCTGCACCTCCGTCAACGACGTGATCTGCCACGGCATCCCGGGCGACAAGGTGCTGAAGGACGGCGACGTGGTCAACCTGGACATCACCGTCATCACCAAGGACGGCTACCACGGCGACAACAGCCGCATGTTCTTCATCGGCAAACCGTCGATCCTTGCCAAGCGCCTGTCCGACGTGACTTTCGAGTGCATGTGGCTCGGCATCGAGCAGGTGAAGCCGGGCGCCACCCTCGGTGACATCGGCCACGCCATCCAGGTGCATGCCGAGAAAAACGGCTACAGCGTGGTGCGCGAATTCTGCGGCCACGGCATCGGCAAGGTCTTCCACGAAGAACCGCAAATCCTCCACTACGGCAAACCGGGCACCGGCCCTGTGCTGGAAGCGGGCATGGTCTTCACGATCGAACCGATGATCAACGCCGGCCGCCGCGAAATCAAGGAAATGCCTGACGGCTGGACCATCAAGACCAAGGACCGCAGCTTGTCCGCACAATGGGAGCACACCCTGGTCGTGACCGAAACCGGTTACGAAGTGTTCACCCTGTCCGCCGGCAGCCCTCCGCCGCCTGCCTTCGTTACCGAACAAGCCGCAGCCTAATCCCGCCGATACACGCATGCCCCACGCCGCGATGAAGAAGGATCTCCGGGAACAGCTGAAGGCCCGGCTCAAGTCGGACCGCCAGCGCATCATTGCCAACTTCCATGAAGATGGCATGCCTGAAAAGCTGCTGCGCAACCTGCGCAGCTCCGTAGACGATGTCCTCACGCAGGCATGGGCGGCGAATCGCCTGCCGCCGCAAGCAGCCCTGGTGGCGGTCGGCGGCTACGGCCGCGGCGAGCTTTTCCCCTACTCCGATGTCGACGTCCTGATCCTGCTACACGAGTCGCCGGACGACGCCACGCGCGGCAAACTGGAAGAATTCGTCCAGCTGCTGTGGGACCTGGGCCTGGACGTAGGCCACAGCATCCGCACCATCGACGAATGCCTGGCCGAGTCCAAGGCCGACATCACCGTGCAAACCAGCCTGCTGGAAGCGCGCATCATCACCGGCAATATGGTGCTGTTCGCGCAGATGCAGGACGCCTACAACAAGGCCATGGATCCACGCGCCTTCTTCGAGGCCAAGACCATCGAAATGCGCCAGCGCCACGCCAAGTACGAGGACACGCCGTTCAGCCTCGAGCCGAACGTCAAGGAAAGCCCGGGCGGCCTGCGCGACCTGCACGTGATCCTATGGATGGCCAAGGCCGCCGGCCTGGCCAACTCGTGGCGTACCCTGGCCGTGCGCGGCCTGATCACCCAGACCGAAGCACGCCAGCTGATGGAAAAGGAACGCGCCTTCAAGGATATCCGCGTGCGCCTGCACCTGGTGGCCGGCCGCCGCGAAGACCGCCTGGTGTTCGACGTGCAGACCGCCGTCGCCGAAACCCTGGGCCTGAAAGCCACCGGCAGCGGCGTCCACATGCGCCGCGCCAGCGAATACCTGATGCAGCGCTACTACTGGGCTGCCAAGACCGTGGTGCAGCTGAACACCATCCTGCTGCAGAACATCGAGTCCTACCTGTTCCCGCACGACGAAGAGCCGATCCGCATCAACGAGCGTTTCAGCGAAGTGAACGGCATGATCGACATGAACGATGACGATACGTTTGAAAAAACGCCGTCGGCCATCATGGAAATCTTTGTGCTGCTGTGCGAGCGCCCTGCCCTCAAAGGCATGACGGCCCGCAGCATGCGCGCGCTGTGGCACGAGCGCTTCAAGATCGACGCCGGCTTCCGCGCCGATCCGGTCAACAAGGCTTACTTCCTGCGCATCCTGCAGGCGCCGCAAGGCATCATCCACAATATGCGCCGGATGAACGAGCTGTCCATCCTCGGCCGCTACCTGCCAAGCTTCCGCAAGATCACGGGCCAGATGCAGCACGACCTGTTCCACGTCTACACGGTGGACCAGCACATCATGATGGTGCTGCGTAACATGCGCCGCTTCACCATGACCGAGCACGCGCACGAATATCCGTTCTGCTCGCAGCTGATGGCGAACTTCCCGCAGCCATGGCTGTTGTACGTAGCGGCGCTGTTCCACGACATCGCCAAGGGCCGCGGCGGCGACCACTCAAAGCTCGGCGTAGCCGACGTCGAGCAGTTCTGCCAGGAGCATGGCATCAACGAGGAAGACACTGAACTGGTGGCATTCCTGGTCGAACAGCACCTGACCATGTCGCACGTGGCGCAGAAGCAGGACATGTCCGATCCGGACGTGATCCAGGCCTTCGCCAAGACCGTGCGCGACGAGCGCCACCTGACCGCACTCTATTTGCTGACGGTAGCCGACATCCGCGGCACCAGCCCGAAAGTATGGAACGCCTGGAAAGGCAAGCTGCTGGAAGACCTGTACAAGATGACGCTGCGCGTGCTGGGCGGAGAACCGCACTCCACCGACCGCGAGCTGAAGAACCGCCAGCAGGAAGCGCTGGCCACGTTGCGCCTGTATGGCCTGCCGCCAGATGCGCACGAAGCGCTGTGGAAGCAGCTGGACCTGGCCTACTTCCTGCGCCACGACGCCAGCGACATCGCCTGGCAGACGCGCGCCCTGTGGGACCGCCTGGACAGCGAACAGCCGGTAGTGAAAGCGCGCCTGGCGCCGATTGGCGAAGGCTTGCAGGTGGCTGTCTACATCAAGGACCAGCCGGACCTGTTCGCGCGCATCTGCTCCTACTTCGACCGCAAGAACTTCAGCATCCTCGATGCCAAGATCCACACCACGAAGCACGGCTATGCGCTGGATACCTTCCTGGTCACCGAGCAGAATTTCGCCAAAAGCTACCGCGACATCATCAACCTGATCGAGCATGAGCTGTGCGAGCTGCTGGTGACGCAAGGCCCGCTGACCGCGCCGAGCAAGGGACGCCTGTCGCGCCTGTCGCGCACCTTCCCGATACAGCCGACCGTGGACCTGCGTCCCGACGAACGCGGACAGTACTTCCTGCTCTCCGTAGCGGCGAATGACCGCACCGGCTTGCTGTATTCGATTGCGAACGTACTGACCAAATACAAAATCAACCTGCATACGGCCAAGATCATGACCCTCGGCGAACGCGTGGAAGACGTGTTCATCGTCGATGGCGCGGCGCTGGCCAATGCCCGTACCCAGCTGCAGCTGGAAACCGACTTACTCGAAGCACTGAAAATCTGATGTCCGAAGAATTATTACGTCTCTCCAAGCGCATGTCCGAACTGGGCCTGTGTTCCCGCCGTGAAGCCGATGAATGGATCGCCAAAGGCTGGGTGCGCGTGGACGGCAAAGTGGTGTCCGAACTGGGCACCAAAGTCTATCCAAGCCAGAAAGTCACCGTGGAGCGCCAGGCCGCGGCCGAACAGGCGCGCCGCGTCACGATCCTGATCAACAAGCCGGTGGGCTACGTCAGCGGCCAGGCAGAAGACGGCTACCAGCCGGCAGTGGTCCTGATCAAGCCGGAGAACCGCTGGGCCGAAGACAGCGCGCCGGAACGCTTCGACCGCAACCAGCTGCGCAGCCTTGTGCCGGCGGGCCGCCTGGACATCGATTCGGTCGGCCTGCTCGTGCTGACCCAGGATGGCCGCGTCGCGAAGCAGCTGATTGGCGAGAACACCCACGTTGACAAGGAATACCTGGTACGCGTGGAATACACCAAGCCTGGCCGCCTGCCCGACAGCGAATTGAAGAAGCTGAACCACGGACTGTGGATGGATGGTAAGCCGCTGCTGCCGGCCAAGGTGCGCTGGCAGAACGACGACCAGCTCAGTTTCACCCTGCGCGAAGGCAAAAAGCGCCAGATCCGCCGTATGTGCGAGATGGTCGGCCTGCGCGTGGTGGGCTTGAAGCGAGTGCGCATTGGTCGTGTAAAACTTGGCAACTTACCTGAAGGACAATGGCGTTACCTGAGCCCGGACGAGTGCTTCTGAGTCGGCATCAACGCAACAGAAAAGCAGCTTTCATTGCCGTTTAGCAAGCGGAGCACGCCGGAACGCGGTAAAGTAACCGGGTCTTCTCCTAAAAAACGAGAACCTGAGCTGTGAACGATCCAATGCAAAACGACCTCCGCAAGGGGCCGCCCCGTCCACAAGACGTGGTGGAACCGATGGACGCGGGGTCAAATCCACATGACATCGTGGACCCCGATGAAATCGGCGATGCGCTCGCCGAGCTGGCCGAAGCAGGCGATGCGATCTCCATTTATCACAGAGATCGCGCCGACGCTGTGCTGGCGCGCTTGCTGTCGGTCGATCCAGAATTACCGCACTTTGTCATCCAGCTCAATGAAGGCTCCTCGCTGCCGCCTGGCGAATGCACTTTCGTCGCGTGGCTGCACGGCGCCAAGTTCCAGTTCAAGCTGAACGACCCGCAATGGAATTCCCTGCCCGAGCAGCCGACGCTGATTCCAGCGCAGTTCCCGGAACGCTGCCAGGTGCTGAACCGCCGCGCGGCTCCTCGCCTGGAAACCCCGCTCGGCACCTACCACACCGCTTCCTTCGTCCTGAATGGCAAGCCGTATGAGATGCAATTATACGATTTCGCCGTTGGCGGCGTAGGCATGCGCTGCGCACCGCGCGATGCGGTCGGACTGCATGTGGGCCGCCGCTTGCAGCGTGTGCGCCTTGATATGGGTCCGGGTTCGGTGCTGATCTGCGACCTGGAAATCCGCCTGGCGCGCCAGTTCCGCTCCTTCCTGCTCGGCGAGCAGGTGCAGATTGGCTGCCAGTTCCAGAACCTGTCGCCGCAGATGCAGGACGAACTTCAGCGCATCCTGGAGCGGCTCAGGACCACTCGCGGCGGCCAGCGCTAAAGCATGTCCAGCGGAGTGGCCCGTGTCGGCGGCGCGAAGGATTTATCCAGCAATGCCAGGTCTTCCTGGTCCAGCCGCAGCATCATCGCCGCAGCGTTGGCGCGCACATGCGCCTCGCTGGTCGCCTTTGGGATCGGCAGCACACCGTCCTTACGCAGCAGCCAGGCCAACGCGATTTGCGCAGGCGTGGCCTGGTGGCGCGCGGCGATGGCCACGAGGGCGGGATTGGACAGCAGGTGTTGCTGCTCCTTGCGGTCCGCTTCGAGCGGCGAGTAGGCCATCAGCAGCACGCCGCGCTCCTGGCACCACGGCAGTAAATCCCACTCGATGCCGCGCCGGCGCAGGTTGTACAGCACCTGGTTGGCTTCGATGGCCTCGCCGCCCGGCAGCGCATCGGCTTCCTTCATATCGGAGAGATCGAAGTTGCTGACGCCGTATTCGTGAATCTTACCGGCCTGCTTCAGGGCCGTCAGCCCTTCAAGCGTTTCAGCCAGCGGCACGCTGCCGCGCCAGTGGAGCAAATAAAGGTCGATGTGATCGACCTTCATGCGTTTGAGGCTTTTCTCGCATGCCGCCACCACGCCGTTGCGGGAAGCGTTCTGCGGCAGCACCTTGCTGACCAGATAGGCCTCGCTGCGGCGGCCCGCAAGCGCTGTACCGACTACTTTTTCGGCCCCGCCATCAGCATACATTTCCGCCGTGTCGATCACCGTCATCCCCAGGTCAAGGCCCAGTTGCAGGGCGCGCACCTCGGCCGCTTTGTCGGCCGCGCGTTCGCCCATATTCCATGTGCCCTGCCCCATCCTCGATAGCGTCATGGTCACACTCCTTCAGGATCACTCCTGCAACGTTCAAGCTTCGATAGCGCGCGCCGAATTTGC
The DNA here is from genome assembly GCF_058807935.1 of Pseudoduganella sp. GW821-FHT11H04. NCBI lineage: Bacteria > Pseudomonadati > Pseudomonadota > Betaproteobacteria > Burkholderiales > Oxalobacteraceae > Pseudoduganella > Pseudoduganella sp. GW821-FHT11H04. The sequence goes on along the minus strand of NZ_JBXARE010000002.1, from coordinate 563,212 downwards.
CGACCAGCGGTACAAGCCCGCCACCACGACGGCTGCAACGGCCAGCGCGATCAGCATGGTGGTCGCTTCGGTCATGCTGTTTTTGATTGCCAGCGGCTCGCCATTATTGGACAGGACGATCAGGCCGGCCAGCGCTACGTTGAACAGGCTTTCGCCAACGATGAAGCCGGACATGATCAGCACGCCCAGGCGGGAAGCGCCTTCGCCGTACTTCTTACCCTTCATGGCTTTGTCGAAGAAGTAGCCGGCGATTGCGCCAACCACCACCGGCGAGGTCACTGCGGAAGGCAGGTAGATCGCCAGGCCAACGCCCAGCGGCGCGCAGCTGTATTTATTGCTGCTGGAACGCTTCAGGAAGAAGTCAATTGCTACCAGGACCAGGCCGATCAGGGCGCCGTAGCCGATCAGGTCCCATTTCAGGTCGCCGCCAATCACGCCCTTGGCAAGAGTCGAGATCAGGGTTGCCTGCGGCGCAGACAGCGGCTGCGCGGAGATCGCGTTCGCATTAGGTGCGCCGGCGAAACCGTAAGCATGGTTCAGCAGTTCCAGCACTGGCGGAACGACGCAGGAGCCGGCGAACACGCCGATGATCAGCGCCACCTGCTGCTTCCAAGGCGTAGCGCCGACCAGTTGGCCTGTCTTCAAGTCCTGCAGGTTGTCGTTACCGATCACGGCGACTGCCAGCACCACGGTGGTGACGAAGAGCGAGAAGGCAATCAGCGCCTGCGCAATATCCGGACCCATGATATGGCGGCCAATCACGCCAACCGAAGTCGCAGCGCCGAGGATGGTCAGGATAGCGATGCCGGACACCGGCGAATTCGACGAGCCGATCAGGCCAGCCATGTAGCCGCACACAGCGGCGGCGGCCATACCGGCCAGCGCGATGTAGGCAATACCAACCAGCACCAGCGGCGTCGAAATGGAAGCCAGCACGCCGCCTTCCAGGAAGGATGCCAGCAGCCAGCCGGCAGGCACCATGGCCAGCAGGGTTACCAGGCCAACGATAAATACCGGGATATCCTTGTCTTCACGCGGCACGTCCGCACCGCCCGCTTTCACACGGCGCGCGGTTTCCAGTGCCGACTTCAGGCCGCCAAGCACGGGCTTGCCCAGGGTCGCCAGCGTGACGATAGCGGCGGCGCCGATCGTGCCCGCGCCCATCATGCGCACCTTGGTGCTCCATACTTGCAGCGCGTGGTCGGCAACGCTCATGGCAGGCTGCGGGTCCATATTGGTCAGCAGCGGTACCAGTACTCCCCAGGCGATCACCAGACCTACCAGCATGGCGATGCCGACGCTGATACCCATCAGGTGACCGGCGCCGATCAGTGCCAGCGAGCTCGAAGCGCCCATGCCGGTGGAACCACTACCGACGCGAACGAAGGCGGCAACTTCCGAAGCGATCAGCTTGGCCGCGCCGAGGAAGGCGAATACGGCCGATGCAACGGAGCCCCAGATCACAGCCCACAGGCCGGCTTTACCTTCCTGCGCGCCGGAACGCGACTGGGTGCCGACTTTCAGCACTTCCGCCGCAGCGACACCTTCAGGATATGGCAGGTCCGATTGCGACACGAGCGCGCGGCGCAGCGGCATGGTGTACATCACGCCCAGCACGCCGCCAATGGCGCAAGCGCCAAAGGTCGGCCAGAACGGGATTTTCGCCCACCAGCCGATCATCAGCAGGCCTGGCAGCACAAAGATCACCGACGCCAGCGTGCCCGCCGCCGAAGCGATGGTCTGAACGATATTGTTTTCCTGGATCGTCGCATCCTTGAATGCGCTAAGCAGGGCCATGGAAATCACGGCGGCAGGAATCGAGGTGGCGAAGGTCAGGCCGACTTTCAGGCCCAGGTAAACCTGCGCCGCAGTGAAGACCAGGGTAATCAGGATGCCGAGGACAATGCCGCGGATACTAAATTCGAGCGGGTTGTTTTGCGACGAGTTGCTCATCTGGGGAAATCCGTTGTGTTGATAAGGATGCAAATTGGCGGGGATATTACGCCAGATTTCCCGGCGCCGCCAACAAATCAGTCGTCGTCGCCTGGATCGAGGTCGGGGAACAACACCGAGGTAAATCCGAACTTGGAGAAGTCGCGAATCCGTGCTGGGTAGAGAATGCCCAGCAAGTGGTCCACCTCATGCTGAACCACGCGCGCATGGAAGCCATCGGCATCGCGCACAATACGTTCGCCGAACTGGTCGTAGCCTTCGTAATGGAGCTCGGTATAGCGCGGCACACTGCCGCGCAGGCCCGGCACCGACAGACAGCCCTCAAAGCCTTCTTCCATGTCGTCGCTGATTGGCGTCAATACAGGGTTGATCAGCACCGTTTCAGGCACTTGCGGTGCATCCGGATAGCGCGTGTTGGCTTTGAAGCCGTAAATCACCAGTTGCAGGTTCACGCCAATCTGCGGCGCGGCCAGGCCGGCGCCGTTCGCTGCGTGCATGGTGTCGAACATGTCGATAATCAGGGCGTGCAGTTCCTTGGTATTGAACTCGCGCACCGGTTCGGCCACGCGCAGCAGCCTTGGGTCGCCCATTTTCAGGATTTCACGAACTGCCATGCTCAGCCTCCCAGCAGTGCGAGCAAGCCCGCTTCATCAAGAATGGTGACGCCCAGTTCTTCGGCTTTGGCCAGCTTGCTGCCGGCTTCCGCGCCTGCGACGACATAGGATGTTTTCTTCGATACCGAACCGGAGACCTTGCCGCCCGCCGATTCGATCAGGGCTTGCGCCTGGTCGCGGCTCATGGTCGGCAGCGTGCCGGTGAGTACGAAAGTTTTGCCCGTCATCGCGCCTTCAGCGTCGGCCACTTCCGGCAGTTGCGCCAGCAATGCTTCGCGCAACTCGTGCAGGGCAAGCAGCGAGTCGCGGTTCGCTTGCTCGCCGAGCCAGGCCTCGAGCCCCTGCTCGACCGTCGCCGGCAAGCCGAACACGTTGTAGATCGTCAGGTGGGACAACGCCTCCAGCGTCATGCCTTGCTCCACCAACTGCCGCGCACGCGGCTCGGTCATCTTCGGGATGCCGAGGGCCGCCAGCAGCGCCACAGGATCAAGCTTTTCGCGCAACGCGGCCTTTGGTGCATGTTCGCCTTTCGGCGCCACGCCTGCGGCCAGCAGCGCGTCCAGTGCTTCCTGGTTGCGTTCTTCGGCGAAGAAGTCGGCAATCGATTCGGCTACCGTGCCGCCAATGTCCGGCAGCACGCGCAGCAATGCCACTGGCGCCCTGCGGATCAATTCCAGCTTACCCAGCCAGTCGGCCAGGGTCTTGGCGGTGGATTCGCCGACGTGGCGGATGCCCAGTGCGAACAGCAGGCGTTCCAGTGGAGGGTTCTTGCTGGCGGCGATCGCGTCCAACAGGTTTTCCGCCCATTTGGTCGGCACCTTGCCCTGGGCCACGGTTTCCGGTGTCGTACCTTCGCGCTCGTCGGCCAGGCGCTTCATTTTCAGCATGTCGTCCAGCGTCAGGCGGAACAGGTCCGCCACACCGTGCACAAGGTTGCACTCGACCAGGTTGTCGATATAGCGGTCGCCCAGGCCTTCGATGTCCATCATGCGGCGGCCGCAGAAGTGGCGGATCGCCTCCTTGCGCTGGGCCGAGCAGAACAAACCGCCGGAGCAGCGCGCCACGGCTTCATCAGGTTCGCGCACGACGTGCGAGCCGCAGACCGGGCATTCGGTCGGTAGCGCCCACGCCATCGGTTCCGGCGATGGACGCTTGTCCAGCACCACGGACAGCACTTCCGGGATCACGTCGCCGGCTCGGCGCACAATCACGGTGTCGCCAACGCGCACGTCCTTGCGGCGCACTTCATCTTCATTGTGCAGCGTGGCGTTGGTGACGGTCACACCGCCAACGAACACGGGCGCCAGGCGCGCCACAGGCGTGATCGCGCCGGTGCGGCCAACCTGCACTTCGATGGCCTGCACCGTGGTCAGCGCCTCTTCCGCCGGGAATTTATGCGCCAGCGCGAAACGCGGCGCGCGGGAAACGAAGCCCAGCGCGCGCTGATCTTCGAAACGGTTGGTCTTGTAGACGACACCATCGATTTCGTAAGGCAGCGAAGGGCGCGCCTTGCCGATACGCTCGTAATAACCCAGCAAGCCATCTTTGCCCAGCACCACATCACGCTCGGCGCAAACAGGCAGGCCAAGTTCGGCGTACCAGTCAAGCAGCGCACTGTGCGTCGCTGGCAGTTCGGCGCCGGTTAGTTCGCCGATGCCGTAGGCGTAGAAACTGAGCTTGCGTGCAGCGGTGATGCGCGAGTCGAGCTGGCGCAGCGCGCCCGCCGCGGCATTGCGCGGGTTGACGAACTCTTTCTGCCCCAGCTCGCGCTGGCGGGCGTTCAGTGCTGCGAAATCGGCCTTGAACATCAGCACTTCACCACGCACTTCCAGCACCGGCGGCGGTGCGTCGCTATTCAGGCGCAGCGGAATGCCTTTAATGGTGCGGATATTGGCGGTGACGTCTTCTCCGGTGTAGCCATCGCCGCGCGTGGCCGCTTGGACGAAGACGCCGTTCTCGTAGCGCAGGTTGATCGCCAGGCCGTCGAACTTGGCTTCAGTGGCGTATTCGACCAGTTGCACCGCGTCCAGGCCCTCGCGCACGCGGCGGTCGAAGTTCTCGATATCTTCGTCATTGAAGCCGTTGTTCAGCGACAGCATCGGCACGGCGTGGGTGACTGAAGCGAATTCCGCCAGCGGCGGTGCGCCAACGCGCAGGGTCGGCGAATCCGGCGCCTGCAGTTCGGGATGGACTGCCTCGATCGATTGCAGCTCAACGAACAGCTTGTCGTACTCCGCGTCGGGAACGGTTGGCGCGTCGAGCACGTGGTAAGCGTGCAGGTGGCGGTTCAGTTCCGCCGTCAGCCAGGCGGCGCGTTCGGCGGGTGTTGCGTGTTGGGTGTTGCTCATGTTTCTGATCAGCTGAACAGGCGCAGCGCGCGGGTGGAACCGGCCGGAATATCCGATGCTGCCATGTCGTCGTAAAACTCTTTTACCTGGCCGGCGATGCTGGCCAGAGTTTCGTCAGCCAGCGGCTGGTTAGCGTCGTCCACGATGGTCGCGTCGAGGCGGGCCATCAGGTTCTTGGCGCAGGCGATCATCGAGCCGAAGCCGTCGCGTACCGGAGCCACGCATGGCACGTCGAGCAGCAGCGTCAGGCGCGAAGTGGTTTCCTCGGCCAAGGTAACGTTGGTGGACAGGGAGAACAGGTGACCGCCCTCGCCGTCCGGCATGGCGTAACGGCCGTCTGGACGTACGTCGAAGCCTAGTTTTTCCAGTGCGCCCAGCAGCGTTGCGATATTCCATGGGGCGCCGTTGGACGCCAGGTTCACGCCCAGTTGCGCGTCATGGTTGGCGACGAAGCGGTGCAGGTTTTTCGCGTCCTGCATTACCTCGATCATGTCCGGGATTTGCGGCTCTGCGCCAATCTCGTCGGATACGCTGCGCAGGCGGGTAACTAGTTCGGAGTATTCCAGTTCGTTCAGCGCGGTGCTGCGGCTGGCCAGTTGCACGCCACCCTGCAGCTTGGTGTACACCACGCCGTGGCGCACAGGCTCCCAATCACCGCTCACGGCCAGGCCGATGAAGTGAACCGGCTTGTTGCCGACAAAGCGCAGCTTTTGCAGCGCAGGCAGCAGCTTCTCGCCGCGCGAAGGCGCTTCCAGTTCCAGCGGCAGCAGGCAATCGATCAGCGGGTCGACCAGGCAAGTCGCCAGTTCCTCGGCCGGCACATCCGCATCGGCGGTGCGCACTGGCGCAGCTGGTTCATCGCTATCCGGAGCAAAACTAGGCGCGGAGACGCCGCCGACATGGCTGCCGATATGTTCCGGCACGCCGTAAGCGCCGGAGCCGGCGTCCGGCATCGGCACGTCGTCCATGTGGAAGCGCGGTTCGGCGCGCACGCCGTCGTCGGCACGCATCAGGACATCGTCGTGCTGGCCATCAAAGGCGCGCTCGACGCGTCTTTTCAGCTTGTACTCTTGCCACTTGTTGTAGCTAATGACGCCGACGACGAATACGCCGCCTGCGGCAATCAAACTCATTTGGAAATCTGTAATCATGCGGCTTGAGCCTCTGTAGCAAATGATGCGGCGGATTCCATGTCCACCGCCACGATGCGCGACACGCCTTGTTCCTGCATCGTCACACCGATCAGTTGATTGGCCATCTCCATCGCAATCTTATTGTGCGAAATGAAGAGGAATTGGGTCTGGTCGGACATGCGCTTCACCATGCGGCAGAAGCGCTCGGTATTGGCGTCGTCCAACGGCGCATCCACCTCGTCCAGCAGGCAGAATGGCGCGGGATTCAAGCGGAACATCGAGAACACCAGGGCCGTTGCGGTCAGCGCTTTTTCGCCGCCGGACAGCAGGTGGATGGTGGCGTTCTTCTTGCCTGGCGGCTGCGCCATGACCTGCACGCCGGAGTCGAGGATTTCCTCGCCGGTCATGATCAGCTTCGCCTGGCCGCCGCCGAACAGGATCGGGAACAGCTCGGAGAAGCTCTGGTTGACGCGGTCGAAGGTGTCTTGCAGCAGGTCGCGCGTTTCCTTGTCAATCTTGGTGATCGCATCTTCCAGCGTTGCAATCGCTTCGTTCAGGTCGCGGTTCTGCGCGTCGAGGAAGTTCTTGCGTTCCGATGCTGTCGCCAGTTCGTCCAGCGCGGCCAGGTTGACGGCGCCCAGCGCGGCGATGGCGTTGGTCAGGCGCGTCACCTCGCCTTGCAGGTAGGAGGCCTTCATGTCCGGGTGCAGCTTCTCGGCCAGCGCCGCTTCGTCAGCCTGCACTTCAGCCAACTGCTGCGCGAATTGTTCCTGGTTCAGGCGCGCCGCCTGTTCCTTCAGCTGCATCTCGGTGATTTTGTCGCGCTGCGGCTGCAGGCTGCGCTCACCCTGCATGCGGGCGTCTTCGAACTGGCGCAGCTGCTGCGTGATCTGGTCGAGTTCATGGCGGGCGTCGGCCAGCGCGCGCTCTTGCTGCGTGCGGCGGTCCAGCAGGTCCTGCAGGCCTTCGTTGGCGGTGCCGGCTTCCAGGCTTGCCAGTTCGAGCTGGCCGGCTTGCAGGCTCTCGCCCACTTGCGCGACTTGCGCGGTAGCGGTGGCGATGCTGCGGCGCAGTTCATCGATGCGGTTGCGGCCCGACTTCTCGGCGAATTCCGCTTCCTGCGCTTTGCGTTCCAATTCACGCAAGGCTTCGCGAGCGTCGGCCAGGCGCTGCTCCTTTGCCATGAAGGCGGTCTGGCCGTCTTCGTGTTCGCCTTGCAGGTTGCCCAGCTCCATATCGAGCCGTTCGAATTTCTCTTCCGATTCCAGCTTGACCTGCATCTGTTCTTCTTCCTGCGCGGCGATTTCCGCCAGGTCGGTCTCGATCTGGTTGCTGCGCTGGTTGAAGCGGGCTTCGATTTCGGACAGTTTGACCACTTCCAGCTGCAGGGTATGCACGCTGGCGGTCAGGCTTTGCACCTTGCCGCGCAGCTCGGTCAGCAGGCGGCTATGGTTGCCCAGTGCGGCGTCGGCACGCACGGCGCGGCTGCGCGCTTCTTCGGCCAGCATCGATTGCGCGCGCAGTTGCTTGGTGATGTTGTCGATCTCGTGCTGGCGGCCCAGCATCCCGGCTTGTTCGTCGTCCGCAGCGTAGAAGCGCACGGACGATTGGGTGATGATATGACCTTGTTTGGTGACGAAACAGCCGCCAGCCGGCAGCGTGCCGCGCGCTGCGAAGGCGCTGGCGTTGTCGTCGGCCAGGAAGACGTTGTGCAGCCAGTCTTGCAGGACGCCGCGCAGGCCTGGGTCATTCAGTTTCAGGAGGTCGATGAAGGGGCGCAGAGACGCTCCGCTTGCGCCGGCGTCTGCGGAGGCGGCGACGGCAGGCGCAAACAGCGCCAGCTTGGCCGGCGGGGCGTCGCTGAAGAAGTGCTTGGCCCACTCGATATTGGACACCTGCAGCGCCGATGTGCGCTCGCGCAGCACGGCTTCCAGCGCCGTTTCCCAGCCCTCTTCAATATCCAGCTTCTGCCACAGGCGCGGCAGCTCGTTCAGCTCATGCTTTTGCAGCCAAGGCGTGATCTTGCCTTCGGTCTGCACACGCTCCTGCAGCTGGCGCAGCGCATTCAGGCGCGCTTCCAGCTGGTGGGTTGCGGCGGATTCGGATTGCACGGCGGCTTGCGCAGCCTGGCGCTCTTCTTCGAGCTTAGGCTGCTGCTCCATCGCCTCTTCGAGCATCATGTTCTGCTCTTCCAGCGATTGCTGCTTTTCCTCCAGTTGCATCTTCAGGTTGGTCAGGTGCGAGGAATCGGGCATCGCCAGGCCGCCCTTCTCCTGCTGCAGTCGCTCCTTGCGGGTCGCCAGGCTGGCCAGGATGTTGGAAGCGTTGCGCTGATGCGCAGATTCCAGCTCCAGCTGCTGCTGCGCCTGCATGATGCGGGCGCGCGATTCGGTGCTCTTGGTTTGCGCCTCGCGCCACTCCTGCTCCATCACCGGCAGCATTTCGCCCTTCTGCTCCGCCAGCATGCGCGCTTCTTCCACGCGTGCCGACAGTTCTTCCAGGTTGATCTCGGCCTCGGCGACCTGGCCGCCGTATTCCTCGGCCTGCTGCGCCCACTGGTCGCGTTGCGCGGTCAAGGCTCCGATCTGCTGCTGCAACCGGGTGCGCGACTCGATCACGAACTTGATCTGCGCCTCCAGGCTGCCGATCTCGGAGTTGGTCTGGTACAGGTGGCCCTGCGCCTGGTGCAGGCGGTCGCCGACAGCGAAGTGGGCCTGGCGCATCTGCTCCAGGGTCAGCTCCACGTTGCGCAGCTTGGCGGTCTGCTCCTCGAGGTCGTTCTGCGCCTGTTCCATATCGCGGAAATAGCGCGCCTGCTCATTCTGCGCTTCGGTCTTGCGCAGCAGCCAGAGCAGCTTCTGTTTCTCGTCCTGGTCCGATTGCAGCTGGTGGAACTTGGTCGCGACGGCGGCCTGGCCTTCCAGCTTTTCCAGGTTGTTATTCAGCTCGCGCAGGATGTCATCCACGCGCAGCAGGTTTTCACGCGTATCGTGCAGGCGGTTTTCGGTTTCCCTGCGGCGCTCCTTGTACTTCGACACGCCTGCAGCTTCTTCCAGGAATACGCGCAACTCTTCCGGGCGCGATTCAATGATGCGCGAGATCATGCCCTGGCCGATGATCGCGTAAGCGCGCGGGCCAAGGCCGGTACCGAGGAAGATATCCTGGATATCGCGCCGGCGCACTGGTTGGCCGTTGATGTAGTACGTGGACGTGCCATCGCGCGTCAGCGTGCGCTTGACCGCGATTTCCGCGTACTGGCCCCATTGGCCGGACGCCTTGCCCTCGTTGTTGTCGAACACCAGCTCCACGGACGCACGGCCGGCTGGCTTGCGATGGGTGGAACCGTTGAAAATCACGTCCTGCATCGACTCGCCGCGCAGTTCGGACGCTTTGGATTCGCCCAGCACCCAGCGCACTGCGTCGATAATATTGGACTTGCCGCAACCGTTTGGACCAACCACGCCGACCAGCTGGCCGGGTACCTGGAAATTGGTGGGATCGACGAACGACTTAAATCCCGACAATTTGATGGAAGATAGACGCACGTTTTATCTGTACTTCGCCCGCTGGGACGTGTTAAAAAAGTGGCTAATCATACCATTTTCCCTGTAGGGCAAGAACAAAATGAAGACCAGAACCGCCATCCTGTTTGTATGCATGGGTAACATTTGTCGCTCCCCGACCGCAGAGGGAGTATTCCGGGGCCGCGCAGAAGCAGCAGGACTGGACCTGCACATCGATTCAGCAGGCACCCACGCCTACCACATCGGCGATCCGCCCGACGCACGCTCCACCCGCCACGCCGCCATTCGGGGCTATGATCTCAGCGCCCAGCGCGCCCGCAAGGTTGCCGCCGAAGACTTCGAAAACTTCGATTACGTGCTGGCGATGGACCACGACAACCTGGAGATCCTGCTGCGCGCCTGCCCGGCACAACACCGCCACAAAGTGCGGCTTTTCATGGAGTTTGCCTCGCGCTCAGGCTCGGACGTGGTGCCCGACCCTTATTACGGCGGCGCGAACGGCTTTGATACGGTGCTGGACTACATTGAGGACGCAGCGGACGGCCTGCTGGCCGCCCTGCGCAAGAATTAAGCAGAGGTGCCGTTGGCCGGCACGTCGTGATGCTCGTCGTTGACAGCGGCGACACCGCTCATTGCCACTGACAGGGCTGCGGCCACCACGCCCTCGGTGCGGATCAGGCGAACTGTACCATTGCGGAACTGCTGCGCCATCGCATCGCCGGTGATCGAGAAAGCTTCCTGGCGGCCCGTGGTCGAGAAGATATAGAGCGTTTTAAGTGGACTGATCCAGGCCAGCTTGACCTTGCGCTTGCTTCCGTCTTCCTGGTCGAATTCCAGCCACATGCCGCGCGCCAGACTATCCACCTCGATATTCGCATCATCGTCTGGAGGCGGCACTTCTTCAGCCTTCACTTCGGCCACGGCTTGCAGTTGCATGCGGCGCTCGGCATCCTGCTTCGCCACTTCCATCGCGATCTCGACCTGGCGTTCAGGCGACATTTCGATCGGCGCACGCACGATCGAAGCGTGGCATTCCGCCAGTTCAGCGAAGAACTGAAGGCGATCGGCATCCTGCCACTTAACCACGTCCAGCCACTTGTTCAGGGTGGACAGCAAGGTCGGCAGCTTGGAAATCAGTTTCTTGCGCTCGTCCTGGGTGATCTTTGGACGCACGCTCCAGATCAGGTCATCCATGGTCTGGGTCGCGTTGTTGACGGCGCCCGGTTTGTCGTCTTCCACGCTGTAGGCGATGGTCAGGACCGACACCCACTTGTTCTGCAAGAAGGCTTCGACAATCGCGACCACTTCGCCGGTGCCGATGCGCAGCGCCACGGCATCCTTGGCCGACTTAGCGGCGACCGACATTTTTTCCTGCTTCAGCGCCTTCGCGATCGGCTCCGCCATGGCGGCAGCCGCTGCGGCCTCCTCCGCTTTGATGGACGCTTCGAGCTCGTTCACCGCTTCGGTGAACACGGTCATCTCTTCTTCGTGATCCTGGCTGACCTTTTCCACGCTGCGCTGCATGGCTTTGTACAGCGGATCATCCGGATCCTTATGCTGCTCCCAGCCCATGCGCGACAGCAGGTCGATCATGCGGCGGGCCGGGTGCGCTTCCTGGAAGAAGAAGTTCTTGTCGACCAGAGCGGCCTTCAGTACCGGGATCTGCAAGAAGCGGATCAGGTCACGGATTTCAGGGGAGATGCTGGAGTCGCGGAAGACCGTATCGAACACCGCCGACAGCAGGTCGATAGTGCCTTCGTCGGCGCGCGTCAGGCTGCCGGCTGGCGCTTGCTCTTTAATCTGAGGAAGCAGGAAGACATTGCCCATCGAGCCGCCTGCTGCAAAGCCCGGAGCCGGCATCGTGCCCCCGCCATCTACCGACGAACCGGCCGCAAAGCCGCCCGCGAAGCCAGGCGCCAGGCCCACGGCAGGCATCGCGCCGCTATCGGAGCCCGCACCGGCGCTTGCAAACACCGCGCCACTCGGCACGCCGCGCTGCAATTGCGCCAGGAAGTTCATCAGGGGTTCTTTGGCGCTCAGCAGGGATGCGCGCTGGGCCGCTTCATTGTTCGCGCCGCCGTGGAAGCCTTGCGCAGGACCTTGCGTCCAGCCGCCCGCAGGCACTGCGACACCGCCCGGCACGCCTGGCACCGCAACGCCCGAAAGCATTCCGCCAGGGACGCCGGAGCCAGGCACTCCGCCGCCGCTCATCAACGGCATATCCGTCATCGCGGTCCCGCCGGACATCTGCATGCCCGCCATCGCAGGGACGCCGACCATTGCTGGTCCACCGGCCATCGCCGGCCCGCCTACCGCGACTGGGCCACCAGCCATCACAGGACCGCCAGCCATCGCCACGCCGGGAGCGACACCAATGCCGCCCTGGACCGCCATGCCCGGCATGCCACCGCCAGAGATAATCGGGAAGCCGCCGCCGGACACTACGCCCCCGGCCGGAATACCCATCCCACCGGCTCCATGAGCGACAGGCACACCCGCCATCACCGGCGCAGCGCCTCCAGCCACACTGCCATGCATCATCGGCACGCCACCAGACATTGCCATGCCAGGCGCACCGGCCGATACAAAGCCTCCTGCTGGCATTACCTGCCCTGGCGCCGCCATCGTCGGCGCGGCGCTGCCTGGAGCAGGAATCGACGGCGCAGAAACCACTGGCGCAGCGGACGAATCATTTGTATGCGCCGGCGTGCCATACAGGCCCGGCGTAACGCTCAAGGTTGGCAGCGATAAATCAAGGTCGCCCAACTGCTCAAATCCCGTCGGCGCAGGCTTGCCGCCGCCAGGCGTTTCACCACCCGAGAAGAAATTGCGCAGCTGTTCAGCCAGCGCGGCCTGCTGGTTCTTCTTGCGCCCCGATGCCTGCGAGGCATCGTGCGAATCAGCGCGGCGCGTCTTGTGTTTTTCCACCGAACCCGGGCCAACGCCCTTGCGTTCAAGTGCAGTATTCAGCTCTTCCAGCATATCGCTGAACTTGAAAAAATCTTCAGGCCGCAGGAATGGCTTCATCAGCTCCGCGGCCTCCTCGTCCTTGATAAAGTCCATCCAGGCTTGCTGGAAAGAACCAAGGAACACCTCGGGACGGAAAGGATTCTGGTTGATGCGCAGGATGTCGCGATCCAGCAGGAAAGCCAGGCGCACATTCAGCGTCGCGAGGCCATCGGAATATTTGACCTCGAATGCCTTGCTGAAGCTGCCCATGGTCACCTTGGTGTCCATTTCCTCCATCGACACCAGGGACAGCGCCTCGATGCCCTTGGGCACAGGCGCCTTCTGGCCCGGCGCCAGCTGCGCGATCTCGTTCCGGAGGTCTTTTTCCAACTGTTCGCCAAAAACGCCCAGGAAACCGTAATGGTCGGTGCGCAGCCGGTTGCCCGCGCGCAGACGCGCTTGCATGGTCTTGACGTCGGTCGCGTCTGTCGCATCCACCAGGCTGGCCGCCCAGTTGGTACACAGTTCTTTGAATTGCTCGCTGACGTGCTTGTTGACCAGGCTGATCAGGTTTTCCAGAAGCGCATGCCGCGGCGTGACCGCTTTTTTGGGCGCCGAAGATGTGGGGTTTTCTGGAAGCATGATTTTGCCTGACTTTGAGGGTTATTCATATTGTCGCAGATTCTTTCCATATGGCAATACCCGAACACAAAGAATCTGCAAATATTTACGGCAATGTAGTCAAACTGTTGAGCACGCACCACGAGGGTGCAGGACTAGTCCTACAAAGTGTTAAGTTGCATGCCGATTCACGTTTACTATTACACAAAGCATCATGAAGTTCCCATCCTTCAGAAAGGAACCATCATGAAATCCAAGCAGAAATCGAGCAAACAGAGCTCAAGTTCCGGCACCCGCCAGAGCGCCGACCAGGGCTCGCGTTCGGGCGCACAGCCGGCCAACCAGCAATCCGACACTGGCCGCCAGGCCAAGACGGACAAGAAGAACCCTTCAAGCCGTAGCGGCAATCGATAAATGAGGGGGCTTTACGCGATGGGGCCCGGGAGCATGCTTCCGGGCCCTTGCTGTTTCAGATGTTGGTGACGCGCTTGCCCTTTGGCGGCTTGAAGTCGGCGACCTCGTTGACCAGGCCGACTTTGGCTGCTTCCGGCGCTGTCAGGTGCAGATCCGAATAGGCGTGGATGTTCCAGTGTTCTTCGGTCAAATGCACGTATTTGCGCAGGATGGATTCGGTGCGGGCATCGTCGGCCTGCAAGCCTTCCACGATGATGCGCAGGGCGTCGGGCCGGGCGCCATGCGGTGCGCTGGCGTGCGATTTGTGCACCATGAAGCGCGCCGTCTCGCTGGCATAACGCTCGTCGCCCGACAGGAACAGGATCACCGCAATCGACGCCACCGCCCCACCGTTGTAGGTGATGATCTTGATAGGCAGGTTGCGCAGGTAGTTGTGCAGGCAGAGGCCGTCGCTGACGTAGCCGCCGTTTGACTGGAGCAGGATATGGGCGGTCTCGATGCCGTCCTCCGTCATGTCGGCCACCGCATCGAACACACGGTGCACCATATCGCTGTTCACGTCACCGGACAAGGTGAACCACGCTTCCGTATCTCGTTTTTGCTTTTCTTCGCTCATGGTCGCTCCACTTATGGACATGGATGTTGGAGCCATTCTAGCGCAGACAGGAGCGATGTTACGTCCGCATTACCCCTCCAGAACATCCTCAAGCCTCCTTGCCAATATAGTTTTCCCCATCCAGCGCGACAACTCCTCCTGCGTCGCATCTTCAATCCGCCGCCTTCCAGAGGAAAAATTATCCGTCGATAAGGAACAAGCTGTGGGACGGAGCTTTGTGGTCACCTTCATATTTCGCAGGTAGTTGCGATGGGGCGCCAAGTGCAGCGATCCGGCAATATATCCAACAGCAACAATCGCCGCACTAACGCAAGGTGGAGGATTGGAGCGCGAACCTCATTCTGCGGCCCATGCCGCGCCCCTTGGACCAGCAAGCCTGCGTCAAGTTCCCGCCCCACCTAAGATTGACTTTATTGCCCTCCTGTCATATAGTCCCAAGTCTTGATCGGGAGAGACCAGCGAACGCTGGCGCCGAAGGGGCATTACCCAGAAACTCTCAGGCAAAAGGACCGAACAAGGGCCCAAACGGGCTAAAACTCTGGAGAGCGGCCCGCCATGGCGCGGGGCCCACCGAAGGGGCGTGCGGGATTACCTTCCCGTTATCTCTCAGGTACCAAGGACAGAGGGGTAGGCGTAATCATGTTTACGTTTATTAACCCCTATTCTCTGCCCTGAGGTATCAATGTCGCTCAAAGCAACCCCACTGAACAATGCTCACCGTGCCCTCGGCGCCCGTATGGTCGACTTCGGCGGCTGGGACATGCCTGTCAACTACGGCTCCCAGATCGAAGAGCACCACGCCGTGCGCACCGACGTCGGCATGTTCGACGTGGCCCACATGTGCGTCGTTGACATCAAGGGCGCCAACGTACGCTCCTTCCTGCGCGGCCTGGTCGCCAACAACGTCGACAAGCTGCAGGTGTCCGGCAAGGCGCTGTACTCCGCCATGCTGAACCCTGAAGGCACTGTCATCGACGACCTGATCATCTACTTCATCAACGAAGACTGGTTCCGCCTGGTGGTCAACGCCGGCACCGCGGAGAAAGACATCGCCTGGATGGAGAAGCAGAACGCAGCCACCAACGCCGGCCTGACCATTACCCAACGCCGCGACGGCGCCAACGCCATGGCCCTGATCGCCGTGCAAGGCCCGAACGCCCGCGCCAAGGTATGGGAAGTCATCCCACAGGCTAAAGAAGCCACCGCCGAAATGAAGCCATTCAACGTTGCCCTGGTTCCAGGCACCGCCTTCGGTGAAGCCATGGTTGCCCGCACCGGCTACACCGGTGAAGATGGTTTCGAAATCGGCGTGCCTGCTGAACAGGCAGAAGCACTGTGGAACGCCCTGAACGCAGCCGGCGTGAAGCCAGCTGGCCTGGGCGCACGCGACACCCTGCGCCTGGAAGCCGGCATGAACCTGTACGGCCAGGACATGGACGAAACCGTGAACCCGCTGGACGCCGGCCTGGCATGGACCATCGACCTGGTCTCCGAGCGCGACTTCATCGGCAAAGCAGCCCTGCTGGCAAAAGGCCAGAACGCACAATTCGTCGGCTTGATCCTGCGTGAAAAAGGCGGCGTGCTGCGCGCCCACCAGAAAGTCATCGCCGCCAACGGCGAAGCAGGAGAAATCACTTCCGGCACCTTCTCCCCGACCATGCAGCAGGCAATCGCACTGGCGCGCGTGCCGATGGGCGTGAACGTGGGCGACACCGTGCACGTGGAAATCCGCGACAAGAAGCTGGCCGCCACCGTCGTGAAGCTGCCTTTCGTCCGTAACGGTAAAATCCTGGTTGCTTAAGCCAGATTGAGCACAAATAAACAATAACCTTAGCCTTGGAGCCAACATGAGCAACATTCCAGCAGACCTGAAGTACACCGAGTCCCACGAGTGGGTACGCGCTGAAGCGGACGGCACCGTTACCGTCGGCATCACCGAATTCGCGCAAGAAGCCCTGGGCGACATCGTGTTCGTCGAGCTGCCAAAAGTCGGCGCCTCCTTCACCGCCGGCGACGACGCCGCCGTGGTGGAATCGGTGAAAGCCGCTTCCGACATCTACGCCCCGGTATCGGGCGAAGTGGTCGCAGTGAACGACGCCGTGACCGGCGCGCCTGAGTCGATCAACGCCGACGCTTACGCGAACTGGCTGTTCAAGATCAAGCCTAGCGATGCCAACGCCATCAACGGCCTGCTGGACGCAGCTGCTTACGGCAACGTCGCACACTAATTCCTGCATTACCGGGCCCGCCATGCGCGGGCCCTTTTGACATTCTGGCCAAGAGATTTCCCACCATGACCCGCACCAGCCTGACCCAACTTGAAGCCCGCGATGCATTCATCGCCCGCCACATCGGCCCGGAAGCCGCAGAACAGCAAGAAATGCTGGACGTGCTCGGCTACGCAACCCGCGCCGCCCTGATCGATGCCATCGTCCCACCTGGCATCCGCAACAAGAGCGCCCTGCCACTGGGCCAGTTCACCCAGCCGCTGCCGGAAAACGAGGCGCTGGCCAAGCTGAAAGGCATCGCCTCCAAGAACAAGGTGCTGAAATCCCTGATCGGCCAGGGCTACTACAACGCCCACACCCCGGGCGTGGTACTGCGTAACATCTTCGAAAACCCAGCCTGGTACACCGCTTACACCCCGTACCAGCCAGAGATCTCCCAGGGCCGCCTGGAAGCGATCCTGAACTTCCAGCAGGTGCTGATCGACCTGACCGGCATGGCCATCGCCAACTCGTCCATGCTGGACGAAGGCACCGCCGCTGCCGAAGCCATGACCCTGATCCAGCGCGTCGGCAAGTCCAAGTCGAACACCTTCTACGTCGCCAACGACGTGCTGCCGCAGACCCTGGAAGTGGTGCAGACCCGCGCCGAGCCGCTGGGCATCACCGTCAAGACCTTCGACCCAGCCGAACTGGCCGGCGTGACCGACGCTTTCGGCGTGCTGCTGCAATACCCAGGCGTGAACGGCGTTGTGCGCGACTACCGCGCCGCCGTTGAAACCGTGAAGTCCACCGGCGCCATGGTGATCGTTGCCGCCGACCTGCTGGCACTGACCATGCTGACCCCTCCGGGCGAATGGGGCGCCGACGTCGTCGTCGGTAACTCGCAGCGCTTCGGCGTGCCGCTGGGCTTCGGCGGCCCGCACGCCGGCTACATGGCTACCCGCGACGAATACAAGCGCTCCATGCCAGGTCGCCTGGTTGGCGTGACCATCGACCAGAACGGCAACAAGGCTTACCGCCTGGCCCTGCAGACCCGCGAACAGCACATCCGCCGCGAAAAAGCGACCTCCAACATCTGTACCGCACAGGTGCTGCTGGCCGTGATGGCTTCCATGTACGCCGTCTACCACGGTCCTAAAGGCCTGAAGCAGATCGCCGAGCGCACCCACCGCTACGCAGGCATCCTGGCAGCCAACCTGAAGTCCCTGGGCTACTCGGTCAACGAATCCTTCTTCGACACCCTGACCGTCGTTACCGACAAAGCTGACGCTCTGCACGCAGCCGCCGTCGCCGCCGGCATCAACCTGCGCAAGATCGACGCCAAGCACGTCGGCATCTCGCTGGACGAAACCTGCGACCGCGATACCCTGGCTGCTCTGTGGAACGTGTTCAGCGGCGGCAAAGCTGCTCCTGACTTCGACGCAGTTGAAGCTTCGGTTGGCAACAGCTTCCCGGAAGCGCTGGTGCGTAGCTCCGCCTACCTGGAGCACCCAACCTTCAACCGCTACCACAGCGAAACAGAAATGCTGCGCTACCTGCGTTCCCTGGCCGACAAGGACCTGGCGCTGGACCGCACCATGATCCCGCTGGGTTCCTGCACCATGAAGCTGAACGCCACCAGCGAAATGATTCCTGTGACCTGGCCTGAGTTCTCGTCGATCCACCCGTTCGCGCCAAACGACCAGACCGTCGGCTACCGCGAAATGATCGCCCAGCTGGAAGACATGCTGTGCGCCGCTACCGGCTATGCCGCAGTATCCCTGCAGCCTAACGCTGGTTCGCAAGGCGAATACGCCGGCCTGCTGGTGATCAAGAAGTACCACGAGTCCCGCGGCGAAGGCCACCGCAACGTCTGCCTGATCCCATCGTCGGCACACGGTACCAACCCAGCATCCGCCGCCATGGTAGGCATGCAGGTTGTCGTAACCGCCTGCGACGACAAGGGCAACGTTGACCTGGTCGACCTGAAAGCCAAGGCAGAACAGCACTCCAAGAACCTGGCTTGCGTGATGGTGACCTACCCATCGACCCACGGCGTGTTCGAAGACGGCATCACCGAACTGTGCGAAATCATTCACTCGCACGGCGGCCAGGTTTACGTCGACGGCGCCAACATGAACGCACTGGTTGGCGTAGCCGGCCCAGGTTCGTTCGGCGGCGACGTATCGCACCTGAACCTGCACAAGACCTTCTGCATTCCACATGGCGGTGGCGGCCCAGGCGTCGGCCCGATCGGCGTTGGCGCACACCTGGCCAAGTTCCTGCCGAACCAGCGTTCCAACGGCTATGTGCGTAGCGAAGACGGCATCGGCTCGATTTCGGCCGCGCCGTTCGGCTCTGCATCGATCCTGCCGATCTCCTGGATGTACATCGCCATGATGGGCGAAGTCGGCCTGACCGCAGCGACCGAAACCGCGATCCTGAACGCTAACTACGTTGCACGCCGCCTGGCGCCGCACTTCCCAGTGCTGTACTCGGGCCACGACGGCCTGGTTGCGCACGAGTGCATCCTGGACCTGCGTCCGCTGACCGATGCCACCGGCATCAGCAACGAAGACGTGGCCAAACGCCTGATGGACTTCGGCTTCCACGCACCGACCATGAGCTTCCCTGTTCCAGGCACGCTGATGATCGAGCCGACCGAATCCGAGTCCAAAGTCGAACTGGACCGCTTCATCGACGCCATGATCGCCATCCGCGCTGAAATCGCCAAGGTTGAATCGGGCGAGTTCGACAAGCTGGACAACCCGCTGAAGTTTGCACCGCACACCGCAGAAGTGCTGCTGGCCGACAAGTGGGACCGCAAGTACAGCCGCGAAGTGGCCGCCTACCCAGTGCCATCGCTGCGCAAGCAGAAGTACTGGCCACCGGTCGGCCGCGCCGACAACGTGTACGGCGACCGCAACCTGTTCTGCGCATGCATTCCAGTTAGCGACTACGCGTAAGCGCACGCTTGCCTGAAATGGAAAACGCCGGTACCTTCGGGTTCCGGCGTTTTTTTATTTTGAAAACCGGCAAACCCATGTCTGACCCGCAGGGTCAGACACGTTCGGCCCGCGACCGCCGCGTATCGGGGTCTGACCCTGCGGGTCAGACGGGGCGGCCATCCGACCGGTTTACCGGTTTGCCGGGTTTAAAGGAACACGAATGAAACAATCTACCAAAGCAGCCCTACTCTCAGGCCTGGTCTTCCCCGGCCTCGGCCAACTGGTCTTCCAAAAACGTCCCAAACGCGGCCTGGCCTTCCTCATCCCCGCCCTGGCTGCAACCATCTGGATCATGGCCGGCATCATCCAAAGCGCCAACCAATTGCTCGACGAAGCCATGAGCGGCCGCCTCGCGCCCGACCCTGTCTCGATCACCGAACGCCTGCATCAAACCAGTACGCTCTCCGGCGCCGAAGCCGCCAGCTGGATCCTGTTAATCTGCTGGGTCGCCAGCCTTATCGACGCCCTGCTAGTCAAGGACAAATCTTAAGCCACACTGCGCGCAACGCGAGCCGCTCGCTGCACCTCTTGCGCCTCATCATCCCACACCGCAGCCTGGGTAATCTCCTCCGCCCCAACCTGCGCGCCATCCGAATTAAAGCGCAGCCAGGCCAACGCCCCGCCCGGCGTCACACCAATCGCATGCACCCCGCCATAATTCGGCGCCGCCATCAACGCCGCCATCACCAAGGTAGTAGCGATCGGCACCGGCATCCCCCAATGACCGCCCTGCTTGCGGCACACCAGCCAAAGTCCGCCAGCACCGTCGCCATACGCCAGGTACTCGCCAAGTGACGTAGCCTCGCTCCACACCACGCAAGCGCCACCGATATTCGCCACCGGCTGCGGAATCGACTGCCCGCCGCGATAGACCACGATGCTTTCACCGGCCACAAACACGTCCGGCACATTCGGCACATTGGAAGGCGCCAGGTGCAGTGAAGAAGCACGGCGCGGCAGCCCCTGGTAATCAATCGCAATGCCCCACGCCGCAGCGCGCGCAAAGCTATTGAAGCGCAACGTGCGGCCAGCAGACGTATCACTCAAGCACCAGGCTCCCGGCACCCGATAGCTGCCAACCGCCCTCGCCACGGAGGCCGCACCATCCTGCTCCTCCCACGCCAGCAACGGCCCATCCATCGCCGCATTGAAGTACCAGGTATGTGCAGCCGTCACCAGCACCATCGGCACCGCGCCAGACTGCAACAGGCCAAACGAGATCCGAGTCACATCATCTTCAATCTCCGGCACCTGGCGCGGCGCCATGCCACGCAATACTTCGACCCAGCCCGCCTCGTCCAGATGGTTGGAAATACCGACCGCCACATGCAAGGTCGGACCAGCAGCGCTGCCCCAAGGCGCAACCGCCATTGCCAGCGCGATCGTGCCGTCCGGGGCTTGCTGCACATCCAGCGCCTGCACCTTGCCCGGCTGGTTCAGAGGCAGCATCCCGCTCAAATCGGTTTGCGACCAGCGGCCAAAAGGCGTACGGCGGAACATGTACAGCGAACGGTTCGCACCGAGCGAAAACACCAACGGCAAGCCCGAACCATCGCGCACCACGAACAGCGGCGAGCGCGTCACCGCAGGCGCGGCGCAAGGGCTGGAGCGATAGCCGGATTCATACAACGGCACCAGTTCCTGCCGCACCAGCGCAGGCAACTCGCGACCAGCGTTCAGCTGGCTACGCCAGTAAGCCATGTCCGCCGGTTGCGACGCATCGTAGCGATCAAACACCGCGTTATAAGCGCGCAGCAGGCGCTCCTTTTGATCCAGCTCCGCCAATTCAGGGCGCGCCAGCAAATGCAGCGCCAGCTCGGAACGGCCGCGCACCGCATCGCCCTGGCAGCTATAGAGAGTAGTCCACGACAACGCTTCACTTGCCATCGGTTCACGTTGCAGCACAATGCGCGACACCCGCGCAGCAGCAAAACTCAAAGCGCCCGACGCACAGGCACCGCCCCATTGTCGTACCTGTGCCACCGGCACAGATGTCATCAGCACAGACATGCTTTACTCCCCCAATTCAATTTCAATGTCACCAGACTCATTAATGCGCAAGTCACGGCACCCCAGCTTGCGCCCTGGGGCCAGCCCCTCCGCAACGGCGGCAAACAACTCGCTGGTCGCCGTTGCCAGCGAACCGGCAATATCTTGTTGAACCGCAGCCAGGCTTGCTGCATTACCGTCCCACCACAGGTTCATGCGCTGAACGTTCAGTAGGTGCGGCAGCGGATCGGAGACCACATAGATCCCCGTGGTGCCGGCATCGGTCGCCGGCACGCCCTTGCGCGCCAGCGAAACGACTTCCACCCTGCCATTTGCCGCGTGCCATTGCAGGCGCAGCGACCATTGCAGCGTTGCGCGCGCCCAGGCCTTGCCCATATAGCTGCGCTGGCGCGACAGCGGCAGTTCCTGCTTCACGCTGTCCCACTCGTACCGGCCCAGGACACCGCTAATATCCAGCGTCGGACGCGGAACACCATCCGGACCGGATTGACGGCCCAAGGTCACCATGTATTGCAGATCCTGCTCCGACTCGCGGTCGTGCAGGGTACGGTTGGCTTCCTGCCAGTTCAGCAGCACATGGTCGCGATAAGTCCAGCCATTGCTGTTGCGGATGAAGCGCGCACGCTCACCGTTGCTCAAGGTCGCATCGACACCCGATTTCTCATTCTGGCTTTCCATCGGATTGACCTGGGCCACGCCATCACGCGAAGCCACGTAGTCGGGCAGCGAGTTCAGGCGACGCTGCAGCTTCTCCACCACCATCGGGTAGATGTACTGGCGCATGAAGCTCTCGCGGCCGATCACAGCACGGCGCATTGCCGTTTTATTGAGCACGGCCGGCGCCAGGCTGCGCAGCCAGTGGCCGACGGCAGTAATAAAGAACTCCTTCAGCGGACCGTTATCGCAAGGCAAATTGGATTTCTCCACATCACACAGCGCAGCATGCAAGGCCAGGCCGCCGTATTCATTTACAGCAGCCATGAACTCCAGGCGCCAGCCGGCCACCGACTGCCTGAGGATGTCCTTGCGGCCATAAGCGTTGTAGAAGCGCAAGTTGCCGGACGCAAGAGTGAAGGTCACGTGGGCCGTATTTGGCGCCGATTCGTCATAACGAATCTCGATTGGACGCAGTTCAGCCTTGTCTTCACCATCGCCGCCGAGGGCCAGGCTGCCCACTTCCATGCTGCCGTAACGGATGTCATTAGGAAACTCTCCGGCGGCGCGCATGGCGTCAATCGTGCTCTCGAGCAACTTTCCAGACGTAAACCAGCTCGCCGAGAGCTGTTGTACGGAAGTCGTGGTTTCGGAGCCGATCTCAAAAAATACCGCTTTAGTAGTGACCATTTTTGCTTTTAAGAATGTTAAGATTTAGCCGTTTGGCAATGACTGCAATGTAAGAAAAAAAGCCTTCCTTAGCCTTCCGGAAACCTTCCGATGGCCAGAAGGAAACCTTCCGGACCGGAAGATTTGCTCCGGAAGCTTTCTAAGTCATTGATTTATAAGAATACAAAGAACAGAAGGTTGGACAGGCTATGGAGTTTCAATTCGGCGACTGGTTGGTCAGTCCAGAAGCCAATATCGTCAGCAATGGGGATGCCAAGACGCAACTTGAGCCGCGCGTGATGGCGGTATTGCGCTATCTTTGCCGCCATCCAGGGGCCGTAATTCCAGCGGAAGAGATCCTGCAGGCTTGCTGGGGAAGCAACGAACTGGGTGATAACCCTGTCCACAAGGCAATCACCCAGCTGCGCCGCGCCTTCGGCGATTCGAGCACCGAACCACGCTATATTGAAACGATCCGCAAACGCGGCTACCGCGCCATCGCCCCAGTCGTGACCTTCGCCGCACCGCCCTCGACCATCTGGGAAGGCGGCTCACCGTTCCGTGGTCTGGAAGCGTTCCAGGAAAATCACGCCGCCATTTTCTTCGGCCGAGTGCAAGCCACCGCCCAATTGCGCGAGCTGGTGATGACCCAGGCCACGCATGGTTACCCCATGGCACTGGTACTTGGCCCATCTGGCTCGGGCAAGACCTCCCTGGTACGCGCCGGCCTGCTGCCGCATTTAATGGCAGGTACCACCCGTTCCGATGAACCCATCGGCCTGGTCAGCACCGTCTATCTCGATTGCGCCGACCTCGGAAGTGGCACCCTGTTCCAGGCCTTGGCCGGCGCCCTGATTGACGCCGACATCAATGGCGAACCACTCTTCCCCGGCGCCAGCGCCGACAGCCTCGGCCAACGCCTGTCCACTGATCCCGACGCAGTAGCCGCCGAACTGCGCAACCGTGCCTGTTCGCGAGCCCAGATCGGCATGTTCGTCGACCGCCTCGAAGCAGTGTTCCGCGCCGAGCCAGACGAAGCCGACCGCTTCATCGGCGTGATTGATGCACTCGCCAAGTCAAATTGCCTGCTGATGCTGATGGCATGCCGCAATGACTTCTATCCAGAAGTGATGGCGCAAGCGGTTTTGCTTACACTTAAAACACGTGGCGCCCACTTCGATGTCCTCCCTCCCGACGGAGCCGACATCGCTCAAATCGTTCGTCAGCCAGCTTTAGCGGCCAGCCTTACCTTTGAAAAAGACGAATCTACAGGTGCTAGCCTCGACGATGTTCTCTGCGATGCAGCGCGCGGGGGGACCGACATGCTGCCGCTCTTGCAGTACACACTAAACGAGCTTTACCGCCAACGCGGAGAACACGACACTCTCAGTTTTGATGTTTATCGACAGCTCGGTGGCATAGAGGGAGCAGTTGGTGTACGAGCTGAACAGGTGGTTTCTCGACTCAACGCTGCCCAGCTTGCGTCCTTACCGCATGTACTTTCATTGCTAGTTAACGTCGGCGAAGAGCAGGCAGCGATTACTTCTCGCCGCAGCCCACTGGCCATGCTAAGAACCGAAGATGAACGGGAACTGGTTCGGGTTATGGTCGAAGCCCGGCTTTTCGTCAGCGAACTTGCTGGCGATGTTCCAAGCTTCGGTGTCGCGCATGAAGCGCTACTGCGCCGCTGGCCTAGAGTGGCCGACTGGATAGAACGACATCGCAACGCGCTTCAACTGCGCACCCGAATCTCAGGGCAAGCTACTCGCTGGAGCGAGGCTGGACGTCACAAAGATCTTCTGATCCCACGTGGTAGCCAGGTTAGCCAAGCAACTGAACTGCTTGAGCTGAAGGACTTTGCTCTTACTCCGTTGGAAAACGAGTTTGTCCGCACGTCCATTAGCCGTGCTCGACTGGCCCAGCGCATCGTGTTCGGAATCACAGGTCTGATCGCCGTTCTTTCTGTCCTGACGACGATCTTCGGTTTCACTGCACGTACAGCACAGAAGGAAGCGGAACGTAATCGAAGTGAAGCCGAGGGCCTTATGACTTTCATGCTCGGCGACTTCTCAGAAAAACTACGCCCTATAGGCCGACTTGATTTATTAGATGATGTCGGCAATAAGGCGCTTACCTACCTTGGCAAAGTGGACGTTTCGAAGGCAAGCCTACCTTCACTTGTCAGCCGAATCAAAGCATTAGGCATTATTGCTGTGGTCCACGGGCACAGGGGACGAGCAGAAGACCTTCAGAAAACGATTTTCACAGCAAGGGAGCTCATTCAAAGCGCTCCCGCAGACTTTGAAAAAGAACCTGACTTCCTGAAAGTAGCTGGCGCAAATTCCTTTATGCTTGGACAGCACTTTCAAGGCCGAAACGAGCTTGAGTCTGCGGAAAAGTACTTTGTTGAGTACAAAAATTATAGTGATAAGTTTGCCGCGTTAACTCAGACTCCAGCAGACGGTTGGCTGGAACAATCCTATGCGCATTCAGCCCTCGGAACGCTCTCAATGTCACGTGCTGACTATGCGAAAGCCAAGGAGGAATTTAGCAAATCCCTTGGTCTGAAACGTCAGGTTGCTAGTTCTATTTCCCCAGATGAGAGTCAAAAACTGGCGCTAGCAAACGCCGTATCGTGGGTAGCGGAAAGCACACTAAAACTTGGCGACGTCGCCGGCGCCATGAAACTATATCGGGAAGAGCAAGCAATCCTTGCAACGATCCCTCCATCTAATGCCAGTGCGCGCAACATTTTGGCGTCCTCACTGATGCGACAAGCACACCTTAGTGTTGCGTTCGGGGAGCGACAGGATGCCGTAAAGGCTCTAAATGAAGCAGTCAACATCACACAAAGCCTTGTGGCAAAAGACCCAAGCAACCGTACTTGGCAGTCGCGACTATTACAAGCACGCGGCCGACTAGCCGAGACTCAGATGACATCCGCGAACGCGAATCAATCTTTGGAGCAGCTACAAGATGTGAGTAGACAATTGGCTCCATTGATCGCGCTCGATCCAAAGAACATGTTCCTTATCTATCTCGGCGCTAAGTTCGAGCTCGGGCGAGCAGCATCGTTGGCTGCCCTTGGCCGCGACCGCGAGGCGACTACAACGACTGAGGCCATTCTTTCGCGTTTAGAAGAGCTTCATCGGCAGTCCCCTAAGGATAAAACGCTACTCTCGTTCTTGGCCGACGGCCAACTCGCTCGGGCAGATTTGGCTCGCCGACAACTAGGAGACGAAGCGGCTTTGCCTTATTGCCGAAAGGCCAGCGAACTACTGGGAAATATTAAAGCAGGCACGGAGGACTATTCGTTGCTGGCATCACAAGTTCGAGCAAACGTCTGTCTTGGAGACATAACAAGTGTCATTCCAAACGTCGAAAAGCTCAAAAAAATGGGATATCGCGAAGAACGATATACCCAGTTAGTTTCCACCCACCAGTCCTTGAAAGGGAAATTATGAGAGATAAAACTAGAGGCGACCCAACGACGAAACACGTCAATATTATCGTCGCAGAAGTTTCGGGCGGATACTCTGCGCAATATGATCCGGAAATTATCCCAGTTCAGGACCATGACACAGTGATCAAGTTTCGCCTGGTGACTCCGACTCCAGATGATGTCGTCATTGAATCGGTCACAATCACACCGATTGGACAAACGCAGCTAAGCAACCCAGTGATCCGTGACAACGGAAAGCATATGGAACTGACGGATGCAAACACAGTGAAAGAGAAATTTCACCTGGACTTCGTCTACCGGAGCAAGAAAAGTGCGTCCAAATTGTCGCTCGCCTGCAAACCGAATGATGGGGCGGGGCCAGTGGATTATCCAATCATTGAAAACAACCCGCCTTAAACAGGGCCTGCTTGGTCACTGAGTTACTTGACAACGCTTGTCACGTCGACTTTAACAGCGAGGGTACGCGTCACGCGTGCACTCGCTCTGCCGACTTGCCAAGACTGGAAAATCACCGCTGAAAATGAATCGCCCGCTTTTTAGAACCGAAGCAGTCGCAAACAGATCGAGAACGCTTCACGGCTCAATCCTTCTCACCCAAACGTGGTCGCATACATCGCTTGCTCTTTTACTCGGCGCGCTTGTTGCGAGCTTCGTCGTGTTCGCCATGTTCTTCGGGTTCGCGCGTAAGGCCACCGTTAATGGCGTAATAGTTCCAGACAAGGGCGTTAACAGAATTCTTTCCCCGCAAGCCGGTATTGTCGTAAAGCTAAATGCCGTTGACGGCAAAGAAGTCAAAGTTGGAGATCCCCTCGTCATCATTTCCAGCGAACGCACCGGAGAAAACGGTGCCGTGCAGGCAGCAGTGAAAGAAAGTCTAAACTCACGCATTGAAAAACTGCGCCGTGAACTCGATCAAGTTGGGGGCCAATCGAGCAATAAACAGCGAGAGCTCACCGATAAGCTCACTAGTATCAACGCCAGTCTGAAACAGCTCGACCACGAAATTAACCTGCAAAGAGACAAAGTCAATCTGGCACGTGATGTATCGGCGCGTGTTGCGGAACTGGCCAAGTCGGGGAACATGTCAAAGATTACTGCAGCCGAAAAGGAGGCAGATGTTTTGGAACAGCAAGGCAGACTTTCCTCACTTGAGGTGCAACGCCAAAGCGCGTTACGAGATCTGGCTTCAATACAGTCTTCAAAAACTGACAGCGCATTTCAAAAGAACCGTGACGTCTCGACAATCCAACGAGAGATTGAAGACCTGAAGCAGCAGCTCGCCGAAAACGAAGGCAAACGACAAATCATCGTCCGCGCCGAGCTTGATGGACGAGTAGCCGCAGTTCTCGTAGAACCTGGCCAATCGCTCGTTGCAAACCAGCGCATAGCGAGCATACTCCCAAAAGACGGCAAGGTCGAAGCGGAACTCTACATGCCGTCGAAGAATATCGGCATGGTTACACAAAACACTCGCGTCGTCGTCAGGTACGACTCGTTCCCGTATCAGAAGTTCGGCCAATTCAGCGGCATCGTTCGTGACGTCTCCGAAACCTCCATCAGCGTCGGTGATCTGCCCCACCTTACGAATCACCCTGCAGGCACCGACACTTTCTTCCGCGTACGCGTTGCGCTCGATAGGCAAGACATAGCATTTCGCGAACAGCGCTACCAGCTTAAGCCAGGTATGCAGCTGACAGCAAACGTAATACTGGAAGAACGAACGCTAGCTGAATGGATGTTTGAACCGCTTATTGGCATGGCCGCTCGAAACTAAGACAAGCTATACATGATTTCCCTTAGCCTGAAACGTAAAGTCCCGGTCTACCTGCAAAACGAAGCAACCGAATGCGGATTGTGTTGCCTCGCAATGGTCGCCGACTTCCTTGGCTACCGCACTGATCTTGCAAGTCTGCGGCTTCAATTTTCCATATCCCGCAAGGGCGCCAACCTCGCGAGCCTGATCAAGATTGCGAAAGTACTCAAGCTTGAACCGAGAGCGCTCAAGCTTGATATCGGCGCCATTTCAAAGCTGACGTTACCCTGCGTGATCCATTGGGACATGGATCACTTCGTCGTCCTAACTTCGGTTTCAACCCGCGAAGCCATCATTCACGATCCGGCCATTGGGCGGCGAGTGGTCCCGCTGGAAGAATTCAGCAAATACTTCACCGGCATCGCGCTCGAGCTTAGGCCTGCGAACGACTTTGCACCGGCGGACAACACTACCAAATACACGATTCGTGGCCTGATGGGGAAGATCACCGGCCTAAAGCGTGGCTTGGGACAAATACTAGTGCTGGCCCTCGCACTTGAATGCGTGGTGATCGCTCTTCCCTTTTTCCTTCAATGGACAGTAGATCAAGCATTGCCTTCCGCCGACAGCGATTTGCTGACTACGCTCGCACTTGGGTTTGGTTTGCTGGTGTTGATCCAGGGCTCGCTTAACGCGGTGCGGAACTGGTTTCTCATTTCGCTAAGTACCAACCTCAACTTCCAATGGAACGGAAACGTCTTCGGCCACTTGGTCAGGCTGCCACTCGACTACTTTGAGAAGCGCCATATCGGCAGCATCATTTCCAGCTTTGGCTCGATCAACACAATCCAGCGCTCAGTTTCTACAACCTTCGTTCAAGCCGTTGTCGACGGCGTGATGGTTCTTGGCACGCTGCTGATGATGTTCTTATACAGCGCGCAGCTGGCTACGATTTCATTTGCAGCCGTGATCGTTTATGCAGTACTCCGCCTGAGCCTCTTCCAGCAACTGCGCGCCGCAGCGGCGGAACAAATTGTTTTCGCCGCCAAGCAAAATACACACTTCTACGAGACCGCCAACAGCATTCAGAGTGTTCGCCTATTTGGACAAGGGGATCAACGCCGAGCTGGTTGGATGAACCTGCTGGCCGAACAGTTCAATGCAGAACTTCGCATTAACCGTCTCGGCGTGACCTACGAGTCGGCGAGGATAGTGCTGTTTGGGATCGAGCGTGTCATCGTCATCTGGCTGGCGGCTCGCGCCGTGCTGGATAACGCCTTTTCGGTGGGTATGTTGTTTGCGTTCATCGCATACAAAGAACAGTTCTCTACCAGGATTGCCGCGCTGGTCGACCGTCTCCTGGATTTGCGTATGTTGGGGCTTCATGGCGAACGCATCGCAGATATCGTATTGACTCCGGCTGAAGATGAAGGTGAACTGCTTCTTGGCGGATCACCGCATGCAGACAGTGCGCCATCAGTTGAGCTTCGCAACATCTCATTCCGTTATTCTCCGACGGAGCCCATGATTTTTGAGAACATCAACCTGAGGGTGGCAGCCGGTGAATCAATCGCAATTACCGGACCATCTGGTTGCGGTAAGACGACGCTGGTAAAAATCATGTTGGGACTCCTGGAGCCCGCGTCCGGCGAGGTCCTTGTCAATGGCGTTCCAATCAAACGCATCGGGCTTGCCAACTTCCGCCGCGCCATCGGCACTGTGATGCAGGAAGATCGCCTTTTCTCAGGCTCCATCGCGGAAAACATATGCTTCTTCGACAGCGCCCCTGATTGGGATCGCATCAAACAATCGGCGAAGCTCGCGTCGCTGGCCCATGAGATTGAGGCAATGCCAATGGGCTACTACACGATGACTGGCGCAAATGGTGCGGGCATCAGCGGAGGCCAGCAACAGCGGCTTCTCCTCGCCCGCGCTTTATATCGCCAACCCCAATTACTGGTCCTCGATGAAGCAACCAGTGAACTCGATGTAGGGAACGAAAAGAACGTAAACACAACGGTTCGAGAGTTGGGACTGACGCGCATCATGGTGGCGCACCGCCCAGATACGATCGCAATGGCCGACAGAATTGTTTGCCTGACGAACGGTCACTTGACAGAAATCGGCCACGCCAATTTCCATACGCTAAAAAATGCCTCGACATAGCAAAAGTAATTTTCCTTTCGTTAATTTATTCATGCATAATAGAACGCACTATTTACAGAAGTAACCATACAAATAGAAGTTTTTTCTAATGTTCCACTTATCAGGAGTTCTATTTTGAGCACAGAAATTTTCGAGCTGTCGCAAGAAGAGATTTTGGCAATCGCTGGTGGCAGCCAAATTGATCCCCCTGCAATTGCCACTTCTGGTCCTGTAGATCAATATCCGCAAATTGAAAATGATCCACCAGGCTAAGTTCTGGGCTTGCAAGCCAAGCTTTTAACCGAATTCTATTGGTTACGCTCTTGGTTTGGCCGGCAAGCGCACGCTTGCGGCCAACTTAGTCAGCGCATGTTATCCAAAGCGCCGCGGGCGCCGCTACTGCGGAGTACTGCAGCGCTTTCATTCCTGGATGTGCAACGTTGAATCACGTCCCAATAGGATTCAGCCAAACACTTGCTCCCAGCGAAGTAGCCGAGCTCGCGTAACATCTTATGGAATGCTGGTAGTTTGTACCCAGGAATCGTCGCGGCCATGTGGTGTTCGACGTGATAGTTCACGAAATTTGGCGCGACCAACAAGCGGGCGAGTGGCCCGGCCAGTGTAGTGGAGGTGTTTCGGCGAGGGTCACGGTCCATATGGTCGGGTACCCCACCATGTTCGCCCATAACACGGAGGCGAAGTAGTAGCGGAAAAACGAACAGTTGGCCGAGCCACCAGCAGGCGTAAACCTGAGGCGCGCCGAATGCCCACAACGTTGCGACGATTAGACCGTGCATTACGAAGAACGGGTGCAGCGCGCCGCGATCGGTTGGCTGGAATTGGTAGATGATTCCTTTCATGCCGTTCAGGCCCGAGACGTCGCGCAGTAGCTTGCGTAAGAGGCTGGCGCGCGTGGCCGGATAGCCGGCGACAAAGGCCAGGTCGGGGTCGGTGCCGGTGCCTGCGGTCCGGTGATGTTCGAGATGACCACGTCGGTAGGCTGCGTAAGGCACGTTCGGCAGAGCGCCGAACACCCATTTCCCCATCCATTGGTTGACCTTACGCGACGTGAAGAAGTTCAGGTGTGCCGTGTCGTGCATGAGGATCGCGAAACCGTGTGCGCGGCCGGCGAGCAGTATGCTGGCGAGCACCCACGCGACTGGATGGTGCCACAGTGCAGGTAGTGCGAATCCGGCAGCGACCAGGGCGAAGTTAACTGCGACCACGCGCGCAGCGGTCCAGTTATCAGCCGCGGTAAACGAGCGCAGCTCTTCTCTGGTGATGTATGTGAGGATGTTCATGCATTCATCGTAGCCCCGCAAGCTTTGGCACATGGTACATTATTCGCCATGGAGCATACTTTTTCCGCCATTCCGACAAGCATCTATATTGACCACAACTGCTGGGCCGGTGGCGTCATGCTGATCCGCGAATTGCTGGCGGTGGCGGGCACGCTGAATGCCCGTGAGCCCGACCTGCGGCGTGCTGCGATGTTCGACGTGGGGCTGGTGGGGCCGACGATGCAGCCGGTGCGCTCGTTCACCGGTCCTGCGCTTCTGCCCGAACGTAGCCTTCGGAATGCGCGGCCGGCGGATGTTCTGGTGCTGCCTTCGTTCTATGGCGAAGTGCCCGCAAGCTCTTCCCTGCTGCGCTGGATTGTCAGGCACTATGAAGCAGGCGGTTGCATCCTTGCGTCTGCAAGCGGGGTGCGACTGCTGGCGGCGACTGGCCTACTGGATGGCCGCGATGCCACCTGCAACCTTGCGGACCGACGCGCGATTGCATCGACGCGCCCTGTGGTCCGGCTTTCGCCGCAATCGCCGTTAGTGATCGACGGCCGGCTGATCACAGCCGCCAGTATCACGCCCACCATCGACGCCTGCGCCCATCTGGTCAGCCGCTTCCACGGCGAAAAAGCGGCGCTGAAATTTTCACGGTACGCGAACTCGGCGCGCCAGCTGGCCAACACTGGTCCTATGCGTGGAAGTCACGAGCACGGTGATGACCGCATTCGAGCTGCGCAAGCCTACGTCGAACAGCACAGCTGCGCGGGTATTACACCCGACGATGTGGCGCGCCACGTGGCGATGAGCACCCGCAACCTTGCGCGGCGCTTCAACGCGGCGCTTGGCGTCACGCCTGTGCAGTACATTCTCCAATGCCGTATCGAGCAAGCCAA
Organism: Pseudoduganella sp. GW821-FHT11H04; assembly: GCF_058807935.1. NCBI lineage: Bacteria > Pseudomonadati > Pseudomonadota > Betaproteobacteria > Burkholderiales > Oxalobacteraceae > Pseudoduganella > Pseudoduganella sp. GW821-FHT11H04. Next base: position 530,952 of record NZ_JBXARE010000002.1, on the reverse strand, counting down.
GCGCCTGATGGCGCGGCCGAATTTCAGCTTGCGGCGCGTGGCGATTGAAACCGGTTTCAGCGATGAAACGGTATTCCGCCGTGCGTTCAAGCAGGTAACGGGCCAGGCGCCCACTAGCTGGCGCACATTGCTCGACGGTTAACTGTTGTTGTTAATAGGTGCCGATAGGGCCTGCCGGGCTGTACATTCCCGCACGGCAATGCCACCATGTGAACACACCACAAAAACAATACCATCGGGATGAGACACACAGCACTGCATGGCCTTCGCAAAAGGCCGCTGGCAGTCTTGCTGCTCGCGGCGGCGAACGCATGCGCGCAAGATGCCGACCTGACTACTTTGCCGCTTGAACAATTGATGTCGATGGAGGTGTTTAGCGCCTCCCGCTTTAACCAAAAGGCAACGCAAGCTCCCTCCAATGTAACCGTCCTTACGTCAGCCGATATCCGCGCTTACGGATGGCAGACGCTGGCTGATGCTTTGCGCAGTATTCGCGGCCTGTACACAAGCAATGACCGCAGCTACAGCTATCTTGGCGCGCGCGGCTTCCTTCGTCCAGGAGACTTGAACACGCGCTTCCTGCTGCAGATCGACGGCACGCGCATTAACGATCCGGTATTCGACCAGGCGCTGCTCGGCGGCGAATTCCCGCTCGACCTGGACCTGGTGGACCGCATCGAATTTGTGCCGGGCCCAGGATCATCGATCTACGGCGCCAATGCCCTCTTTGGCGTGATCAACGTGATCACCCGCCGCGCCTCGGAGCTCGAAGGTGCACGCGGCACCTTGCAGGCAGGCCAGGCCGGCAACCGCGCCGGCAGCGCCACTTACGGCTGGCGTGATGGCGATGCGGAATTGCTCATATCCGCAAGCCGTGGCCTGAGCGATGGACGTGACCTGTACTTCCCCGAATTCGGCGGCACCGCGCATGGTCTCGATTGGGAGCGCATCACTCACTTGTTCGCACGCGGCCAGATCGGCGCCTGGTCCTTCACTTTGCTGGATGGCGCACGTACCAAGGGTATGGCCACCGCTTCTTACGGCCAGCCATTCGACGTACCCGGCGGGCAGACGTTGGACGAACTGCGGTTCGCCGAAGTGGGCTACCGCAACCAGATGTTGCCGCTGCATGGAGAACTGACGGCCCGCCTGTACCACGGCGACTATTTCTACGAAGGCCGCTTCGTCAACAATGTGCCCTTCGGCTCAATCAACCTGGACATCACCCATGCCCGTTGGTGGGGTGCGGACGTCAACCTGTTCATGCAGCTGACGCCCACTCAAAAGCTGGTGTTTGGCGCGGAATACCAATACAACAATGACCTGACGCTACAGAATTACGATATCGATCCACGCGTGGTTTATCTCGATGACGTTGCGTATGGCAAGCGCTTTGGCATCTACGCGCAGGACGAAATCACGCTGGCAGATGGCGTATTATTGAATGCTGGTGTGCGATACGACCACGAAACCAGCACCGGCGGCGTATTCAATCCGCGCCTGGCGCTGATTGCGGAAGTAGCGCGTGACACGACGCTTAAAGCAATCTATGGCAGCGCTTTCCGTGCGCCGAACAACTATGAGCTGTTCTACGGCATTGACGGACAAGGCGGCCAACTGGCTAATCCAAACCTGGGCCGAGAACGCATTCGCAGCCACGAACTGTCGCTGGTGCGCCAGCTTGGCGGGAATGCACGCTTTACACTGAGCGCTTATTCGAATGAGATTTCGGGCCTGATCAGCGAAGTCGACGACCAGGAGTTGGGCCTGCCTATCTTCCGCAATATCGGCCACGCGCGTGCGCGCGGAGTCGAAATGGAATATGAACGCTCCTTTGCCAGTGGGGCCAGGCTGCGTACCAGCTTGTCGCGACAACGCGTCACAAGCGATGGCGCCGAAATCGACTCGCCGCATTGGCTGGCCAAGCTGAATGCCACCGGCCGCCTTACCGGCCCATGGCACGCCGGCGTCGAAGGACAGTACAGCAGCTCGCGCGAAATTATCGGTGGCGGCAAGGCGGGCGGATTTGTTCTCGCCAACCTGAACTTCTTCTCTATCGGTTTGACCCGCCATTTCGATGCTTCGCTTGGCGTGCAAAACCTGTTCGACCGCCATTATTCGGATCCCGTTTCGCTCGGCTACCTGCAGCGCTCCATGGAGCAGGATGGGCGCCGCATTTACATCAAACTGAAGGCGGCCTACTGATGACGCAGCGCCTGTTCGCCCTCCTGATCCTCCTGCTATTTGCAGGCGGGCAGGCACGCGCCCAGCTACCGGCTGGCGCGGGCGAAGCGGAACTTAAGGCGGCCATCCTGTTCAACTTTGCCATGTTCACAGAATGGCCGGCGGACACTCTGCCAGCCAGCGCGCCCCTGCGGCTCTGCGTGTTCCAGGACAATGGCTTGCTGCCGGCCCTTTCAGGACTGCAGGAAAAGCAGGTCAACGGGCACCATATCACCATGCGCACACTGCCTACCCAACCTGGCGCTGCGCAATTGGCCACTTGCCATCTGCTCCTGCTTGACGCTCGGGACCGCGAGCGCTGGGCGCTGCTCAAACGTGATCTGGCAACGAGCAGCGTGCTGACCGTGGCGGACGACCGCATTATCGGCGCCAATGGTGCGATGATTTCCTTCGGCATCGATAATCGCCGCGTGGGCTTTGACGTGGACATGGCGCCGGTGCGTCAGGCGCGCCTGTCGCTCAGTTCCAAGCTGCTGCGATTGGCAAGGAGTGTGCAATGACCTCGTCTGCCAAAATCGCCATGCTCCCGATTGGAAGCAAAGTAGTCCGTTCCACCATGCTGGCGGCCGGAGCGGCTTTATGCCTGGCTGGCTTGCTGATGGTGGTGTTCCAGTTCATGGCCTTGCGCAGCACGCTGCTGCGCGACTTGCAGGTGCAGGCGCGCATTGTCGGCAACAACAGCACGGCGGCCCTGCTCTTCAGCGATGCGCATGCGGCGGAGGAAATCCTTGGCGGCCTGTCGGCCTCGCCGAGCGTACAAAGTGCGAACATCATCGTGGGCAGCACCCCGCTGGCGCAGTTCCGCCGCAATGGCGCGCCAGTTCCGGAGCTGGCGCCGAATGAATCCGGCGAATCGCAGCACGAATACGGCATGGACTATATCGAGGTGCAGGAGCCGATTGTTGTCGATCACAAGGTTGTTGGCAGCGTTTCGATTCGCGCCACTTTGATGCCGCTGTATCGGCGTTCGTTTGCCTTTGCTGGATTTACCGGCATCGCGGCGCTTGGATCGTTCGCGCTCGCCTGGCTTCTGGTGCGCCGCATGCGGGTGGCAGTTGCGCAAGCCGAGCAGAATCTCCATGTGCTTGCGCACGTTGACCCGGTTACCTGCCTGCCGAATCGCAATGCCTTCAACGAGAAGCTGTCCTTCAAGCTCAAACGCGCGGACCGCCAGGAAACCAGCGTCGGCTTGCTCTTGCTGGACCTGGATAATTTCAAGGTGGTCAATGACACGCTTGGCCACGATACCGGCGATAAGCTGCTGCGCCAGGTGGCGGACCGGCTGAAGGAGACCTTGCGCAGCGACGACGTGATCTGCCGCATCGGCGGCGATGAATTCGTGGTGATCGTGGAGCCGGCCGACGATGACATCGAGCCGGATCAGGTGGCGCGCAAGGTACTGCGCGCGCTGGCCGAACCGTTCATGGTCGATACGCACCAGCTATTCGTCAGCGCCAGCATTGGTGTCAGCGTGTATCCGAAGGATGCTGCGAATGCGGCGGCCGTGGTGCGTTGCGCGGATATCGCGATGTATCACGCCAAGAACAAGGGCAAGAATGCCTACGAAGTGTTCCATGAGGAGATGGCACACAAGGCCAGCAAGCGTTTGTCGATTGAGGCGAACTTGCGCAAGGCTTTGCAGAACAATGAGCTGTCCCTGCACTACCAGCCGCAGATCGATGTGCGTACAGGGCGCATGCGGGGTATGGAGGTGCTGGTGCGCTGGCATTGCGAGGCTCTGGGCGGGGCGGTCAGCCCGGTCGAGTTCATTCCTGTGGCGGAGGAAAGCGGCGTGATCGTGCCTTTGGGGCGCTGGGTGCTGCAGACGGCGATCCGTCAGGCGGCGGCCTGGCGCAAGGCGGGGTTGATGGAGGATATCGATCATATGGCGGTCAACGTGTCCGCTTGCCAGACCAAGGATGCGCAGCTGATGTATGAGGTGCAGGCTTTGCTGATGGAGACGGGACTGCCTCCGCGCTTACTGGAGCTGGAGATTACCGAGGGGGTGTTGATGGAGAACGTCAACGCCAATATCGCGCTGCTGCATAAGATCCAGGCGGCGGGGATTCATTTGTCCATTGACGATTTCGGGACGGGGTATTCGTCGATGGCTTATCTTAAACGCTTCCCGATTGATCAACTGAAGATTGACCGGAGCTTTGTGAATGATGTACCGGGAGATGGGGCTGCGATTGCCAAGGCGATTATTGCGATGGCGCATTCGTTGAATTTGAGCGTTGTGGCGGAAGGCGTGGAGACTGAGGAGCAGGTCGCGTTCCTGGCGGATGCGGGGTGCGATGTGATGCAGGGGTTCTACTTTGCGCGGCCGATGCCGGCGGGGGAGTTGGAGGTGTTGCTGCGGGAGCGGCGTCTTTGGGCTGCCTGAAAAACCGGTAAACCAGGGTCTGACCCGCAGGGTCAGACCCTGCCAGCGCAAACGCCGCGGGTTTCGGTTGTGCGTTGTTGATCTTCGTCGAAAGTCAGAGGCCTAGAACCAACACCGTTGACCGACGAACAGACAGGGTCTGACCCTGCGGGTCAGACCCCGGTTTACCGGTTTTAATCCAGCTTCGTCGCGTGCTCGCGCGTCGCGTGGAAAGTCAGCTTAGGCCAACGCTCCTGGGTCAAACGCAGGTTGACGCCGGAGGTGGCCAGGTAAGCCATATTACCCGCCGCATCGTAAGCCACGTTATGGCCCAGTGCCGACTCAAAGTCCGCCAGCATCTTCTTATCGTCGCAGGAAACCCAACGCGCCGTAGAAATCGAAGTACCTTCAAACACCGCATCCACGCCGTATTCGTTCAGCAAGCGCGAAGCCACAACTTCAAACTGCAGCACGCCCACAGCGCCCAGCACAACCTCGCCGCCCTGCACCGGCTTGAACACCTGCACAGCGCCCTCTTCGCCCAGCTGCTGCAAGCCCTTCTGCAGCTGCTTGATCTTCAGCGGGTTACGGATGCGCACCTGGCGGAAAAAGTCCGGCGCAAAATAAGGAATGCCGGTGAACTGCAGCATCTCGCCTTCGGAAAAGGAATCGCCGATCTGCATATTGCCGTGGTTCGGCAGGCCGATAATATCGCCCGCATAAGCCTCTTCCACCTGTTCACGCGACGACGCCATGAACGTCACCACGGACGACACCTTTACCTCGCGGTTCAGGCGCAGGTGCTTGACCTTCATGCCTCGCTCGAATCGGCCCGAGCAAACACGCAAGAAAGCGATACGGTCGCGGTGAGCCGGGTCCATATTGGCCTGGATCTTGAACACGAAGCCGGAGAACTTCTCTTCGGTCGGCTGCACGGTACGCACCGACGCATCGCGCGATTCCGGCGCAGGCGCCCAGTCGACGAGCGCGGACAGGATCTCGCGCACGCCGAAGTTGTTGATCGCGGAACCGAAGAACACCGGGGTCTGCTTACCAGCGAGGAAATCTTCCAGGACGAATGGATGCGAGGCGCCATGCACCAGTTCCACTTCCATGCGCAGCTGATCCATCTCCATCGGGAACATTTCCTGCAGGCGCGGGTTATCGATGCCCTTGATGACCTCGAAGCCCTGCAAGCTCTCTTCGCCGGCGCGGAACAGCAGGATCTCGTCGTTGATCAGGTGGTACACGCCGCGGAAGTTCTTGCCCATGCCGATTGGCCAGGTCACCGGCGCGCACTGAATCTTCAGCACGGATTCGACTTCGTCCAGCAGTTCCAGCGGATCGCGGCATTCGCGATCAAGCTTGTTCATGAAGGTCACGATCGGCGTATTGCGCATGCGGCAAACGTCGAGCAGCTTGATGGTCTGCGCTTCCACGCCTTTTGCGGCGTCGATCACCATCAGGCCCGAGTCGACCGCGGTCAGAACGCGATAGGTGTCTTCCGAGAAGTCCTGGTGGCCCGGGGTGTCCAGCAGGTTGATGATGTGGTCGCGGAACTCGAACTGCATCACCGAGGAAGCCACGGAAATGCCGCGCTGTTTCTCGATTTCCATCCAGTCGGACGTGGCGTGGCGGCCGCTCTTACGCGCCTTGACGGTACCTGCCATCTGGATCGCGCCCGAGAACAGCAGCAGCTTTTCGGTCAGCGTGGTTTTACCCGCATCCGGGTGGGAAATAATGCCGAAAGTACGGCGGCGGGCAACCTCACGCGCGATCAGCGCGGGGGTCTTGCTCGAAGTTTGAATTTGGATATCGTCAGACATGATGGCAACCAGCGGATGGCGCAGACGGAAAACCCGCTATTTTACCATGCTTGCCCTTAGGCCCGGAGGGTGTAGTCGACCCTGATTCGCAACGAAAGGCGGCTGTGGACTGCAATGCGGCCGATCCGGCCTGGAAGGAAGCGTACTTTGGCAAATGCAGCCAGTAAAAGTTGTCGTTCTGCTTCTGTTAGCGGGGATTCCAGCTCAACGCGGTCGATCGCTCCCTCGTCGCTGATCCAGACCTGGAGTTCCACGGTTTGCGGCTTGAGGCCTGGCACGATCAACCATTCGCCGCCACCAAGGCCATCGGCGACCACTGCCGGTTCAGTAATCTCGCTGGCGCCGAAATAATGACGCTCCAGCGGGCGCTCCCCTGAAGCAGCGGAGGCAGCCACTGCCTCTTCCGCAACGACCGGCGCACGGCGTTGAACTGGCAAGGCAGCTTCTTCCCGGGGAGCGGAAGCAGGCGTCGACGCCGAAGGGTGCGGCGCCGGCTTCGCGCCGCCGATCATGGTCACCACAAGTACCGGCCCGGGCTGCGCCCCGCTCCCGGCAACGGCGCCGGTACGGTTTGCAGGCCCGATCAGGACCAACGCCACCGCCACGTGCACGAGTGCCGAGATCAGGAGCGCTAGCCAGGGGCGGTGCCGATTCAACATCATTACGCCATCAGTTGGTCAGCTCGCGATACAGCACGCGTTTTGGAGCCGGTGGTGGCAGGCCGATGTTCAGCTCAGCCGGATTCGGCTTCTTACCGTCGGCAGTCACCGCGTGAATGATCGGTTTGCCGTTTGGCAGCTGGGAAACGGTCACACCCACCACTGGCGAGTTGTACTTCAACGCCGCCGGCTTGTTGTCGATGCCGCCGCCAGTCTGGTAGTCGAGCTGATACAGCCAGCTGTAGCCGCCCGGTTGGCATTCCGAGATCGAAGGCACCGTCGTCGCAAACACTACCGTACCGAAATACAGCTGAGGGTTGACGGTCACACGCTCGCCCGAGTCGATCAGGTCCAGCTTCCAGCCCCAGCCAGTATCCCAGTCCACCGATGCACCGGTCACGGCGCGGCTGGTGCCCGTGCCCGTAGCAGTTGCCGTTTTCAGCACCGAAGCATCAACCGTTGAGCGGCCATCGTCTTTGATGCCGTACAGGGTCTGCTGGTCTGTATCGTCCAGGTCGCTCTTGCCAAGGTAACGGCCGGTGCCGAAGTAGACAGTCTTGATACGCTGAGCCGGTGGCAATTCATTGCCGGCGTCGTCATGGTCAAGCTCGCCGATCTCAGGTGCAGCCATAATTGGCTTGGTGGCGCCAAGGTCGATCAGGTGGGTTGCGGTTCCATTGTCGAGGTCGAAACGCCACATGGTGCCGGTCAAGTCGCCACCGTAGGCAACCTCTTCCGCATTGGTCGCTTCGAATTTATCGACCCTTGCGTTAATCCATGCCAGGCCGCTTGGATTGGCAGCCGTGCCAACACCTGTGCCAATGGTCTTGATCACGTGGCCGTCTGCCAGGTCAAGCACAAAGACATAACCTTGGCCGTCTGCGCGAGGATACTTGGTGTTGCCGTTTCCATCGTCTTCCGGGACGTTGTTGTAGCCGGAAGTAACGATCGCAACCCATTGACCGTTCTTGAGCTTGGTCACCAGCGCCGTGCCATAGGTATAGCCGAGCTTATCGTTCTTGTCGGCAGTGAAGTCCCACAGTACGCGCGGCTGGGTTGGGTTGGTAATGTCCAGCGCATAGTAGCCGCGGCCGCCCTTGCCCATCGATCCAATCAGGACAGTCGCCCAGCGGCCGTTGATGACAGCATCATTGATGGTCAACGGACCATCCAGGTAATAGCGGTGCTTGCTCTCATAATTGACGTCGGCCAGACGGTACATCTTCGGCAGCAGCTGCGGCGGAACGAATGCCCAGCGCTCCTGGCCCGTCGCGCCGTCGAAAGCATGCAGCATGCCGTCGTTGGACGCGACATACAGGGTACCGGCGCGATTCTTGATTGCGTCGCTATCTTTGTAGGTGCCGAATCCTGAGTCGATAAAGGTATTCTGCGATTTCCGCACGTAGATAGGCTGGGCATGCACGATATCGCCCAGAATCTTGTCGCGGTCACGGTACAGGCGCTGATAAGCAGGATAGTCGGTAGGACGCGACTGGTCTTCGTTGCGGTCCTGGCCACGCAGGTAGTTGATCAACGATGCCGGAGTCGCAGCGGTGCGCTGATCACTCGTCCAGCCAGTTGACTGGCTCAGGTTGGCAGGGTTGAACATGGCCAGCTGAGCAGCAGTCAGGCCGCCAGGCTGGGCGGCGGTGAACAAGGTCTGTGTAATGGCGCCCTGCGCATCATAAGAGCCGGTATAGATGACGCGGGAGTCAGCGCTGCCGTTGGCCGTGACTTTGTCGCGCATCAGCGGCTCTGCCTGCCAGACAGGGTTGGCCGAAATGGCGCCGGTTCCCAGGTCGATGCTGTAGGCGCTGACTTCTGCATCCCACTTCAGGGTGCGATAAGTCGCAATAAAGATCGCGTTGTCGCCCTGGGTTGGCAGCAGGTTGGAGGTCGCAGCAGCGGCACCACTACCGCTGGTGCTGTCGATACTGCTGAGCGCCTTACGCAGGCCCGACTCCAGCGTTGCGGGGTTCTTGGCGCTGAAATAGGTGCCGCGTCCGTTGACTGCGGCGTGCCACAGGTCGTCAATGGTTTCCGGAAGGTTTGCTGCCGGTTTAGGCCACTGGTAGCCCTGGGTACCTTGTTTGATGTTGAAGTAGTCGCCCGACGTGCTGGTCTTGTAGGCCGGATCATATTTCAAGGTACCGTCCACGCCCAGCCCGATGGTGAAGGTGGTCATGTGCTGGTGCTGCGCCACGTCGTCCACGTCGGCGTTCGAACCGCCGGAGGATACATTATTCGTGCACAGGTCTTTCGACGTAGCGGAGCAGTTGGTACGCAGGTCGGTGTGGTAGTAATAATACGCCACGTCCGCCAGGGTGTTGGGCGTCTTCAGATCGTCTTTCGATGGCCGCGTTGCATCCTTGTCCTGGTCGGTATTGGCCGTGTCTGGCGGCGTGAATTCACCGCCCTGCTCGGTATACAAATCGTCGTTCCAGTAGCCGTCAGTCGCCAGGATTGCATAGTTCTTCTGGCAGGAGAACTGGATTGGATCGGCGTAAGTCGTCTTGTCGCCGGCATACATCGAACCTACGGAATCGAGCGAGGCACGCAGCGGCGTCCCGCCGGAAGGATTGAAGCCATACAACTGGCTGAAGAACGTCTCCTTCTGGTTGATCCTGGTGACAGCGTTGACTGAGTTATCGAAATTGCCGATATCCAGCTTGACAGGCTTACGCTGCTGGTTCAACACAAGGTTGATCGTCGTCATACCGACACGCGCGTGCAGGTAGTTGGCATCGATCATGTCGCCGTCAATCGGCGTCCCGCGCACATCACGGAACGACAGGCCGATCGCGCTTTTCGCCATCTGGGCGCGAGTGCGGTACCAGGCGTACCAGTTCGCGAAGTTCGACATTTCTTCATTGTAGGTACACGTCGTGCCGGTGCAATCGGTACGCGTCGCAACCTTTGGATAAGACGAGCGGGATGAGACAATATCTACGCGCGACCAGCCGGTGTAGCGCACATATTTGTAGTCCTTGGTCTTCCTGTCCTGGCAGGTGCCGTCCTTGCCGAATTTGGGATACTGGCTTTCAGCCTGCTTACACCATTGCACGGTGACGTTGTAGTAAAACGGAGCGCCTTGCGCCACGCGCAGATACTGGTAGGTGCCGTCCGGGAAAGAATAGTTATTGCTGCCGTCAATTGCACGTTTGCAGGTGGCGTTTGAGCCGGTACCGTTACACCAGACGCGGTCCGGGTAATCATTGACCAGGTCAATGGTCGCGGTGACCGCGGTCGTCGGGCACTTTGGGCTCCTGTTCAGGATCGATGGATAGCAAGACGAAGCGGACGGCGCTTGTGCGCTGGTGTCGTCAATCGCCTGGATACCGTAACCGTCGCTTGGCACCGCTCCCCATGGCGCACCATAGGCGGTATTCCGCTGGTTTGTCTTGTCTGCCAACGGTGTGCCGTCGGCCTTCGTCGGCCACGAATAGCGGATCGCAGGGTTGTAATACAAGCTGTTGAAGCTGCTGGCCGAATATGGCGGATCGGACGTCTCGCACGTCACGAGGCCGCTCGGGCCGCGGCACGAGGCGGCGAAGCCGTTGCCGTCCGACTGGTAGCGCACGTGATCCGGCATATAGCTCCAGGACATACTGCCGGAGTTATCGATGTCCAGCATGATGTTGGGCAGAATGACTGCAGTCGACGAGTTGGCCATCGGCACGTCGTTCAAGTCGGTAGGTCCGGCATGTGCCGCTTGCATCGCCATCGCCAGGCACAAAGGCGCCAGCGAGGCACGCAGGCCGGTCTTAGGGACGTTAATCCAGTCCATTTGAATTCTCCTGCGTTAGATTGTGACCACGACCTGCACGTAGCTGGTGGTGTTCCTTGGCCCGGTCACCCGTGCCGTGATTCGGTAATAGGCATGGCTCGCAACGGCTTTCCAGTTACACGCCTGGTAAGTCATCATGTGGCACAAGAGGCCCTTGCTGCTGCCGCTGCGCGGCGATTGCTCAGTGGAGCAGGTGCCGGGGCTGAACGCACCCGAGCTGTCGCACATGCGATGGATGACGTAGGACACCACATTGCCGGTGCTGTCCGCAGTCAGCTTCTTCACCTTGCTGGTGTCGTCCCAGTTGAAGTTGTCGGTCGTAGCTTCGGTGCTGTTGCCTGTCAGGTCGAGCGCGTCCTGGCGAGTAGCGTAATAACCGAGGTTGGCCTGGTCGTTTTCCAGTGTCTTGTAATTTGCCGCGAGCCAGGTGATGGCCGATTCCACGCCCAGGTCGGCACTGGCGACCGCGCTTTGCTTGAAGGCCAGGTTACCGGCGATGACGGACGAGGTGTCGACGGAGCGCAGCAAGGCGATACCGGCCAGCGTCATCGCCACCAGCACGATCAGCGTAATCGGCAGCACCACACCCTGCTGCCAGGCCTGATGGCCGATGCGTTTGATTCGCTTCATACTTTCCCCCACAAGACATTACGCAAAGGCACAATCGTTTCGTACACCTTGTAGCGGTAGCACTTCCAATCGGACGGGTAATTCGCAGTATTGAACGTGGCCCAGGTCGACCAGGTTGCCGCCTTGGCGGTCGTGGTCGCGTTGCAGGTGCCGTCAGTAGCAGGCTTTTCATATTGGGCGCTGCGCGCCACCACCGCAATACGTACCGCTTTAATTCGGTTGCGGTTCGCATTGGTCGGATTGGCCCAGGTCGTGCCCGTAGCCGAAACCCAGGCGCTGACGGTTTGCGAGCCAGCGTTCGCCACGCCATATTCGGCCTGCAGGTCGACAATTTCGGGCGATACCACTTCCTGGTTGGCCGAGGAGTCGGCTGCATTATCCGAACGCACCAGCTGGCGCAGCGCGCTGTTGATGGCGTAAGTGCGCTTGAACTGTGGTGCGCTGGACGCGCCGGCGAAACAGGTCAGCGAAGCGCCGACGGTGTACTGCGGCCAGTTGTTCGCATTCATGAAACTGGCGGCAGGGTTGTAAATGCCGTTGGTGCCCTTGTTATGCTGGATCTTCAGTGCCTGGTTCTGGACTTGCGTTACCTGCATCAGCGTGCACTTGCCATCCTGCGCCACCAGCATCAGGTCGCCCTCGTTGCAGCCTTCCGTGCTGTTCACATCCAGTTCCGACGAAGGCGCCGGCATGTTCTCGCTCACCACGGTATTGGTTGGCAGGCGGAACGCACCGATGTTCGGGTCGGCGTAATACTGGGCCGTGATGGTATCGGGGCGGGTGCCGCCATCGGTGATGATGATGGGCGCCATCGAGAAATTGGCGATCGCGCCTTCCGCGCCGCCGCAGGCGTCGCTGCCGTCGCAATAGGTGTACATGGTGTCGCAGCCGGAGTATTGGGTCACGCCCATGCCCCAACCGCCATTGCGCACATCACGCTCCAGCATGGTCAGCGCAATGGCGCCATTGGTCTGCGCATCGGCGCCACTGGTGGTAGTGCGCTTCTGCCCTTCCGACTGGCTATATACCTGCATGACCACAACCATGGCAAGCATGCCGATGGCCAGCCCCACCATGATTTCGACCAGGCCGAATCCTTCTTCATTCGCGCGCATTGAGCGTTCCTTATTGTTAGCCATTGATGCGCGTAATGCTCGAATGGGTGTGGACACGGCTTTCGCCCGGCAACTGCCATGTCACAGTAACGGCAACCTGGAAACTTGGCGCTGCGCCCGTGACGACGATGGTGCGCTTACCATTCGGAAGCAAGCTGACGTTTTCGTTGGTCTTGGCGTGGGAACTCGCGTTATCGCGGTCCGCCCAGATTTCGCCCAGGGTCTGGTTGATCAGGAAGCTGGCGTCGACGCGGTATTTGGCATCGGTGGCCGCGCGCGTGGTGGACGCCTGCATGCCAATAACGGCCAGCACGCCGAATGCAAAAATGGTGATTGCGATTAAGCCTTCCAGCAGCACGATGCCGCCCTGCTTCTTCGCTATGCGTTGAGAATTCATCTATTTCCCCTTAGCTGCAGCCCTGCGGGTCCGTAGCGAACGAACGCGCCGGATCGCACATGCGAATCTGACCGCCGACACCGATCAGTACGACGTAACGGCGTGCATTGGCACTAGTCACATTGGTGATATCGGCGCGCGTGAAATCATTGCCGATGTTGGCGGGAGGCACGCGACCGATGCCGTTGAAGCTGACGCCGGCGGCGAGTTCGTTGCCGGCTGCCAGAGCCGAGCTGAAATGGCCGGCAGGCGTTGGCAATGGAATTGCGGCGAGGCTGACGCCGACGCGCGCCTGGTCGGTGCCTTCAGCGGCCGGGCGCGACTGGATTGTGGCTGGGCAGCTAGTCGTGACATTGACGCAGCCGACAGTCCAGGCAACCGTGCCGTTACTATCGGTCAAGTCGAAGCGCACCGTCGTATTGCGGCGCACCGCTTCATTGCGGGCCATCTGCAAGCCGTTCAGGACCGATTCGGCCGCGGCACGGTTTTGCGTGTTGCGGATCCAGTTCGTGTAAGAAGGCACGCCCATGGCCAGCAGCAGCGTCATGAGGACCAGCCCGAGCATGAGCTCGAGCAAGGTCAGGCCGCGTTGGCGATGGATTAACATTGGCCGCCCTTTTTGCGGACCCAGCAAGTGAAGCCGCCGCTAGGCACGGTGCCCCAACCTGTCGGCACCGCCGTGGTTTTCTTGTTGTTCGATTCGTCGATGGTATAAGTGAAGCCGGCCATCGAACCGGTGCCGTCGGCCTGCACGGTAAAGGTGTTGGCCGCCAAATTGGAGCAGCTGTAAGTGAAATCGTCGGTCGGCGGCAGCACCATGCCGGCGGCCGTGGTACAGGCGCTTGGATAGCTCCGGTTGTCCTGGAAATACTGCTCCATCTTGACGCGCATGGAAGCCAGGTTATTGGTCGCCTGCGGAATCCGGCTGCGTTTGACGTAATCGCCGTAAGCCGGCATTGCGATCGAGGTCAGGATGGAGATGATCACCAGCGCCACCATCAGTTCAATCAGCGTTACGCCCGTCTGTCGCGACGCGACAGTTTTCTGCTGCTCCATTTTAATTGCTCCAAATCAGGTTACCGATAATGCAAGTCTAGAGAACCAAGCTTGCAGTTCCCTGAGGGAAACCTGACAAAAAGCTGACAGCAGTAAATTTATGCTGGGAAATACACAGAAAACAACGCGCCCTGCCCGCTGGCCGGGGTGTCAATGGCGACGCTGGCGCCGTGAGCGCTGGCAATATCGCGCACAATGGCAAGGCCAAGGCCGCTGCCTGTTGTCTTGGAATCAAGCCGCTGGAAGCGTTTAAATACAGCGCTGCGCTTGGCCGGCGCAATCCCGGGGCCCGAATCCTCCACCGTCAGCATGCCGCCTTCGAGGTGGGGGAAGCAGCTCACCGTCACCGTGCCCTTCGCCGGCGTGTAGCGGATCGCATTGTCGACCAGGTTGTCGACGAGATCGCGTAGCAGGAATCGGTCCCCGTGCACCATGGTTGGCTGCAGGTCGAAGCCCAGGTCGATATCCTTGCGCAGAGCCTGTTCGACGAAATGCTGGATCGACTCTTCCAGCAGCTGGTCGAGCGCCAGTTGCTCCATATTCGTCTTGCGCAGCGGGCCAGGTTCGGCGCGCGCGAACGACAGCAGCTGGTTGACCTGGCGGATCATGCGTTCGGTGGAGCCCTGCATCATCGCCAGCGAGGACGTGGCCTCCGGCTTGGATTCCTGCTCCGCCAGCAGCTCGATCTGGGTACGCATGCCGGCCAGCGGCGTGCGCAACTGGTGCGCCACATTGGCCAGGAAGTCCTGCTGCGCCTGGGCTCCTTCGCGCACGCGCTCCAGCAGGCTGTTAAAGGCATGCACCACCGGCTTGACTTCAAGCGGCACGTCCGCCGCATTGATCGGCGACAGGTCGTCAGCGCCGCGCGACTGGATGTCGGCGCGCACCTTGATCAGCGGAGACAGGCCATTGGTCACCGAGAACCAGACAAAACCCACCGATGCCAGTGTGAACAGTGCAGCCAGTGGCAGCATCGCGCGCAGGATAGCGGCGCGCGCCTGGCCACGCTTGCGCAGGGTCTTGGCCACCACCACCAGGCCTTGCTGCTGGCCGACCAGGACCGGCTGCGCCACCATGCGCACCGCCTCGCCGCCCACGACGCCATCAGTGGCAGGAGCGGCAGCGCGTGCAGGCAGCAGCGGCAGCCCGGCATCACCCGCCACGAGGCGGCCCTGGCTGTCACGTACGGAAAAATAGACTTTATCCAGGTCGTCGTCGCGCAAGGCGTATTCGGCAACCTGGGGCAAGTCCAGCGCCAGGCGGCCTTCGCGCTCGCTCACGCGGGCGCCGAGCATGGACGCGGCATCGGCCAGTGACTGGTCGAAGGCAATCTGGGCGGGAATCCAGGCCAGCGCGTAATTCAATGCCACGCCTGCCAGGTTCAATAACAGAACCGGGGCGATCAGCCATTTGAGCAGCCGCAGGCGGATGCTATCCATTGACCGGTTCCAGCATATAGCCAAAGCCGCGGATGGTGCGGATGCTGATGCCGGCATCGGCGGTCTTTTGCCGGATGCGCGAGACATAAACTTCCACCGCATTCGGCGTCACGTCCTCGCCCCAAGGCAGGATGGCGTCGATGATCTGCTGCTTGCTCACCACGCGCGCGCTGTGCTGCATCAGGTATTCGAGCACCGCCCATTCACGCACCGACAAGTCGATCACGTTTTCGCGCACGCGGGCGCGCTTGGCCCCAAGGTCCAGCACCAGCGATCCCATTTGCAGCAGGCTCGGTTTTGGCGCGTGGCGCCGCGCCAGCGCCCGTACGCGCGCCACCAGTTCCGGCGTAGCGAAAGGCTTGACCAGGTAATCGTCGGCGCCCAGTTCCAGGCCGCGCACCCGGTCTTCCACCGCATCGCGCGCAGTCAGGAGCAGCACTGGCAGCTGGCTGCCGCGCGCGCGCAGGCGGCGCACGACCTCAAAGCCGTCCAGTCCCGGCAAGCCGATATCGAGCACCAGCACATCCACCGGGCCAGGGCGCTGCAAAACGGCGTCGGCTTCGGTGCCGTTTTGCAGCAGCTCCACCTTCATGCCATGGCCGCTCAGCACCCTCACCAGACCATCGGCCAGAACTACGTCGTCTTCAACCAGGATTACATGCATGAGGCTTGGGAATAAGTTAATTACCGCGCATTATGCCCCGATTCATCGCCGCGTCACAATCGCCCGGCATCATGTTCGGCCATGAAGCCACTCTATCCTGCCATCGCCCTCATGCAGCGGCTGCGCCTGCTGCCTAAATTCGCCCTCGTCTCCCTGGTCTTCCTTTTGCCCTTGCTGCTCGCCTCCGGCCTGCTGGTGGCGGAACTCCAGAAATCAGTTTCCTTCACCGTGCAGGAGCGCCAGGGCCTGGCCTACCTGCGCCAGCTGCATGAAGTGCGGCGCCAGCTGCAGCAAAAGCGCAGCCTCGAACATATGCGCCTCGCGGCCAACCAGCAGGATGCAGCACGCGCCAGCACTGCCGCCGCCGATGCTGCCAGTGCAGCGCTGACAGCCCTGCGTCCGCTGGCCATTGGTCCGCTGGCCGGCCTGGCGGCACAAGCCGAACTCGAACAAGGCTGGCAACAGATGCAGCAGCGCCAGGCCGGCCTTGACGCCCGCACCAGCTTTGCAGCCCACAGCAAGCTGGTCGCCCAGGCCGATGCCCTGGCGGCACTGGCAGCCGACCGCTCCCGCCTGTCGCTCGACCCGGAAGTACGCAGCGTCTACCTGATCGCATCTTTCCTGAAAACCTTCCCCGACCTCACTGAAAACCTGTCGTTGATCACCGGCCGCGGCGCCGCCTATATCGACAGCGGCCTGTTCGAAGCAAACGAAGACCAGATGCTCAACGCCACTGCCATGCTGGCGCGCCATGAACTGGAGCGCTTGCCCGCGCAATACGAAGCGATCTTCGCCAATAATCCAGGGCTCGCTGCCACTTTGAAGCCGCGCATGGCCGCCGTTCCGGCTGCACTGGCTTTCCTCGAACGGGCCCGCAACGAAGTGCTGAACTCCTACAACCAGACCAGCGGCAAGGAATTCAATGCAGCGGGCCTGCAAGCCATCGCCGGCCTGCAAGCGCTGTCCGGCAGTACGGCCGACGCGCTGGAACAAATGCTGGCCGAGCGCGCTGCGCAAAACACGTTCCGCCGCAACGGCGTAGCCGCCGTAGTGCTGCTCGCTATCGCGTTGGCCGGCTGGCTGGGCGCAGGCTTCTACGTCTCCTTCACGCGCGATATCCGCCAGCTGAATCGCGCCGTGCGCGCCGCCGCAGCGGGTGATCTGAGCGTGCGTATTGCCTCCCCTGCACGCGACGAAATCGGCAGCCTGGCCAATGCCTTCAGCCGAATGACCGCCGCGCTGGAAACGCTTGTCGGCGATATCCGCAGCGGCGCCGCGCGCATAGCCAGCGCCGCCGACGAACTGGCCAGCGGCAGCACCTCGCTCAATGGCTCCACCAGCACGCAGGCCGAAGCGCTGCACGTGACAGTGGCCGCGATGGAAGAACTGGACGCCGCCGTGCAGCGCAATAGCGCGCACGCCGACGACGGGCGGCAACTGGTGGTGCAAGCCGCAAGCGTGGCGCGCAAGGGCGGCGCCAGCGTGGGCGCCGTGGTCGACACCATGGCCGCCATTCGCGCCAGCTCCGACCGCATTGCCGACATCATCGGCGTGATCGACGGCATCGCATTCCAGACCAATATCCTGGCCCTCAACGCCGCAGTGGAAGCGGCGCGCGCCGGCAACCATGGCCGCGGTTTCGCCGTGGTCGCGACCGAAGTGCGCAACCTGGCCCAGCGCTCGGCCGCGGCAGCCCTCGAAATCAAACACCTGATTGGAGACTCGGTGCATAAGGTCGAAAACGGGAACGCCCAGGTCGATGCCGCCGGCGCCACCATGCAACAGGTGCTGGCGTCGGTAGGCAGCATGGAGGAAGTCATCGCCCGCATTACCAACGCCGAAGCCGGCCAGCGCAGCGAGATCGCCCGTATCAACAGCGCCTTGCACCGCATCGACGATATGACCCGCCAGAACGCCGCCCTGGTGGTGCAAGCCTCGGAAGGCGCCAGCCGTGTCCACGCAGAAACAGCCATGCTGAACGAAGCACTCGGCCAATTCCGCTTGAAAAAAGGGGACGCACCCCTTTTTTCCAACAGTGCGCCAGCAAAAATTGCGATGTTGTAGGACTAGCCTGACAAACTGCCATGTTGCCAGCCTACACGATGGCGGTCACAGGTCTTATGTTCATATCTCACATAGAAAATTAAAGTAATACCAACGCGATCGGCAAGCAGCACGCTCTAAGAATGCCGACTGCAACACCGTGTACTTTAGTTTTGTGAGGATAAAATGAACAACACTCAACTTAGCGTCTCTGCCAAGAACTCGCTGTCCCATGCAATGCCTGTAGGTTCTTCGGAGTTTAAAGTTGCGTCCCGGCCAGTTGTCAGCTACAGCGGCGCCCAGCAGAATGAATTGCTGGCAGCCCTCCCTCGTGAAGCACTGGAGGCCCTGTTTGAACACCTGGAACTGGTCCAACTGCCCTTCGGTAAGGAACTGTTCGAGTTCGGCAGCAAGCTGGAATACGTTTATTTCCCAACCACAGCAATTCTTTCCCTTCTGTACGTCATGGAAGACGGCGCGACCACCGAGATTGCCGTGGTCGGCCACGAAGGCGTCGTAGGTGTTTCGATGTTCGCCGGTGAACGCGCCATGAGCGCCGCCGTGGTGCAAAGCGCTGGTTACGGCTACCGCCTGAAAGCGCAAGCCCTGCGCAACGCTTTTAACCAGGGCGGCGCCCTGCCCCAGCTGCTGATGCGCTACAACGCGGCGCTGTTCGCGCAGATGGCCCAGAACGCCGTCGGCGGCCGCCACAGCTCAATCGAACAGAAACTGTGCCGCTGGCTGTTGGATCGCCTGGACCGCTCCCCAAGCAATGAACTGAAGGTGACCCAGGAAATGATTTCGATCATGCTGGGCGTGCGCCGCGAATCGATCACCGCCGCAGCCGGCAAGCTGCAGGAAGACGGCATGATCACCTACCGCCGCGGCAACATCACCGTTATTGATCGTGAAGGTCTGGAACGCTATGCGGGTGAGTGCTATAAGGTGGCGAAGATTGAATATGATCGCCTGCTCGCTGATGTAGCATGCTGCTAGGATGCAGCAAGCCCGGGGGCACTGCACTCCCCGGGCGTCCGCCCCGGCCTCGCAATGGGATATAAACCTCGATACAGGTTCCCCGGTCACCCCGCCCACGGCGGATGTTCAATACCCCACCCAGCAGCAAAGCGCGCTCCCGCATCCCCAGCAAACCATGTGACATTGGCTTGGCCAGCGTAGGAGCGGCAATCCCGATCCCGTCGTCGATGATACGCAGCACCAGCATTTCGTCGCGCTGCAGCTTGAGCGACACGCTGACTGCGTTCGCCTTGGCGTATTTACGGATATTGGTCAACGACTCCTGCACGATGCGGAACAGCGCGATCGACAGGCTGCTGTCGCCGGCCTTGGCCACCGCATCGATATCGGCGCCAATCTCGGTCTCGCACGGAATATTGGTCATGCGCGTGAAGTCTTCGCAATAGCTGTCGATAGCGGCGCACAGGCCGAGGTTATCGAGCAAGCTTGGACGCAAGTCTTCGATGATGCGGCGCTTCAGCTCCACCGTATCGACCAGGGTGCCGCGCGCACGGCGCAGCTGGGAAGCCAGTTCCGGATTGGTCTTTTGCAGCTGGTGCGCGACGGCCGCGATATCCATGCTGATCGAGGTCAGGTTGGCGCCCATCTCGTCATGCAGCTCGCGCGACAGCCGCATCTTCTCTTCCTCGCTGATCGAAATCAGGTGGCGCGACAGCACAGAGAGCTGCTCGGTACGCTGCTGCACCATCGACTCCAGGCTTTCATTCGACAGCTGCAGCGCATGCTCCACGGCCGCACGGTGCACGAAGCTGCGCCGCACCAGCTGGTAGAACATGATCAGCACCACGATGGCCACGGCATTGATGCCGGCGCCCATCACGACAGCCTTTTGGTATTCCTGGTAGAAGCTGGCGGCACGGGCCGACATCGCCTCGCCCTGCTCGCGCGTCATGATCACCACTTGCAGGCGGATTTCGTCCATGCCGCTACGCTCGTCGCTGACCTGGGCGATGTTGACAATGTCATCCAGCCCGCCGTGCTTATACACCTCGATGGCCTGGCTCAGGATGGCAACGCGCTTGCGCACCAGCACCTGCAGCTGCTGCAGGTTCTTCAGCTGGATGGGATTATTGGCGAGCAGCTTCTCAAGCTCGCGGAATTGGTTTTCGGATTCGGTAACGACGGCGCGCGTCGGGCCGAGATAGGTTTCCTTACCCGAGATGAAGTAGCCGCGTGCACTGCTGTCGGCATCGAGCACCAGCACGTTCAGGTACTGCAGGCGTTCGGCGACACGCGAGCTGAGTGCCAGTTGTTCGTTGGCGCCGCGCAGCGATTGCAGGTTGTGGAACAGGCTGAAGCCGTTGACGATCAGGATCAGCGCGCACGTTACGCACAAAAGCGTTTTGTAAAGCGGCAGCCGGTGCCGCGGCGCTGGTTCGATGGTGAAGTACATTATGCCCATTATAGACCGGCGGCAAAATGCTGCCACACGGAAAGCCTATCGTGCAGCAGCCCAGGCGCTTTAGTCGAGCAGATTATTCTTCATTGCGTAGTACGTCAGGTCGCTATTCGATTGCAAGCCCATCTTTTCCATGATGCGCGTGCGATAGGTACTGACAGTCTTGATACTAAGCGACAAAGCCGTGCCAATATCGGACACGGTAGCGCCGCGCGCCAGGCGCAGGAACACCTGGAACTCGCGGTCCGACAACTCGGTATGCAGGGCGGCATTCGAATCGCGGTCAAAACTTTGCGCCAGCAGTTCGCCAACTTGCGAGCTGACGTAACGGCGGCCCTGGTGAACGGTACGCACGGCGTTGATGAGCTCTTCCGCTTCGCACTCCTTGTTCAGGTAGCCGTTGGCGCCCATCTTGAACAGGTTGAGCGCGTACTGCTGCGCCGGATAGCCGGACAGAATCAGCACCGGCAGGTCCGGCTGGCCCTGGCGGATGGTACGCAGCGTGTCGATGCCGCTCTGATCAGGCATGGCGATGTCCAGCAGCAGCACGTCGCAAACTTCCTTGCGTGCGATTTCGAGCGCTTCGCGCCCGGTACTTCCTTCAGCCACCACGCTGAACTCGTCCGACGACGAAAAGATTTGCTTGAAACCAGCCCTTACAATCTGGTGGTCGTCACAGATGGCTACGCGAATCATTGATCTTCCCTCTTGAACTCTTAACCTGGGAACGGAGCCAGCGTCTGCATTATCACTAGCAAAATCATAACGTTAATATTGTAGCACCAACGGTTTAACAATTAGCTGAGTCTAACCGAAAAAAAGGACGCCTAAGCGCCCTTGCTACAGCTGCTTACAACTTTAGTAGCTCGAGTATGCTTTGCAGCTCGCTGCGCAGCATCTCACGGTCCAGCGGCGGTGCTTCCGCGCCAATTGATTCATCATACTCGCCTTGGGCCGAATCGGCACCGCGGCTATCCAGCTTGTTGCGGGCGCCACTGATGGTGAAGCCCTGTTCGTACAGCAGTTCGCGAATACGACGGATCAGCAGCACTTCATGGTGCTGGTAATAGCGGCGGTTACCGCGCCGCTTGACCGGTTTCAGCTGGGTGAATTCTTGCTCCCAATAGCGCAGCACGTGCGGCTTGACGCCGCACAGTTCACTGACCTCGCCAATGGTGAAATAGCGCTTCGCCGGAATCGGCGGCAACACTACCAGTTCAGCCTTGCCAGGACGGTCGTTCATTCACGCACCTTATCGATCAGGATGCGCGCGCCGTGCCGGCGCTGTCTTCGACCATGCCTTTCAGCTTCTGGCTGGCGTGGAAAGTCACCACACGGCGTGCAGTGATCGGAATTTCCTCGCCGGTTTTCGGGTTGCGTCCCGGGCGCTGCGGCTTGTCGCGCAGCTGGAAATTGCCGAAACCGGACAGTTTCACCGCTTCGCCGCGCTCAAGCGCGTTGCGGATCTCGTCAAAGAAGGTTTCGACCATGTCCTTGGCCTCACGCTTGTTCAGGCCCACCTGTTCGAACAGAAGTTCGGCCAGTTCTGCCTTGGTCAGCGTCGGCAAATCCTTTTCAGCTTCCTGGCGTACCTTGGCGCTCTGCATCGCGCTGTGCAGTTCAGCGTCCAATGCAGATTCAAGTACGGCGGAATCGACGTCGTTGTTGTTAATTTTGCTGCCCTGCCTTCCAAAAGTACATGAGTCCGGCATTGCCGGACTCCTGAATAGACTTAAATGTTAAATCAAGCCCGCAGTTTTGCGCCCAATGCCAGACTGACGTGAGCTTCGAAAGACTTCATCAATTCCTCGACGACATCGTCCTGCAGGGTGTTTTGAGTATCTTGCAAGCTAAAGCGGAAAGCAAGCGATTTTTCGTCGCTTTCAACCCGCTCGCCGCGATATTCGTCAACCAAAACAATGGCTTGCACGATGTGCCCTTGCGCATGGGCGGCGGCTACGCCGTTGAAGGCATCGACCATCTCCTGCGCTGCTACGCCGCGCTTGACCACGTACGACTGGTCGCGAGTGGCGCCAGGGAACTTCGAAATCTCTTCATAGACTGGCACGTCGCGTTGCTGTAGCGCAACAGCGTCAACTTCGAAAACGATCGGCGCTTTCGGCAGGTCGTACTTCTGCAGCCAGCGCGGGTGCAGTTCGCCGATGAAGCCGATCACCTTGCCGTCCAGTTCCACCGAAGCCGCGCGGCCTGGGTGCAGGGCTGGGTGCGCCAGTTTGGCGAAACGCAGCTGGCGCGGGGCGAACAGGTTTTCCAGGTCGGCCTTGACGTCGAAGAAGTCGGCATCGCGGGTTTGCTGGCCCCACTGCTCGTCAGCTACCGGGCCGTAGGCCATGGCGGCAACGCGCTGCGGTTGGGCGTAGCCGGCCACGGTCAGCGGGCCGTCTTGCACGGAAGCGTCGCGCTGGAAGATGGCGCCGACTTCGAACAGGCGCACGCGCGACTGCTTGCGGTTGACGTTGTAGCGCACATTGGCCACCAGGCTGCCGATCAGGCTCGAACGCATGACCGACATTTGCGACGCGATCGGGTTTTGCAGCTTGATCGGGCTGTCGTTGCCGTTGAAGTCCAGCTCCCACTGCGCTTCGACGAAGCTCATGTTGACCACTTCCTGGAAGCCCAGGTCGGCCAGCTGGTGGCGCACGGCGAAGATCGAGCGGGTGTTTTCCGGCGCGATGATCATCTCGGCTGCGGCCACCGGCGGCAGGGTCGGGATGTTTTCGAAGCCGTACACGCGGGCCACTTCTTCGATCAGGTCTTCTTCGATTTCGATGTCGAAGCGGAAGCTCGGTGCGGTCACGCTGAATACGCCGTCAGCCAGCGAGAACTCGAGGCCCAGGCGCTTGAAGATGTCGGCAACCATATCGTCGTTCAGTGCCACGCCGATCACCTTCGCTGCACGGGCGGTACGCATTTGTACTGGCGCGCGCTGCGGGATGTTGACGATCTGGTCGTCGATCGGGCCGACTTTGGTGTCAGGCGTGCCGCAGATCTCCACCAGCAGCGCAGTGATGCGCTCCAGGTGCTCAGGGATCGAAGCGTAATCCACGCCGCGCTCGAAGCGGTGCGCTGCGTCGGTCGAGAAGTTGTACTTACGGGCGCGGCCCTGGATGGCGTTTGGCCACCAGAATGCAGCTTCCAGGTAGATGTTGGTGGTGTCGTCCGACACGGCGGTGGCGTCGCCGCCCATGATGCCGGCCAGCGATTCCAGTTCCTTGTCGTCGGCGATCACGCCAACCCACTCATCGACTTCGATGGTGTTGCCGTTCAGGAGCTTGATCTGCTCGCCCTTCTTGCCCCAACGGACGTCCAGCGAACCGTGGATCTTGTCGAGGTCGAACACGTGCGAAGGACGGCCCAGCTCCAGCATCACGAAGTTGGAAATGTCCACCAGCGCCGACACAGGACGCTGGCCGCTTCGCTCCAGGCGCTGCTTCATCCAGGCCGGGGTTTGCGCCTTGGCGTTCAGGCCGCGGATCACACGGCCAGCAAAGCGGCCGCACAGCTCCGGAGCGGACACTTTCACCGCCAGCTTTTCGTCCAGGGTGACAGGCACGATGGCGTTCTGCGGCAAGTTCAGTTGCGAACCGGTCAGCGCGGCCACTTCACGCGCCACGCCGAGCACGGACAAGCAGTCCGCCTTATTCGGGGTCAGCTTGATGGTGAATTTCAGGTCGTTCAGCGCGAAGTAGTCTCGGATGTTCTGGCCGATCGGCGCGTCGTCCGGCAGCTCGATCAGGCCGCCGTGGTCTTCCGACAGCTTCAGTTCGCGCGCGGAGCACAGCATGCCTTGCGACTCGACGCCGCGCAGCTGGCCAACCTTGATTTCGAACGGCTTGCCATCGGCGCCAGGCGGCAGCACGGCGCCGGCCATTGCACACGCGACCTTCAGGCCAGGACGCACGTTTGGCGCGCCGCAGACGATGTTCAGCAGCGTGCCGGTACCCACGTCGACCTGGCAGACGTTCAGGCGGTCTGCGTTCGGGTGCTTGGCGGTTTCGCGCACATGGCCAACGACCACGTTGGTGAATGGAGGCGCGACTGGATCGATGTCTTCAACTTCAAGGCCGGACATGGTCAGCATATGTGCCAGTTCATCCGAAGTCATCTTCGGATCGACCATCGTGCGCAGCCAGTTTTCAGAGAATTGCATAGTCAGCTTTCGTATTCTTTTAATTGAACTGCTTCAGGAAGCGCAGGTCGCCTTCATAGAACAGTCGCAGGTCATTCACGCCATAGCGCAGCATGGTCAGACGCTCAAGGCCGGAGCCGAACGCAAAGCCAATGTACTTCTCTGGATCCAGGCCGAAGTTGCGCACCACATTCGGATGCACCTGGCCCGAGCCCGACACTTCCAGCCAACGGCCTTTCAGCGGGCCGCTGCCGAAGGCGATATCGATTTCCGCCGACGGTTCGGTGAACGGGAAATACGAAGGACGGAAACGCACTTGCAGGTCGTCCGTCTCAAAGAAAGCCTTAACGAAATTCAGGTAGACGCCCTTCAGGTCCGCGAAGGAAATATCCTCCGCGATCCACAGGCCTTCAACCTGGTGGAACATCGGCGAGTGGGTCGCATCGGAGTCGACGCGATAAGTACGGCCCGGCGCGATCACCTTGATCGGCGGCTTGTTGTTGCGGGCGTAGCGCACCTGCATCGGCGAGGTGTGGGTACGCAGCAGCAGCGGCTTGCCGGTGCTGTCGTTGCCTTCAACGTAGAAGGTATCCTGCATCGAACGCGCCGGATGGTTCTCAGGCGAATTCAGTGCAGTGAAGTTGGTCCAGTCGGTTTCGATTTCCGGGCCGGCGGCGACATCGAAGCCGATCGAGCGGAAGATCTCTTCCACGCGCTCCCAAGTGCGCATCACAGGATGGATACCGCCTTTTGCGCGGCCACGGCCCGGCAGCGACACGTCGATCGCTTCTGCGTTCAAGCGCAGTTGCAGCTGCGCTTCCGCCAGCGCATCACGGCGCGCGGTCAGCGCGGCTTCGATCTGCACCTTGGCGACGTTAATCAGTGCGCCTTGCGCCTTTTTCTCTTCAGGGTCCAGTTTGCCCAGGCCCTTCATCATTTCGGTGATCTGGCCAGTCTTGCCAAGGTACTTGGCTTTGGCGTTTTCAAGTGCTGCAGCGTCTACGGCGGCGAGGAAGTCAGCCTGCGCGGAGACGACGAGTTGTTCGAGCGAGTTCATCCGACTTTTTTCCTGTTTGGGAAATTAAAAACGGGACATAGCTAAAGCCATGTCCCGCTTCTTATGAGCGCTGCCCGAAGACAACGCACATCACTGGCAATTAAGCAGCGATCTTGGCTTTGACGACGTTGACAATCGCTGCAAATGCAGGCTTGTCCATCACAGCCATATCAGCCAGGACCTTACGGTCCAGTTCAATAGCGGCCTTCTTCAGACCGTTCATGAACACGCTGTAGGTAACGCCGTGTTCGCGGGCAGCCGCGTTGATACGGGTGATCCACAGGGCGCGGAAGACGCGCTTCTTGTTACGACGGTCGCGGTATGCGTACTGGCCAGCGCGCATAACTGCTTGCTTGGCAATACGGAATACTTTGCTGCGACGACCGCGGTAACCCTTGGCCAGGTTCAGTACTTTCTTATGACGGGCACGCGCGGTAACCCCACGTTTTACTCGAGGCATAGTAGCTCCTTAAATAATGTGAGATTAAGCGGATGGCATCATACGCAGAACGCTAGTCACGTCCGACGCATTGATGTTACGGGTACCACGCAGCTGACGCTTGTTTTTGGTGGTCTTCTTGGTCAGGATGTGGCGTTTGAAAGCCATGCCCGACTTAACGGTGCCACCTGGGCGCACGCGAAAACGCTTTTTCGCGGAGCTCTTAGTTTTCATTTTTGGCATGTGAATGCTCCAATAATGACCGGATTGTAGGTGGCAGCAACTTTGCTACACTTTTAGTGCCTACTCTCACGGGAACCTCAGATTGTAACACAAACGTACGCAAATGGAAGACCTCTACTTGCCAGCAGTTGCGGTCTTCAAAATGGTGCCGCCCACCCCAGTGACCCACGCCGTATTATTATCAATCAGGCGCACGGTATACAAGTCGCCCAGCATGCCGGACTCCTGCACACTCCAGGATTTGCCTTTGTCCTCACTGCGGAAAATCTTGCCTTTTTCACCAACCACCCACAAAACTCTCCCATCCAAAGTTGCGACCGAGTACATTCGCTCAGGCGAGCCGATCTCCACCTTGATCCAGGTCTTGCCTCCATCCTGCGTTTTCATCAGCCCCTTAGGGTAATGGATCGCCCAGGCAGTGTCGGCATCGAGCGGGGCAAGCGATGCAAATCCACTCATCCAATCACCGCTTTGCTTAATCCACGATTTTCCACCATCCACTGTGCGCATCAGTGTTTCCTTGTCGCCCGCAGCCCACACGACATTTTCGTTAACTGCCGAAATCACACGCAATGTTTCCCCATTTGAATCGCCCGCGACCACATTCCAACCGCCCCCGTTCTTGCTATAGGCGACAGTGCCGGACTCACCTGCGGCCCAGACCATATCCCCACCGACTGATGAGATCGATTTAAAGTACCAATTGCCGACGTACGTGCTTTGCCAGGTCTTGCCCTGATCATTGGTCGTATGGACATTACCGCAGCCGACTGCCACTGCCGACATCTCGCTCACTCGCGTCAAACTCGAAACGCAATACAATGCTGTGGAACTATCCTGGCGCAACCAGGTCCGGCCACCATCCTCAGTACGGAAAACGATGCCGTACCCCTGTGGGATGACTGCCGCATGATTTGCGTCGAACACCGCAATAGAAGTGATGTCCGCACTCCCAGAGATAAAGGCTCCCTTATTTTTCGAGGCCCAATTCACGCCATCCTGAGTGACAAACACATTTCCATTAAGCCCGACCGCAGTCATATTTTCTGCATCAGATGCCGACAAAGCTTCAAAACTGGGGTTATCGCAGCAGCCAACCACCCTCGAAGGCGAGATGTCCTTCCAGCTTTGTCCGCCATTTGCGCTTTTCACGATGTAACCCGAATAATCGACCGCAATCACTGTATTCGCGTCCAGCGCGAGAACTGAGGTGTATTGAGGCCCAGTGCCCGAATTATTTGGAAGGGTATTGAGTTGAACGACCCATGTCTTGCCACCATCGGTTGTTTTCTCAATGGCGTGCACTTTGGAAACCCAAGCGATGTTTGCATCAATTGCGCTCATCGAACGTGCAAAGTAAAAATCTTTTGAAAAGGACCAATTCAAGCCACCATTCGTAGTACGTGCCATACATGAGGCACCAGTCATCCAGACCGTATCCGGGTCCACGACTGAAATCGATGAGGATGAACAAGTTTGAGAATCCCCTCCTATCGAACGATTACTCCAATGGGCTCCGCCGTCGTCAGATCGGTAAGCTGCGCCACCATTGCCTGCCAGCCAGACAGTCCGACCATCTTTTGCCAAACCAACTGCCAACAGATCCGTTACTCCAGCTGACAGTTCGCCACTGAACCAAGACAGGCCACCATCCCTCGTATGCGATTCGAAGCCACCAGTACCCACCACCCACGCATTATTTGCATCGGCCGCCGTTATCGCCTTCAGTATTGACGTTGTCACGATACGCCTAGAGAACCAAGTTGCGCCGCCATCTGTACTGCGAACGATTGTATTGTTCGTGCCCAGCGCCCAAATGACAGTCTTCCCAATCATCTTCACAGAGATTAAGAACTGGCTGGTGGGCAAATAGCTTTGCCGACACCAGCCCTGACCATCGCCAAGACCGGCACAGTCCATGCCGACCACCCCAGCGGAATGACTGGTACGAATTGATGCCGAACTGTTCGCGACTCCCGCAGGACTCGTTACCGTCAGCGTAACCTGATAATTCCCGGAACTTGCGTAGAGGTGCTCAGGGCGCTCACTCGTACTCGTCTGCCCATCACCAAAATTCCAGGCGTATTGGAGCACCAGGCCCGATGGATTGCTAATTACGGCTGAGAATTTGACGGGCACCGATGCCTCATTCTGCTCCGCCACAATAATTTGAGCAGCTTGCAGGACAGGCGGCTTAGTGGGAGGTGTTGATGGAGTTTGCGGGCCATCGGAGGAGCCAGATCCGCCGCCACAAGCGGTAAGCACGACGATCAGTGAAGAGGCAAGAATACGGGTAAGTTGACGCACGTTCGAAGAGTTTCAAAAAAGGAAACGCGCATTTTAGTTCAACAATATGCTTTTCGACAATAAAAAAGCCAGCCCGAGGGCTGGCTTTTCGCATCACAGATGCGCTTACTTCTTTTTCTTAGGCGCCAGGATCATGATCATCTGGCGGCCTTCCATTTTCGGGAACTGTTCGACCTGGCCTACAGCCTCCAGGTCAGCCTTCAGACGCTCCAGCATGCGCATGCCGATGTCCTGGTGAGCCATTTCACGGCCACGGAAACGCAGGGTGATCTTGGTCTTGTCGCCCTCTTCCAGGAACTTGATCAGATTACGCAGCTTGATGTTGTAGTCGCCATCATCGGTGCCCGGACGGAATTTGACTTCCTTGACCGAAATCACCTTCTGCTTCAACTTGGCTTCGTGCGCCTTCTTCTGTTCCGAATACTTGAACTTACCGTAGTCCATCAGTCGGCAGACTGGTGGATTCGCGTTCGGCGCGATCTCGACCAGGTCGACATCGGCCTCTTCCGCCAGGCGGAAGGCTTCGGCCAGGCTTACGATGCCCAGCGGTTCATTTTCCACACCCGACAGACGCATTTCAGGGTGGGTGATCTCGCCATTGATGCGATGGGAAGACTTGTCAGTAGCTATGGTGTTTCCTTCAATATTGGTTAGTTGGCCGGTTGCGGAGTTTCACGCATCAGGCTTTGGTAGCGACGTCTTGCTGCAGTCGCTCCACCAGGGCCTCGATCGACATGACGCCCAGATCGACATTGCCCCGGGCACGCACGGCCACGGTATGGGCATCCCGCTCTTTGTCGCCCACCACGAGGATGTAAGGCACTTTTTGGACGGAATGTTCGCGGATTTTATACGTAATCTTCTCGTTGCGCAAATCAGCAGCAACGCGGAAGCCCAGCTTGCGCAGCCTGGTTTCAAGCGCCTTGCAGTAATCCGCCTGTGCATCGCTGATGTTGAGAATCGATACTTGCTGAGGAGCAAGCCACATCGGCAGCGCACCAGCATAGTTCTCAATCAGGATGCCGATGAAGCGCTCCAGCGAACCCACGATTGCACGGTGCAGCATGACCGGGGTCTTACGGGTGTTGTCATCCGCCACATACTCGGCACCCAAGCGGCCAGGCATGAAGAAGTCGACCTGCATGGTGCCGACCTGCCATGGGCGGCCCAGCGAGTCCTTCAGGTGGTATTCGATCTTCGGACCGTAGAAAGCACCCTCACCCGGCAGTTCGGTCCAGGTGACGCCGCAAGCACGCAAGCCGGAGCGCAGCGCTTCCTCAGCCTTATCCCACACGTCATCGTCGCCGATGCGATTGTCAGGGCGCAGAGCCAGCTTGACGTCGATGTTCTCGAAATGAAAATCTTTGTAGACTTCCATCGCCTGCTGGTGGAATGCAACCACTTCCGGCTCGATCTGCTCGTTGGTGCAGAAAATGTGGCCATCGTCCTGGGTGAAGCCGCGCACGCGCATGATGCCGTGCAGCGCGCCGGAAGGCTCGTTGCGGTGGCACTGGCCGAACTCACCGTAGCGCAGCGGCAGGTCGCGGTAGGAACGCAGGTCGCTGTTGAAGATCTGTACGTGGCCTGGGCAGTTCATTGGCTTCAGCGCATAGGAACGGTTTTCGGACTCGGTCACGAACATGTTCTCGCGGTAGTTTTCCCAGTGGCCGGTCTTGCCCCACAGGCTCGCGTCCAGGATCTGCGGCGCCTTCACTTCCTGGTAGCCGTTGTCCTGGTACTTGCGGCGCATGTACTGCTCCACTTGCTGCCAGATGGTCCAGCCTTTCGGATGCCAGAACACCAGGCCCGGCGCCTCGTCCTGGAAATGGAAGAAGTCCAGCTGCTTACCCAGTTTGCGGTGGTCGCGCTTCTCAGCCTCTTCCAGCTGGAACAGGTACTGCTCCTGGTCTTCCTTCTTGGTCCAGGCGGTGCCGTACACGCGTTGCAGCATTTCGTTTTTGCTGTCGCCGCGCCAGTAAGCGCCGGCCAGCTTCATCAACTTGAAGACCTTCAGCTTGCCGGTCGATGGCACGTGCGGGCCCCGGCACAGGTCGGTGAAGCTGCCTTCGGTGTACAGGGACACGTCTTCGTTCGACGGAATCGAAGCGATGATCTCGGCCTTGTAGTGTTCGTTGATGGACTTGAAGTAGGCCACGGCTTCGTCGCGCGGCAGGACCTTGCGGGTTACCTGCTCGTCTTTCTTCGCCAGCTCGGCCATCTTCTTCTCGATTGCCACCAGGTCATCCGGGGTGAACGGGCGCTTGTAGGAGAAGTCGTAGTAGAAGCCGTTTTCGATGACCGGGCCGATGGTTACTTGCGCGTCAGGGAAAAGCTCCTTGACGGCGTAAGCCAGCAAGTGGGCGGTCGAGTGACGGATCACGTCCAGGCCTTCCGGGTCCTTGTCGGTCACGATAGCGACATCGGAATCCTTCTCGATCAGGAAGGAAGTATCAACGACCTTGCCGTCAACCTTACCGGCAAGGGCTGCTTTACCCAGGCTGGTGCTGATGTTGGACGCCACTTGAGCGACGGTCAGCGGGGCATCGAATTGACGGACGGAACCGTCGGGCAGTCGGACTGAAACCATTATGGATCTCCGGAGAAAAAGGTAATGCTGAAAAATATGGACGAAAAAAAACGCGGGCTAGCCGCGTTTTCTTCAATTGAACAAGCAAAAGAAAGCCGATCGACTAGCGTCACTCACCAACCTTGATGGTAGTTCGCGGTGTCATAACCGGTGTGCCTTTCTCGCTCTTACAAAATGTCTGGT